>JBBRQD010000171.1:0-8866 GCA_038227045.1 Planctomycetota bacterium
CCATGCGCAACGCCATCCTTTCGGTTCTGCGGCAAAACAAAATAAAGAACGTCGCGCGAGCCTTGCGGCGCTTCGCCGCACACCCCGGCGAAGCCATCGCTTTGCTGGCGCGCAAGGCGACGGACTTTTGAAAGGCCCTGTTGGCACCCTATATTTGAGCTTTATTTGTCTTGACTTTGCACAATATACCGTTACCTTTCGTGGTCCTTTCTGACGCATAAAAACGATCTTTGGCACACAAACTGCTGGCAATTTGGAACAATATGGAAATTCTGAAGGGCATTCCAGTCTCACCGGGTGTTTACATCGGCGAAGCATTCCTCCTGGAAAGCGAGGATGTGCGCATTCCGGAAATTGCCATTCCAGATGAGAAAGTGCCGGAAGAAATCGCGCGGTTTGAAGATGCCGCGGCCAAAGTCGATTTCGAGATTGAAACGATTCGCAAGCAGACCGAGGACCAGCTCGGCTCCAGCATCGGCGCCATTTTGAGCGTGCAGACGCAGTTGTTGAAAGACGATTCGCTGCGCAAACAAATTCTCGACAAGATTAAAAACGACAAATATTCCGCGGAACACGCCGTTTCCACGACGTTGAAAGCCATCGCCAAGCGCATCGCCGGCTATGGTGGCGAGATGTTCATACAGCGCGGATCGGACCTTCACGATTTGCAAAAGCGGTTGCTGAAAGTGCTGTTGGGCGGACGCAAAGAAGATTTGAGTTCGCTGACCAATCCGGTCGCGGTGATCGCGCGCGATCTGGGTCCGTCGCAGACGGCGTCGTTCGACCGCAACGTGGTCAAGGCGTTCGCCATCGACATCGGCGGAAAGACCAGCCACACGGCCATCCTGGCGCGGGCGTTCGAAATGCCGGCGGTGGTCGGTCTGGAGACGATTTCGGCGGATATTTCCGGCGGCGAAACGATCATCATCGACGGCAACCGCGGCATCGTGGTGATTCGCCCCGACGAGCGGACGCTGGCGCGGTACCGCAAGCGGCAGGAAGAAATCAAGTCGCACGAGCAGGCGCTGATCCAGGAAAAAGATCTGCCGGCGGTGACGCGCGACGGGCGCGAAATCCGGGTGATGGCAAACATCGAATTTCCGGATGAAATCCAGGGCGCATTGCAGCATGGCGCCGGCGGCATTGGCTTGTTCCGCACGGAGTTTTTATACCTGACCAGCGGCGTCGAACCCAACGAGCAGACGCATTTCCAGGCGTATCAGAAGTGTCTGCTGAATCTCAACGGCCGGCCGCTGGTGATTCGCACGCAGGATCTGGGCGCGGACAAGATTCTGCCCACACACTCGACACACGAGCAGAATCCGTATCTGGGGTTGCGCAGCATCCGCGTGTCGATGAAATTTCCGGAGACGTTCCGCGTGCAAGTTCGCGCGATTTTGCGCGCGTCGGCTCTGGGCAAAGTCCGCATGATGGTGCCGATGATCACCAGCATTCACGAGCTGCGCTGGGTCAAACGGATTGTGGAAGAAACGAAGCAGGATCTCAAGCAGGAAGGCCAGTCCTTCGACGAAAAAATCGAAATCGGAATCATGGTCGAAGTGCCGTCGGCGGCCCTGCAGGCGCATGTCCTGGCGAAGGAGTGCGACTTCTTTTCGATCGGCACCAACGATTTGACGCAGTACGCACTGGCGGTGGATCGCGGCAACGAGCTGGTCGCTTATCTTTACAACGCCGCGAATCCGGCTGTGCTGATGCTGATCAAGATGACTGTCGATGCAGCACTTGCGGCCAAGATCCCGGTGAGCATGTGCGGTGAAATGGCCGGCGATCCCATCTTCTCCGCCGCCCTGGTGGGCTTCGGCATGACTGAAATGTCGATTTCGCCCCCGACGATTCCGGAGATCAAAAAGATCATTCGCGGGCTGAGCTTTGAAGAATGCAAGAATGTCAGCGCGGAGATCATGAAGATGACCGAAACGGACGACATTACGAGTTATCTTCGCGAGCGGCTGCCCAAGGATGTCCAGAACGGCGAATTCAACGGGAATTAACGTCGTGTGGTTCGACGCGAGCGGAAATTCTCGCGCGATCCGGGACGCAACACCTTTGGCGCTGGAAGACGAAGCCCTCCTACTAAACCACCCATTACTGTTAAATCGAGAGACAAGGAAGATGCTTCTTGGCGCTTTCGCGACCCAGCCGTTGGGCTGGGCCCCCACCTGCCTTGCTTTCAGCGCGGCGAATTGCTTTCATGTGACAATATCTTAAGAAATTTAATGGACGAAAATCACACCTTAACGCAACTATAAGAATGCGTATTTCCGCGGCATTGAAAATCCGATGACCCGATTCCTGGACAATTGGCGACTGTGGCGAAAAAACCAAAAATTCAACCTGTGGCAGCCATGCAGAAAGGCAACTCGGGATCCAGTATCATTGCGATTCGCGTGAGCAGCGAATCGAAGCGGATTTACGTGCGAACGCGGAAATGGCCTTTCGTGCTCGCGGGTGTGCTGTTCGTGATTCCCTGGTTGTTGCTTGCGTGGCAGTATTTTGGCAGGCCGAAATCCGCTATGGTCGTGACCGAAAAAGATCCAGCTAATCCGAAATATCAGATCAAAAACGGGCCTTGGGGAGAGTTGGACTGTTACGAATTCATTACCGATCCGGCCCTTGAATTTGGGACGGACGATCTGTTTCCGCCGAGCAATGCAGAATGGCGTTTCGGCAGCATTTCGCGCGAGGCGTTGACGGCATTACTTGAATCAGCGGAACTGCCGAAGGGCTTGAGCGCGACGTTGCTGTCGGGCGCCGAATTCGTGCCGAATCAAGGTTGGGTAATGCGGCCGCCGGACGAGGCGATCTTGAATCTGGGCCCAAGCGCTCGCAAGCGCATTTACGACGAACTGGCTAAAAATCAGGCCAATCGCCGCCAGGTTGATCCCTTTATTTTCAAGCCGGCGCAGTTCGATGCATGGCTGGCCGAGGGGCATTTTTCTCCGGCGGTGGTTGCCAATGTCCGGAAACTCCTCTATCCGCATGGCGACTCGATGCTGCTTGCGGACACGATCACGCTCCTGAAAACAATTCCCGAACAGAACGAACGGCGCAGACTGCTGAACGTTCTGATGCGGCGTTCGACGGTGATGGTGAAATTGCGGCTGCACGAAAAATCGGACATCAAGGCGCTGGTCAATTATTGGGGCGCGGGCGGGCGGGCGAAAGAAGTACTGCCACTTTTGGAATCGCTCAGACTCAATCCGGGCGGGATGCGCATCGATGTCTCGCTTCTGCTGCCGCCGTTCGCACGCAACCGGCTTTACATGTATCCACTGCCCAGTTCGAATCCGGTGGCCATGCATCGGGATTGCCATTGGACGGCGTTCAATTTCTTCTCTGAAATTCCCGATGACAAATTCACCGACCCCGCGAAAGTCAAGGCACAGTTGGAGACGAGCTACGGGCTGATTTCAGACGCGCCACGACTGGGGGACATTGCGATGTTGAACACGCCCGATGACAGGATCGTGCATTCCTGCGTGTACATTGCGGACGATCTGTATTTTTCGAAGAACGGCCCATCGCATATTTCGCCATGGGTGCTGATGCGGCTGGCAGATGTCAAGGCGTTGTTCCCGGCGTATGACGGGCTTGCGGTCAAGCATTACCGATTGTTGAAGAAAAGTTGAAGAGCAGACCCTATTTCGTCTGAGTGAAATAACGTCACCGAATTCACGTTGCGCTTTCGTGTAGTGCCACTTCGACAGCAAGGAATTGCGGTGCCGACCGAGACTGCTTTGAATTTCAGACGTCCGCCGCCGATTCTCACTGGTAGCCAATACAGCCGGCTACCAGTGGCTCCCGAAATTGGCTCAAGCTGCATTCAACTATTAACTAAAAAAGGGGCGCTAACGCCCCTTTTACACTCCTCGATTTTTTCAATTTCAATCCGCGAACTTAGTCTGCTTGCTTGAGGCTGAGGTTGATTTCGCCGAGCTTTAATTTTACTTCCGTCAAGCTGGTCTGGCCGAAGTTCTTGGTGGCCAGCAAGTCGGCTTCGGATTTTTCGCACAATTCGCCGATGGTCTCGATGTTCAGGCGCTGCATGCACTTTCTGGCGCGGACGGACAATTCGAGGTCGGTGATTGGCTTGGCCAGCGCGGTGTTTTCCGTTGCGCCCATGCGGAGGCGCTGAGCGCGGGCGCGCTTCTGCTCTTCTTCTTTGTGCATCCCCAGGCGCAGGCCTTTGCTTTCGAGCAATTGCTTGATCTCGCGCAGGCTGGTTTCGCCAAAGTTTTTGTAGGCGAGCAATTCCGGTTCGGTTTTGCGGACCATGTCGCCGAGCGTTTTGACGTTCATCTTCGCGAGGCAATTGCGGCTGCGGACGGAGAGTTCGAAGTCGTTGACGGGAATGCGCAGCACGGCTTCGAGCCGGTCGGATTCTTTGCGCAGCGTTTCGTCGTAGTACATGTCCAGCGACTCGACGGCGTCGCGCAGGTACAGCGCCGCGCGGCGGTTCGTCGGTTCGGCTTTGATCGCTTCTTTAAAGCACGCGATGGAGGCTTCGACGTCCTCTTTGTCCTCGTAGAGGAGTCCGAGGTTGATCATGGCATTGACGAACGCGCTGCCTGGACCGGTGACTTTTTTATAGAGTTCAATGGCGCGGTTGTCGTCGCCGCGAAGATCGAGGTAATAGGCGAGGCGGAACGTGCCCAGCGCGTTGTGCGAATCGATTGTAAGGGCTTTTTCGTAGGCCGTGCACGCAGCTTCCTGATTGCCGTGCGCTTCGGTGCACCAACCCTTCTGCACCCACCAATCGCTGTCGCCGGAGGCGAAGGATTCGGCGTTGTTGAGAACTTTGAGCGCCTCGTCGATCTTTCCCACGGCGCGGAGCGCGCTGGCCAGTTCGATCGCGATTTTGGCCGACTTGGGCGATCCTGAAAGCGCGCTTTTATATTCGGTGACGGCTTCATCGTAACGGCCTTTGTCGAAGGCTATTCCGCCGCGGATCAAGTGGGCTGTCTGGCCGTGGAGCGCTTTGACGCTTTCCGACTTGTCGTGCGAGCCGAGAATCCAGTTGAACGCCGCGTGCCGCAGAATCTTCTCGTCCTTCGAGAGGGCGGAGTGATCGAGGTCGGAGGCCCAATTGACCAAGGCCGCGCGTTCGACGGTGTTGTTGCGAGCGGCGTAGCGCAATTTCAAAATCGACTCCGCATCGAGCGGGTGGGCGCAGAGACTGTCAACGAACGGTGCAGCGGAGCGAATCTCATCTACCATGTTGCTGTTTTCTCCAAAGCGAGCCAAGGCCCGCAATCGATGAAAAGGAAGGCTATTTTAATGGAGCGTAATTTCTCCATTCGAAACGAAGCAGTCTATGAACGAATGGTTAATATGCAAGTCCCGAATTACTCCAATTGCTCGAAATTAATTTTTCGCTACATTATTGTCAGGAGGTTGCAATGGCCGTGCACGAAGGGCTGGCTTCATTGAAGATCGATCGGACTCGGGGGCGTTCGCGCCGTTTCGCGTGGAAAGCCGTGTTTTTTGTGGTCGCGGCGGCGGCGATTGCGCTGGCGGCGATGGCCGCACCCAAGTGGGCCGAAGCATATTTTGGTGCGGAAGTTGGCATCGCCAAGGTGAGTTATTTGGATTCGGCGCAAAACGAATTGAGCGCGGCGGGTTACATCGTGGCCGACCGCATGTCCGTGCTTGCGTTCAAAGGAACCGGGCGGCTGGAAAAATTGTACGTCGTCGAAGCGCAGCAAGTCGCGCAAAACGAAGTCGTTGGGGAGATCGATCATCGCGAATTGGACGCCGCCATCGAACAGGTCAAAGCCGACGTGGAAGAGGCGAAGGCCGATGTGAAACGGCTGGAGGCGCTGGCGGCTCAGGCCGAAGCGGGCGCGGCGAATTCCAAGGCCGCGATTGAGGCCGCGAAAGCGCCGCTGGATACGCTCGAATTCGATGTGCGCGAAATCAAGATCAAACTCGCCGACGCCAAGCGGCGCTACGATCGTGACAAGAAGCTTTCCGAAGTGAGCGCGATGGCTCTTGCGACTGTCGAGGATCATTTGACTGAAATTCAACTGGCGGACGCGCAGATCGCGACGGCCGGCCAGCGCAAGCAGGAGATTTTGCGGCGCATTACGGTTGCGGAGACTCAAGCGGTGATGGCGGACACTCAGGTGGCGGTCGCCAAAGCGGCGGCCGCGGTTGCAGAGCGGCACGTCAAGACCATGGCCGCGCGCATTGAGGTGCTGAACGCTCAATTGGCCGATGCGAAAATCTTTTCGCCGTTTGACGGCGTGGTCATCGAAAAGGCTGCGGAGGTCGGTGAAATCGTTGCGCCGATCAGCATTGGCGGATCGATGGCGCGCGGATCGATCGCGACGATTGCCGAGCGGAAATCGCTTCAGGCGGAAGTGGACGTGGCCGAGCAATACATCGCGAAAATCAAAGTCGGGCAGCGCGCGTCGATTCTTATCGACGCATTTTCCGACGTGCCGCTGGCGGGCAAAGTGCTGCGCATTTTGCCGCGCGCGAATCGCGGCAAGGCGACCGTGCAAGTGCGCGTCGGGATCGAACACATTCTCGATCACAAAGAGATTCTTCCGGATATGGGGCTGCGCGTGAAGTTCATCGCGGATGACGCTCCGGCCGGGGCGGAGACGAATATCAAGAAGAAACTGGCGATTCCGAAGGCCGCTCTACAGGGGGCGGAGAGTGCGCGCTTCGTTTGGATCGTCAAAGACGGCTTGGCTGCTCAATCCGTGGTGGAGGCCGGCGAATCGAAAGGCGACTTGGTTGAGATTATAAGTGGAATCAAGGAAGGGCAGTCGGTTGTTGTAAAGGGGGCGGAGAATATCAAGGCTGACAGGCAAAAAGTGCGCGTGGCGGACGAGGCTAAGTAATCACTCATGCCTTCCATCATTGAACTGCGCGGCGCGACGAAGATTTATCATAAGGGCGATGCCGATATTCTGACGCTCGATCATGTCACGCTGGACATTGAGGAGGGCGATTTCGTTGCGCTGATGGGGCCTTCTGGATCGGGCAAAACGACGCTGCTGAATCTGCTCGGGGGGCTCGATACGCCGACGGAAGGCGACGTGATGGTGTGCGGGCAGGACCTGGGGCGCATGAGTTCGCGGCAGTTGGCGCGCTGGCGCGCGGACCACGTGGCGTTCATCTTTCAAACATTCAATCTACTGCCAGTTTTGACGGCGTATCAAAACGTCGAACTGCCGCTGACCCTGCTGCCGTTGAGCCGCGCGGAACGGCGGCGGCATGTGGAGACGGCGCTGCGCATTGTCGGTTTGAGCGACCGGATGAACCATCGCCCGGATGAACTCTCGGGAGGGCAGGAACAGCGCGTGGCTATTGCCCGGGCGCTGGCCACCGATCCGAAATTATTGCTGGCCGACGAACCGACCGGCGATCTGGACGCGCATTCGGCTCAGGAGGTGATGGATCTGCTTGTGCAGCTTAACCGGGAATTTGGCAAAACGATTATTGTGGTGACGCACGATCCGAAGGTGGCTCATGCGGCGCGGCGGGAATTGCATTTGGAGAAGGGGCTGCTGATGCAGGATAAGAACAAGAATTAGATTGCGCGGCGCGCCTCCATCGGTTATAATGATGTTATAACGAAAGGGAGACAGGAGCCATGGTTAAACAATTGCAAAAAGTGGGGAACAGCAGCGCGATTACCCTGGACAAGGCGTTGATGGAACTGGTGGGGCTTCAGGAACGCGGCGAGGTGCAAATCACCGTGGATCATGGCTCGATTATTTTGACGCCGGTCCGGGCGCGGGAGATTGACCCCGTGGAACTTCAAGCGTGCATGGATCAGTTCTTTAAAGAACGACGTGGCGTTCTGCAACGGCTTGCGCAATGAAAGATTCACCTGTTTTTCTGACTGTTGACGTCGTGCGGGGAATTCACGCGCGATCGATACGCGAATTTGGAGGCTCGCCGGGTGTGCGAGATGAGGGCCTCTTGGAGTCCGCCGTGACAATGCCCTCCGCGACATTTGGCGGACAGTTTCTGCATGACAGCCTACCCGCGATGGCAGGCGCCTACTTGTTTCATATCTGCAAGAATCACGCGTTTGTGGACGGAAATAAACGCACTGCTCTGGCATCGGCTGGCATTTTCTTGTCATTAAACGGAAAGCGCTTTGTCGCATCCGATGATGAATTGGAAACGATCACGCTCGGTGTGGCGGATGGTTCAATCGGCAAAGAAGAATTGACGAAACTGTTTCGTAAGATTGTTAAACGCTGGAAGCCGGCAGGCTGAGTCGTCCGTCCTGGCGGATTTGGAGTTGATTGGAATTCACAGCGGCACGGACCAGAGTACAGCAAAAAAAAAAGCCGGGGCTTTTCCGGGACTGGAACGGGACTTGGATCTGCAGAATGTGACCATTTTGAAATTCTGCCTCTCACCGCCGATTCGCACCGGTAGCAAACTGCCGCTACCGGTGGCACCCAATTTCCGAGCAAGCCGCGATCAACGGTTACTGTCTAACCGTGCCACCCGCCTTACTCAATCATTACTACCGCGCTGCGGCGTGAAATCGATCGGTACTATTCAGTTTTCAACGAGCTGAAACTCTGTCCGCACATCGCCATTCTTGCGATTTCGCAATCCGTTCCTACGAATCCGAAACGATCAATTCCATCATCATCTGCCCAGCAAGCTGGGGTGGGCCACCCGCCCAATCTTGCCCCTTTTTTTTTCGCCGTCAAGAAGTTTCGTGCACGTCCCGAATGGCACATAGTTAAGGAAAAACCAAAAGCGTTAAAGCAAAAATCCCCCCTGACCGAGGAAGTGTTTGCAGACAACTTTCCACGGGGGGAGGACCATTGTGAACATGAGCTTTATCGTCCGGTATGCGGCCGAA
>JBBRQD010000172.1:0-8862 GCA_038227045.1 Planctomycetota bacterium
ACGCGGTCTACATACACTGGAATATCTCTCCAAAACACTGCGCGTCCCGCACGGATGCGCACCGCCGCTGTTGATTGCCTCGAACTGAAGGCAATGCTATTTCCGCCCGACACTGTTTGATTGGCGGTAATCAATTACGTTCCGTTATGCGAACGGACGCGTCGTACTGCTCGCTGACGGCAAATGTACCGATTGCCAAGTAATCTGGAATGATCGCGGCCGATTGTTTTAATTCAATAAAAACGGCGGGAACGATACCGTTCCCGCCGTATGTAACATTCATTCACCGCCCTTTACCAAGACCATTATTTTACGGGGCGATATCGATTAGGCTCTTTACATTCTTCTCACCCGCGACCGACACGGCGATTTTCTCCACGGCAGCCTTTTCGACCTCTGATTTAACCGGGCCTTTGAGCGTGACCATGCCATCGATGGCAATGATCTTCACGTTATGGGCATTCGTCGACAACGAATCGTCCTTGACCACGGCCTTGCGAATGGAAGCCGCAAGCTCCACATCGCTTTTGTTCTGCTTCTGCTGGTCCGCGGTCGCTTCGCCGGCATCGCGATCGCGCAGGTTGACTTTCGTATTGTCCGCCTTCACCGCGTCCGGCGTTTTGACCTTATTGTCGTCTTCGGCGGCGGTCAACTGGGTGGAAAAACATGCAGCGATTACAAAGCCGATCGCCAGCAGTATGCGTTTTGAGTCGATTAACATTTGATGCTCCTTTTTCGATGATGGGAAACGAGAATTTCGAACCTTTGTAAGAAGGCCGTGTGGATACACGGCCCCGGACATTTTATAATTTTTACTTATGCATTGGGACAACAACTTGCGAACGGTGATGGGGCTCATCCGTCGAATCGTAATCGGCCGACGCTTCGCCCGAGTGCGAAATATCGTCCGCTCCAGTGCGCTTCAAAATATCGGTGGCCGACTTGATTTCATTGCTGTTGGAACAATGTGCGGACAGCAAAATGCCGCCTTTTTGGATGCGTCCGGCGTAACGTTTCGCCTCGTACTCGGTGAAGCCCATTCCAATGAGCGCGCCCGCGACTCCCGCGACTGCACCGCCCACGCTGGCGCCCGCCAGCGCGGCCATGATTGGGCCGGCAGCGATGAACGGTCCCACGCCGGGAATGGCCAGCGCACCGATTCCGGCCAGCCAACCGAGCGCGCCTCCGACCACGGCTCCAGTTCCAGCTCCCGCTACGGCACCTTCGGGCGCCTTGGTGCTGTTCTTCACCGCAAAGTCTTTTGAACCTTCGTTGTGAGGGAAGAGAACCGAAATATCCGTGTTTCGAAAACCCGCGGACTTGAGATGCTCCACTCCCGATTCCAAAAGCGACCGGGACGAGTAAATACCATATACTGATGTATTAGCCATCGGACTGTCTCCTTATTTATTGAAATTCGAACACGAAATGAAGAAGACGCTTCTTCATTTAAAAACAATGCCCTGACAATCTTTGAAACATGGGCGACGAATCAAAAAGTGTCGAGCTCCGCCTCGGTTTATTCCCCCCGTTTTCTATGGGACAGAACGACTTTCTCGAAGCGTTTTTAAAGTAAGCAAAGTACAGGCCAATGGATACGATTGGATTTGTGCTGCGAATCACTAGAAGGACGACAGCGCTATTGCCGAATCCTAATCAAGAGCGCTTTCGATTTGCCGAATATTCGTTCAGGTCAATGGTTTGCCGTTCTCGCGAGCGAAAGAAGTCCGAATCTATCAATTCGACGCAACGCCATTTGCAATTTCAGCCGCTAAGATGAAAATCGATTTTCCACTTCACCAGGAGCCACACGCATGAAACCGTTTCGCGCCCTTTTCGCCGCCGCAATCCTCTTCGCCCTCTTTGGCATAGCCTCGGCACGCGCAGCCGACCTGGTCCGGCACGTCGTGTGTCTTAAATTCAAAGAAGGCACTTCCGTTGCCGATATCAAGAAAATCGAAGCGGCTTTTCGCGATTTAAAAAATAAGATCAGCGACCGTGTTCTGTCGCTCGAGTGGGGCACGAACGTCAGCAAGGAGAATAAGGACAAAGGTTTTTCGCATTGCTTCGTGCTGACGTTCGCGGACGAAAAGGATATCAGCAGCTACGCCGTTCATCCCGACCACAAAGCCTTCGGCGCGCTGCTGGGGCCTGTGCTTGACGATGTGTTCGTGATTGACTTTCACATCAAGGAGTAACAGCATTTGTCATTGGGCATTTTTGATTTGTCATTTGTCATTGAACAGCGATTGCGCGGCGACTGATGGAAATGACAAATGACAAATGACAAATTAACAATGACAAATGGCTTTTTTGCGGGATTCGTCGCGATCCCTTTCATACTCCCATTAATCGCAAGCGCTCATCCGCTCGCGCAGGGGCGCATGGATGTGGTGATTTATCGCGACAAAATCACGCTGTGGGCAAGGGTGTCGGTGGAACAGGTTGTCGTTCAACAGAGTTTGCCGACCAATGACGACGGCGTGATCGTGACGCAATCGGACGCCTACCGCGTGCATGGGAAATATCTGTTGAAACACGTCTATCTGAGCGCCGATGGCAAGCGCCTGGAAGGCCGCGTGATCGCCGTCCAGGAGCCCGACAACAAAACGCTGGTGCCCGGCGATCCCGGCAAAGAATACGCGATTTACGAAATTGAATATATCCCGTCCACGGTGCCTGCCGCGATCGAACTGCGCGAAGACGTGCTGCTTGAAGTCGAATTCACGCCGGGCAATCCGTGGCAGTCGACGTACATCACCGGCATCCGCCAAGAGCAGTCGCTCGGACAGGAAAATCTGCTGCTGACCAGTTCCAATACATTGAAATACACCTGCAACTGGAGCGCCGCGCCGGCTCCAACGCCCGCGCAGACCGTACCGAAAACCACTGAAAAACCGGACGCGGTGCCCGAGACTATCAAGCGGCCCATTCCCGAAACCGCCCCTGATCGCACGCATTTCATCGCCGGCGTGGCGATTGGGCTCTGTGCGATTTACCTGCTTGCGGTGCTCGTCCGGAAATTCCGGCACAAAGAATAACGCAGCCGCAGCGCAAATTGTTCGCGCGCAAATTAATTAGTACGCACACGTATTATTGTCTCGAAATTTTCAATCTGCCAGTGTATGACATGCAGCGCCAGATTTTGGGAGACACCTGCATGCTTGGGTCCGATCTCGTATTTTCGATGCCCTTCCTGCTTGCCGAAACCGCACCGAGTGTTGAGGACACGCTGCTCAAAGTGTTGATTCAGCTCACGCTGATTCTGGTCCTTTCGCGCATCTTCGCAATTGTGTTCCGCAAGCTTGGACAGCCCGCCGTCGTGGGTGAAACGGCGGCCGGCCTGGCTCTCGGCCCGTCGCTCTTCGGCCATTTCTGCCCGGAACTTTCGAAGCAGATTTTCGATCCGAGCGTCGATCAAGTCTTCAAGATGTTCAGCCAGTTGGGTCTCATTCTACTGTTGTTCCTCGTTGGGCTGGAATTCGATTTCTCACACCTCAAAAAATACGGGCGCTCGTCGCTGCTGATTTCACTTGCGGGTATCGTTCTACCGTTTGGGCTGGGATGGGTGCTGGCCCGCCATTTACATGCGAGTCTGCAACTTGAAGTGCCGTTGACGGGTTTCGCGCTCTTCATGGGCACGGCCATGTCCATCACGGCGATTCCGGTTTTGGCGCGCATCATGATGGAGCTGAACATCACGCCCACGCGGCTGGGCGCGATAACGATCACCGCCGCCGCCGTTGACGACGCGTCCGGTTGGATCATGCTGGCCTCGGTCAGCGCGATGGTTCGGTCGTCGTTCAGCCTGTTCAACACTGCTGTCATGGCGGCTGAAACAATCGCCTTCGCCGGTTTCGTTTTGATCGTGCTCAAGCCGTTGCTGGCACGCCTGCTGCGCGGTGCGGTACAGAATGGCAAGCTCAGCGTCAATTGGCTGGCTGCGATTTTCGCACTGCTTTTTCTGTGCGCGATCGCCACGAATCTGATCGGCATCTTCGCGATCTTCGGCACGCTCTGGCTCGCCGCGGGACTCGTCTCCGCCTGCGCAATCGCCGGCAAATTTGGCGGCTGCACGGTCGCGGCGCGTGTCAGCGGGTTTTCGTGGCGCGAGTCGAGTTGCATTGGAGCGATGATGAACACGCGCGGCTTGATGGAATTGGTCGTGATCAACGCCGGCTACGAACTGCACGTCATTCCCGAAAGCGTCTATTGCATGCTGGTGCTGATGGCCGTCACGACGACGGTCATGACTGTGCCGGTGCTGCTGCGAATCATGAAAGGGACGGAACTGGAGCCGTGGATTAATAAATCGAGTTTCGTGGCGAAGGAGGCGGAGGTGGTGCCGGATTGAATCAGCGAATGTCCTTCAGCCGCTTCGTTCAAAAATTCGGGCGGCGCTTTTCATGCGCGACAGCGACGATCCAAATAGCATTTGGGCGTTCGACAAAAATTACGTTGAATGGGAATTTTTTGACTGGACACTGACGGGCGTCTTTTCGCCGGAAAGGCCACCGGCTGGGTTGTTGCCGGATTTTTAAGTATGTTGCCTCGACCGCATCGATAAAATGAGCCCCTCTTCCTTCCGGGCTGCCGGTCTTCGTACCAATCATCACTTGATATTACGTCCAAGTCCGCGCCCGGATGTCGAGCTAATGGTTTCATTTCTTTCGCGCTCGGATTTCATCAAGCGCTTCAAATGCATCCTTAAACGGAATTTTTCCTGAATCAATCTCAGCAATCCGCTTGTCGATTTCGTCATCCCAAGCGGCTTCCGCACCGGGATCGACTTTGCCGTCGTCGAATTCGCGCGTGCTGTCCAACAACGCGATAGCCACGCTTGAACGCTCGTCCTCCGGCAGTGTCATGGCTTCTTCCAAAACTTTTTGAGCGCGTGCCGTCATGATCTATTCTCCCAACTTTTGTTGGAGGGCATTCTACATCGATGCGTTTTGTTTCCATACTGATTTTCAGCGGTGGCGTCACGCGCGTTTCGGTTGCATTTGTTCGCTCAGTCTATATAAACATCGTCTTCATCTCGTTTGTTATTGCTATTCGAAAACCGAATGTTCAAGCCGGAATCATCATGCCCAAACGCGCCTCAAAGAGACTCTCCGCCGTTGCATCGTCCGCCGCACTCCCTGCGCATCCCGCCGCCGTGTATCAGACGCATCTGATCGACGCCGGCGAGGCCAAAAAGCGCGGCATCCGGCCGATTCATAAGCTGCTCGTCGCCAACCGCAGCGAAATTGCCATCCGCGTCTTTCGCGCGTGCAACGAAATGGGCATTGTCACCGTCGGCATTTACAGCGAGGAAGACAAGCTCGCGTTGCACCGTTACAAATGCGACGAGGCCTACCAGATCGGTGCGGGCAAAGGCCCCGTTGCGGCGTATCTGGGCATGGATGAAATCGTGCAACTGGCGCTCGAAAAAGGCGTCGACGCGATCCATCCCGGCTACGGATTTCTCTCCGAGAACAGCGAATTCGCGACGAAAGTTATCGCGGCCGGGCTGATCTGGGTCGGACCCGATCCCAGCGTCATGGCCAAAGTCTCCGACAAAGTCAGCGCGCGCAAGCTGGCGCTCAGCCTGGGTCTGCCCGTCATTCCCGGCACGCCTGGCCCAGTCGAATCGGTTAATCATGCGCTCAAGTTCGCCAACGCCTGCGGCTATCCCGTTATGATCAAGGCCAGCCACGGCGGCGGCGGGCGCGGCATCCGCGCGGTCAGCAACGACGCCGAATTGCGCGAGATGCTCCCGGCGGCGCAGCGCGAGGCGTTGAACGCGTTCGGCAACGACGAATGCTTCATCGAAAAACGGATCATCAAGCCCAAGCATCTCGAAGTGCAAATCCTCGGCGACATGCACGGCCATGTGTTGCATCTCTTTGAACGCGATTGTTCGATCCAGCGGCGCAACCAGAAAGTTATCGAATTCGCGCCCAGCATGGCTTTGAATGCCAAACAACGCAATGACCTCTGCAACATGGCGGTGAAATTCGCCAGCGCGGCGGGCTATCAGAACGCGGGCACCGTCGAATTTTTGATGGATCCGAAAACGGGCGCGATTTACCTGATCGAAATGAACACGCGCATCCAAGTGGAACACACCGTCACCGAAATGGTGACGGGCGTCGATCTGGTGCAGGCTCAGATTCGTATCGCTGAAGGCTACAAACTCAGCGACCCGCAAACCCGCGTCCCGGCTCAAGACAAGATTGAGCTGAAAGGCTATGCGATCCAGGCGCGCATCACGACCGAAAACCCCGCAAAGAATTTCACGCCCGATTACGGTCGCATGAGTACCTATCGTTCGGCGGCGGGCTTCGGCATCCGGCTCGATGGCGGCACGGCCTTCGGCGGCGCGGTGATCACACCGTATTACGATTCCTTGCTGGTGAAGACGACAAGCCTTGGCAGCGATTTCCTCGAGGCTGCCGCGCGCTTATATCGCGCGCTCAGCGAATTCCGCATTCGCGGCCTGTCGAGCAACATTCCGTTTTTGCAGAACGTGCTGCGCCATCCGGATTTTCTCGCCGGGCAATGCGACACGGGTTTCATCGAAGCCAACCCCAGCCTGTTCACTTGGCGGGAACCGCGCGACCGGGCCAACAAGCTGCTGAATTTCATTGCGGAAATCACGGTCAACGGCAACCCGATCGTCGGCGAGGGACTCAACGCGCCCGTGCACGCGACCGTTCCGGCCGCGCCAATGGCCGAAGCCGCGAGCACTGGCAGCATACGGCCGCTGCCAGTGGCACACGACTTCTGCGCGCCGGGAATTCCCAGCGGCACGAAACAGATCCTGCAGCGCGAAGGCCCTGCGGGCCTGGCGAAATGGGCGCGTGCTCAGAAGAAACTACTCGTCACCGACACGACGTTCCGCGACGCGCACCAATCGCTGTTGGCCACGCGCATGCGCAGTTACGACATGCTGGCGGTCTCCGATTTCTACGCGCGCCGCTGCTCCGATCTCTTCAGTATGGAAATGTGGGGCGGCGCGACGTTTGACACGGCGATGCGCTTCTTAAAGGAGTGCCCGTGGGACCGCCTCGTGCGGCTGCGCGAAAAGATTCCCAATATTCTTTTCCAGATGCTGGTGCGGGGTTCGTCGGCGGTCGGCTATACGAATTACCCCGACAACGTCGTCGTCGAATTCATCAAGGAATCGGCTCAGGCCGGCATGGATATTTTCCGCATCTTCGACTGTTTGAACTGGATGCCTGGATTGGAAGTGGCCATCGACGCGGTACTGAAGACTGATCGCATTTGCGAAGCGGCGATCTGTTACACGGCGGACATCAACGATCCGGCGCGCAGCAAATACGATCTGAAATATTACGTGACCATGGCCAAGGAACTGGTCAAGCGCGGCACGCATATCATTGGCATTAAAGATATGGCCGGCCTGTGCAAGCCTTACGCCGCCGAAAAACTGGTGAAAACGCTGCGCGAAGAAGTCGGCGTGCCGGTGCATTTCCACACGCATGACACCTGCGGCACACAGGGCGCGTCGATCCTGAAGGCTGCCGAAGCCGGTGTGGATGCCGCCGACATGGCTATCGCCAGCATGAGCGGCCTGACCAGCCAGCCGAATCTGAATGCGCTCGTATCGCAGCTTGGGGGCGGCCCGCGCGATACTGGACTGGACTTGCCGGCGCTGAACAAGATCGGCGACTACTTCGAAAACGTGCGCAAATTCTACTACCCGTTCGAAAGCGACATGAAAGCCGGGACGGCGGAAGTCTACGAACACGAAATGCCCGGCGGACAGTACACGAACCTGCAGCAGCAGGCTCAATCGCTGGGGCTGGCCGACCGCTGGGAGGAGATCAAGCGCGAATACCGCGCGGTGAATTTCCTCTTCGGCGACATCGTCAAAGTCACGCCCAGTTCCAAAGTCGTCGGCGACATGGCGCTGTTCCTCGTGACCAATCGCTTGAAATCCGAAGACGTGGTCGAGAAGGGCAAGCACCTGAGCTTCCCGGAATCGGTCGTGCAATTCTTCGAAGGGCACATCGGTTTTCCGCCCGGCGGTTTCGACCCGAAATTGCAGGCGGTGATACTAAAGGACCGCAAGCCGCTGGCAAAACGTGCCGGCGCGATGTTGCCGCCGATCGATTTGAAAGGCTTGCACGGTACGCTGACCAAGAGTTTCGGCGCGGAAATTTCCAGCCGCGACGCGCTCTCCGCCGCGCTGTACGACAAAGTCTTCAACGACTTCGCCAATTCGCGCAAGCTGTACGGCGACGCGACGCCGATCCCGACGAAGAACTTCTTGTTCGGCATGGACATCGACGAGGAGATCAAAGTCGAGATCGAGCCGGGCAAGACGCTGATCGTGAAATTGATCTCCGTCGCCGAACCGGCCAAAGACGGAACGCGCAAAGTCTACTTCGAACTCAATGGCATGCCGCGCGAAGTGGCGATCAAAGACAAACTGGTGAAATCCGCCGCGGTGATGAAACAGAAAGCCGATCCGGGCAACGCGCACCACCTCGGCGCGGGCATGCCGGGTTTGATCGCCGATGTCAAGGTGACCAAGGGCGCGGAAGTCAAAAAGAACGATGTGCTGATGGTGCTGGAGGCGATGAAGATGCAGGTCAACGTCGCGGCCCCGAAAGACGGCGTTGTCCGCGATGTGCCACTGAAGAAGGGGGATATTGTCGAGACCGGTGATTTGCTGGTGGTCTTCGAATAACTGCGGGAACCGCGGAAACGGCTATTGACCCGCGCATTTCTAAAGCATCATTCTCGCTTGCGGCGGGCGGCGTTGAACTTCGTTGGTCTCGCACGGCGTATCTTCCCAATACGCCTTTGCTCGACCGCCTCGTTCAACTTGCCCGGCGCGGCGCGATAATG
>JBBRQD010000173.1:0-8836 GCA_038227045.1 Planctomycetota bacterium
AAATCAATTATTGGCAGCGCCAGCGGAAAAAAGCAGCCGTCTCGCATCGACGTAAAGCCCTTCGCCTGTTACATACGAATGGCATATACTTATGGCAGCTTACCAAATGTTTCGGTGCTCAGTTAGCGTTGTAGTGTTAGAGCATTACACAGTCGAATGTAGCTCGCCACTTACAGGGCTTGGAATTCGCCCTCACCCGTAACACGCGCAATGGGTCGTTTGGCGATATGTTCAACGCGACGCGAAGATCCGATCGGTTGATTGAACTGACTCGGACTATTTTAAAAAATTTCAAATTTTCTTTCATACGCGGAGGATCGAGCGCACATAAATTAGTGTAAAGACAATGAGACTGTACGAGAAGTCGACGCTTTAAGACTCGTTCAGAGGAAAGCATGTTTGATTCGGCGGACGTTCAGACTGGCGTGCTCGACGGGGAGTTGCTGGCTCAGTATGTCAGCACACGTTCGCATGAGGCATTTGGCCGCATCGTCGATCGCCATATGCCGGTCGTTTATTCCATCTGTCTGCGGCTTTTGAACGATCCACACGCCGCCGAAGACGCGGCTCAGGCGACATTCATGGTGCTTTTCCGGCGCGCGGATTCCAGCGGCGCCAGGGGCTGTCTGGCCGGCTGGCTTTGTGCGACGGCGCGTTTGTGCGCCCGGAATGTGCAGGTTTCAACACAAAGACGAATCAGAAACGAGGCGCGCGCTGTGTGCTCACTGCCGAATGACACGAACGAAACAGTGGATCCCAATCCCGCCGAACAATGCGAATGGGAAACGGTTAAACCGCATCTCGACGACGCACTGGCCACCCTGCCCGCTCCTCAGCGCGACGCGATCGTACTGCGCTATTTCCGTCAACTCTCTATTGCCGATGCCGCCCGCGAAATGAATTGTCCCGAACCCACGCTGGTCTCCCGAGTCCAAAACGGCCTGCGCCGTTTGCGCGAGAAGCTCCGCCGCAAAGGCGCGCCGATCTCCGCCGCGCTGCTGGCCGCGTTATTGGCGGAACGGTCGGTCCACGCCGCGCCGGCGTCGTTGTGCGCTGCCGCCAAAATCATCCACGCAAGCGCTGCCAGCGCGTCGCCCATTGCCGCCAGCGCGGCGGGCGCGGCCATCAAAACGCTGTACTGGAGCGCGCTGGTTCCGTGGCTGGCAGCGGGTAGTGCGGCGCTTATCTCGATGCTCCTGGCGATCCACTGGTTTGTGATTCCAGGCATCGCCATGAATTCGGCGAATGCCAACCCGTCGATTGCACGGCCAGTAGTTGCCGCAGCGCCCGCGGTGCCGGTCCCCGCTCCGCCGGTGCCCGTTGCGCTGCCCACGCCCGAGCGCTTCGACGATGCGGCAGCGTGGCCCGTGCAAGGCAATCTGCCGATCATGAGGACCGCGGACGCGCTGACCGTAAATCTTGTGTCGGTTTCACCCACGCCGGTCGCCGAGAATCGTATCAATGACTTTTGCTTAGTTGTGAACAGCAAAAAATGGAAGTTGGTCAAAGGGCCTGTAAGTTGCCATGTGCGCATGACTATTCCCAGCGCGCCAGCGACTGGCTTTGAAATCGGACTGCTGGCGACGCTCCAAGGAACTGGCGATCCCGTTAAAAGACGCTTTGGGCTGACGTACGACGGAGGCCAGGTTTTGGTCTCATTGAACAGCGAACTCGCGAAAATTGTTCCCGGACGGATCGTGACCTACGATTACCGGGGCAATTCAGCAAACCCTTTGTTGGGTGAATCTCCAAAGCTGGGTACAGGGGCGCACGATCTTGAATTCACGGTGACGGCCACCGAATTCCTGACACGCGTCGATGGCGCAATCATCTACCAAAAGCCGCATGGATTATCCATAGAAGACATACAGTTCGGTTTCACGGCCGCGGTCAAGAAAGGTAACACGACCCCCGGCACGATCATCATCGATCACCCAGCTATCCATCAATACGAACCGGCGGCCGCGCCGGAGCCGAAGGAGTTTTAGCCGTTCCGCAAGGAATCGTCCGTCAGACAATTAAGCTACCACGCACGCTGACAGTTCCGTTTTATCACCCAGTATTCCGGGGCATTACCCGGGGTTGAGGCCCAACACGGCCTTGCCTCCGGATGCTATTCACGATTTCCCGCGCCCGAAAGGGTGCTCATCAGGAGGCGATTTTAAATGAAGACGATTTCCATATACCTCATGTTCGCGCTGGCCGCCGGAATTGGATTCAGCAGCGCATTCGCCGCCGGAGCGCCGATTCGCGGCGACGCCAAAATCGATTATCTGTACCCCTTCGCAAACAATACCTATCCGCGCAACGCGACTGCCACGGCCTACGACTCCGCGCGCAAGCGCCTTGTGGTCTTCGGTGGCGTCAGTAGTTCCACTCCGCCGGATACCATCGAATGGGACGGCGTCCAGTGGATTGGAGTGCATACCGATCCGCACCCATCGCTCGCATACTACACCATGGCCTACGATGCCGCACGCGGCGTGTGCGTCCTTTTCGGCAGCGCGCCCGGACGCGTCGAAACGTGGACCTGGGACGGCAGCGCCTGGAAAAAGCTGGCTGTTCCCGGCCCCACCGAACGCACTGGACAGCTCATGGACTTCGACAGCGCGAACAACGTCGTAGTGCTGTTCGGCGGCCAAGCGCCGGATGGGACATTTCTGTCGGACACGTGGACCTGGAATGGCAGCGCGTGGTCGCTAATGTCCACGCCCGTGTCGCCCGAACCGCGCACGGCCTACGGCATGGCATTCGATTCAAACCGCGGCGTGCATGTATTATTTGGCGGAATCGGCCCCAAAGTTCCATACATGGGCTTTCCCAACATTTTGGTTGCTACTCTTTATACGGACACGTGGGAGTTGAGCGGTTCGACATGGACGAAGAAAACAGTTGCTACGGTACCCGACGGCATGGGACCTCTGGCCTACGACAGCGTCCGCAAAGTGGTTGTCAACCTCGGAGCGTACGTCAACAGCAATCGGAGCGTCTTTGAATACGCTGGCGGCGATTGGAAAAAAGTGTCTGCTGCTGGAGGGCCGGCCAGCGCGAATTATTTGGGTGCCGCCTTTGACGACGCGACGGGCACCGTGACGGTGGTGGGTCCATCGGGCTCGTATGGCGGTGGAAACCTCGACACGTGGGAGTGGAATGGCGCGGCTTGGAGCAGCAAGCTGTTTATCCCGACCGTATATCTCTTTAAATGGAAGGACATGAACGGAGACGGCCGCCCCGATCTGATTGTCAGCGGAGTCTATGGCGGCAAAGATGTCGTTGCCTTGTTCATGAACAATGGCAATGGTATAGACAGTGTGCCGGCGTGGATGTATGCCACCGGGCCTATAGCGCAGGCGACGAATATTGTGTCGTTTGCGGATTGGGGCGACATCGACGGCAGCGGCTATCCTGCATTGGCGATTGGAACGCTCGGCTTTGGCGGCCCAAGCACTGTGATGTATTTCTCCAACACGCTTGGAAAACTTTCCACCGCGCCAGTCTGGTCCGCAACGGGTTCCTCTCAGTACTTCAATCCCACCTGGGTGCGCATGACGTCCGGATCGGCGACGATGGATCTTGCCGTTCGCGTCGCTACCGGCGTCAATGTATATCGCTATTCCGCTGGAATTGGAAAACTCGAAGCCGCACCCTCCATCAATTACTCGGTGCCCAACACCAGCGACGGAAAGGCCGGCGCGGCGATATCCATGGCGTGGGCCGATATCGACGGCGACGGCGACAGCGACCTGGCGCTGGAAGTCTTTTACCCATCCGGTTCGACCGCCGAAGGCACGTCGATTTCAATCGTCCAGAATAACGCAGGGACGCTCACGCAGGTCAATCTGCTGAGAAACTACTCCGGGCCGTTTACGTTTGGAGACATCAATCGCGATGGATTGCCGGATCTGGTCGGCACCACCTACGCGTTCCTCAATACGGCGGGCGCGTTCACACAACCCTCGTGGCAGATCCCCAACCCCGACAATTATAATTATAACAAGGGCGTATCGCTGGGCGATGCCGACGGCGATGGCGATCTCGATCTATTAGTATGCAGCGGCAGCAACCATCCCTATTATCTACTGTATCACAACGAGGGCGGCGGAAAATTTACGTCGACCCCCGACTGGCGGTCGTTTAATGATTACTTTAGCTACGACTATGGTCCCGCATTTGGCGAACTGGTCGATTTTGACGGCGACGGATACGCCGATGCCGCGACATTCCAAGGCGTTTATTTGCTGGCACCGCCCTATCGCGGTGTCACACAACCCAATCCGCCGACTAATTTAATGGCCTATTCGGGAATTCCACGCAATCAGGATATTACGGTCAAGTGGACGGCAAGCACTTCAGCGGATGTCTGCAAGTACCGCATCTACGTCGCATCGTGGCTACTGGATCCTGAATTATTGGCCGAAGTTCCAGCCACTCAAACGTCGTTTGTCCATACACCATCACCGGGCGGATTCCGGCGCTACAGTATTTCGGCGGTCAACACGCTCGGACACGAATCAGATTCGACGCTCAATGCCTTTGAGATCGCATCGCTTCTGCCTACCAATGTCGTTGGCGACGCAGCACCCGACGCGACATTTGGGCACAATTCATCGTGGAACAATCCGCCGCTCGTCGGAGACCTCGATGGCGACGGCAAGCCCGATATCTTCCTGTTTCATGGGCTTCATTGGCAGATTTTCCACAACGACGGAACGGGCCACTTCAACGAATCCTGGACTCACGATTACCCGGTCTATCTTCAGTGCCTCTCCCTCGGTGACGTCAACAACGATGGCCTGCCCGATGTGATCGCCGTGGAGACTCGCACCGTGGATCTCGGTGGTGGCGTTACCGGCGAGCGTCAAATTTTGCAATTGTACCTAAACACGGGCGGCGGTTTCGCAAGCACACCGATCTGGTCATACATGCTGCCCAAGGGTTCCTATGTCGCGGTCGGTTCCAACAGCACTGCGTGGGGCGACGTCGACGGCAACGGCTTCAAGTCACTGGCCGTCGCCGGCGCCGGAGCGAATGGCGAGGTTCTACTCTTCGGCAATACAGGCGGCACGCTGTCCGCTTCGCCGGTGTGGACATCCGCCGAGCAGACCACAACGACGGTCGCGTTCGGGCGCTATGACTCGGATTCGCTCGACGATCTAGCATTCACCCAGGCGGTCGATATTTCGTACAAGGCGTATGTCTACACCGGAAAAACAGGCGGACTGCTTGGTGCCACGCCATCGTGGAGCCACAGCCCCGGCAGCAACTCCGGCCCGGTGCTACATCTGTCCTGGTTCGATTTCAACAACGATGGAAAACAAGACTTAACCGTTCATGCGTACAATGCGGCATACCTGTACGCGAACAGCGGCGGCAATCTCGGTACCACCACGCTCAATGAATACTTCGGAACCGGCAGCGGCGCGGATGGGACTATTGGATGGGCCGACCTCAACGGCGACGGCTATCCGGACCTTTACGGCAAGTCGTCAATTCTTCCGGGCGGCATCAACGGCACGGGCGGCGCCATCGCCAAGGCCAGCGGCCCTATCGCCAATCAATCCTCCTGGATAGTTGGAAACTATACCCTGATCGACCAGCGCTGGCAGATGCCTTATGGCGCGTTGCTGATGCAAGCGGTGGATTTCAACGGCGACGGGGTCCCTGATTGGCTGGTGACATCCAATGGGACATTCGAAATTTATTTCCGCACCACGTCGTTGACGCCCACGGCGGTGCCTAATCAGCCTTCGAAATTGACCGTGACTCCGAGCGTCGTGCAACTCAACGATGCGAACCCAACCGCCACGCTAACCGCCATTGTTACCTACGCGGACAACAGCACCGAAGACGTGACCGACCGCACGATTTTTTACTCATCCAATCCCACGTACAGCGACCCGATCATATCGACATTCGGAAACACCGTTCAAGGCTTGGCGAACGGCACCGCGACGGTCATTGCATTCTATGGCGAAGGCGCGAACACCGTCGTTAGAGCAAACGCAACGGTCTATGTCGATGTCCTTCATCCGACACCCGTCCAACTTATTATCGCGCCGGCCAACGCGGTGCTGACGCGCATCGGCGAGCCCATTACCTACACGGTCAGCGCACAATTGATCGACGGTACGCTTGTCGATGTGACCACGCAAAGCTCCCTGTCCATAACGGGCAATTCCGCCGCCGTTTTGGGCGCCAGCGGGACGACGGTGGTCTCGATTGGGAACGGCGTATCGACAGTTACGGCAAGTTATGCCGGGCTGGCGGCCGCTACATCGCTGACTGTAAATTCCACGGCAACACTCGATTCGATTGCGATGGTCCCTGCGACTCCCACATTGAAATTGGGAGACAGCATTGGCCTGTCAATCACCGCCCATTACACGGACGGATCGACACTGCAGGTTACATCCAACAGCAGCCTCTCGACGCTCGACACCTCAATTCTTTCAGTTACCGGTGCGCGCGTTACGGCTTTGGCGTCCGGGCAGGGAACCGTGACGGGAACATACCTGGGATTGACCGCTTCGACCGTTGTTACAGTCACGTCCGATTCGGTCTTCCAATTCTCACCTGCGGCATACTACGTACTGCGTTCGGCAGGCACGGCGTCGCTCATCGTCAATCGAATCGGATCGACCGCGGCCAGCGCCACCGTTGACTATGCCACGCTGGATGGAAGCGCTCATGCGGGAACGGATTTTACCCTGTCGAGCGGAACGCTTTCATTCACCGCTGGACAGGCGCAGAGCACGATTACCGTGACACTCAACACAGCTATTGCGGCATCGGGCAATGCCGAATTCTGGGTGCAGCTCGGAAATGCGACAGGTGGCACGCGCCTGGGTCCGATTACTTCGGCGCAGGTCACGCTTCAGCCTGCGAATCCAACGCTCACCGTGGCGACAACTGGCAGCGGAACCGGCACGGTGACGTTGAATCCGCCGGGCGGAACATACACACCGGGCACAATTGTGACATTGACCGCCAGCGCCTCGCCGGGCAGCGTGTTCGCGGGGTGGAGCGGCGATCTGAGCGGCTCGACCAATCCCGCGACCTTGACTCTGGACGGCAACAAGTCGGTCACGGCCGCATTCTCAATCATCCCACCGCAGTACACGCTGACGGTCAACAGCGGTTTGGGGAGCGGATCGTATACCGCCGGAACGCAGATACAAATTTCCGCGTTGTCACCCCCCGCACTGAAAATATTCGATAAATGGGTCGGTGATACCTCGGCACTTGCCAGTGCCACGTCGGCAACCACGACAATCACGATGCCTGGCGCGAATGTCACGGTGACGGCCACCTACAAGGACGCTCCGCCGCCCACATATCTGTTGACCGTAACCAACGGCACCGGCGGTGGCTCCTACACGGCTGGAACGCAAGTGCCAATCAGCGCGAATGCTCCTGCCGCTGGAAAACTGTTCGACCACTGGACCGGCGATACGACTGCTCTCGCCAGTACCACGGCGTCAACGACAACGGTGTCTATGCCCAATTCTCCTGTTAACGTAACGGCCACCTACAAGAACGCTCCGCCGCCGACTTTCCTATTGACTGTAAACAGCGGTTCCGGCAGCGGGACTTATACGGCTGGGACGCAGGTAACGATTACCGCGAATGCGCCATCCGCCGGGAACTTGTTCGATAAATGGATCGGAGCTGTTTCGACGGTCGCGAGCGTGACGTCGGCATCGACAACGGTCACAATGCCCGCTGCAAATGCAACGTTGACCGCGACGTACAAACCGATTCCGAATCAGCCGCCGATGTTCCTCTCCGCTCCCACCGCATTGCCCAATCCGGCGAAGCCGGGCGATGCTGTACAATTCGTGGCTCAGGCGTCGGATCCCGAAAATGATGTACTGACATACAATTGGACCTTCGGCGACGGCGCTACCGCTACCGGGGCAAGCGTGCCGCATATCTACACATCCGAAGGCATTTACACGGCCACGGTGACCGTCAGCGACGGAAGCCATTCGATCTCAAGTTCCATTGCGGTGAAAGTCGTAGCGAGCCACGGTCTGATACTGAGCAGATTAAATGGCACTGCCAATCTCGCGGTTTCTGGGAAAGATACCTGTTCCTTTACGGGAACGCTTTCACTGCCAACGAACTACAATCCGACGGGAATTACCCTGACGGTCAATGTGGGCGGCGCGCTCGCCACATTTGTTATGGATCGTTCCGGCAACGCGCACACTGCCGACGGCACGGTTGCACTGAAAATACCGACTGGCAGGAATAGCGCGTCCCAGAGCGCCACACTGAAAATCACGTTGAAGCCGGGAAATTGGAGCAATGCGTGGAAGAGCGAATGGCTTCAGAGCGCGCTGAACCAGAACGCGACCACCGCGAAATTCGCCGTGGAAGCAATCGTCGGTGGTACAACCTACTCAACGACCGCGACTGTCGGCCTGAGTGTAAATCCCGGCAAATCCGCGAAGTTCAAACTCATTGCAAATTAGGGAAATTCGCGATCGAGTGTAGTTCGCCCCTTTGGGACTTCGGGCATCTTAGAGACTCGCGGACCCAGGCCTGCGCCGGAATACCGGCTCCGGCCTGGGCTATTATAGTTCGCGCCGATGGCGCTGAGAGCACGATGCATTTGATCGTTAAATGCTCTAATATCGAAGTAGTCGGTTCAACCGCTCCTCGCGCTATACGAGCTACAGCCACACGTGTTAACTAGTCTACTGATTCGAACTCAATGAATTAATCACGCGCTCATCCGTCGAAGGTTCCAACAGGGGAGCCCAAGATGAGCGTAGCGCCAAAAATCGAACTGACCAGCAGCGAGAGGGAGACGTTGGGGCAATGGATTAAA
>JBBRQD010000174.1:0-8759 GCA_038227045.1 Planctomycetota bacterium
GCGCGGCAAAAGGCTGGAGGAAATTAAATAAATCGGAGTTGTTGGCAGACGTGATCAAGCTTGTTCGTTTCGTGGATGGCATCAAGGAAAACGCCGCATGATTTCAACATCGCCATCCACATCATTTGACAATTGCTCGTTTTAAGATGATTCGATTTGTTTTTGGTGGGCGAAGAGTGGCGCAATCAAAAGTGGTTCGCCCGTGATCGACGATTTCTGGAACCCCTCCAGGGTTCGGATTGTTAATCTGGATTTCCGGGGGTGTCGGCTGGGTACAGCCTCGACCCCCGGCTACCGTCTTTGACCCCTGCCGGGGTATTTCGCTTCGGCGAAATGCTTTTCGGAAGTCGTTGCGTTGGCTTGCTAACATGACTCTTCACACCGCGTCACTTTGAACCGTTGGCTTGTTTTGGGTCTTTGTCGGGAATTTTATTGTCGGTGTAAATTCATTTAAATCAATATCTTGCAGATATCCTTGATCCGTCATGGTCATGGCACAGGCTTTGTTATATACTCACGCACAGATTTTGGTTTTGGAATCGGTCAGAGATTGACCCCTACAGGCGGAGGATCGTTCATATGGCCAAGCAACTGGCCTTCGATGAAGAGGCATTTCAGCACATTAAAGAAGGCGTCACCAAATTGGCACGCGCCGTCAAGAGCACGCTCGGCCCGCGAGGCCGCAATGCGGTGCTCGACAAGTCCTGGGGTGCGCCCACTGTCACGAAAGACGGTGTGACCGTCGCCGAGGAAGTGGAGCTTCAGAACCCCTACGAAAACATGGCGGCTCAGCTTGTAAAGGAAGTCGCTTCAAAGACTTCCGATACCGCTGGTGACGGCACCACGACCGCGACTGTGTTGGCGGAAGCCATCTATGTCGAAGGGTTGAAGAACGTGATCGCCGGGGCCAATCCGGTGCGCATCAAGCGCGGTGCGGAGAAGGCTGTTGAAGCCATTGTCAAAGAAATCGAAGCGATGGCGGTGAAGGTCAACGGCGCGAGCGATATTCAGAAGATTGCGACGATCAGCGCCAATGGCGACAGCGCCATCGGCAAGATGATTGCCGAAGCGTTTGAAAAAGTCGGCCGCGACGGTGTCATTACCGTCGAAGAAGGCAAGAGCCTGGTTTCAGAATTGGATGTCGTCGAAGGCATGCAGTTCGACCGCGGCTACCTCAGCCCTCATTTCATCACCAACCAGGACGCGATGACGGTTGAGATGGAAAAGCCGTTGATTTTGATCCACGAGAAGAAGATTTCCAGCGTGCGCGAACTGGTCCCGCTGCTTGAAAAAGTCAGTAAGGCCAACAAGCCGCTGCTGATTATTGCCGAAGACATCGAAGGCGAAGCCCTTGCTACGCTTGTGGTTAACAAAATCCGCGGAATTTTGAACGTGTCCGCGGTCAAGGCTCCTGGCTTTGGCGACCGCCGCAAAGCGATGTTGGAAGACATTGCCATTTTGACCGGCGGCAAGGTGATTTTCGAAGACTTGGGCATGAAGCTCGAGAACATCGAATTCGACTCGCTGGGCACGGCCAAGAAGATCAAGATCGATGCCGATAACTGCACGATCATCGAAGGCGCGGGTGATACGAAAGCCATGCAGTCGCGCATCGAGCAGATCAAGAAGGAAATCGGCGTGACGACATCCGACTACGACCGCGAAAAGCTCCAGGAACGCATGGCGAAGCTGGCCAGCGGCGTGGCGCAGATTAATGTCGGCGCGGCGACCGAGAGCGAAATGAAGGAAAAGAAGGCTCGCGTCGAAGACGCGCTGCACGCGACGCGCGCGGCGATCGAAGGCGGAATCGTCCCCGGCGGCGGCGTGGCGCTGATTCGCGCATCACACGTGCTGGAAAAGCTTAAGGTGGTTGGCGACGAGTCGGTTGGCGTCGAAATCATCCGCAAGGCTCTGGAAGCTCCGGCCAAGACGATCGCTCAGAATTGCGGCGTCGATGGCGCGGTGGCAGTCAACAAAATCCGCAACGGCAAGGGCGCCTTTGGATTCAATGGCGAGACCGGCAACTACGAGGATTTGGTGAAGGCCGGCGTGATCGATCCGGCGAAAGTGACCAAGAGCGCGCTGCAGAACGCGGCTTCGGTCGCAACGCTTCTGCTGACCAGCAACTGCATGATCGCCAAAATCCCCGAGAAGGCACCGGCGGGCGGCGGCGGCCATGGCGGTCATGATGACCACGGTGGTGGTGGAGGCATGGGCGGAATGGGTGGCATGGGTGGTATGGGCGGAATGATGTAAAGCAGAACCGAACATGCGCACCTAGTGCATCTTTTGCAACGGAAATTGAGAGAGACGAGTGCTGCGGAGTTCGCAGCGCTCCCATTGGAATCGAATAACATAAACCATTAAAATCATTTGAGTTGAGGGAGAGAATTCACGATGGCCACTGCAACAAAAGCAAAGAAGATCGAACTTCAGCCCTTGGACGACCGCATTGTCATTCGCCGCCTTGAAGCGGAAGAGAAGACTGCGGGCGGCATTCTTCTGCCGGACAACGCCAAGGAAAAGCCGCAACGTGGCGAGATCGTCGCGACGGGTCCGGGCAAGATGCTGGACAACGGCAAGCGTGCGGAATTGGAAGTCAAGATCGGTGACGAAGTGCTCTTCGGGAAGTATTCCGGCACGGAAGTCAAGGTCGGCGGTGAAGATGTGATTATCATGCGCGAAGCGGATTTGCTGGCGAAGTTGGGGTAGGCGATGCCAGTTGTTTTGCGGCAGGGACCATATTCCTTTTACTTCTACGCCGGAGATGGCAAAGAACCGCCGCATATTCATGTTGGGCGAGATAGTGCGGTCTTAAAGTATTGGCTGTCACCGGTTCGTTTGGCAAGCAACAAGGGATTTCGAGCCACTGAAGTGAAACGGATAGAACGGATTATTTTAGATAATCAGAAAAAGCTTCAGGAATGTTGGAATGAATACTTTGACCATTGATGTCGGTGCTTTGCAAATTACCGACGTTCACGTAAATGGCGTCGAACTAACCATTGATTTGGCGGATGGCCGGACGATCAGCGTGCCGATTGGGTGGTATCCACGATTGTCTCACGGGACGAATGCCGAGCGCAAGAATTGGCGTTTAATTGGCGGGGGCCACGGAATCAGTTGGCCGGACTTGGACGAAGACATCAGCGCGGAAAACATAATCTCAGGATCAATGTCCGGCGAAAGTCAGCGTTCGTTCGGCAAGTGGCTTGAGAAGAGAAATAGTAAATCTAAAAAGTAGATGACCGACTGAAATTCAAACGGAGAAATGAGAATGGCTAAGCAACTTTTGTACACCGACGAAGCGCGCCAGAAGATTCTGGCCGGCGTTAACAAACTCGCCCGCGTGGTCAAGGCCACGATGGGACCGGGCGGCCGCTGGGTCGCTTTTGACAAATCGTACGGCGGTCCCGGCGTGATCAACGACGGCGTCACTGTCGCGAAGGAAGTCGAGCTCGAAGACCCGTTTGAAAACATGGGCGCGCAGATGGTCCGCCAGGTCGCCAGCAAGACCAATGACGTTGTCGGCGACGGCACGACCACCGCGACGACTCTGGCTGCCGCGATTTACTCCGAGGGCGTGCGCTACATCACCGCCGGGCACAACCCGATGGCGATCAAGCGCGGCATCGAAGCCGCGGTTGCAGCCGTTCTTGAAGACATCACCAACCAGGCCAAGCCCTGCACGACCAAGGGCGATCTCGCCCGCGTCGCCACGATCAGCGCCAATGACGACGAAGTGCTCGGCAAGCTCATCGCCGAGGCGATGGACAAAGTCGGCAAGGACGGCGTCGTGACGGTCGAAGAAGGCAAAGGCACGGCGACGGAATTGGAAGTCGTCAACGGCATGCGCTTCGACAAGGGTTATCTGTCGCCTTATTTCGTCACCGACACCAACGCGATGACTGTTGAATTGGAAGACTGCTACCTTCTGTTGATGGAAAAGAAAGTCAGCAGCCTGCGCGAATTCCTGCCGCTGCTCGAGAAGATTGTCAGCACGGGCAAGCCGTTCGTGATTATCGCGGAAGATACTGAAGGCGAAGCGCTGGCCGCGCTGGTGATCAACAAGCTGCGCGGACTGATGAAGTGCGCGGCGGTGAAAGCTCCGGCCTTTGGTGATCGCCGCAAGGCATTGATGGGTGACATCGCGGTGATGACTGGCGGACGCTTCATCAGCGACGATCTCGGCATCAAGCTGGAGAACGTGGAACTCACGGATCTCGGCCGTGCGAAGAAAATCGTCATCGACAAAGACAACACGACGATCGTCGAAGGCGCGGGCAAGAAGAGCGATGTCCAGGCGCGCGTGTCGCAGATCAAAGCCAACATTGAAACCACCACCAGCGACTACGACAAGGAAAAGTTGCAGGAACGATTGGCCAAGCTTGCGGGCGGCGTGGGCGTGATTCGCGCCGGCGCGCCGACGGAATCGGCCATGAAAGAAACAAAGGAACGCATCAACGATGCGGTCAACTCGGCCAAAGCGGCGGCTCAGGAGGGAATCGTCGCGGGCGGCGGAGTGGCGTTGTTGCGCGCTCTTCCAGCCATCGAAAAGGCCAAGGGCAAGCTGCGCGGCGAAGAAAAATACGGCGCGGACATCGTGGCCAAGGCGCTGGAACATCCCTGCCGCACGATCGCCGACAACGCCGGCTATGATGGTTCGGTGGTCGTCGAAGAAGTCAAGGAAGCGAAGGGCACCAACGGCTTCAACGCCAAGACCGGCGACTACGAAGACCTCGCGAAGAGCGGCGTTTTCGATCCGGCCAAAGTGGTGAAGAGCGCGCTGCAGAACGCCGCGTCCGTCGCCGCGCTTTTGCTGACGGTGGACACGATGATCACCGAAGTGAAGGAGCATGGCGAAGGCAAGGATTTGGTGGCCGGCGCGGTGCACTAAGCCGAGGATGGAAAAAAGACATTGAGTTTAAAATGGATGGGCGGCGATTTTTGCCGCCCATTCGGCTGAGATAAGGATGTGAGATGGCGAGACTTTTGTTAAGATTAAAGGAGATTCTGAAAGCATAATCCGAGGTGTTTTTACAGCGAGGAACGAGTCAATCGCCCGGAATTGCTTTCGAGAATTATAGAGCCATGCCCACCCAGAAAGCCGACTACTACGCCACCCTCAGCGTCAAGCGCGACGCGACGCAAGAGGAGATCAAAGCGGCGTTTCGCACGCTGGCCAAGAAGTGGCATCCCGACCGCAATCCCGACAACAAGGCCGAGGCGGAGGAGAAGTTCAAGGATGTCGCTGAAGCGTATTCCGTCCTCTCCGACGAAGAGAAGCGCAAGCGCTACGACCAGTTTGGACACGCGGGACTGTCTGGGATGGGCGGCGGATCGGACATGCACGGCGTTTCTGTCGAAGATATTCTCAACCAATTTTTCGGCGGACGAGCTGGTGCCAGCGGCGGTTCGATCTTCGACGACCTTTTCGGTGGGGGCGGGGGGCGCGGCGTTCAGGAACAAGGCGAATCGCGGCGTTTCGACATTGAAATCGATCTGGAACAGGCGTTCAAGGGCGTCACGAAAAAAATTGAATTCGAACGCGAAGAGCATTGCGGCACGTGCCACGGCACTGGCGCGAAACCCGGTTCGCGCCCATCGACGTGCTCCTATTGCCGTGGACAAGGCAACGTCACGCGCAGCCAGGGCTTCTTCGTCATGCGCACGGTCTGTCCGCGCTGCAGCGGACGTGGGCAGGTGATTGAATCGCCGTGCGGAACGTGCACGGGCACGGGTCTTCAGGCGAAGTCCGTGAAGCGGGAAGTCAAGCTTCCGCCCGGCATTGAAAACAACATGCGCTTCCGGCTGGAGGGCATGGGCGACGCGGGGTCCAATGGCGCAGCGTATGGCGACCTTGTGGTGATCATTCACGTCAAGGATCACGATATTTTCGTGCGCAAAGACAACCATATTCTGCTCTCGATTCCGATTCCGTTCACCATGGCCGCGCTGGGCGGCGAAGTGGAAGTGCCCACGCTGGAAGGCAAAGCGAATCTGACAATCCCGCGCGGTACGCCGTCGGGCAAGATTCTGAAAATGGCCGGGCTTGGAATGCCCGACGTTCACGGTTACGGAAAGGGCGACCAGCTCGTGAAGGTGACGGTTGACGTGCCGAAAAAAATCACGACCGAACAGGATGAATTGTTGCGCAAACTGGCGCTGCTGGAGAAGACGCCGGTCACGCCGCACAAGCGTTCGTTCTTCACCAAGATCAAAGATCTTTTCTCGGAAGAATGAGTTTTCGCGGAGCAGCAGTTATTCAACCGCACCGCGGCATTTTCAATTCAGCGCACCGGATGAGCCGCAGGCTTCTTCTTCAATTTGCGATGGAGTTTTCAATATGAGCACCGAAACGCCCGCCACCGATCCTTCTCAAAAAGCCGACGAAACTGCGGGAAGCTCCGCGCCGACGAGCGCGTCCAAACTTGCCGACGATGCCGAGGCGCTCTGCGGCGAAATGGAGCGGCTCTTTCGCCGGGGATTTGGCGAAATTCCCAAGGCCGGCGATCTGGGCGAACTGCGAGCGCTTCAGGCGATGCTGAAGAATCTGGTCCACCGCGCCACGGTGGAGGGGGGCGGAGTGAGCGAAGCCGCGTCCGCGGAATTTGCCGCGGTGGGCGCGGAGCGCGATAAATTCAAAGATGCGCTGCAGCGCGAGAAGGCCGCGTTCCTTAATTATCAGGCACGCGCGATCAAGGATCTGGACCGGGCCGAGGAACAGGCGCTGCGCAGCTATGTGATGGAGATTCTGCCGGTGCTCGACAATCTGGATCTCGCCACGGCCGACGCTCATAGCGGCAACGCCGATCCGCAGCGCGTGAAAGAGGCGCTCGACATGACCGGCCAGTCGCTCAAACAGGCGCTGGCCGTGCGCGGGCTGGAGCGCATCGAATCGCTGGGCAAGCCGTTCGATCCCATGCAACACGAGGCGATTTTCAAGCGTGCCGCGAATCCCGCGAAGAACGAGAAACCCAACACGGTTGCGGAGGAATGCCGCTCCGGGTATGTGTGGAAGGGGTTCATTTTGCGACCGGCGCAAGTAGTGGTGACGGAAGCGAAGTAGCGAACAATCGAAGCTTTGCGCTTTTTGAAATCGTGGATAGAGTTTAACGCGTTCAGCGAGGCAATCGAACAGGCGAGGAGCGCGGTTTCATGTTTGGCATCGGCTATATCAAACTCGATCCCACCACGTACGTCATCCATCATTCGGGGGGACACGTCGTTCACCAGGGTCTGGGCCTCGCTTTCTTTTACTATCGGCCGAGTTCGTCCATCGTCGCCGTCCCCACTGCCAGCGCTGATGCGCCGTTTATCTTCAACGAGATCACGCAGGACTTTCAGCAGGTCACGCTGCAGGGGCAGATCAGCTATCGCGTCGCCGATCCGAACAAGGTGGCGAAGAATTTCAACTTCACGCTCGGCTCCAATGGCAAATCGTATCTCACCGACGATCCCGCCAAACTGCCCGTGCGCATCGTTAACATCTGCCAGGTACTCGCGCGCCCCGAACTGCAAAAACTGCCGTTGAAAGAAGCGCTCATGTCCAGCCAGGCGATCATGAACGCCGTGGTCCAGGCGCTGAAAAATAATACGGCGATTCAGGAGCTGGGCGTCGAAGTCTTCGCGTTCACGCTGTTGGCGATCAAGCCGACGCCGGAGATGAGCAAGGCCATCGAAGCCGAAGCGCGTGAGGCGTTGCAGCGCCGGTCGGACGAAGCGATCAGCGAGCGGCGCAACGCGGCCGTCGAACAGGAGCGGCGCATTAAGGAAAACGAACTGCGCACGGAGGCTATCGTCCAGCAGAAGCAGCAGGAACTCGCGCGCAGCCATTTGCAGGCCGACATCGAACTGGAAAAGCAGCGCGAGGAACTCGTCGCCGTGCGCACCGAAAACGCCAAGAAGGAGGCCGACGCGCAAGCCTACGCGCTGGCGGCGAGCTTGAAGCCGCTGGCGAGCCTGGATCCGAAATCGCTGCAGGTTCTCGCGGCGTCGCGCACCGATCCGCGCGTCATCATCGCGCAAGCCATGCACGATCTGGCGCAGGACGCGAGCAAGATCGGACAGCTCAACATCACGCCGGATTTACTGTCGAGTCTGATGCAGGGGCAGGGCGGGGGAGCGAAGAAATAAATAAGTTCGGAGTTCAGCCTTTAGGCTGTATGGAAGACAGCCTAAAGGCTGAACTCCGAACTTTTTTGAAAACCTTTTCTATCCCTCACGCGTTTATTTAGTGTCGCGCTCCAGAATCTTGTACTGCGGGTCCATGATGTGATCGAATGCCAGAAACAATGCTTTCGAATGGCGAATAAAAAGAATGTTGCTCGCGATCACCGGCACGGCGACGCACAGCATTGTTTGCCAAAATGGCGGGTGCCAGAGCCATTCTGAGACGAGCGCCACGATCAGTCCCAGCCCGCCGACCACGCCGTAGTTCAACGCCCATGTCGAAAGCAGAAAATAGCCGGGCTCGCGCTCGTATTTGTAGTGGCAGTGCGGACAGCCTTCGAGCGGGTGCATCCATTGATTAAGCGAATGAGTTTCACTGAATGGCGGAAAGATGCGCGACTCTCCGCATTCCGGACAACGCAGTTGCAGCGCGCGTTTGTAATAAAGGTAAGCGTTCGACCAACCCCGTCCCGCGATTTTCTCACGAGGAGGGGTATTGCCTGGTTGTCCAGCGGTGGGGCAGCAGTGCGTCGATCTGACTGGCGGGATGGGTGGCGACTCGCACCAGGACGTCGCGCAGATAGTCC
>JBBRQD010000175.1:0-8742 GCA_038227045.1 Planctomycetota bacterium
CGACTCCAGCATCCATGGCGGATTTGTTCGCAACATAATAATACAGCGCGTGGCGCTTGCCGGGAATGTTGATGCTATCCCATTCGTCGCGCGGCATGCCGATGATGGCGGCGACATCCAGTGGGTTTGCAGCTTCATATTTGAGCAACTTTTCGTGTTCAGTCTGTTCGCCGTTGACACTGGTTTCCGGCGGCAGGTTGGGCTCGTGTATTTGTGGCCGGTCACGGCTGTAGCGACTGTCTTGGCCACAATCGCGGCGTTATCCGCCGTGGTTAGCGCATGTTATTACGCAAATCGACAGACGGCAATTGCAACTGCTCAGACAAGCATTTTTGAGCAGCAAACCAAGATTCTGGCAGAACAAACGCTTTTGTTTGGCAAACAAAATGAAATCGTAAGCAAGCAGACCGAAGTATTCACGGGCCAAAGTGCCTTAATATTGGGACAGAACCACATTACGGAGCAGCAGACCCACATCGACCTCTTTGACGCAAGGTATGAAATCTACAAGGCGGCCTACGATGCGATCATTACTCTTGCGAAAGGGCGGGAAGTCGATGACGATTGTTACAATGAGTTTGTGGGGTTTTCAATCAAATCTCAGTATCTTTTTGAGTCTGATGTTGTGGACTGCATGTATGGGATTCTTGATACATTGTCAAAGGTTCGTGAATTTGACAAGATGTATCGGACTTCATATGTAACTGATTCAGACGACGAAGAGTACGATGGAATGCGACAAGTGATATATGGCGACATAAGACCGGATACGCCCAAAATGAGCATTGAGGCACAGGAGACAATACGTCGTATGCACGATGCTGGCGGGACGTGCGAACTGTTCAAGCGGTATCTGGACTTCAGCAACTGGCATCTGAAATGTGATGTTTCGCGGAAGTGTTAACGCCACACTGTTTTCGACGATCTCTTAAAAGGAACGTGTCGTGGACACCATTTTTTATTCTTGGCAATCAGACCTCGAGGCCCGTGTTTCACGACATATCATCCAGGATGCGCTCAAGCAGGCAATCAAGGATTTGAAACGTGATCCTAATTTGGCCATTGAAGCCACAATCGATAGGGCGACGGACATGACTGCAGGCTCGACCGATATTCCAAACGCAATTATGGCGAAGATCGGAAAGGCTCGCGTATTTGTGGCGGACGTGTCGATCATCAATGGGGAGTTGGTAGCCATTGCGCAGGCCAACCCAAAACAATTTTCTTGCGTACCCGACCGATCGCCAAATCCCAACGTGCTATTTGAGCTCGGCTATGCTGCCGGTGCGATCGGTTGGGAGCGGACAATTATGGTCATGAACACTGCTTTTGGATGCCTTTCTGAAAGTGAGGGCCTTAATCCGCGAATTGTCCTTCCTTTCGACTTGGGTTATAGGCGAGTGATGACTTTTTTTCTGGCACCGAACGCAGTAAGTGAAGTGATCAAATCGGCACACTTAGAATTGGTAAAAGACTTTCGAGAAGCGTTGAAGCCGATCTTTGGACTTCCCGCCACCATTGAGAACTTTTCGCGTCCAGTCATTGTTCTTCACAAAAGTTATTCTCACGCTGGTGAATGCAATTTTGTTGTCAATGCGGACGGACGGACGTTTTACAGCCTGCGAGCCGGATTGGTCGGTCGAACAGGAACGGAAACGCATCTAAATGCGCAACCAATTTTGAGTCCGGCCAAAGACATGAGGGTGACCGTAAACGTCAGGGAGACTTTCCCAATAGAACGCAACACCTTCTATTGTGAATTCAAAACGGGAGACGACCAACACTTTCGTATAGAGCGTGACTTCGCATGGATTCGCGCGGAAGACGGCCCGAAGGAAACAGGCGATCATCGAGTTTATCGGCAAGTATCTGGAAAATGGGTTGAAATCAATCCTGCATCGTAAGGTGAGCGAAAGGGTCTTAATGCCATCCGTGAATGTTCGTCAACAACTGCTCGACGCCCTGCGCCTCGACCTGATCGGTCCCGGCAACGACGGCCAGCTCGCGGCCGAAGCGCTGCCGCGCACACGCCCGGAGAGCTGGTATCTCACCGGCTTTCTCGTCCCCACCGACTCCCCTGACGGCCAGAAGTACGACAACGAATCGGAAGACACCGCGGACGCCGGCGGCGAATCCGGCAGCGGCGACGACGCGAGCACACCCGAACCGGCTTCGGCGCGCCGGGCGTATTTGCCTTCGTCAATGGGAATCAGTGTGATTGCGTCCGGTGCGAAACAGCTTTGGAAAATAACGGCGCGCTGGGGCGATTACAAGAAGATCGGCGACAATTGGACACGCTCGCCACGGCTGGAAACTGTCGAGATCAATGTCCCACAGACTTCAAAGTTACCCGTCAAGAAAGCCGTTCCCAACAGCGGCGGTTTGCAGATCGTGCTGGCGGTCAAGCCCGTCAACACCGACGGAATGCCCGGCGGACTGCTGCCGAAAGGTGCGTGCTCGGTCTCGGTTTTCCTGGTCAACGAACGCACGCCCAAGCCGGACGAATTGCGCGATGAGGCGAATGCTTTTCAGGCAGAATTGGAAATACAGACGCCAGAGTCGCTGGTCGCCCGCCCGAATCTGCGCGGCCTCGAATTGGACGATCCCGACGAACGCGTCAACGACCTTTTGTTCCGCAACGACTTTGAATACGCGGTGGGGCACGGCGTTTCGACGCACGCGCATCTCGAAGCGGACGGGTCATGCAAAAAAGTCACGACGCGCTGGATTCCCGACGCGGAAGTCGAGCGCGTGGCTCCGGCGGAGATCAAAGGCGTTGAACTGGAAATGGAAACGCTGGCCGCGCTGAAGGACGGCGCGGACGTTCAGGCCAAACTCGGGCCGCTGGTGACGCAATACAAACTTTGGATCGAGCAGCAGAACAATGCCACGAAGCTGCCCGTGGCGCGCCGGCAGGAAGTGGCCGAGGTGCTCATAAACAAGGCGCGTGTGGCGGCGAAACGCATTGGCGAAGGTATTGAGTTACTGAACGATCCGCAGGCGCTGGAAGCGTTTCGGATTGCCAATAAGTGCATGGCCACCCAGGCGCGTCAGCGCTTCGGGCCGCAAGCGGGCGGCAAGGCGGCGGACGTGAAACCGCCGAAGTGGCGTCCATTTCAGTTGGCGTTTATCTTGATGAATCTGCCGGGCATCGCCGATCCGCTGCATCCTGATCGAACGACGGTGGACCTGTTGTTCTTCCCGACTGGCGGCGGCAAGACCGAAGCGTATCTCGGCTTGGCCGCGTTCACTCTGGTACTGCGGCGGCTCAGGAATCCGAAGATCGCTTCGGCGGGATTGAGCGTGCTGATGCGCTACACTCTGCGCCTGCTCACGCTGGACCAACTCGGCCGCGCCGCCACGCTGATCTGTGCGCTGGAACTGGAGCGCCAGCAGGATGTCGAAAAGCTGGGTGAATGGCCCTTTGAAATCGGCCTGTGGGTCGGGCAAGCCGCGACGCCCAATCGCATGGGACGTAAGGGCGACAAGGACAGTTACTCGGCCCGGACGCGCACGATTGCGTTTCTCAACGACGACCGCAAACCGTCGCCGATCCCGCTGGAAAACTGTCCGTGGTGCGGCACGAAGTTTAAGTCGAATTCGTTTCAACTGATCCCCAACCCGGACCAGCCCAAAGACCTGCGCGTGCGCTGCGCCAACCGGTACTGCGAATTCTCCGGCAACCGGCATCTGCCGATTTTGTCCGTGGACGAGCCGATCTACCGCAGGCTGCCGTGCTTCCTGATCGCGACCGTGGACAAGTTCGCGGCGTTGCCGTGGACGGGAGAAGTGGGCGGATTCTTTGGCAAGGTTGAGCGGCACGACAAAGATGGGTTTTACGGCCCGTGTCATCCCGCCAACGGAATGCCGATGGCCAAACCGCTGCTCCCGCCGGATTTGGTGATCCAGGACGAACTGCATCTGATCTCGGGGCCGATGGGCACGATGGTGGGGCTGTACGAAACGGCATTGGACGCGCTGTGCGAGCGGGAAGTCGGCGGGAAGAAAGTGCGGCCGAAGATCGTGGCGTCCACCGCGACGGTGCGCCGCGCCGAAAGCCAAATCCGTGCGCTGTTCGACCGACAACTCGTGGACATCTTTCCGCCGCCCGGCCCCGACCGCCGCGACACATTTTTCGCGCGCACGCATTCGACGCAAGAGAGCAACGCGCGCATGTACGTCGGCGTCGCAGCGCAAGGCCGCAGTCCCAAGCGCGTCATGCTGCGCACGTACTTGGCGTTGATGGCAGCGGCAAAGAAGGCATACCGTGACAATGGCGGGGACGCCGCCGCAACGAATCCCGCCGACCCGTACATGACGCTGCTGGGCTATTACAACAGCTTGCGCGAGCTGGGCGGCAGCCGTCGCATCGTTGAAGACGAAGTGACCACGAGCTTGGCCGGGTACTCGAACCGTAGGCGCGTGGGCGAGAAGGAAGGCAGCTTCGCCGACCGCCGCATCGGATACGAGGTGCTGGAACTGACTTCGCGCGTCAGCACCGATAAGGTTTCCGACGCCAAGCGGCGGCTCGCGCAGCCCTTCCGCGAAAAGGATCATGTTGACGTGGCGCTGGCGACGAACATGATCTCAGTCGGGCTGGACATTACCCGGTTGGGCTTGATGGTGGTTTACGGCCAGCCGAAAACCAGCGCCGAATACATCCAGGCGACCAGCCGTGTGGGACGCGACGCGGAACGCCCCGGACTGGTCGTCACGATCCTGAACATTCACAAGCCGCGCGACCGATCGCATTACGAGCGCTTCCATTGTTACCACCAATCGTTCTACCGCAGCGTGGAAGCGACCAGTGTGACGCCGTTCTCGCCGCGCGCGTTGGATCGCGGACTTGCGGCTACAGTCGTGGCGCTGGCCCGGCAAGGACACAAGCCGATGACGCCGCCGAAGGGTGCCGGCGCAATCTTGAGCGAACGCGGCAAGCTGGCGTTCGTGGTCGAGGAACTGGTGCGGCGCGCCGAGGTTCACGAACGCGCGGATTTGGTGGGGCTCAAAGACAAAATACGGGCGCGCGTATCGCAGTTGCTGGACAATTGGGAAAAGATCGCGCACGAGCTGCAGCAGAGCAGCAGCCAGTTGCAGTACCAGACTGAAGTCGGCGGCGCGCAACGGCTGCTGTACGATTTCCTGGATCAGGAGCTGAAAAAGAAGCCGGCGATGTATCAGGATTTTAGAGCCAACCGGTCCATGCGCGACGTGGAGCCGAGCGTGAATCTGTGGCTGAAGACGCTGGACAACGTGGCCATCGAGCCAGAGGCCGAAGAATGAGCAAAAAACCGCACGGCCAACTCAGACAGGGCCAAGTCATCACCACGTTCGGTCCGGGTTCACTGGTCGATCTGCCGAATTATTCGGTCATGATGGGTGGGCTGGATCATTGGTCGCCGGCCGGCCGCGAGGAAATTCACGAGCCGCGCTTGGTCGCGAAGCTGAAATTATTGTTGAGCACGCCGGAAGCGCCGTTGACCGATTTAAAGCTGTTCTCGCCACCGCGCGATTTGGAAGACGGCTTCGACGACAGCACCGGAATCACAGCGTGGCAGTTTCCCGAATGGTTCATCACACAGGATGTCGAAGACAGCGAACGAACCGGCACGACGCGCTCGCGACTGCTGGTACATCGGCGGGCGCTGAGTCGCGGGAAGTTCATCGACGCAGATAAGCGCAAGCGGCCCGTGGTGCCGGTGCGATTTGTGCAGGCGTGCCGCAAAGGGCACATTGGCGACATCGACTGGCGCGCCTATGCGCATCGCGGGCCGACGAGTTGTTCGCGCCAAATGTGGCTCGACGAGCGTGGCACCAGCGGCGACTTGTCGGAGATCGTGATCCGCTGCGAATGCAAAATGGAACGGCCCATGCTTGAGGCGACGATTATTGGAACGCTGGGGCATTGTGACGGCGCACGCCCCTGGCTGGGACCGTACACGAAAGAGAAATGCGGGGAGCCCAACCGCCTGTTGGTTCGCACCGCAAGCAACGCGTACTTTCCGCAGGTCATGAGCGTGATTTCGCTGCCCGACCGCAAGGAGGCGATCACGAAGGCGGTGAATCGCGTCTGGGACAATCTGGAACCCGTCGAAACGATTGACGAACTCAAATATGAGCGGAAGAAAGCAAGCGTAAAGGCCGCGCTGGAAGGCTTGACGGATGCCGAAGTCATGGCGGAGATCAACGAGCGAAAAGCGCCAGTGTTTTTGGAAGGCCAGCAAAAGACAATCAAGCAGGCCGAATTGGAAACGCTGCTATCCTGCAAGGACGAATTGGGCGAGGACAGGCCGGACGGGAATTTCTACGCGCGTAATCTTCCAGCGGACAAGTGGCGCTCAAAGCCGTGGATGAAAAACGTCGAACGCGTGGTCCTGCTGCACCGTATGCGGGAAGTGACTGCGCAAGTCGGCTTTACTCGCTTCGAGGTTTCGTCGCCCGACAAGGACGGCGAGTTGGACATGGGCGTAGCGCGTGCGTCGTTGGCGCGCGAAATTCAATGGCTGCCCGCCAACGAGAATCGCGGCGAAGGCGTGTTCATCGCCTTTAAAAAGGAAGCCATTGAAAAGTGGGAGCAGCGCGACGAGGTACTCAAGCGCGGCGTCACATTGCGAAACGGGTTCGAGAGCTGGAAATTCGAGCACACCGGCACGAAGCGAATCTTCCCGGGTCTTCCCTACATCATGCTACACTCGCTATCGCACCTGTTGCTTACGGCGGTTTCGCTCGAATGCGGCTACCCGGCAAGCTCCATCCGGGAACGAGTCTACGCGTCCAGCGCAGGCTACGGCATTCTGCTTCACACCGGCACACAGGATGCCGAAGGAACACTCGGCGGCTTGATCGAGGTTGGGCGTCGCATCAGCGAACACGTTCACGCCGCATTGGAATTGGGACAACTCTGCTCCAACGATCCGGTGTGCGCCCAGCATGAGCCAGCGCACATTCAGGAACGGCGCTTCCTGAGCGGAGCGGCGTGCCACGGATGCGTCTTGATCGCGGAAACGTCCTGCGAGCAAAGCAACGATTTTCTGGATCGCGCGTTGGTGCTGCCAACGCTGTCGAATCTCGGCGCTGAGTTTTTCGCGATGGAGTCCTGATGCTTGAAGTGATTCAGACACTTTCCGAGCGGGAACTCACGAACATCGCCAGCGCGCTGCGGACGGGGCGGCTGTGCGATCCGTTTTCGCCGTTGCTGCTCAAGCCGTTTTGCAATCAGGCAAACCTTGCGCCTGTCGGGACGCTACTGGCGAAAATGAACGCGGAAGGCTTGAAGCCCCAGCACATGGCGCTGGTGTTCGAGTCGGCAGCAATGACTCATCAGCGGTTAGCCGATACACGTGAAAAACTCGAACTGGTCTGGACGGGTCCAAACGCCGGCAACTCGCACGAACGCGACACGGGCGTCGTGGTGCGGGAACTTTTTTCAACGGCACAGCGCGATGTCTTGATCGCGTGTTTTGCCATCTACCAGGGTGAGTCGCTCTTTCAAATCCTGGCGGAACGCATGGACAGCAACCCCGATCTTCGCGTGCGCATGTTCTTGAACATTCAACGCGGTTGGAGCGACACCGCGGAAAGCAGCGAGCTTGTGCGCCGGTATGCGGCCGATTTCAAAGCCAAGCACTGGTCCGGCAAACGGCTGCCGGAAATATTTTACGATCCGCGTGCGTTGTCGACCGACACAAAGCAGCGGGCCAACCTTCATGCGAAATCTGTTGTGATTGACGGCCAGACTTCATTCGTATCATCGGCAAATTTAACGGAAGCTGCGCAACTTCGAAATATTGAGTTGGGCGTGGTAATACAATCGAAATCAATTGCAACGAAGATATGTGAGTATTTCGACGCAATGCTGCACGTTGGCGCATTGCTGCCGCTTCCAATTATCCAGGTATAGATTAGCGGGACGAGTCGTCCTGCCGCCGTGTGGCCATCAGCCGTGCTCTTGTTAAGCACGGCGTTCTTTCGTTCAGGAGGGGTTGTTTTTAATACTGCCACTTAAACAGCGTTCTGCGTAGTTTATTTCGTAGGGGGTACACCTCTTACTAAAATCTGAGAGCGAACGTTACGAGGATTCTTCGATGATAATTAAATTTGATGTGTTAGATAATACAGATGTCACGGGCTTAGAGCAAGGATATGTTACCATTATTGCATCCCGTTGCATACTTTGTTCAAAAAAAAAGTCTTCGATGATTTTCGTTTGCATCCCATTGTTTTTAAATGGAATTGTTAGGCTCCTGACAACAAACCTTCGCGAATGCGAGTTTCCAGCAGTTAGCAGTTCATTTCAATTCGAGATTATAAAAATTAATAAAAAGATGGTTAAAGTAATACATGAAAAAAAAGTCCTCGAACGAATGTCTAATGAAGAACTTATTAAATGCGTATGGAATGCTACAGTTGAAATTCTGTCAAAATATCCGCATCTTTTAACTGAGCCTGATGAATATGAAACTGCTCTCGATTTAAATACTTGTTTGGAAAACTTCCGTACCGCTTTTGGACCTCGAGGGATGGAAATGATTTGATAATAAACGGATAATCCAGCTTTAGAAATTTAACTGTGAACGTCCCGTCCTGTTCAAAAACTATGAGTTGGCTTAAAACCAAGGCGAGCAGTAGGTTGATCTGGAATTTTGAAAACGAAAGATCGTTTCGGATAGCGAAGGCGAGGTGGCGCAGGCCAAGCGCGGTGAAGTGCGGACAGATTTTCATTCAGGCCACGGTAGTGGCGAG
>JBBRQD010000176.1:0-8656 GCA_038227045.1 Planctomycetota bacterium
CAATCGCGTTAACCGACCGCGCGCCGGCCATGAAAGCTGTGGCGGCCAATGCCAGCAGAGCATGAAACGGATGACGAACTCCGCGCGGTTTGCGCGGATCGGGAACCTGCTTGAAGGCATCGAAAAGCGAAATTTCAGCGACAACACTCATTTTTCTGATCTCCTTTGAATAGAAGATCGGCTATTTCTCTACGAAAAATGAGGACTTTTGAAAGGCCCTGGATTGGTCGCCCGTCGTTACCCCCTCTCCCTCAAGGGGAGAGGGGAACTGCCCCGCCACTTTCCATTTGGCCAAGCGCTCGAAGACCGTATGCTTATTTTTGAGAACCTGAATCCTTGAACCTGAAACTTGAAACCGTTTTCGAGGTGTGGAAATGAAATCAATGTGGACGTTGGGCGGATTGACGTGGACGCAATTCGGCTGGCGCATGTGGGAAAACGAAAGCGAACTGCTCGCGCGGTCCGCGCAGCTTTCATACTATTTCCTGCTGGCGATTATTCCGATGCTGCTGTGCTTGACCTCCATAATCGGCTTCGTCATGGGAGCGCATTCCGGTTTGACGCGCAATCTCTTCGACTATTTAAGCGAAGTGATGCCGCCTGCCGCATACGAACTGATTCGCTCGGCGATGCTGGATATCCGCCAGGGCCGCAGCGGCAGCACACTGTCATTCGGCCTAATTGCGGCTCTCTGGGCGGCATCGAGCGGGGTTGAAGCGATCGCAGGCTCGCTGAATGCCGCGTACAACGTGAAAGAAACCCGCCCGTGGTGGACTACGAAAGCGATTTCCATCGGTTTGACAATCGGCCTTTCGTTGCAGGTTTTGATTGCGCTCGCATTGGTGCTTTATGGCGGAAAAATTTCAGATGCCATTGCGTCGGCGTGCGGTTTTGGCCCCTGGTTTGGAATCGTCTGGAAAACGTTGCAGTATCCCATCGTGATCGCGTTTATTCTGCAAACGCTGGCCATGGTCTATTATTTCGCGCCGAATTTGCGCGGTAAAACGTGGCGCTGGATCACCCCCGGTTCCGTCGTCGGCACCGCGCTTTGGATTCTCGTTTCCTTTGCCTTTCGGCTTTATCTTCATTACTTCGATACCTACAGCAAGACATACGGTTCGCTGGGCGCCGTGATAGTGTTGATGCTGTGGCTCTACCTGACCAGCTCGGCGATACTGCTGGGCGGAAGAATCAATTCCGAAATTGAAAACGCAATCGGGACGACCGATTGCAGCGAGCTCTGAACGAAGGCAGCGCGTCCCTTTACAGACCCGTTACAAATTCACGGAACGAGACGGGGTATGATGGCGTTGTGAGCAAACCCCCATCTTTTTAGGAGTCCGCGCCATGAAATATTTCTCGATTGTTCTGCTTGTGCAGTGTTCGCTCTTCGCGGCATTCGCCGCAGATGACCCCCGGCTTGTGATTCACGAGTGGGGCACGTTTACGTCGCTGCAAAATGACGCGGGCCGTGCGTTGGGCGGAATTAACGTGGACGACGAACGGCTGCCGCGCTTCGTCAAGACGATCGGGCAGGATCTGGTCGCCTTCGCCGGCAACAAAGGTTTTGCGTTCACGCATCCCGATATCGCGATGCGGCTGGAAACGCCGGTCGTCTATTTCCATCCCGCAAAAGCTCAAGCGCTGCCGATGACGCTGGATTTTGAAGTCGGATTCAAAGGCGGCTGGCTGACTCAATTCTATCCCAATGCCGCCTTCACTGCCCCCGGATTCAGCAACAACGAATTGAATCCCGGCCGCATCTCGGCGGCGACATTCGGCACTCTGGCGTGGCGCGGCTTGAAGTTGGGAGTCGATGCACCGGTTCCGGTAACAAAATTCAACGTCTGGACCGCTCCGCGCGCGGTGGACGCTGCCACGGTCGTCAACGGGGAAGGCCAGGCGGAGAAGTTCCTCTTTTATCGAGGCGTTGGAAATATCGCTGCACCGCTGAAAGTCGTGCGGCCCAGCCGCAAATCCGGCGAGCTGCTGATTCAATCGCAACTCGACAAGGCGCTCGACGGCGCGAAAGGCATGGACGTCCGCACACTGTGGCTCGCGCATTTCAGGCCGGACGGCACGTGCGCGTTTAGCGTCGAGCATCCCAGCGGATTTCTGTTGAATTCGCCCGAATTCAAAAAGGCGGATGCGGGGCTGAAATTGAACGCCGACTTTTCACCCGGCCAATACGGCAAGGAAAATTTGACCGCGCTGAAAAAGTCGATGCGCGAGTCCTTGATCGCGGACGGTCTGTTTGCCGACGAAGCGGACGCGCTGCTCAACACATGGGAAACGTCCTACTTCAAGAGCGCCGGCCTGCGGCTCTTCTTCCTTGTGCCGCACGCCTGGACCGATCACTATCTGCCGGTGAAAGTCTCGGTGCCGTCCGACATCTCGCGCGTGATGGTCGGCCGCATCGAACTCCTGTCACCCGAACAGGACGGGGCGCTCGATCAACTCGCCGCCGCTACCGATTTCAGTGATGCCGGAATTCAAAGGATGTGGCCGATGATCAAAACGCTGGGACGCTTTACGACACCACTGCTGTTGGAACGTCTGAAAAATCAGTCCTCTCCGGGAATTCAGGAAGCGGCCAAAATCTACGCGATGCCGGTGTACGATTTCAGCCGCACGAAATGAAGCGCACGAATATTGTTTTTGCGTTCCACGCCAGCCGGATTAAACCATAGGCATCGATCGGACCAAGACCCGAGGATCCATGCCATGGCAAAAGCAAATACGGGATTAATGGTGGACCGGCGCTTTGAACGCCACGAAACCGGAGCGGGGCATCCGGAGCGTCCCGCTCGCATCGCGGCTATTCTGGATGGATTGACGAAAGCGGGATTGACCGAGGCCGGCAGCCCGACAATCCGGCGCATCGTTCCGCGCGCCGCCATGCACGACGATGCGGAGTTGTGCCACAGCGCGGAGTATGTGCGCGTCGCGGAAAAGGATATTTCTGGCGGCGCGACCACCCTTTCCACCGGCGACACGCATGTCTCCGCTGCGTCGCTAGAGACGGCTTACCTCGCGTTGGGCGGCGTATTGCAGACCGTCGACGCGCTGTTTCGCGGGGAGATTGACAACGGCTTTTGCGCCGTTCGTCCGCCGGGACATCACGCCACACCCACGCGCGGAATGGGCTTTTGCATCTTCAACAACATTGCCATCGCGGCGCGCCACGCGCAGAAACACCACGGAGCCAAGCGCGTGCTGATCGTCGATTGGGACGTGCATCACGGCAACGGCACGCAGGATATTTTCTACGACGACGGCAGCGTTTATTTTTTCAGCACGCATCAATGGCCGCTGTATCCGGGAACCGGCAAAGCCACTGATCGGGGCAAAGGCGCGGGCCTTGGGTTTACGCTCAATTGTCCCTTCGCCGCCGGCGCGCGAGCGGAAATTCTCGACGCGTTCAAAACGAAATTGGTTCCGGCGGCCAGAGACTTCAAGCCGGATTTGATTCTGATCTCGGCTGGATTCGACAGTCGCGAAGGCGATCCGCTCGGCGGCTTCAAGCTAACCGACGAGGATTTCGCCGAGTTGACGCGGATCATGCTCGACCTCGCGCGCGAACACTGCAAAGGCCGCTTGATCAGCGTGCTGGAAGGCGGCTACAATCTGGATGGCTTGGCGAGCGCCGTAGTGTCGCACGTCAAAGCGCTGCAAGCGGCAACGTAGTCATAGAGGTCCGACGATGAACAATTGCCGCGACGAAAAACCTGTAACGACCGATCCGGCGGTGCCGGAGGCAGAGGCATGGGTGCCATCGCCAGAGTTCATCGCCACGACCAATATCGCCTGGTTGACGCGCGGCGTCTTCGGTTCGGATCTCTCTGGATTTGATTCGTATGCGCAATTGCACGCGTGGTCGGTGCAGAACCGCGAGGCATTTTGGGCGCTGGCCATTGAACGGCTGGGAATCCGCTTTCAACGCCTGTTCAGCCGCATCGCCGATCTGTCGCGCGGCGTCGAGTTGCCGAATTGGCTCGTCGATGCGCAGTTGAACATCGTTGAGAGCTGCTTCTCCGCGCCCGCCAATTCGCCGGCGATTATTTATCAAACCGAAGGCGGCAAGCTGGGCACCGTGACCGTGAGTGAACTTGAGACGCTGACCAACCGCGTCGCATCGAGTCTCAAAAGTCGCGGATTCGCGCCCGATCGTCCCGGCGTTCAAGGCGCCGCGTTCGCGATCGCCATGCCGATGACGGTCGAGGCCGTCGTCATTTATCTCGGCATCGTCAAAGCCGGCTGCGTGGCGGTCGGAATCGCGGACAGTTTTCGGCCAAAAGAAATTGCCGCGCGCTTGCGATTGTCCAACGCGGCGGGTGTCTTCACTCAAGATGTCACGCTGCGCGGCGGCAAGACGCTGCCGCTCTACGCCAACGTGATCGAAGCCGGAGCGCCGATCACGATCGTGCTCCCGGCCAAAAAAGACGTGAGCCTTCCGTTGCGCGCGGGCGATTGCGCATGGTCCGATTTCCTGAATGGTGAGGACCCATTCGACGCGGCAATTCGCGAACCGTCGGACACGCTGAACATTCTCTTTTCATCGGGAACGACTGGCGAGCCGAAGGCGATTCCGTGGCCGCAGACAACGCCGCTCAAATGCGCCACCGACGCGCACTTTCACCAAAACGTCCAGCCCGGCGATGTGCTCGTCTGGCCGACGAACCTCGGCTGGATGATGGGACCGTGGCTGATTTTCGCAAGCTTGCTCAACAAAGCCGCCATGGGCATTTATTCCGGCGCGCCGACCGGGCGCGAGTTCGGCCGCTTCGTGCAAGATTCAAAAGCGACGATGCTGGGAGTCGTGCCCAGCATTGTCAAAACGTGGCGCGCCACGGACTGCATGAAAGGCCTGGACTGGAGCGCACTAAAAGTCTTCAGTTCGACCGGCGAATGCTCCAACGGTGACGACATGCGCTGGTTGATGGAGCAGGCCGGGGGAGCCGCTCCGGTGATTGAGTACTGCGGTGGCACCGAAATCGGCGGCGGCTACATCACCGGAACAGTCACGCGCCCCTGTCGTGCCGGCACATTCAACGCGCCGGCGCTGGGGTTGGATTTGGTGATCCTCGACGAAGCAGGCCAACCGGCTGAAAACGGCGAGCTGTTCATCGTCGGGCCATCCATCGGACTTTCCACAACTCTGCTCAACAAAGATCATCACGAAGTCTATTTCGCGGGCACGCCGCGCGGACCGAATGGCGAGATATTGCGCCGCCACGGCGATGAAATGCAACAACTTCCTGGCGGTTATTGGCGCGGCCACGGTCGAGCCGACGACACGATGAATCTCGGCGGCATCAAAGTCAGTTCCGCCGAGATCGAAAAGACATTACAATCGGTGCCAAACGTGTTGGAAACGGCGGCCATCGCAGTTTCACCAGACGGTGGTCCAAGCCAGTTGGTAATTTACGCGGTGTGCTCGGCCGGACAGCCGTCGAACAAAGAGCAATTATTGGCCGCGATGCAGAACGCCATCAAGCGCGATCTTAACCCGCTCTTTAAAATCCACACGCTCGAGCGTCTCGATGCGCTCCCGCGCACGGCATCCAACAAAGTGATGCGGCGCGAGCTGCGCGATCGAGAACTTATTAGACGAAAAAGTCTTGGCTAAAGATCAATTCGGGTCAGTCTACTTTAATTCGACTTTGCTGACCTTGATCATGTGCTTATCGCCATCCTTGCTGACTTCGCCGGTCACGCTGCCTTCTTTCCCAGCCTTGCAGATTTCTTTGTGGTTCTTCTTGTCGCCGGCGGCGTCGAAGTAATAAACCACATCCTTGCCACCTTCCTTTACCACCACGACAGTGGCGCATTTGTCGGCCAATTTCAATTCGCACTTAGCGCAAGTGACATTGCCCTTAAGGGTGACTTCCTCGGCAAATGAGGACGCGGTAAAAAAAACGAGCAGCAACGGAAGCGCAAACAAAATCTTGTTCATAACAATTTGCTCCTTTTCGAGACTCGAAGATTGACACACGCCTGCTAAGCGACAGGCCTAAAGGCGCCCAACGGTACAACTTTCCATTGGAGATCTGGGACAGACACTGGCTGAATACACTCAAAACACACTTAAATAGCGGCTCATCTCGCCGAATTCCTGAATTCTCATTTTTTACATGCTCCAAACTTGACATACCTTAAACCATGAGGTATAGTGTCAACGATGACAAATCGACGAACCAATCCTGTATTTCTCAACGGTGTCCCGGAACTGCTCATACTGCATCTGCTGGCCCAGAAACCGATGTACGGCTATGAACTCGTGCAGACCATACGGGCCACGACCGAACAGGCATTCGAGTTTGGCGAAGGGTGTATTTATCCAATCCTCCATCGGCTTGAAGCGGACGGTATGTTGCTGGCGAAAACGGAGACAGTGGCCGGTCGAAACCGAGTTACCTATCGGGTGACGGAGAATGGCCGAAAGCAGCTTGCCAATTCTGTAGCGTCATGGGAGCAAGTGGTCAAGGCTGTCAGCCGTGTCCTGCAAGGAGGTGAAAATGCCCAACCCGCCTTGGCTTGAGGAGATAAGAGCGAATCTTACCTCTCAAGGTCTCCCACAACCTTATATTGAACGGCTCGTTCGAGAATTGCGTGACCACCACAATGACATTATTGATGAGGGAATGAATATGGAATCTGAAAAGAACAGTGCCGCCGACCAACGCATGGGGCAACCCGCACATATCGCTGAAGCGGCTGCATGCGAATATAGCGTGAATTCGCCACTTTACTGCCATACGCAGAAGACTCCGAAATTTTGGCGTCTAAGCTGGTTTATGTTTGCGCTCCTTTTATTCGCGCTTGGATTCCAGTTGTCAGATGACCTTGAAACTTCATTGTTACAGTGTTTGGAAGGCTTGCTTTTTGTTCTGATCGGATTGTCCTTTCAACAACTGACAGTTTCAGATGAGGGCGTTAGGCTGAACATTCGGTTCGGGCCATTGTCCCTGTACCGCGCCAAAATTTTATACAGCGACATCCAAAAGGTGGAGGTCGGCGAATTTCCATTCATCGGACCGCCTGGCCACAAGGGACGATTATTGAGTCTTTGGGGGACTAAATATGTGGCGATTCAATTACAGAAAAGCCAGATAAAGCTTGGAACTGACGATCCCGCTAACTTGGCAGCCTTTCTTCAAGGAAAGATTAGCCAGTGCGCATCTGGCGCTCAGGTATCGGCCTAAGAATCATTGATTGATAGTGTGCGAGTCGTGAGATCACACACGACTTACAACCAACGACCTCGTTGAGCGCCGGCAGTCTCAGTTAAGCCGACGCCTCGAAAAACGCCCAAACCAGCCGGCGATCATTTCCGCCGGCGGCTTTAAGCAACAGGGCCAATTGGTCCTACATTGGAAGACTTATTAATCTGCGCGCGGTCGCTTCGAATTCATCAAGAAAATGCTGAGTCCACCGACCAATGCCCCAATGCCGAACGCATACATAACGCTGCTGTACGGATTGGCCTTGATCTTCGCCTCGCCTTGCGCCTGAAGCTCCTGAATGGTCTTCGCGCTCCTGTCGTAGGCAGCACGGCCTTTTTCAAACGCTGCGTCTTTGAAGACGCGTCCCTTTTCAAGCGCCGCGTCTTTCAATTCGCCGCTCTTGCCCATGAACGCACTGCCCAATTCAGCGGCACCTTCCTTCATTTTCTGTGCCGCATTTCCGATCCGATTCGGAGACATTTCCATGATTCTTTCCCTTCCTGTGTTAGGGTTGAACAAAATCCAACACGAGCAAAACATTCAAGATGGAAGACAATCTTGGGGAGAGTACGGCAATATATGCCGATGCACAATAAGCTCCCTCCATCCGGATACTACCACATCGGACACAACTCAGCGATTCTTTAGAATCGATAATATACCGGCGCGATGGCGCGCCGATATATTATAGTGACAATCCATTTCGCGGATTCCTTCAATGTTTTGGCTTCGTGCGCCTCTTTTAGACACAACCTCTTTAGGAGGTCTCATCTATAGAAGGACTCAACACAGAACACCTTTTCAATCCGGCAACGAAATGGGCATCCCTTTGGAATGCAAGTCGATTTAGATTCAAGCCCAATTTCCGTTGCAAAAGATGCACATCGTGCGTACTTTAGATTTTAACAAAGCAAAAAGATACCTCAAACTCATTAAGTGTTCAGTTCATACCACGAAAGACCGCGAATTCATTTTCTAGTTTTCGTCTATTTCGTGTTTTTCGTGGTCATTTCTTTGTGTTTCTTGGTGTTCTTCGTGCCTTTGTGCGAGAGCATTTCATGTGGACGGAGCGGTTGCCAAAACTCATTACATAACGAGAATGATCCCGTAAAGTCAATTTACCCTATTATCGACCTACTGTCAAGAAGAAAATGGAATTCTTCAAAAAAGTTCAAAACTGACAGATAATGATCTTTCTGCCGCATCCAGCAGCAGGAAATTTTGATATATTTTCAAAATATCTCGAATATGTATTGAAAACAATTTTACGAGGGGGTACTTAAACTCCGTTCGAGCAATTGTCAAATGATGTGGATGGCGATGTTGAAATCATGCGGCGTTTTCCTTGATGCCATCCACGAAACGAACAAGCTTGATCACGTCTGCCAACAACTCCGATTTATTTAATTTCCTCCAGCCTTTTGCCGCGC
>JBBRQD010000177.1:0-8656 GCA_038227045.1 Planctomycetota bacterium
CCAACAGCAGGGCGCCTCAGCCTACCATTTTATTCGAGATGCCGTCCAAGCCTACTTCTCCGGCGCAAGCGCACCGCATTTGCTTCCCGCATCAATCTAATCCATCACCATTCTTGTCGCGTTAGTATCGTGAACGGGAACTTGTAATCTTGGTGCCGTTGAAGGGTGTCGACGACGGGTCCAGCGGATTGGATCCGTTGGCCATTTCAAAAACGTCGGAGAAACCATCTCCATCACTGTCCAAACCGCTGCCAACGACGGGTGTTGAGGCAATGACCGTCAACACAAAAATCTGGCTTGCAGAACCTCCCGGATTAGTAGCAGTGAGCGTCAGGTTATAGACACCGGCTGTTCCTGCCGCAGGCGTGCCGCTGATTGTCGCTGTGCCATCGCCGTTATCTACGAAGTTAAAGCCGCTGGGTAATGCGCCTGCCAACGCAATCGCCCCTGACGGTACGCCAGTGGATGTCACCAGAAACATCGCGGCTATTTCGACATTGAAGGCTGTATTGTTTGTACTGCTAATCGTGGGTCCATCAGCAAAATAATAGCCGCCTGCTAACATCACGCTTCCACCGGGAGTCGCAACCACGATCGCCACAGGACCGGCGGAGTGGGAGGGTGTGATACACGTGAGGGTTGTCGTGTTCACGACGACAACGCCGGTCGCGGTGATTCCGTCAAAGGTAATGGTAACGCCATTGACATAAGCACTGCCTGTGATCGTTACCGCGGTGCCGCCGGCAATAGTCCCGACGTTTGGCGAAACGGATACAACGGTCGGAGCAGCTAAATAAACAAACGCGCTTGAGCCGGTTCCCGTGCCTCCGGCGGTCGTGATAGCAATATCAGCTGTGCCAGAGACGTGAGCAGAAGTTGTGCACGTGATCGTCGCGGAATCCACGACGACAATGTTCGTCGCGGCCGTTCCCGCAAATGTTACCGTCGCTCCGCTGGCGAAGTCGGAACCGGTGATCGTTACATTTGTCCCGCCGCTCACGGGTCCCATGTTAGGAGCAACGGATGTAAACGCCGGAAGCGCGATGTAGGTGTAGTAGCTGGATTTGATGACAGCGCCACCCGTTGACGTAACTTTGATGTCCACAGTTCCAGCGTTGTGAGCTGGAGTCGTACAGGTCAAGGATGTCTGGCTGATGACATTGACGTTTGTCGCCGCTGGGCCCTGGTGAGCGGCATCGAACTGCACGCTGGTTGAACCCGCAACAAAATTGTTGCCGCTGATCGTCACAGTCTGTCCGCCGGCCGCTGAACCGGAGTTCGGCGAGATTGAGGAGACTGTTGGCGCGGGGATATAAGTATAACCCAGCGTCAACGTCCCCGTCCCCATGCTGACAACGGTCACCACGACATCGTATGTTCCAGGATTATTGGCAGGCACGTCGCACGTCATTGCGGTTGAACTAGAGACGGAAACGTTCGTTGCTGAAAGCGTGTTGATCGTCACGGAAGTGCTGCCTGCCACAAAACCAGTGCCGGTGATCGTGACGGTCTGGGAACCGCTGAGCGCGCCAATATTGGGTGAAATGGACGAGACGGTCGGCGAAGAGGCTAAAACCGACGCTACATTTTTTCCGATGTCAGCGGCGTTGCCTGGAGCACACACCGCACAAATCAAGCCGAGTAATATTGCGAGCAAGCGCGAGGGACATGAGGCGTTCATGCGAATCACCCTTAATTTGGGCGCCAGACTCAATTCGACAGCTTTTAATCTGGCGCGCGGTTCAATAAAAAAGTGGAGTTTTTTTGCCCCATCATGGCGACGCAAAGACGCGACTGCGTCTCCAAGTCCCACGGGTTCCGTGGCATTCCGAAACCTGTTTCGTTCGAATATGAAATGTAGCGAAGGGCGTGAGGGTTATCAAGAATTTTCAGAATTAATTTCAGGTTGAATCGGGTGGAGAAGTAAAGCCCGGCATAAAAACTCCGGATACTCCGGGACAGACGGGAATGGCACATGTGCAAAGTCTTTAACAATGTGCCATTCTGCTCCTGAATTCCTGTCCCCTGAATTCCAAAAATGCCTAAAACATCATCGCAAAAGGTGGTCTTGCGAAAAACACGAATGACGATACGCTTCCCTATGTCACGCTTCGCTTTCTCTCCATGGTTCTTCATGATGAAACACTACTTTATTGCACTAATTGCCATTTCAAGCGTTGGCGCGATGGCTAGCGAATCCGACATAAAATCAACCTCGGCGGGTTCCATATCAGTCGACGTGACGCCCGGTCACGCGCTCAACACGCTGAATCCGCTGCGCACGCTGGGGGCTGGCGTCGACGCTTTGCCGGGCGGCGCGGTGGCGAAAGTGTACACGCCCAAGAATCTTTCGGAGATGCTGGCGTCCGGACACGGTGCGCTCAGCTACCGCCTGTTCACTGAATTGAGCGTGCAGGCCTGGCACTGGAATTCGGTGGGAACATGGAGCGACCCGGCACAGCGCGGTTACTTCGTCGGATCGGCGACGCAACCCGATCCCATTCCGGCTACGTCGTTCGGCTACGATCTGCCACACCGTGGCAACACCGTCGACCAAGGCGCGCAGGATGGTTTTTCGAAACTGACCGACGGCGTCGCCGCGACGTATTGGAAGAGCAACCCCTGCCTCGCGAAGGCGTTCACGGGCGAGGACGACGCACTGCACCCTCAATGGGTGATCGTCGACCTCGGCCGCCCGGGGAACATCAACGCCGTTCACATCGACTGGGCGAATCCCTACGCCGTCGAATACGCCGTTGAATACTGGGAGGGCGACAGTCCGATCGACAGCCCTGCCGACGGCTCGTGGAAGACGTTCTCTAATGGCATCGTACACAACGCAACGGGCGGATCGGTGACACTGACCGTGACGGATGCCCCGATGACTGTTCGATTCGTGCGGGTCCTGATGACTCAATCGTCCGGCACGTTCGACACTCACGGCAACAGTGATCCGCGCAATGGGCTGGGTTACGCGATTTTTGAAATCGGCGTCGGCTTGAACAACGGCGGAGAGTTCGCTGATTTGTGCCGTCACGGCGCGGGCCAGAATCAGCAGACAGTTACGTATGCGTCATCCGTCGATCCCTGGCACGATCCGCCGGCCAAGAATACGAATCAGGAGCAGGCCGGCATCGATCAGGTGTTTGCGAGCGGCTTGACGCGTGGACTGCCGACGATGGTTCCCGTGGCACTGCTCTACAGCACGCCCGACGATGCAGCGGCGGAAGTCCAATACCTCACCAATCGCGGCTACTCGATTTCGTACATCGAGATGGGCGAGGAACCGGACGGGCAGTACATCGCTCCGGAGGACTATGGCGCGCTGTATCTGCAATTTGCGCGCGCGATCCACGCAGTCGCACCGGCGATGAAACTTGGCGGGCCGGCGTTTCAATCCGGCGATGCAATTCAATTCTGGCCCGACGCAAACGGTGAAACATCGTGGTTCAAGCGCTTCCTCAATTATCTAAAGGCGCATGGCCGATTGAGTGACCTCGCCTTCTTTTCCTTTGAGCACTACCCGTTCTCAAGCAGCGAGACGAAGGGCAATAAAGCGTTCGTGGCACTGCTTCAGACGACGGCTCGGATTACGAGCGCGATCACGAATTTTCGCAACGACGGCCTTCCGGCGAACGTGCCAATTTACGTGACGGAATACAATTTCTGCGCCGACAACACCCCGGCCTTTCAGGACATCACTGGCGCGTTGTGGCAGGCGGATTTCCTGGGGAGTTTCCTGGCGCTCGGCGGGTCGGGCGCAAACTATTACGAATACGAGCCGACGCCCTATTCGGTCTCCGCCGACCGATTCAGCGCGCTGGGTTCGCTGGGCATGTTTTACGCCGATGAAAATTACGCCGTCGTCGCGCGCACCGCGCAATTTTATGCGGCGCAGTTGATCATGACCGAATGGCTCACGCAGACCGATGCGAACCATGCGATTCTGCCTGTCCATTCGACGGTGCTCGACAAGAATGGCTGCACGCTCGTCACCGCCTACGCGGTCAGTCGACCCGATGGCCAGTGCGCGGTGATGTTCATCAACAAGAGTGCGAACAAGGATGTCACGGTTGACGTCAATTTTCAGAACGCCGCAGACGGTTCGATGCCAACTTTGACGGGTTCCCTCACGCAAGTGACCTTCGGAGCCAAACAATTCCGCTGGCATGCGCGCAAGCGCAACAGTTTCGCCAAGCCTAACAATCCCCCGCAGACAACGACGCTGGAGCTGATGCCGGCGAATCTTACGCTGCCAAAGGCATCGATCACTGTGTTGCGCGGCGGGTTAAAGTAAAGAGCGACGGCAATCGCCACGCGGAAGATCCTTTTCAATTCCAGCGATACGCTTGTCCGCAAAACTGGATTGTCGTACTGGACGACGAACATGCGCAAACATGCTCTTATAGAACCGGTCTTAGCGTAGCCTTTTTGTCTGAATTTTGGGTGACAATCCAAAAACGATCCGCGCGCAGTATGCGGCGATTCTGTCTCATGAGGTTAATTCTTCGGCAACGGCAATTTAAACAGTTTCGCGCGGATAGGGTAATTCCCGACAAGCTGGTTCTATCCAAACCAGTTTCCGCGCGGATTTTTAATTGGATGCGATGGGAGTCGCGCAAAATGAAACTACTGACCACAGAACTTCGGCAAACTATTGCCTTGGGACTAAACCATTTTAAACAAACAGTAACTGGCAATGATTTCGGAATGTCATTATATGAAGAGCTTATAGCGGAATTGGCAAAGGCATTATTATTTGCTAGTATGGATAAAAAGGCGTTCCGTTTAACGATGGAAGCAATCATGAAACAGGCTTCTGCAAATGCCCCGTCGTTCTCTGATTCTAAAAATAGCGGTGGTACGCACTACCATGAACGTTTATTGCACTATATGAGCACGACCCTCAAGCATGGCCTAAAAGTCAAAATCCGCTCGGTAATATCTATTCTAAAAACCACTTCAGACGATTGTTCCGATATCAAGGATTTACACGACGGATTAGTGTGTCTGATAGGTCTGTTAAACCAATATATTTCTGCTACTGATCTACTTGATATTACAGCATTGTTTCCGCTCACATATGACAAGGCTATTAAACTTAATGCAAACATTGACCCCGATGAATGGAAGAATTTAGAATTCGTTAATGCTCAATTAGACGCGGCGTTTGCTAAAAAAGATTTTCCGCCGGAGCCGCCTAAGCCCGCACATACGATGCTGCCGTGCAGTCAGGCTGTCACAGATATTGTTTCATTCGTTCAGCCTAAATTTGCTTCAGATGTTGATATCGAGGAAAAGGGCCAACTTTTAGCCAAAAGCATTAGCGATGCCTTCAGCTCTATCAACAACAAATGGCTTTCCTATCGTGCGAATCAGGACGATGCGACGATATTGAACTTGTCACATGCGCGGTGCGATATAGTTATTACCGAATCTCCCGCCTCGAATGCAGATAAAAACCACCCAACACCAAAAATAATACTTATCGGTTACAAAGAAATAATAAAGGCGCTTGGCGGAAAAGATTGCCAGTTAGATGAAAGAGCCCTTGCGTATGCTGCAAAAAACAGCGGCGCGCCAATAACTTTAGGTAAGAGAGGCGTAAAGCCGAGGGCAGAAAAAGTGGCGTTAATTAATTGGTACAATCGCGTTCAAGATAATTATGACGAAGCATCTGGCAACGCTGTCTTAGAGAAACGTGTCGGCAAGTCAGGGGAGCGTATATATGACGGGAAAATTGCTTTTGGACAAGTAAAACAGAATTTTCGGAGTGCCGGTAAAAAGGTCACCAAAGGTCACTAAAGATAACGAAACATAAATTCGAGTGTTGAATGCCCCGCCTTTACAACTGAAAGGGGTAATCAAATGCTTGAACTGCCTGAAGAAATTGACGGATTATTAAATTGGAGACTTGGACGCGCAGAGCGCCTTGCCCGCCGAAACAAGCTTCCTCATTATTTACTTCCCGATGGATCGATTCGCTTTCGACGCGAAGAGATTTTAGCTCTTATCACTCCAAGCGGACCGCTTCCTGATTCCGGAGTTATTCTCGCTGACATACCAGTTAAGACTGGCGGTGCTGCGTGAGCTTCCTGTATACCGCCGTCGCCCCCGATGGCACCTACAAAACCCCCGATCGCGCAGCATTCAAAACGCTACTGGAAAGCCTCTCCAGGCACTTCCCCGACACTGACATTGTCGTGCGCTGCGACGAATTAAACATCGACACGACCACCGTCCGCGAAAGCGAGGCCCGGCATGCTTAATGCTGATGAGGCGCTGGCGCTGTTTGGAATGAAAGAGAATCCGACTGGCATCGGGTGCCATCCTATCCAGATGCCGCCTCTACCGATATCCGCCGTGCGCGCCGTCATTCGCACACCGATCAGACGCGACATCGCGGCGGAAATCAAGGCCAAGGTGCGAATCGAAGATACTGTACGGGCCGACGGCCACGAATTGAAACCGCAGGGAAAAAGTCTTGTTGGCCTTTGCCCGTTTCATGCTGAGAACACGCCTTCTTTCAACGTCAACGTGGAGGGCCAATACTTTAAATGTTTTGGCTGCGGCGCTGGGGGCGACGTACTCGAATACGTCCGGCTGAAGCTGGGCAAGTCTGCGGACGGACCCGGATTTGTCGATGTGTTGCGCGAAGGATGTCTGCGGGCGCGGATTGCATATCCCGGCGATTCATCGGCACCCAGAACGGCACCGTCCAAGCTCGCAGCGAAGGTGACGACGCCGAAAAAGATCTACATCGCGCTCGACAACGTTCGCAAATCGTGTTTATGGCAGGCTGAACAAAACGGCGAAACCCTCGTTGAGTTCAATGAATATGAGCATCCGGATTCTGGTACCGTCGAGCTGGTCACTGTTCGATTCGAAAAGATTGACGAGTCCGGCAGAGTCAAAAAACGATTCATGCAAATACGATCGTGCGAGGGCGGATTTTGTTTCGGCGGACTCGAACGGAATCCGCTTTTCAATCGCGCCGATGTGCGCGACGTAGGCACGATAGTTGTGGTCGAGGGTGAAAAATGCGCGCGTGCGCTGATGGCGCTGGGCATTGTCGCGACGACTTCTCCCGGTGGGGCAAGCGCTGTCCAAAAAGCCGATTGGGGGCCGCTGGTTGGGAAAGATGTCGTCATCTGGCCGGACGCCGACCAACCGGGCACCGGTTACGCCCGTGATGTTATCTCCGCGTTGAACCGCTTGAACCCGGCACCGAGCGTCTTCTTGGTTGACGTTTCGTCGATGGGACTTCCCGCAGGTGGCGACGTTGTTGACTTCCTTGCGCATATCGACGGCGACTCCGAAGCGAAATCCGCGGCGGTCATGGATGTAATATGCGGCGCGCGACCGTCTGAGTGTGTTTCCGATCCCGAACCTACTGCACCCGGCGACGAGCGCGAGACGATGAGCGCCGAAGACATGTCGAGGGTTCAAGCCCACGCCGCCACGCCCGCCGGGAACGAAGTCGAATCGAATGACGGAACGACGGAAATGAATTGGCCCTCACCACTTGGCTTCGATGCCTATCATGGGCTCGCGGGAGTAATCGTACGGACGATTGAACCCCATTCCGAAGCGGACCCTGCCGCGTTGCTCATTCAGTTCTTAGCGGCATTCGGAAACTACATTGGTCGGGGTTGCCACTGGAAAGCTGAGGGTGATCAGCATCACGCCAACCTTTTTACGGTATTGGTTGGGCGATCTGGCAAAGGCCGCAAAGGAACATCCTGGGGGCAGATCCGGCGCTTGTTTGATCACATTGGTGATTGGGCGAAGGAACGAATTAAAAGCGGATTATCATCCGGTGAAGGGATGATTTGGGCTGTCCGCGATCCGGTGATTAAGACCGATACCGAAACCGGCGAGCCAGAGATCGAAGACGCCGGCGTCACAGACAAACGGCTGATGCTGAATGAACCTGAATTCGCGCAGGTACTCAAGCAAACCGAACGCACTGGCAACACGCTCTCTCCTTTGATCCGTCAGGCATGGGACCGTGGTGATCTCGAGTCGCTCACAAAAAACTCTCCAGCCAAAGCCACAGGTGCGCACATCAGCATCGTAGGGCACGTTACAAAAAACGAATTGTTGCGATATCTCACCAGCACCGAGAGCGGCAATGGCTTTGCGAACCGTTTCTTGTGGGTTTGCGTTTCGAGATCGAAAGAATTGCCGGATGGCGGGAATTTAAGCGATGCCGAATTAGCGGTTCTGCGCGGGTTGCTTCAACCCGTGCTCGATGCTGCGCGAGACAGGCCGCGCCTCTTAATGCGCGACGCTGATGCCAAGGTACTTTGGCGAAGTGTTTATGGAAAACTAACCGCCGAACGTGAAGGTCTGGCAGCGGCGGTGTGTGGTCGCGCTGAGGCGCAGACGATGCGTCTAGCAATGCTCTACGCGTTGCTGGATGGTTCTGACGAAATCCGTGTCGAACATTTGAAAGCCGGCCTGGCGGTTTGGAGATACTGCGAAGAGTCTGCCCTATGCATTTTCGGTTCATCGTGTCCAGCGACAATCATTCCTCCGGCCGACGACAATTAGATTTCCCGGTTCGCCTGGGCAACGATCGTTGCGCTGAAGCAGGCTTTCTTTACGATCCAACTTGACCAGCGAAACGGAAGCGAGCTCTGCTGAGGAGCAA
>JBBRQD010000178.1:0-8524 GCA_038227045.1 Planctomycetota bacterium
CGCGTTGGACTGCAGGCGCCACGCAATCCGCTTACACAGGAAGGTTTTGTTGCCGGAGCGGCTGGTTTCGCTGAACACCTGCTGGTACTTTTCTCGAAGCTGTGCCGGCGTCATTTTCTGCAGCGCGGCGAGTTCGATATTCAAATCCTGCGTCATCGTTTCTCCTTTTTGGCACATGGTTTATTGGGCGATTCACCGTGGCCATTAAGGCTCTCTTCTCCGCACTCTTCAAGGCTATTCCGCCCTGAATCTGAGAGTAAACTGGGTGGCGAAATTGCGGCCGGAACAGCCGCCTGTCTGCGGAGCCGCAGAACGCCAGCCGCGAGGATCGTGGCGATTTCCGCGACTCGTTCTTCCGCGCTCATGTTGGCGGGATTGGTCGGGTCATTGCGGGAGTTCATCGACGCTCTCCTTTGAGAGGCGATGCCCGCAACGACCTACGCTTTGCGTTCGGCGCGTTGCCTGGCAACAAAATGTTGAGCGGCCCGGCACGCTGCCGAACCCCTACATTTGTTACTTACCGGAACGGTTTATGAAATGGTTGTTGAAGGGCAGCTTTGGCAACCCCTTGTTAACTTGTAGGGGTTTTGGGGAGAGAGAGTCTGAGAGTTCTGGCGCGAAACGGACGTTGGTCGGCAGTGGCACCGCCGGATGCGGTGAGGGACTCTCTCTCAGAGAGAAATGGAGAGAGAGCGGGACATTGCAAATCGTTTGATATTCACGGGTAAAAAGAAAAACCCCGGAGGGATCGCCTCTCGGGGTTTTCTGTTAACTGGTGGGGTGTGTAGTTTCGCGACTTTTAGAAGGCTCCCCAAGCACAACCCTCTTAATAAGGACTCTCTGTTTTTACCCAGCGGGGACACGAGAACTCGCCACTACCTGTGGCCTTGATGAAAATCCGCCCGCACTTCTCCGCGCTTGGCCAAATGCCTATTTCCCTTCATCACTCGAAACGGTCTCTTCCATCCCATTGCGCTGTCAAGTCATTCGCCATGCTATATTTAAGCCAAAACATAGTTTTTGAACAGGACGGAGTGATCAATTGCCGGCGTCAAAGTTCTGCTTCACCTCGGCTGCGTCCAGGGCGCGGGCGTAGATGGCGACGAGATGAAATTCTCCGAACCACACGCGGGAAGTTCCGTCGCCTGCGATCGAGAAAAAATGATGTTCATCCCAGATTGACAGGTCGCCGGGAATTTTCGCCCGATCTTGCTCGATGCCATTGGCATACGCCCTGGCATTTCCGGCGGCATCGCGGATGAACACGAGGTGGGTCAATTTTTGCGCGGCGGGAGCACGCGGGCCGTCCACCTTCGAGACGGCGCCCGGATGGTGAACGGATTGATTTGCTGTCTTTATACAGACCTGCCAGTCCGAATGCTCCGCGCCGTGCTGAACAAGCTCCAATACGTGAACGTCGGGCGCGCCATGAATCGCAAGGATGTAACGCATGGTATCGGGGTCAATCTGCGCCGGTTTGATCCACGCTTCGATTGTGATTGCGCCACTGTTGCGGCAGGCTTTCAGAATCTTCGCTGCCGGCTGAACAGCCGCGATGCTCGTGGCGCCGTGGACATTCAGGCCGCCGGTTTTCAGCCAGGCGACAGCGGACGGGTCGCTGATCGTCAGATCCAGTGGATCGCCGGAGCCCGATTCGTCTTTTATGGTAGCACCGCTGCCAGCACGGAACGTGTAGAGCGCCACGACACCGCCGGCGCGCGCAGACTTCGCCGGAATTTTATCTGTAGCGCGAGCGACGGCAAAGGCGATGCCCTTGCCGGCAGTGGCGAATTCGCCGCCGGAAACTTCCAGCGATTTGCCATTCGCGATGGAAGCGAAACGGACCTTGCCTTCGATGACGGATAATTTTGTGGAACTTCTGTCGACTTCCATGTTCAGCCTTGTGCCGAGCACAACGGCTTCGGCGTGCGCAGAAATGAAAGACATGGGGCTATCCGCCGGTTGCTTGCTGACGTTGGCGCTGAGTTGACCGTTTTCAATACGAATACATTTGCCGCCGCCGGGCCGCCCCATTGGAGCGATCACAACGGCGGCGCTGCCTTTGAGCGCGACTTGGGTAGCGTCCGGATAATCGATCTTTGCGCCGCCATTCTGCGGACAGCGGATTTCGTCATTGGCGAATAGATCCATGGCGGTCAATGTCGGAATGGACTTTCCACTTCGCATGACGCTGGTCCCGCTGCCTGCATCTTTGAGCGCCGCGACGGGTGTGAGTGCACCGGCGGGTGTGTCTCTGAAAGCAAAGTAAAGCAGCACGCCAAGCGCAAACACTGCGCACGCCGCGAGCGGCGCGCGCCAAAGATTTTGTTGCGGGCGGATGCGACCCGGTAATTTGCCAGCGCCCGGCGCTTTGGCGTTCCTGGGCTGCCACTGTTGTGCGGTATTGGTCGCGGCCAGTTGCGCGGACTCGCTTGCGGGCTTCCGGTGAATCGCCTTCAGCGCCGCCTCCTGGCTGATGGCGATCAGGAATTCGGCGCGCAACGTAGCATCCTGGGCGAGAATGGTTTTGAGACGCGCCTGTTCGCCAGGCGTAACATCTCCCACCAAGCGCTTCTCAAGCAGTAGTTCGAATTCTTCGCGGGTGCTCATATGCTCTCCTGATCGAAGCGCTGCTCGACGCATTGCCTGAGTTGGATGCGAATGCGGCTCAATACCTTGTATGTGGCTTGCAGAGTCCGTTTCAATTCATCGGCGATCTTTTCGACGGAGAGGTTTTGATCGTAGTGCATGCGGATAATGCGCCTCGACGTATCGGAAAGATTCTCGACACACGTTGCAAGCGCCTGCTTTCGGTCGTGGTAGTAGTCACCAAATTGCTCCCACTCGGAATCAGTGACCGACTCCGTCAGATTGCTGGTCTCAAGATCCGGAGACTGCAATCCCTTTCTTTGACGCGCCTTGAACGCGTCGCGCAGGCGATTGTGAGCGATCGCGCGGGCCCACGCTCCAAAATTGGTGCCGGACTTGAAGTCATTCGAATGCGCGCAGATATAGACCGCGGTTTCCTGAACGACGTCCTCAACGATGTCCCAATTCTGGACCTTGGCGTACAGGTAGACCGACAGCATGCTCTGATTCTTAAGCAGCAGCAGCATCACTTCATTATTTTCAGTTCTGAGAACCATGGCGGCAGTCCTAGAAAAACCGGTTTCCTTTCATCAAGGGCGCGAGCCGGTCAAATTTGACACAAATTCCCGCAAAAAGAATTTTTTAAAAACCATGTCAAAGCCGCGGGATTGCCGCCCTTATTCTGTAAATACACGAGTGATCCTACTCCAGGAGGAAATCCATGAGAACATTTTTTCCGTTTACGCGATTCATGTTGGCCGCAGCGTTAACCTTGTGCGCGGTTCCGGCCACCGCTCTAATGGCGGCCGACGTGACCATCAATGTCGATGCAAACCAGATCCATCAGACGTGGTACGGCTTTGGATGCACGCACGGCAGCGGCATCTTTGGCCCGACTGACACCATGACGGCGTCCCAGCGCGCTCAATTCGTGGATATGCTTTTCAATCAGGTTCGCATCCGAACCGGTCAGATTCCGAGTGCGTTCGAAGCGCCTGCCAATTCGGGCGTTAACTTTTTCACGAACCAGGCCAACGATGACGGCAATCCGTTCAATATCAATTGGAACGGATTCTGCACGTTCTTCTCAGACCAATACAAGGCCAAGGTCGTCGACCTGGCGCCGGCAGCCGCAACGACGGAGTTGTATCCGGACGTTCACATCAACACGCGCTGGGCCTCCAAGTGGCTCGAAACCATTCGCGCGGGCAATTATAACTCGTTTCTGGACGAATGCGCCGAACAAGTTCTGGCGCAAATGATCGACTTTAAAAATAAATACGGTCGCGAACCGCTCTATGCACATCTGTTCAATGAGCCAACCAGTGGAAACGGCGAAGTGATCAACGGCTCGGATGTGTTGATCGCCGATATCGTGGCGCGCTGCGGCGACCGGCTGCGGGCAAACGGATTCAACACTGTCAAGTTTGTCGTCGCATCCCAGGAAACAGAGGAATCGTCGCTGGCGACGGCTCAAGCGGTGATGGCCAATGCAGGCGCCGCGAAGTACGTCGGCGCGATCGCGTATCACACGTATCCGTACGGTTCGATGTACTCCTACATTCCCAATATTTTAAACAGTTCAGGAAAAGGATTGCCGGATTCATCGCGCATCGCGGTCCGCGGGCGAATTCGCGACCTGGGCAAACAATACGGTGTGCCGGTCTGGATGACCGAAGTATCGAATGGATTTTATGGCGACAATACGGCGTCCAATCTGGATTCGTTCACCGGGGCGCGCGGACGCGCGATCCACATCCACGATGAAATGCTGTACGCAGAGGCCTCCGCATTTTTTGGAATGAATGCCAATTGGAGCTTCGACGCCAATCAGTTGCATTTTGGAAGCGGAGCGACTGGTGCAAATCCGGATGATATCATCTTCGTCGATCAGCCCAATAACCGCGTCTTTATCACCGGAATGGGCCGCGCGATCGGGCATTACGCGCGATTCATGAATAATGGCGCAAAGGTCCTGACCGCAACCAGCAGCAATCCGCTGGTGCAGATATCCAGCGCCACGGATAGCGCGACCGGGAAACTGATCGCGGTGATTATCAACAATGACACGGCATCCCATTCGATCGCATTGACGGTCAATGGGCTGTCGATCAATGGCAATGTCAGCGGCGAACAGTCGACAGCCGCGGCATTCTGGCAGGCCATGACGCCTTTCGCAGTAACCAGCGCGTCCGGCTACACGGTCACCGTGCCGGGCCAGAGCATCACGTCGTGCTCCGCTACAATAGGCACAATTGCCAATCGGCCGCCGGTCATTAACTCCGGTCCGAGCGCATTGCCCGGCGCGGCAACTATCGGCCAGGCGGTGTCATTCGCCGTCGCTGCGTCCGACCCAGACAACGATCCGTTGACCTATCAGTGGGATTTCGGAGACGGCGCCACTTTGACGGGAAGTTCGGTGACCCACGCCTATGCGAGTCCTGGAAATTACACAGCAACAATTACCATCTCCGATGGCCGCGGCGGCCAGGTCAGCGCGACGGCTGTGGTCAGCGTCACGACGGCTCCGCCGGCGACCTACGCGCTCACGGTCAATCTTGGTTCAGGCAGCGGGCTGTATCCGGCAGGCACCACAGTGACCATCGTTGCCAACGCGCCTCTGACGGGCCAACTCTTCGACGCCTGGGCTGGGGCCGCTGTGGCAAATGCGAAAGCCGCGACAACCACGTTGACCATGCCGGCCGCCGCTGTAACGGTGACGGCAATGTACAAGAATGCGCCACCACCCAATCCGCTCACGTTGACCAAGCTGACAGGGGTCGTTTTCTTCAATTCCGCGGGCAAAGACACGTACAAAGTTACAGGCAGCATCAATTCCGCCAGCCTGATTTACAGCGATGCGGTCGTGGCACTCGATGTTGGAGGAGCGCAAGTCACGTTTACATTGAACGCGAAGGGGCTGGGAGTCTCGTCGAATGGAACAATCAAGTTTTCGAAAAGCGGATCTACGCAGAAATTTGTTGCGGCTTTGAAAAAGGGAACATGGGCGGCCCCCTGGACGCAATCCGGCCTGACCAATGAGCCGCAAACGAATGTCGCGATTCCGATATCCGTGGTCATGACGATCAATGGCGCCGCCAATGCCGGGAACAAGTATGTGCAGTACAGCGAGGCCCATGGCGTTGGGCGCATCAAGTGAGCGCTCCATCCGTGGTTGGAGGTCAACAAGCATGAAACGCGAAACGGTGATTGCAGTGTTCGTCGTAGCTCACTTTCTTTTGACGATCCCGGCGTCCGGGGCGGAGCGGGTGCGCACCGTCGCGGCGCCGAACGGCGGAAGTCCGCAACATGCGGTGTGCGCGCCGGACGGAACAATCCATTTGCTGTATGAAAAGGACAATGAACCTCTTTATGTTAAATCGAGCGACGGCGGCGCGACGTTCAGCGAGCCGCTTCAATTGGTGGATGCCACATCGAGAAAGCCTGGCATTTAGTTCAACGTCTGGGACATGGCGCTTGGTAAGAGCGGGCAGATTTATGCTGTCCTCGGCAATAATGCCTGGAAATTGAAGCTGTCCAAGGACCAGTGGGGACTTTTCTTCACCATGCTGGAACCCGGCGCCAAATCGTTTGCGCCGTTGCGCAACATCAATCATGAACCGAGCGAGGGTTTTTCAATCGCGGCTGACGCCAAAGGCGACGTGGCCTTGTTGTGGCTGAAGGGGAAGGTCTTCGTCGCGTTGTCGCGCGATGGCGGCAAAACTTTCAGCCCCGGGGCTGAGTTAAACCCGTCCTATAACCCGTGCCCGTGCTGCACCACCGCGGCGACTTACGGCACCAACGGAAAGTTAGCGGTGATCTACCGTGAACAGACCAATGACGAGCGCGATATTCAGATGGTGCTGGTTTCGGCAGACGGTCGGCAGGTGCGGCAAAAGGTGAGTTCCACCCCCTGGAAGGTCAACGCGTGTCCGATGAGCTACTTCAACGTGAGCGCCACAAAGGACGGATACGCAGCGGCATGGCCGACGAAAGGCGAAGTGTACTTTTCCCGTTTCTCAAACGACGGAAAGCTTGTGCCGCCGGGAGAAATTAAGATGGGCGGCAAGAGCGGAATGCGCTGCGGCATCGTGACGCTAACGAATCCAGCCGGCGAGACGCTTGTCGTCTGGAATGGCGATGGCAGGCTGGGTTGGCAAATTATCGATGGCAAGGGAGCGACGGTGGGGACAACCGGGGCGTCCGATACTCGCGGGAAGAGCGTCGCCGCTATCGTCGATAAAGAAGGCTCGTTTGTCATTTTTCATTAGCCCTACCCCCAGATCAGGATCACGGGTGATGTGACGACGGTACAGGTACACCGAGGATGCCGACGATCCGCTGCTGTTCATCGACGGCCATTCAACTCACCGTCGAAAAAGCGATCATGAAAGCACCGGAAGTGCTGGTTGTGTTCTCAAAGACTGGCACGGCAGAACTCGGCGCGGACCCCATGCCAGTCTACGCCGCCGACGCCTACGTCATCCTCAAGCCGCGTGCTGAATGGCCCAACCCCAACGAGCCGAAGATCGAGGTCATCAAGCGCCTGGAGGCCGCGCTGCTGCACGTTCCAGGTTCGGCGCACGGATTTTCACAACCGATCCAAATGCGATTCAACGAATTGATCGCCGGAGTCAAAACCGACATCGGCGTTAAAATTTTCGGCGACGACTTTGAAGTATTGAAGCCCGTAGCTGATAAGGTAGCGGAGGTGCTGCGTGGAATTCCCGGCGCTGTCGATGTCAAGGTTGAGGCCATCGAAGGGCTGCCGGTGCTGAACATCAACGTGGATCGCGAGGCCATCGCCCGCTACGGTCTCAACGTCGCGGATGTTCAAGATGTCATCGCCGCAGCAGTAGGCGGCAAGGAAGCCGGGCAGGTCTTTGAAGGTGACCGGCGATTCGATCTCGTCGTCCGGCTGCCCGAATCGATCCGACAAAATATCGAAGCGCTCAAACGTCTGCCCATTCCGTTGCCAGCGGGAGACAACGATAAAAAACTTGCGGCAGTAGGAGCATTGTCTGCACCACCCGCTCAGCCAGGATACGTGCCGTTGAGTTCTCTTGCAAAGTTTGAGTTGTCCGAAGGGCCGAACGAAATCAGCCGCGAAAACAGCAAGCGCGTTATCATCGTCCAAGCCAACGTTCGCGGGCGCGACCTGGGTTCCTTTGTGGACGAAGCCAAGACGAAAATTGACGAAAAGGTCACGCTCACGCCTGGGTATTGGATTGAATGGGGTGGGCAGTTCGAGAATTTGATCAATGCCCGCAACCGGCTCATGATGGTGGTGCCGATCTGCTTTTTTCTGATTTTCCTGCTGCTCTACACCACCTTCAAATCCTTTAAGCAGGCGCTGATGGTCTTCAGCGGCGTACCGCTGGCTTTGACCGGCGGCATCGTCGCGCTATGGGCGCGTGACATCCCCTTCTCGATTTCAGCAGGTGTGGGATTCATTGCGCTCTCCGGCGTCGCCGTGTTGAATGGCCTGGTGATGATTATTTTCATCAACCAATTGCGCCAGGCCGGAGCTTCACTTGACGATGCGATCATCAAAGGCTCGCTGACACGCCTGCGCCCGGTGTTAATGACAGCCCTGGTCGCGTCGCTCGGCTTCGTTCCGATGGCACTCGCTACCGGCACGGGAGCCGAAGTACAGCGCCCGCTGGCAACCGTCGTCATCGGCGGCTTGATTTCCAGCACGCTGTTGACGCTGGTGGTCCTGGCGACGCCGTTGGTCATGATCTCAGCCATCGCTCGCGCCGCGCAAAACGGCATTCTCGTGAAAGGTGGAATCTTCCTTTGACCTGCCCCCCGAAATCAGGGCCAGGTGATATGTTGGGTCCTCCTCAAAAGGAAGGGACCAGGAATGCAGCGGAAACGATTTAGCGAGGAGCAGATTGTTCGGATATTGAAGGATGCCGAGCGGGACGGAAAG
>JBBRQD010000179.1:0-8493 GCA_038227045.1 Planctomycetota bacterium
AGCGCCCATCGTTTTCAGCAGAAGACATTGATCGAGTGCTCACTCATGAATTGGTGTGCTGCCCCACTTGTCAAGGATCGGTATCCATCGCAGAAAGTTTTCAGCCCAGCGTGGTGCAACAGGTGGAAATCGTGGCGCAATCGCATTGTTCGAACGCGGCTCGACTTTCACGTTGTACGGGGGATCGGTATTGACCAGCTGAATTTTTGCGCCGTCCAGCAGGCGGTCGAGGTCCGTGGCGCTCGAGGAATCTCCGCACATCAGCCGGTGGTCACCAAGCACCCAGATGTCGCCCCGTTGCGTGGTCGCAGCGTCCGGCGGCAGCGGAACCGAATCCGGATCGGTCAGTCCGGCGTTGCCACTGAAGCCTGCTCCGAGAATCTTCTCAAGTTCCTCGTTGTCAAATCCCAGCAGATCGATATTGAAATTCAGGCCTTGTAGATCCTTAAGTTCCAGCGGCAACAGTTCAAAATCCCAATCCGCAATCTCGGCCGTCTTGTTGTCTGCGATGCGATAGGCTTTGACCTGCGCAGGCGACAGTTCATTTGCCACGTGAACGGGCACGCGTTCGAGCCCGAGTTTGCCGGCGGCCTTCCAGCGCGTATGTCCAACAATGATCACATCGTCTTTGTCAACGACGATCGGCGCGCGAAATCCGAACTCTTTGATCGACGCCGCCACGGCATCGACGGCTGTCCCCCTTCCCGAAATTAACTACCGAAATGCTGCATAAATACACAGAGTAAATCCCCTTTATTTTCGGCGGCTTGGTCCGTCAGTAAGGGGTAGCAATGCAGCATCATGATCTTAATCCTGAGGCTTTCGAGCCTGAACAGGATCGGAAACCTATTGGAAATACACCGCCGTTGCCGGGAAGTTATGGCGATGAGCCGCGGGGTATTTTTAATGAAGCTTCAGCGGCGGCGATGCCACCGGATGGGCCGGTGCAGGATGAACAAGCGCTCCACACGTTGCTCGACGAATCCAGCGGTGAAAGTTACCGGCTCAAAGACGCCCAACGCCGTCGCCAGGCAAACGGTGGCGACGAGCCTAAAAAATCCGAAACCAATTTGTCGCCTCACAGATTGGAATATACATTCGAGCAGGATACAGTACTTTGGGCAAAGTGCTACGTTTTTCGACCGCCCACCGCTCCAGTTTTCGACCGCCGTTTATACGTGATTTCATGCGTTCCAGTGCCATTTGCATATGTTGTTGATTCTCTACATTGTGCATTACAATTTTCAATGCAATCCAGCGCCATCGTTGCAATTTGCAACAAGCTCTTCGCTGTCCATTTGACATTTTTCGCAAATCCTCCTCTGAAAACGATCGCCGATCATTTTCTTCCCCCGCGGCACGAGGTGTGCGCTCTTCGTGTAATCGATTGAGGGAGAAAACGTATGTCTGACGCAGAGATTGTGGATGACCCTGCGGCTGTTCCAGCCGATTTGGAAACGGCGCCGAAAGCCTCGCGCTTTGTGGCATGGATCGTTACCGGAATTGTTATTTTTGCCGCCGTAGCAGGCGCTTACTTTGTCTTTGGACGTGCGGAAGGCAAACCGAGCGACTCGGTTTCAACACCCAAGTCCGATTCCGAAAAGCCCGATCCGAATCTCGTTAAGATCGATGAGAAGCAACAGGGCGCGGTCAATTTGCAAACGGTGGAAGCGAAAAACTTTCAAACTGAACAGGTGTGCACGGGAAAAATAGCATTCAACGACGATTTAACGACGCCTGTCTTTGCTGAATACACGGGACGAGTAACGAAGGTATACGTCAAACCGGGCGATGCCGTCACAAAAGGTGTGCCGCTGTACGAGATTGACACACCGGACCTGGTGCAAGCCGAAACCGATTTGATCTCGGCGGTGGCCAATCTTCGCAAAGCTGAAAACGCGTTGAAACTCGCCGAATCCAGCAAGGACATCGCGGCGCGCAACATCGACATTTCGAATCGAAACATCGATATCTCCAAACGTAATATTGAAATCTCCAACATCAGCGCCGACCTGTCGAAGCTCAATCAGGAACGGCAGAAGGGTCTCGTCGACGACAAAGCCGCCGCGCAAAAAGATTACGAACAAGCTCAGCGCGACATGCAAACCGCGTTGCGCGACACGCAGTCCGCGATGCGCGACACGGAACTGGCGCTCAAGGATCTGGAGCAGGCAAAAAAGGACCAGAAGCAGGCGGAGTCGGATATGGAAGGGGCGAAGACTGACATCGTCGCCGGAGGGCACATTATCACGGCGGTTCGCGACAGGCTCAAGGGTACGTTCGGAAAGAGCGACGAGGAAATCGATAAGCTCATGAAAGAACGGGTCATCGACCGCATCGTCAAAGTGAAATCTCCGATCGCCGGCACGGTCACGGCGCGGAAAATCGGGCTGGGCCAGTACATCAAACCGGACAATTCCGATCCGCTGTTTACGATAACCGACTTGTCGAGCATGTGGCTGGTGGCCGATGTGTACGAGATCGATGCGCCGAAGATTGAATTGGGCCAGGCGGTCGAAGTCTCGCTGCTTGCATTTCCTCGCGAGGGATTCAAAGCGAAAGTCAGTTACATCGGTTCGGCCGTCAATCCCGACAGCCGCCGCGTGTCCGTGCGCTGCGAAATCGAAAATCCAAAACGCCAGCTCAAATCGGAAATGTTCGCCAGCTTCAAAATCCTGACCGGCGACCGGAAACCGTCGGTGGCGGTGGCGTCAAATGCGGTGATTCGCGACGGCGCGCAGCAGATCGTGCTGGTCGAGAAGCAGGCGAACGCATTTGAAAGGCGCGTCGTCACAACCGGAGTCGAACGCGGAGGCGCGATTCAAATTCTGGATGGTCTGAAGGCCGGTGAGCGCATTGTTGTCGATGGCGGGCTGCTGGTTTTGGCGGAAGGCAATCCCTAAAATTTTCAGCAAATTGCTGTCTGAGAATTCGACGCTGCACCCTATTCGTGCGTGCAGCCCAGTATTTTTATGTGCCTTTGGAATGGTGAGATGCTCGATAAAATAATCTCGTTTGCGCTGCGCCAGCCATTGTTCGTGGGGCTGCTGGCAATCTTGTTTATCGCGGGTGGGATTTACGCGTACGGTTCGCTGCCGGTCGAGGCGTATCCGGACGTGGGCGACATTCAAACCACAGTCATAACGCTGTATCCCGGGCACGCGCCCGAGGAGGTCGAACGCCAGGTGACGATCCCGCTCGAAATTGCCTTGAGCGGCCTGCCGCATTCGGTGCGCATGTTTTCGCACACACAATTCGGGCTTTCCTATCTGGTGGTCACCTTCGATGACGACGTGAACGATTACTTCGTTCGGCAGCAGGTGCTTGAACGGCTGCAAAATGTCGACGGCCTTCCGCCAGGCGTTCAACCCAACCTGGCTCCGCTCTCCACGGCGATCGGCGAAATCTTTCGCTACACGCTGGAGAGCAAAACGAAGGACGCCACCGAACTTCGTTCGATTCAGGATTGGACCGTGTCGCGTTATTTGAAAACATGTCCGGGCGTTGCCGACATAACGACGCTGGGCGGCTTCATCAAACAATACCAGGTCAATGTAGACCAGAAAAAAATGTCCACCTACAAGGTAACGCTGCAGCAGGTGTTGACAGCGCTCAGCCGCGGCAATGCCAACGCGGGTGGAAGTTATGTCGAACAAGGCGCACAGCAATTCATTGTGCGCGGTCTGGGCACTCTCCACGATGCCGCGGATATTGGAAACATTGTCGTCGATGCGCGCGCGGGCGCGCCGGTCCTCGTCAACGACATCGCCACGATTGGCGTCGGCGCGGTTCCACGCCAGGGGACTGTGGGCCGTGACCATGTCGATGAAGTCGTGACGGGAATCGTTCTCATGCGAAAGGGTGAGAATCCCACAGCGGTTTTGAAGGCGGTCAAGGAAAAGATACAGGCGCTGAATGCATCCGTGCTGCCCAAGGATGTGAGCATCTCGCCGTTCTATGACCGAACGTGGCTGCTCAATACGACGCTGCATACCGTCTTCAAAAATCTGATCGAAGGCGCCCTGCTTGTGGCGATCATCCTGTTCCTGTTTCTGGGGAATTTGCGCGCGGCTTCCATTGTGGCGCTGATGATCCCGCTTTCGTTGCTTGCGACGTTTATCGGCTTGCGACTCCGTGGCATCCCCGCCAATCTTCTGTCGCTGGGCGCGATGGATTTCGGGATCATCGTGGACGGCGCGGTCATCGTGGTCGAAAATATCTTCAGGCATTTAAGCGAACACAAAGGGCCCAAAACCAAAGAGAACATGCGCGAGATCATTCTCGATGCGACATCGCAGGTTGCGCGGCCCACATTCTTCTCAATGTTGATCATCATTATTGCGCACGTGCCGATTTTCACGCTACAGCGGCACGAGGGGCGCATCTTCGCGCCGATGGCCTACACGGTGATTTCCGCGCTGATCGGTTCGCTTGTTTTCTCAATCACGCTGGTGCCACTGCTGTGTTACTTTACTCTCCGCCGCGGCATTTCAGAAAAGGAAAATATCCTTGTCCGCGCCGCAAAATTCCTCTACGAACCCGTGCTGCGCCTGGCGTTGAGCATTCCTATGACGGTAGTTTTTGCGGCCGTTGTGGCGCTGGCGTTCAGCGCGGCGCTCGTTCCATATCTGGGCAGCGAGTTCCTTCCGGAATTGAACGAGGGGCAGATGTGGCTCAATATCAACTTTCCGACCAGCATTTCGCTGAGTGAAGTGGTCAAGCTGAATCGGAAAGTGCGCGACGTACTGCTCAAGTTTCAAGAAGTGGAGACTGTCGTTTCGAAGTCCGGTCGCCCGGAAGACGGCACCGACCCGAAGATGGTCAATATGGGCGAATTCTTCGTTGGCATCAAGCCTCAGGAGCAATGGACGCGGAAAATCACAAAGGAAGATCTGCTGGATGAGATGAACAAGGAACTGGACAAATTTCCCGGCATGGATGTCAGTTTTTCGCAGCCCATCCGCGACAACGTTCTGGAAAGCATTTCACAGATCGACGGCCAGATTGTGATCAAGGTGTTCGGGGAAAATGCAGTAACGTTGAAACAAAAATCACAGGAGATCCTCGATACGATCAAAGGAATCAAGGGTGTCGGGCGAGCCTTCATCGATCGCGGCGGCGAAGTTCCGCAGCTTCAGATCGAAATCGACCGCGCCGCCGCCGCACGCTACGGGCTCAACGTCTCGGACATACAGGACGTGATCGAAACCACGATGGGTGGCAAGCAGGGAACCGAACTCTGGGAAGGCGAAAAGAAGTTTGGCGTGGTGCTCAAACTTCCGGCTGCCGACTGCAAAGACAAGGAGGCGATCAAGCGCATTCTCATCGACACGCCATCGGGCGCGCATATTCGCCTCGGCGAGGTGGCGTCGGTGTCGGACGACAAGAGCGGCAAAGTAAACATCAGTCGCGAGCTGGGACTGCGCGTCGCGGCGATCGGTATTTTCATTGATGGCCGCGACATGGGCAGCCTCGTCAAGGAAATGCAGGAGAAGATTGGAAAATTGTCGATGCCCGCCGGTTATTTCGTTACGTACGGAGGAGAATTCGAAAATCAGGAGCGCGCGATGAAGCGCCTCGCCATCATTGTGCCCATCAGCATTTTTCTGATCTTTATCCTGCTGTTCAATGCTTTTCAAACAGCTTCAAACGCGCTATTGATTCTGCTGAACGTGCCCTTCGCACTGATCGGCGGAATCGTTGCACTGTATGTCACGCACATTCCACTGAGCGTTTCGGCGGCGATCGGTTTCATTGCGCTCATGGGGCAGGCGGTGCTCAATGGCGTGGTCATGGTCAGCTACTACAATCACCTGATGAACAAGGGCATGTTCCTTTTCGAAGCCGTACTGAAAGGCAGCTTGGTCCGCCTGCGAACCGTGTTGATGACCGCGCTTCTGGCCATGCTTGGCCTGTTGCCGATGGCGCTTTCGCACGGCATTGGATCGGAAGTTCAAAAACCACTGGCCGTCGTCGTGATTGGCGGGCTGATGTCCGCGACGGTGCTGACCCTGGTCGTCTTACCGGTGTTGTATTACCTGCTCGGATCAAAAGAGCGGGCGCAGCGCATCCGGGCGATGCGGCGGATGCCGATGGCTCAGAATTCGCGCATGGCTCCGCGCAGCTAGATTTCAGGAAGGCAACTTTTGGGCTGGGTCATGTTAACGATGGAACGCGCTACCGCAGAGTCTATACTACCCTCCAAAAGACTTGGAGATTCGACCATGCCGGATAGTCCGTCCGAAGGCTTGCGCATTCTGCTGGTCGACGATGAACCCAACATTCGGAAAACTGTGCTGATTTGCCTTGAAGGAGACGGGCACCGCGTGGCGAGTGCAAGTAACTGCCGCGAGGCGGCGGCGACCGCCTCGCGGCAGTATTTTGACATGGCCTTCGTCGACATTCGCCTGGGCAACGACAGCGGGTTGGACTTGATTCCTGAACTGCTGGCACAAAATCCAGGAATGAAGATCGTGGTCATTACCGCGTATGCATCGATCGATACTGCCGTCGAAGCCATCAAGCGCGGCGCGCAGGATTATCTCCCCAAGCCATTCACGCCTGTACAAGTGGGATTAATGACGCGAAAAGTCCAGGCCACGCGGGCGCTGGAGCAGCAGTTGGCGTCGGCGCAGGAGGCGCTGGGCCGGGCCGGGCCGGATCTCGATCTTTCCACGCGGTCTCAGGTCATGCAGCGGGCTTTGTCACTGGCCCGCCAAGTCGCTGCCAGCCACGCGACCATCCTGATTTCGGGCGAGACTGGAACGGGCAAAGGCGTTCTGGCGCGATCGATTCACCGCTGGAGTCCGCGCGCGGAAAAACCGTTCGCCGTCGTGTCTTGCCCTTCGCTTGCGGTTGAGTTGCTCGAAAGCGAATTGTTCGGGCACGTACGCGGCGCGTTTACCGGAGCCGTGCGCGACAATCCAGGCCGCGTCGCCGCGTGCGAAGGAGGCACTCTCTTTCTTGACGAGATTGGCGACCTGCCCTTGCCCGTTCAGCCGAAGCTGCTGCGCTTCATCCAGGAACGCGAATACGAACGCGTCGGCGATCCGGCGACGCGTTCCGCAGACGTGCGCGTGATCGCCGCCACTAACCGCGACCTGCTTACCGCGGTAAAAGCGGGAACATTTCGTGAAGATTTGTATTACAGGCTGAACGTCTTTCAAATCGAGTTGCCGCCCCTGCGCGATCGAACGGAAGACATCGAGCCGCTTTCACGCCACCTGATGTCCTTCTTTGCGCGGCAGAATCACCGCCGCGTGTTATCGCTGTCGCCGGACGCAATCGCCGCGCTCAAGTCGCAGGCCTGGCCGGGCAATGTCCGCGAATTGCGCAATACGCTTGAACGCGCCGCCATCCTTTGTCCTGGAGAATTGGTAGGCGCTGAGTCCTTCCCGTTCACCCAAAACACCACATCCGCAGTCAAAATCGGCGATCCGGTGTCCATCGAGATAATTGAAGAGCAACATATCAAGCACGTGCTGGGAACAACGCCCTCGCTTGAAGCGGCGGCCGCCGTGCTTGGAATCGACCAGGCGACGCTCTGGCGGCGCAGGAAAAAGTACGGGATTTAATTTTAAGGTGCCGCATGTTCGGTTTGCGTCAAAAATTACTTCTTGGATTCGGCGGCCTGCTGCTGATTCTGGGCATCATCGGTATCCAGAGCATCGCTCAAATGACGGCGCAGCGCCCGCTGATCGATGTGATCTTGAATGAAGATTACCAGAGTGTGCTGGCGTGCCAGAAAATGAAGGAGTCGCTCCAGCAGATTGACAGCAGCATCGAAAGCCTGCTGCTGGGCGGCGGAGACGATACGCGCCGCACCTTGCTTGCGCACCAGCGCGAATTTGAGCAGGCGTTCGAGAGCCAGGCACGGAACATTAATGTGCCCGGCGAAGCTGAACAGACTGACGAGCTGCGCATGCGTTACCAGCAATTGGCCGCGGTGGTGCCAAAATTGTTGAAAAGCGAAGACACCGACGCGCAACGCCGCACGCATTATTTTCAAGTCGTGCGGCCGATGATCGAGAAGTGCATCGCGACGTCGGACGAGATCCTGCGCAGCAACCAGGAGAACATGGAACTCGCCGCGCGCCGCGCGAACGAAAAGGCCGACGGCACGGTGCGCAGCATGTACCTCATGTTTGCGGCGGGCGCGATTGCGGCAGTCGTTTTCTTTCTGTTCATCCAGCGCTGGATATTGCGCCCCATACGGGCCTTGACCGCATCCGTTCAGCAAGTCGAACGCGGCAATCTGGACACGGATGTGAGCCTTCATTCGCAGGATGAATTCGCATCCCTTGCCAAGGCATTCAATGCCATGGCAGCGCAGCTTCGGACCGTTCGAGAGGGCGAATGTCCAGCGACAATCATTCCTCCGGCCGACGACAATTAGATTTCCCGGTTCGCCTGGGCAACGATCGTTGCGCTGAAGCAGGCTTTCTTTACGATCCAACTTGACCAGCGAAACGGAAGCGAGCTCTGCTGAGGAGC
>JBBRQD010000180.1:0-8478 GCA_038227045.1 Planctomycetota bacterium
CAATGATGTCGTTCATCAAGACTCATAACCAGGATTCAACACCCATGCTGTGGACCGCCAAGGCCGAGAAGATCATCGAAAAAGTGGAGCGCGCACGTGCAGCGCTCCAAATCGTCAAACAGTGTGAATCAGTAGACTAGCGAGTTTATTTGTCTTGATTCTATACATTGAAAAATCGAAATGCAACATGTAACGGTTTACCGATTCGTCACACGCTGGAACCAGCGCGTCTTGCACAATGCGCGATGCGGTTAAGGAATTGCCGTGAACCGGATTTTTTTTAGAAAGTCCGTATTCACTACTTCTTCCTTTAATGGGCTGGTGTAGGCGTTAATAGCCAGTATGGGGATTATTTTTTTCGGCTCCACTGACCCTTTTGAAAATGGGATGGATGCGCATGAATTGTATCGCAAAGCAGCTCTTGTTCGCCGCATTTGCCGCGTCAATTTCCGTCGCGGTGTTTGGTGCCGAAATGAAAAAGGACGCAACGCCGACGGGACCGGTCAGCTACTACAAGCAGATTCGTCCGATCTTCCAAGCCAATTGCCAGGGTTGCCACCAACCCGCGAAAGCCAAGGGCGGCTATGTCATGACCGCCTATCCCCGGATGCTTGCGGGCGGCGATTCCAAAGAGAAGCACGCCGCGATCGTGCCGAAAAATCCCGCCGCAAGCCTGCTTATAAAACAGATCACTCCGACCACCGGCGGCGCCGGCGCCAAAGAGGGCGTCACTGCCGTAGCCAGTGCCAGTGCCGGAGCCGCAGGCACAAAGGCAGAGGCCGAAATGCCCAAGGGCAAAGCGCCACTTCTGGAAAGCGAAATTGCGTTGATTTCGCGCTGGATTCTGGAAGGCGCGATTGACGACACGCCCGAAAATGCGATGCGGCATTTCGACACGGAACACCCGCCTGTCTACACGCTGCCGCCCGTGATCACATCGCTCGATTTTTCGCCGGATGGAAAGTGGCTGGCAGTGGCCGGGTTTTACGAAGTGCTGCTGCACAAGGCCGACGGTTCGGGGCTCGAAGCGCGCTTGATCGGCATGTCGGAGCGGATCGAGTCGGTGCGTTTTTCGCCCGATGGAAAATCGCTCGCCGTGGCCGGCGGCCTGCCCGGGCGCATGGGCGAAGTGCAGGTTTGGGATATTGAAAAACGCAAGCTGACCACGTCGGTCCCCATCACTTACGACACCGTGTACGGCGCAAGCTGGTCGCCGGACGGCAAGCAGATTTCGTTCGGCTGTTCGGATTTCACGGTTCGCGCCATCGACGCGCAAAGTGGCAAGCAGACGGTGCAGCAAAGCTCGCATAGCGACTGGGTGCTTGACACCGCGTTTTCTTCGAAGGGCGAGCACATCGTTTCGGTGGGGCGCGACATGTCCGCGAAGCTGACCGAAGTCGCGACGCAGCGCTTCGTCGACAACATCACTTCCATCACACCGGGCGCGCTGCGCGGCGGACTGCATGCGGTGGCGTCGTTTCCGACCGAGGAACAAGTGCTCATGGGCGGAGCCGACGGCGCGCCGCAGCTTTACCGCATCCATCGGCTGAAAGCGCGAACAATCGGCGATAACGACAATCTCATCAAAAAGTATCCGGAGATGACCGGGCGCATTTATTCCGTGCGGTTCAGCAAGGACGGCAGCAAATTCGCCGCAGCCAGTTCGCTCGACAACAATGGCCAGGTGGTGGTCTACGCGAGTATTCCCAATGCCGTCGTTTCGGACAAAATCAAAGCGATTCAAGCGAAGACAGCCGACAAGCGCTCCGCCGAAGAGAAGATCGAACTCGACAGGTTCCTGCACGAAGGCGACAAACTCCTCGCGAAAGCCGATTATCCCGGAAGCGGAATTTACGCGCTGGCATTCAATCCCGATGGCGCGACGGTCGCAGCGGCCGGCCAGGACGGCACGATTCGCTTGATTAAATGCGCGGACGGCACGGTGGTAAAGCAGTTCCCGGCCGCGCCGATTACCAAAGACGCGAACGCCAGTGGCGCGTCCACTCTGGCCGCTGCGCTGCAAACGTATCCAGTGAAGCTGGGTGAAAAAGACCCGCTGCCCGCGGGGGCGGACGTGGTCGCGCTCGAAGTCCTGCCTGATGCGATTCAAATAGCCCGGCCGACCGACAGCGTTCAGATTCTCGTGACGGCACGGCTGGCTTCAGGCGAAACGTTCGATGCGACGCGGATGGCGACATTCAAAGTGTCCAACGGCGTCGCGCAGGTCACCGACAAAGGGCAGTTGAACCCCATCAAGAACGGCGGCGGCGCGGTGGAAATAAGCCTGGGCAAAGCGGCGGCGAAAGTGCCGGTTGAGATTGCCGGTTTGACCGCCTCCTACAAGATGGATTTCATCCACGACGTGAATCCCGTGCTCTCCAAAGTCGGCTGCAACACCGGCACGTGCCACGGCTCAAAAGACGGAAAGAACGGATTCAAGCTCTCATTGCGCGGCTACGATCCGATCCTGGATGTGCGCGCGTTCGGCGACGATCTGGCGTCGCGGCGCGTCAACGCGGCCTCGCCCGACGACAGTTTGATGCTGCTCAAGCCGACCGCCGCCGTGCCGCACGAAGGCGGGCAGAAATTCAAACCCGGCGACAAATACTACCGCGTTCTCCGCGACTGGATTGCCGACGGCGCGAAGCTCGATCTGGCCACGCCGCGCGTGGAGAAAATCGAGATTTTCCCCAAGAATCCGGTCATTCAAGCCATTGGTTCGAAACAGCAGGTGCGCGTGGTTGCGCGCTACGTTGGCGGTGAAACGCGCGACGTGACCGCCGAGGCGTTCATCGACAGCGGCAACGGTGACGTGGCGACCGTCGATTACTTCGGACTCATCAGCACGCTGCGGCGCGGCGAAGCGCCGGTGCTGGCGCGGTACGAAGGCAACTACGCGGCGGCGACCGTCACGGTCATGGGCGACCGCAGCGGCTTCGCGTGGCAGGAACCGCCTTCTTATGGGCGCATCGACGAACTGGTTGCCGCAAAATGGAAGCGCATGAAAATATTGCCATCCGAACTCTGCGGCGACACGGAGTTCCTGCGCCGCGCGTATCTCGATCTCACCGGACTGCCACCGGCGGCGGACGATGTGCGAGCCTATCTTGCCGATACGCGCGACGAACGCGTGAAGCGCGACGAGGTGATCGACAAGCTGATTGGCAATCCCGAATTCGTCGAACACATCTCCAATAAATGGGCCGATCTGCTGCAAGTCAACCGCAAGTTCCTCGGCACCGAAGGCTCGCAGGCGTTCCGCGAATGGATTCACAAGCAGATCGAGGCCAACCTGCCGTACGATCAATTCGCGCGGGCCATCATTACGGCCAGCGGGTCGAACAAAGACAATCCACCCGCGTCTTACTACAAGGTGCTGCGCGAACCGGCGGAGACGATGGAGAACACCACGCATCTGTTCCTCGCGACGCGCTTCAATTGCAACAAATGCCATGACCATCCATTCGAACGCTGGACGCAGGATCAGTACTATCAAACGGCGGCATTTTTCGCACAGGTCGAACTGAAAAAGGATCCGGCCAGCGGCGAGCGAAATATCGGCGGCTCCGCGGTCGAAGGCGCGAAACCGCTGTATGAAATCGTGGGCGATAAGACCTCCGGCGATGTCACGCATCTGCGCACGCAAAAGGTCGCGCCGCCGACCTTCCCGTTCCCCGCAAAATACGACTTGAAGGACGACGACAAAGCCTCGCGCCGGCAGAAACTCGCGGCGTGGATCACGTCGCCGGACAACCGCTATTTCGCGACGAGCTACGTCAACCGGCTCTGGGGCTATTTGATGGGCGTGGGCATCATCGAGCCGCTGGACGATATTCGCGCGGGAAATCCGCCCACGAATCCCGAGTTGCTCGACTACCTCACGAAGGAATTCCTGCAGCATAATTTCGACACGCGCCATGTGATGAAGCTGATCTGCAAATCGCGCGCGTATCAGTTGTCCATCGTGCCGCAGAAATGGAATGCCGACGACAAGACGAATTATTCGCACGCCACGGCGCGGCGCCTGCCCGCGGAAGTGCTCTGCGACGCAGTCTTCAAAGTCACCGGCGCGACGCAGAACTTTCCCGGCGTGAAAGCCGGAACGCGCGCCGCGCAATTGCCGGACTCCGGAATCGATCTGCCCAGCGGGCTGCTGGCGACATTGGGCCGCCCGCCGCGCGAAAGTTCGTGCGAGTGCGAGCGCAGCAACGACATCCGCCTCGGCTCGGTCATGTCCCTCTTGAGCGGGCCGACTGTCAGCGACGCCATCGACGATCCCAACAACGCCATCGCGAAACTCGTCGCCGCGCAGCCCGACAATGAAAAGCTGGTCGGCGAACTGTACATGCGCGTGCTCAATCGCGCCGCGACGAAGACGGAGGTCGCCACGGCGCTCAAAATGAATGGCTCGATCGCGGGCGAGGATCAAAAGCTCGCCGCGGATCTCGCCGCCATGGAAGCGAAGTTTGCGCCGGCTATCGCGGAGCAGGAGAAGCAGCGCCTGGCCGCGATTGAAAAAGCGAAGACGGAATTAGTCGCATACGAAAAAGCGATCGCGGCCAAAATCGCGGACGACGAAAAGAAGCGCGTCGAACGCGTCGCCGCGGACGAAAAAGCGCTCAAGGAATACGACGCAAATCTCGAGAAATATCTCGCCGAGTGGGAAAAGAAATTGCCGTTGAATCCGAACCCGACGGAATGGATCGCCCTGGACGTCAAGGATGTGAAGGCGACGGGCAACGTAAAATTGGAGAAGCAAAAAGACGGCACGATTCTCGCCTCGGGTCCGACGCCGAATACCGAATACACGATCACCGCCGAACTCGGCGCGATGACCATCACCGGCGTGAAACTCGAAGTCTATCCGCATGAAACGCTGCCCAATTTCGGCCCCGGACGCGCCAACGACGGCAACTTCGTGTTGAACGAATTCAAGCTCGAATGGGCGCCCAATAGCGGCGACAAGAAAATGTCGAAGGCCAAATTCAAGGAGGTGCGCGTCGATTTTACGCAAAAGGACTTCGACCCGAAACTCACCATCGGCGAAAAAATCGAGAACAACAAAGGCTGGGCCATCTCCGGCACGCCCGCCGGGCAAATCCATCGAGCCACCTTCGCGCTCGACAAACCCATCGCCGGCGATTTGGAAGGGCCGTTGCTGAAATTCACGCTGCCTCAAAAATACGCCGATACCTACAGCATCGGCCGGTTCCGAATTTGGGTGACAATTGGCAGCAAACCGCTCGATTTCGGTTTACCCAGTAATGTGGCGTCCCTCATGAACATCGAACCCGAATTTCGAACGAAGGAGCATCAAGACGCAGTGCTGGCGTACTTCCGCACGGTGGATCCGAAGATTTTCACCTTGAAACAGGCGCTGACGAACGACAAAAAGCCGTTGCCGATCGACCCGAAGGTGACCGCGCTGAAAGCGACATTGGCGGCGGCTGAAGCGCCGATCCAAATTGAACCCAAGCTGGTGCAACTCAGGCAGGACGGAAAGATGAGCGCGCAACAATTGAACGACAAGCGGTTGACGGGCGCGCAGGATCTGGTGTGGGCGTTGATCAACAATCCGGCGTTTTTGTTCAATCATTAATAAAGGGGTTTCATAATGCTCAGAATACCCGGACAGTCCGGCAAGGATCTCTGCGACAAACATCTTCAGCCCAGCCGGCGCGACATACTGCGCATCGGCGGCTCAGGCATGCTCGCGCTGACGCTCGGCACCATGTTCGAGCTCAAGGCGCGCGCCGACGAAAAGGTTGTCTCGCGCGGGCCAGGCTGGGGCAAGGCCAAGAGCGTGATCCTGGTGTACCTCCAGGGCGGGCCGAGCCACATCGATTTGTGGGATCCGAAGGAAAACGTGCCGGAGAAAATCCGCAGCGCGTTCACCTCGATTCCGACGAAGATTCCCGGCATCAACTTCACCGAGATTCTGCCGAAGCTGGCGCAGATCAACGACAAGATGACCATGATCCGGTCGATGAGCTACACGCCGAACGGTCTCTTCAATCATACCGCCGCCATCTACCAGATGATGACCGGTTACACGACCGACAAGGTCAGCCCTTCCGGGCAGCTTGAACCGCCGAACGCGAAGGACTACCCCAATTTCGGCTCGCAGATTATCCGCATGCAGCCGCAGACCGAACCGATGCTGCCCTTCGTGACGCTGCCGCGCCCGCTGCAGGAAAGCAACGTCGTCGGCAAGGGCGGCACTGCCGGGTTCCTCGGAAAGGGCTTCGATCCGTACACCCTCTATCCTGAGGGCGACGATATGGACATGCAGAAGATGAACCGCATCAAGATCGACGACCTCAAGCTGCGGCCGGATGTCTTCGCGGTGCGCCTCCAACGCCGCGCGCGCCTGCGGCAGGAGATCGAAGCGGCAATGCCGGAGATCGACAAGGCCGTCGAGCAATATCATCTCAGCGAATACTACGAACGCGCGCTGAATCTCGTCGTCTCGGGCCGTGCGCGCGAAGCGTTCGCGCTCGAACGCGAAACGCCGCAGATGCGCGAACGCTACGGCTTGAACACATTCGGCCAGAGCTGCCTGCTGGCGCGGCGGCTCGTCGAAGCCGGCACGAAGGTGGTCGAACTTGTCTGGCCCAAAGTCGCGAATTCGGACAACCATTCGTGGGATCATCACACGGGCCTCACGACGCGTATGAAAACTCAGTCCGGCCCGATGCTGGATACCGGTCTGGCGGCGCTGATCGGCGACATGGATGAGCGCGGATTGCTGGCGGAAACGCTGGTCATCGCGGTGGGCGAATTCGGTCGCAGCCCCGAACGCGGCGTGAGCACTTCCGGAAATGGCAACAGCGCCGACGGGCGGGACCATTGGCCCTACTGCTATACGGCGTGCATCGCCGGAGCGGGAATCAAGCGCGGCTACGTTCACGGCAAATCGGACAAGACGGCATCCAGTCCGCTGGAAGACCCGGTTCATCCGACCGAACTGCTGGCCACAATCTATCATGCCTTTGGAATCGATCCTGAAACGATCGTGTTCAACCATCTCAATCAGCCGCGCGAGCTGGTTAAGGCAAAGGCCGTCACGACGCTGTTTGCGTAGAATCGAGTGCGGAAATCGTAAGTGTCTAGAGCCGCGCACGTAAGTGAGCGGCTTTTTTTGTGGAAACGGGGACTGTACGTCCCCGTTTTTCTACAAACCAATGCGCCGTCTGCTCTGAAAATTCGAGCGTTCACAACCAAGTTAGTAAGTAGTTAGCCCATTTTCATTCTCTCTGGGTGTGCGGTACTCCGCTCATTGTGGCTGTCCCGGAGTTTAAAGGGAGAATACATGCATACTCGTGCGCCAAAACAACTAGGTGACTTTGGAGAAGGTTTAGTCACATACGCTCTTATAAGAAAAGGATTCGAAGTCGCATGCGTTGATCATGTGGGAGCGGACCTGATTGCAGAACGCATGCATCATAAACTTGCCGTCTCTGTTAAGACAAGGAGCTTCAAGGCCGCAAGTAATGAATCTCGCGGTATTGGGATAGAACACGATCATATAGAAAAGTTAAAATACTTTGCTAAGCGCTTCGATTTGGACCCAGTGTTTGCACAGGTCGTCTCTATCGTTGACGACAAAATCATACATCTTTTCATAATGCGCATTGAAGATCTCAGTAAGGTTGTGGCTAATAAGGTAATGTCGGAAGCCAAAGACGGTTACAGCCTGAGTTTTAGTAGAAAACGTTTACCTTCTCTAATTAGTGATCCGTATGTCGATTATTCTAGTTGGAGCAACGAATCAATTGGTTCAAAGTTGTTTGGTCCCGTCGTTCAGCCCCCAGGAAACACCGGGGGACAGATACCAATTTCGCCGCTGTAGGGCATTCGAGGAGTAATGCTGATGTGGATTTTCACCAAACACGGCTTCTTCAGTGCGGTCTGCGCCCGCCAAGGGAACGGCAAGCATGGCCAGCCCGTCGATCCTGACCGGATCATGGTCCGGGCCAGACTTCGTGGCCATCTCAACGCCCTGAAGAAGCAATTCCCCAATCTGCTGAGCGGGTGCGAAGTCCAGGAGTCTGCTGGGACCGATTACGCCTACCGGCTATTCGTTCAGAAGCCTGAATGGATCAAGGTGCTGGCGGCGCTCGCCGAGGAAACCGACTACGACAACTTCAAATCGGAAGTCGCTCACCACCAAGGAAAAGCGGGTGCGGCATATGAGCATTCGCTGCACGAGGTCTGGTCGGTTATGCACAATTTGCAGAAGTAGAAAACTCCGGAACAGACGTGATATTGATTTATAGGAAATAATGCGCCGTCTGTCTCAAAAAGCGCGCACCGCCTTCGCGAACAGTCAAATATTCGTATCCCTCCGGTGAAGTACATCTACCCAACACAGCCGGTCATCTGCTACAACGCGCGTGAGGAGGAAGACTCATGGCGCGAGGCAAGTGCGGACAGCAGGCACGGTGGGCGGTTCGGCGTGCGGAGTGGCGGCGTCGG
>JBBRQD010000181.1:0-8432 GCA_038227045.1 Planctomycetota bacterium
GCATACCGGACGATAAAGCTCATGTTCACAATGGTCCTCCCCCCGTGGAAAGTTGTCTGCAAACACTTCCTCGGTCAGGGGGGATTTTTGCTTTAACGCTTTTGGTTTTTCCTTAACTATGTGCCATTCGTGTCTGTCCCCAGAACTTCAGAACTTATAGATTTAAAAGGTAGTGCTCCGTCACGGAATTCTTAAAAAACTTGGTAGCCGCAATCAGGGTGCTTTTCCAGAATTGGCGTCGCCTACGAGATCCTTTACTTTGTCCTTGATGGCTTCCGACCAGATCTCATAGCCCTTGGGGGACAAGTGCAAATAGTCAGGCATCACGTCCTTGCTGATGGTGCCATCAGGCTTCAGAAACTTGGCGGAAATATCCATGTAGTGAACCGGGCCACCTTGGAACTTCGAGATCAGCGCGTTGATTGCGGCCCTTGTTTCACGGCCAGGTCTGGGTTTTTCTCCCTCCGGAAGAATGCTCAACAGCAGGATCTTGGCCTGGGGTTGTTTGGCCTGAATCAAATCCAGGATCGCCTTGATGCCGTCCGCCACGTCAGCGGGCACAGGTTTTTCACCCCAACAGTTATTGGTGCCGATCATGACGACAAACACACGCGCCTGGTATTCGTCCAATTGACCGTTCTGCAATCGCCACAGAACGTTCTGCGTCTGATCGCCGCCAATGCCCATGTTGATGGCCCGGTACGAACCCCAGTACTTGTCCCAGACCTCCTTGTTTCCTGCCCCTCTCCAACGCCTGGTGATCGAGTCGCCGACGAAGGCTAAATCAATTTTTCCGTCCATCTTCTTGATGTCGACATTGATCTCCTTGAGTTGGTCTTTCCCTAAGGAGTCTGTACGTTCCCTGGGTGTTGTGGGACTCTCTTCTGCGACTGAGCCTGTGACGGCAGATACCGCAAGTAGGAGGATCGCAAGAATTCTGGAAATAAGCGACATTGTCATTCTCCACGACCTACTAACTAGATAAATAAATGTCTGACATGTGGAATACCGATCTACTATATGGTATGGAAACCAAAGATGCACGAAATTTGTCGCCGTAAATACCGTGACAGAGCACTACCTTTTAGATCCAAAAGGTAGTGCTCCGTCACGAAATTTTATGATTTAAAGGCCTTGAGATGAATCCTAATTATTGTCTTAAATTTCTATATGCTGCGGAAACCGATCTTCCCGCCTCACTTGCTGCTCCGCCCCGAAATCGACCCAAAGGCTGAATTGCTGGATGTGGAAAAATTCACTGATGCCGGCAACTGGTATGCGACGCCGTCCAGCAGCAATGCGACCTGAATGCTGCGCAGCGGCTTTTTGCCTTTGCCTGTGTCCGTGGATGAAGCGCTGATCCCTTCGGTGTCGAAACCGGTGGCCACAAATTTGGCGGCGTTGAATGTGACATCGACTTTTCCGTCCTCACCGCCCGCTGTCACCGCGCCCTTTTTCACCTTCAAATAGCCCAGCTTGACTTTCTTGATGACCGGCAGAAGTCCCGGCAGCGCGCCGTTGCCCTTCGAATCCACTGTCGTGAACGAGATGATGTTGCCGATGCCGATCCAGAGTTCGTGCGACTTGGACGTATTGAGGCCGGGTGGCAATTTGAAGATGCCGCTGAAGGTGACGCTGTCTGTCGATAGGCCGTTGAAGGCGAATTTGCCTTTCAGCGAGTGCTTTGAAATCATGGGATCGGAGGCATTGCCCGTCACGCGCGGGACTATTGCCGCCTGGCTGGCGTCGAACACCATTTCACCGGTTTCAAACGTGCTTATGGCCAGGGTTTTGCGCCCGTGACCGACGACCAAACCTGTGGCATGATTGGTTGCGGTCACTTCGGCGACAAAGATGCCATGCTGGATGAATTGATGCACGGGTCGCACTCCGCTGACCGTGGAACTTTGCCCCGCGATGTCGTTAAAATAGGTGCTGACATCGTAGACGGCGACCGGCAAGGAATTGATATCGATACCCAATTGAATGACGCCGCCATTGCTGGCAATCGCGGTAATCGACAAGCCGTCGAGCGGATTGATGACTGTGGTATTCGAAATGTTTTTCTCGCCCAGTCCGCCCGAAGACGGCGCCGGCACCATCTGAATCAAGCTTGCCGGCGCCATCGAACTGCCGTTTGACACCGTCAGTTTGACACTGAACGCGCTGCTGGTCGTCGTATAAACGTGCATTTCGGTAGCGTTTGCGCCGGGCACAAAAGCACCGGACGCGACGGGGCTGCCGTCGCCGAAGTCCAGGGTATAATTAAGCGTGGTTGCGACCGCATCCGTGGCGGAGAATGAGAAGGACACGGGATCGGTTAAGAACGCTGGATTCTCGGACGACGCAAACGCCGTAATGACCGGCGGCACGCCGGGGCCACCCGGAGCGCCCGGGTTTGAGATCAGCATGCTCGGGCCGAAATCGCCCATTGCCGAACTATCCTCAGTATCCGGATAATGCAGCGCCGTGGCCGAACTGGTGGCATAATAAACTGCGATGCTTTTGAACGTAATCGCCGGGTCCACCTTGATCTCTGCATTGTTGAGATTTGTATTATAGGAATAACGATCGGTCATGGTGACCGCTTGAAGATAATAGTCTTTTCCGCCCGGCAAAATATAGGGCGTTCCCAGAGTATGGTAGTGAAAAAAACCGGTCAACGGATCGCTGGGCACGACCGTGGTCGAGACCAGCAACTGTTGTGTGACGACGTCGTAGATGCCGACGTCATGGTTGCCCGTGATGCCGTCCTTCAGGTCGTCATAAAAGCCCAAGGCCGTGACATTCAGATCTTTATTAGCCGTAAATCGAAAGCCCAGGCTGTACGACCCCTGGATGTAGTCGAAACCGGTGGGTCCCAGGCCAGTGATGTCAAGCGCCGGCGTATCCGCCGCGCTCACGGCTGACAACACTACGGTGCACAGCACGCTTAGCGCATAGGTATTTTTCATCGCAATTATCCACAGTCGTTGGAAACTATAACATACGACTCTCAAATATCATCGCCGGTCTTAGTCTTCCAGAGGGTTCCTTCTACACGGTTAAACTCATGTTGCAAACAGAAACGTCGAGTTGCGCAAACAGGCATTCAAAAGATAAGCGTCCGACTTGATATTTTCTAAAAACGCGGCTTCCTCGGCAGTGTATTCATCGGCGGTAACGGCATCTTTAAATTTCGCTGGAGTTTTCATAATGTCTCAAAATCTCAGCCGCCGCAAATTCCTGAAATCCTCGGCCGCGGTGGCCGCGGGAATGGCGGTTCCGTATGTCATTCCGAGCGGTGTGCTGGCCGAACCCGGCCGTGAGGGCGCGAACGACCGCATTAATGTCGGCTTTATTGGTATTGGCGGACGCGGTGGCGGGCACTTGAACAATGAAAAGCAAATGGCCGCAGCCGTCTGTGACGTGGACAAGGAACACCTTGCGCGAGCCGTCAAAGTCGTTGGCGAAAAGGCGTTTGTCTGCACCGACTACCGCCGCATTCTTGAACGCAAGGACATCGATGCCGTGCTGATCGCCACGCCCGATCACTGGCACGGCGTGCAGACTGTTCACGCCTGTCAGGCGGGCAAGGACGTGTACTGCGAAAAGCCGTCGAGTGTCACGATTGCCGAAGGCCGCGCGATGATTGCCGCGACGCGCCGCTTCAACCGCGTCGTCCAGATCGGTTCGCAAGGCCGTTCGCTGCCCGATTCAGTCGCCACCTGCGAATACATCCGCAACGGCATGTTGGGCAAAGTCAACAAAATCACCTGCTGGCATCCGATGAATCCCGTCGACAACGACACGCCCGACGGCCCGGTGCCGCCGGAACTGGATTACGACATGTGGCTCGGACCCGCCGCGTGGCGCCCGTACAACAAGGCGCGCGTGCATTTCAATTTCCGCTGGATTCTGGACCTGGGCGGCGGGTACATCCGCGACCGCGGCGCACACGTCTTTAGCCTCGCGCAATGGTTCATGAATTCGGACAAAATTGGCCCCGTGTCGATCGACGCGACCGGCGACGCGCCGCCGCGCGGCGTGTGGGATTGTCCGACGAAGATGAATATCGTCTACGAATTCAAGAATCCGGATTGGACGCTGGTCTGGTCTCAGCCGGGCGAGAAGGCCAAGGAATACGACGGCGATAATTTCGGCTTCAAGATCTGGGGTGACAAAGACACGTGTTATTTCGACGGCGGCGACGGCCGCTGCGTGGCCGATCCGAAGGTCAAGCGCTACCGCGTGCCGGCGGGCGGCGAAACGGTCTTCCACAGTCCCGGCCACGTCAAGGACTGGCTGCAGTGCATCAAGACGCGCCAGGATCCGTTGATGAACATTGAAGCCGCGCACCGCGTTGCGATTCTCTGCATCGTCGGCAACATCTCCTACATTCTCGGCCGGAAATTGAACTGGGACGCTGAAAAGGATCTGGTCATCGGGGACGAAGCCGCGAACCGGCTGCTGTACCGCGAAGGCCGCGCGCCATGGAAATTGTAAGAATGTAGGACGGGTTGCCACTCCGTCGGCATTTAAGATCGAATCGAGGCAGAAAATGGCGGGTTAGAAACCCGCCCTACTTTTTTCGCAATTTTAGAATTATATTCTCAAAGCTGAACATCCCCTCCCGCCATTTCGCAACAACATTGATCCAGAGCCGCACACGTACTGTTTTCGGATACTTATTTCATTGGCCCGAAATGTGATAGAATTTAATCAGACACGAACCATTCGCGCCGAATGGAAAGGAGCTTCGCCATGAGCACTTACAAGAACATTCTTCTGACGACAGACTTGTCGCTCAACGCAGATTCCGCAATTCCCTACGCGGTGGCTTTGGCGAAACGGCATGGTGGAACAATCCATCTCTTTCACGTCATGGAGGACGAAGCCGGAGAAGCTCTGGCCGCGGGCATCGTGATCGGCGTGACGGAGTGGATTGCGTCGCTTCACAAGCATCACACCGAAAAAGTCATCGCAATGGCGCAACGGATCGAGAAAGACTCCGGCGTCAAAACAATTTACGCCGTCGCCCGCGGCAATCCCGCGAAAGAAGTCGCAACGTATGCGAAAAAATTTAACGTCGATATCGTCGTTATTGCAACGCACGGCCACACGGGTCTCGCACATTTGCTGCTGGGATCGGTAGCCGAACGCGTCGTACGGCTCAGCCCCGTTCCGGTGCTGACCGTTCGCCCTGGCGCAACTGTGCCAAGCGATGGATTGCATTTAGGCGCGGTATTGTTGCCCACCGATTTCTCGGAGAACGCGGCCGTCGTACAACCCTTCGCAGTTGAACTTGCGCGCGAAGCCGGGGCAAAAATACTGCTGGTCCATGTTGTCGAAGACTCCGTTTACTACGCCAGCGCCGCGGCGGGCGAAGGCATTGGCGTGGATGTAGAGGCGTGGCTGACAACAATTTGTGCAGAAGCCGAGAAACGCCTGCATTCCGAGGCGGCAGCGTTGTCCGCGAAATCGGGACTGGAAGTGGTACCGATTATGTCGCGCGGCCGGGCCGCGGAGCGGCTCGTCGAACTGGCCACGGAACACCACGCGGACTTGATGGTGATTTCCACGCACGGCTACACCGGGTTGTCGCACCTGATTTTCGGATCGGTCGCCGAACGAATCGTGCGCATCAGCCATGTTCCAGTGCTCTCGATAAAGCCCCAAAAAGTTGCGGAACACGCGCAGTCGATGCTCTCGTAGATGATTGCCTCTCCCTCCCGGGAGAGGGCAACGGCCGCATTTCATTTGGCATTTTCAGACGCATCCATTAATATTCGCCATCCGCTTTTAATCACACGCCACACCGATCCATTTTAACAAAAGGATTTCGCCATGAATTTGAACACACTTGCTCCGTTTGCATTCTGCGTGGCGTCGTGGCTGTCGGCCGCGGATACGACGGCGCAGACTCCCGATGGCGTTGCGACATGGACGCCCGCGGCGGCGGCGGTGCAAATCAAGGGCGAATTTAATGCGCCGCGCTGGGGCATGTATGACGCTGAGGCTCAACTGGACGCGCCCGCATCGGGAAAAATCAAAGGTTCCATCGCCGGGAAAGAACTGGCCGGAACGGCCGACGGTGCCGGCGCGACGGTCAAGCTTGGACGCGTCTATCTTGAGAAATCAGGCAAGCTGCCTGTGTCGTTTGAGACCGAACCAGCCGACGCCGCCAAGCCGCTCTCGATAAAAGCGCTGGTCCTGACGCCCGCGCCCGAGGGCAAGCCGGTCGTTCAAGCCGGTGACCAATCGATCACTCTGCATGCGCACGATTGTACGGTGCATGGCAACGGACTGCGCTACGAGGCCACGCCGGAGAAGAACACGCTTGGATTTTGGGGTAACGCGAAGGATTGGGTGAGTTGGGATTTCGAACTGAAGAAGCCGGGTAAATTCATCGTCTTCGCGATGCACGGCAGCGGCGGAGGCAGCGAAATCGAAATCGCGGTCGGCGAGCAGAAGCTGAATTGGACGACCAAAAACACGGGCGGATTTCACACCTTTACGTTTCTGGAAGTCGGCACGCTGTCGCTCGATACGCCGGGACCGGTCACGCTGACGTTGAAGCCAATTAAAAAACAGGGCGGCGCCGTGATGGATTTGCGGGAAGTGATTTTGCTGCCGATTTTGAAGTAACGATTAGGACGGACTGCCAGTCCGTCCAGCTTAAAACTCGATCGCCGCCGCATTGAAACTGGACGGGCTGGCAGTCCGTCCTAATCTTACGCCTTAAAATCGTAAACCTGCACGCGCTGCCAGTGCATCTTGTTTTGAGCAATGAAATCCAGATGGAGTTCGTGCTTCTGATAAACGTCGTGGCCGGCATCGTCGTCGAGCACGACCGTCAGTCCCACCTGATAGGAATTGTCGACGACGTCGCGCGGCGTCATCGCGGGGGGGCCCGCCCAGAGTTGCCGCGTTGTCGGAATCGCCTTTAGATACTTGTAACAATCGGCAATCAGTTTCGTTTTCGCGTCGGCCGGCGCGCCGTCCTTCAGCCAAAAATAGACCGTGTGAATGAACATGCGTTGTCAGTCCTTCTCAACCAATGTTGGGATGAATACAAATTTACGAAACGTGGACTTTCTGTTTGGATAGGACGCGTGTGATCGCGTCCTATCCAAAATCGCGCTACTTCGTCGGTTCTGGTTTAACCGGTTCTGGCTTGACCGGTGGGACTGGCGGAACGGCGGCCGGTTCCACTTTCTTAATGTTTAACAATTCCATATCGAAGATCAGCATCTTGCTCGCGGGAATGTCAGGCGGGCTGCCGTTTTCGCCGTAGGCGAGATTGCCCGGCACGTAAAGCTGCCACTTCGAACCGACCGGCATCATCTTGAGAGCTTCGACCCAACCCGGAATCAAATGCACGAGGTCGGTGTCGAATGGTTTGCCGTGTTTCGCGGTGCTATCGAACACTTTGCCGTCGAGAAAACGGCCTTCGTAATTGACTTGAACCGAGTCGGTGGGTTTGGGAATCTCGCCTTTGCCTTCCTTGAGAATCTTGTATTGCAGTCCGCTGGCGGTGGCGACCACGCCTTCTTTCTTTTTGTTTTCGGCCATGAAGTCGTCGCTTTCCTTCTGGTTTTTAACGCCGGCTTCCTTATTTTTGGCGATCATCGTTTCCTGGATGGCTTTGAAATATTTTCCAATCGCATCTTTATGTTCTTCCGGATTGAACGAAACCGTCTCGCCCTTGGCGGCCGAAGCGAAAGCTTTGGCGGCCAATTCGGCGTTTAATGACGCGGCCGCAAAACTCAATCGGCGGCCCATGTTTCGCCCGAGCGCCTGGCTGACACCGCTCTTGTTTTCGAGAACGGCCGTTTTGTCGCCCTTCTGCTTCTTCTCCATGAACGCTTGGAACACGGCGAACATTTTCCCCATTTCTTCGTCGGAGAGCTTGCTTTCTTTTCCGACCATGGCGTCGGCGAACGAAGCCGCCATGGCATCCACGTCGAGGTCGCCGGCAAGCTGCTTGGCACCCATTCCGTAGTTCAGTCCAAGTGCGTAGCTGGCGATATCCTTATCCGTCTTCAAATCCAATTTGGCCGCTTCGACCGCCGGTTTCTTCTCGGGTTCGACAGGCTTTTTTTCTTCTTCCGCGCGCGTGCAAGCGGCGGCGAGCAGCGCGCACAAGAGTGCGTGCGGCAGGGCATTTTTCATGATCGACTCCAGTCGTGCGCGGTGCGGCCGCGACCGCAACAGAGCGGGCGGTCATGCCGTGCGGCAATAAAACGACACAGTCTAACGTCGGCTGCGCCAAAAGCCATAGAATTTGCCAAATCCGAATTACACCGATTATCAGGGCCTTTCAAAAGTCCTCATTTTTCGTAGAGAAATAGCCGATCTTCTATTCAAAGGAGATCAGAAAAATGAGTGTTGCCGCTGAAATTTCGCTTTTCGATGCCTTCAAGCAGGTTCCCGATCCGCGCAAACCGCGC
>JBBRQD010000182.1:0-7986 GCA_038227045.1 Planctomycetota bacterium
AGCGCGGCAAAAGGCTGGAGGAAATTAAATAAATCGGAGTTGTTGGCAGACGTGATCAAGCTTGTTCGTTTCGTGGATGGCATCAAGGAAAACGCCGCATGATTTCAACATCGCCATCCACATCATTTGACAATTGCTCTTCTTGATCGAATCATAAAGGCATCATCGGAGGACAACGACATCGTGCTGGATGCGTTTTGTGGCTGCGGCACTGCATTAGTGGCGGCTCAGAATTTGAAGCGGCAATGGATTGGGATTGACATTTCTCCGACCGCTTGCCGCGTCATGGCTAAGCGTCTGGAGCAGCATACGTCGCTGGTCAATGACAAGCAGCTTTGGAAATCGGGGCGCGGGTTTATTGTGCGCGATCTGCCTTGGACGGAAGAGAAGCTGCGCGTGATTCCGCCGTTTGAGTTTGAAAATTGGGCGGTGATCGCCATCGGCGGCATTCCGAACAAAGCGCAAACGGGCGATGGTGGCGTGGATGGACGCATTTATCCCGTCTCCGCAATTCCGGATAAAAAGGAAGCGAAAGACGAACTCTTCAACACAGTGGCGGAGTGTTACCCGATTCAAGTCAAGCAAAAGGATAAAGCCGGGCGCCCTGAAATACAGAACTTCTGCGGCGTCATGACCAACCGCGGCTTTAAGAAGGGTTTTTTCGTCTCGTTCGCATTCAGCGACGAAGCCGTCGTTGAGGTTGTCAGCGCCGGTGTGAACATGTAGTAAATCAGCCGGTTTGAAAATGCGGGAAAACAGCGGCATGCGCTTTGTTAGGAGTATTGTGTTTGTAGGAAGGCGATCTCAGGGCATGAAGAAGACATTCAAAATTAAGTCATGCTGAAGAAGACCGCAACGGCTGAGCCAGAAATGAGGCACATTTTCAAACCGGCTGAATTGGCGTAGTTTCGGACTGGCGCTGACAGAGGTGGGCGAATTCTTCAAGAAGACCGGCAAGATTATCATTTTGCTCACCGTAAAAGAAATTTTGGATGAACAATTGGCGATGAAATTGGCCTGATCTTAACAAATAAGACTTGATAGAATTCCAAGGATTTCCGCGAAATAATCACTTGACATTCGTAAAATAATAGGGTACCATTTCCAGTGGGCCTAGAGTTTAATGTTGGCGCATAAAATAGCTTTTTGTGAAGAAGATTTAGCGCACATGTGCAACTTTTGCAACGGAAAATGGGCTATTTGAAGTCGTCTAAGTGGCTGAAGGGGAATTTCATTGCGCGTTGTGCAGTTTTGAGAACAGAATTGGGCACTTTTTGATGTGGTTCTTAAACAAAGCACCACATGTGCATCTTTGGGAGCGGAAAAAGGATATTATCTCGCCGCAATGCCCTCAATGACGCTTGCGCTACCGGCTGTTGCTGGGCTTTCCTCTTGAGGTATGAAAGTTTTTTGACCCACTCGATCGATAGAATTCAACATCCATGATGGATCGTGACGCATCCGTTCGGCGCATTTCTGACACTTCCCAGCTTTGGGATATTGCCGTGATTGGGGGTGGCGCGACTGGCGTGGGCATTGCCCTGGATGCTGCTTCGCGCGGGTATTCCGTTTGCCTTTTTGAGCAGAGCGATTTTGGCAAGGGGACTTCAGGCCGTTCGACGAAGCTTATTCACGGCGGCGTTCGGTATCTTCAGCAGGGCAATATTTCGCTTGTACGGGAGGCTTTGAAGGAGCGCGGGATTCTGCGGCGGAATGCTCCGCATCTTGTCCATGAGCTCGCGTTTGTTATGCCCAATTTTGCCTGGTGGGAGGCTGCGTTTTATGGGATTGGATTGACGGCGTACGACATCCTTGGATTTCGCCGGGGTTTTGGCAACTCGCGGCATCTTGGCAAGGCGGCGACGGTTTCTCGCGTCCCGACAATCAAGCAGGGCGGACTGCGCGGGAGTGTCCTCTATTTCGATGGACAATTTGACGACTCGCGGCTGTTGATCGCGCTGGCTCAAACCGCGGAGGCACAAGGCGCGGCGCTGCTTAACTACACGACGGTCGTTGAGCTGACTCACGATTCCAGCGGTGTGGTGGATGGGCTGGTTGTTGCAGAATTGGAATCCAACCGGCGGTTCGCGATTCGGGCGCGCTGCGTGATCAATGCGACGGGCGCGTTCGGCGATGCGATCCGCACGATGGACGATCCGGCCGCGGCTCCGCTGATCGCGCCGAGCCAGGGCGTCCACATAGTTGTCGATCGTTCGTTTCTTCCAGGCGACACGGCGCTGATCGTTCCCAAAACGCGCGATGGGCGCGTGATGTTTGCGATTCCGTGGCATGGGCATACGCTGATTGGAACGACCGATACGCCGATTGATTCCGTTTGTCTCGAACCGAAAGCGCAGGATGAAGAAATCGCGTTTTTATTGGACGCGGCTTCGGACTATCTTGCAAAGCATCCGACTCGCGCGGATATTCTGAGCGTGTTTACGGGCATTCGGCCGCTGGTCAAGGCGTCGGACACGAAAAAGACTTCGACACTTTCGCGCGATCATACGATTGAAGTGTCGAAGTCTCAGTTGATCACGATTGCGGGCGGCAAGTGGACGACGTATCGGAAAATGGCGGAGGATTGCGTCGATCGCGCGGGCATTGTGGCGCGATTGGAGAAGCGTCCATGCGTGACGGAGATGCTGCGAATTCATGGGCATCTCGAGGATGCGCCATCGTTGGGAGATTTGAGTGTCTATGGATCGGATGCGCATGCGGTTTTGGAGATTGCACGGACTCAGCCGGAACTCGCGCGGCGGCTCAGCGATGCGCTGCCGATCAATGGCGCCCAGGTGGTGTGGGCGGTGCGCAACGAGATGGCTCGAACGGTAGATGATGTGTTGTCTCGCCGGACGCGCGCGATTTTTCTCAATGCGCGAGCGGCGCTTGAAATGGCTCCTGACGCCGCGCGGCTGATGGCTGTAGAATTGGGCCGCGATGCCGAATGGGAACGCGCTCAAGTTTTGGAATTCACGGCGATGGCGCAACGTTATTTGGTTCACTAGCTCAAGGACATTCGCGATGAAGAAAAAGCCGTCAACTCCGATCACGGATACAGCCCCGACCGAGCGCATCAGCGCGAGGCTCGCCGCTGTTAAAAAGATAGCTTCGAAGTCTTTCATTCTCGCGCTGGATCAAGGCACTACCAGTTCTCGGGCGATACTCTTCGATCATGGCGGACACGTCTGCGCTTCGGCCCAGCGGGAGTTTCGGCAGGTCTATCCGCAGGCCGGCTGGGTTGAGCACGATGCTGAGAGGATTTGGATTTCGCAGCTTGCCGTGGCGGTCGAGGTGTTGCAGAAAGCAAAACTGACGTGGCAGGATGTCGCCGCGATCGGTCTCACGAATCAGCGCGAGACGACGGTCGTGTGGGACCGCAAGACCGGGCGGCCGATTCACAATGCTATTGTGTGGCAGGATCGCCGGACGGCGGGTATTTGCGATCAGCTCAAACGCGATGGGCATCTTGGCACGATTCAGCGAAAAACGGGGCTGGTGATCGACGCCTATTTTTCGGGGAGCAAATTGCAATGGCTGCTCGATAATGTCCGCGGCGCCCGCGCGAAAGCGGAGCGCGGCGAGCTGGCGTTTGGGACGATTGATTCCTGGTTGCTCTGGAAACTCACCGGCGGCGCGGTTCATGCCACCGATGCGACGAACGCATCGCGCACGATGTTGTACAACATTCACACGCTTGAATGGGACGAGGAGTTACTGACGCTGCTGAAGATTCCGCGCGCCGTGTTGCCAGTGGTGCGATCCTCCAGCGAAATTTACGGCCAAACCCAGGCGGCGCATTTCGGTGGCGCGATTGCCATTGGCGGAGTCGCCGGCGACCAGCAGGCGGCGCTTTTTGGGCAGGCATGTTTTTCGCGCGGCCTCACGAAAAATACGTACGGCACCGGTTGTTTCATGCTGATGAATATCGGGACCGACGCCGCGGAATCCAAGCACAAACTGCTGACCACGGTTGCATCGCAAGTCGGCGGAACGACCGCGTACGCGCTGGAGGGCAGCGTTTTTATCGGCGGCGCTGTCGTGCAATGGCTGCGCGACGGACTGGGGATTGTGAAATCCGCCGCGGATATTGAAGCGCTGGCCGCGAGCGTTGCGGATGCCGGCGGCGTGTACATCGTGCCGGCGTTCGCCGGGCTGGGCGCGCCGCATTGGGACCAGTATGCGCGCGGCACCATTATGGGAATTACGCGCGGCACGAGCAAGGCGCATTTCGCGCGTGCCGGTTTGGAGAGCATTGCATTTCAAGTGGCCGATATTCTCGATGTGATGAAAGCGGACTCTGGAATTCCAATCGAAGAATTGCGCGTGGATGGCGGGGCTTCAGCGAACAATTTGTTGATGCAGTTTCAAGCCGATTTGTTGCGCGCGCCCGTCGTCCGTCCGAAGGTCACCGAAACCACCGCGCTGGGCGCAGCATATTTGGCGGGACTGGCGGTGGGCTATTGGAAAGACACGTCCGAGATTGAAGCCAATTGGGAAATCGACCGCACGTTTGTACCGGAGATGAAAGAGGCCGACGCGCAGTATCGCCGCCGGCGGTGGGCGGAGGCGCTTCGCCGCGCTCGGGATTGGGAAGAACACGAAGGGGAGGGGACGTTGGCCGACAGGCTCCCAAAATGAGTCCAACGCCGATATTTCGACTTTGTTTGCGAGAATTCGGCACGTCCCGATGTGCACGCTCCACTGACGGAGTGCCGCCAGTGGAGCGTAAAATGCTTTATCAAACATCTGCCTGGAAAGGTCTTACCAATTGATGTGGATGCCCGGAAGATGGATGCCGCCGCGATGTTCGACATAGGTTTCGCGGACGATAACCGGCTGTTCGACGACGCGGCGTTCAGTCACAACGCCTTCAATTTTCACGCGCGACACGTCACTCGAATAGACAATCAGGCGGGGTTTGTTATTGGTCACTTCTCCTATGACAAGCGCGCCCGTCACTTTGACGTAATCGCCCTTCAATTCCGAATGAAACTTGTGCATGTCGGCTCTGCCGGCCTCGCTGAAATTGAGCTCGTAGACATTGCCATCGGCTTGCACAAAGAAGCCGAATTTGTCTTCATGGAGCGTGCCCTTTACGGTCACGGACACATTTCCTTCTTCGACGGCGGCCGCGAAAGTGCACACGCCGAAAGCCAATAGCGCGGCCAATAGAAATTTACCAGACATAGTGCTCTCCTTTTTCCAAATCCACTTCCCAAAGCGAGAAGTCATGGCGGAGTTAGCGCAAGCGCCGTTCCATACGTTGAGAATTCTATTACAAAGGCGTTTGCACCATGGAGGCACGGAGAACACAGAGAACAGATTGATTTACTTTTGCGTATTTTTCGCCGCTGTCAGCACGCTTTCAATCGTGATTTGTTTGCCACCCTGGCGCTTGCTTTCGTCCGCCGCTTCCATAAAGGCGTAAATCTCGAGCGTGTCTTCGGCGCTGACCGGCGGTTTTCCGGATTTGAAGAACTTGGCGATTTCGATGACCAGCGGCTTATAACTGCCGCCTCCGAAGACCGGCACAATGCCAATGCTGCCGAAGACGGTCGCGCCGTAATCCGTTTTGGGCGCACGCACGCCGCGGAACGTTCCGATGCGGCCGTCTTTCCAAACACCTACCGCCAATTCGAAATCTTTCGTTTGCACTCGCGATACCGATTCGCAACCGGGTCCCATTATGGTGAAGAGCGATTCGACGCCGTGGATACCGTACCAGAACAGATCCGGATGATGCGACTCCAGCGCGCACGGACCCCAGACGGTACAACCGACCACTTTTCCGACCTTTGGATCGCTTGATGCACCGGCCATGCTCGGAGCATAGCGCAGCGAAGAACTTGAGAAACAGGGGACGTTCAACTCTTTTGCGACGCGGAGGATTTCGACCGCATCCGCGAGCGATCCCGCGACCGGCTTATCGATAAAAATCGGTTTCTTGGCTTTGAGCACTGGAAGAGCCTGCTTCAAATGCGGGCGGCCGTCGACGCTTTCCAGCAGCACGACATCGACTTTTGTGACAAGTGCTTCGACTGAATCCACGATCTCGACGTTCATGGCCTTGAGTTCGTCGGTGAACTTTCCGACGCGGTCTTTGCTCGACGGAATGTCGTCGCTTCCGCCGGGAAAGGCGGCGACGACTTTGAAGCCCGCGAGATCGCCTTCGGCGTCTGGCGCATTCAACATCTTCGTAAACGCGGGTACGTGCGACGTGTCCGCGCCGATGATGCCGACTTTCAGCACGTCGGCGGCGCGACTGGAGACGGACAAGACGCACAGAACTGCGGCGATGAGGCAAAATGCACGCATGGAAAGAATCCTCTTGGGTTGATTCTTCTTAAACCGCTGGCGGGAGGAAATACGCCATTTCTCAATGGAATGCACTATCGGAAGCGGTTCCACCGTCATGATATGGGGAAAAGAAGTATTTTGCCATCGTCCGATAATATACGTTATGTTAGGTTGTCGAGGACGGGCTTTTGTCGCGGATGGCGTCGCTTCGCTTTCTTTATACGTGGTGATTTCGCCGAATTGGCAGCGTTATGCAGAATTGGTCTTTTGACGTGCGGTCTCTTTCGCTTTTCGCTGCGACATGTATCCGAGAATGAGCAACGGGAAGATTGCCGTCCCAACTTCCTGCCCAATCCGATATCCGTTGTCATGGGCATTCGTTCCGGCATTCATGACAATTAAAGCAATGCGCAAAACCATGATCGCCAGCACAACAATTACAGCGACGCTGGCGCCGTTTACATCCTTTTTGCCAAATATCCATCCCGTAAATTGAACGATTAAGCCTCCCATAAATAAGTAGCCGAGCACCATAAATGGACTCAAGTCCTTGTCGCTATTTTTCGCTGCAACCGAGGAAAAGTTCGCAGGCAACGCTTGTGCTCCATTGTAATGCACGGATTTGAGAACTTGAAGAAAGTCACTGCTCGGCTTTCCATCCGCCGGATAACTGACGACCATCACCAAGTTTTCCGCTGACGGGATCACGAATGCGATTGTGTTCAGGACATTATTGGGCAATTGAATGCTTTGGGAGTAACCGTAAAGGTTGCCGTGCGGCGGACATTCTAGGCGTTCAGCGGAATCATGAAGGACAGTGCGATTGTTATTCGTTGCGGACTTGCGGCCACCTTTCAAAGCGCCACTAATGAATTCGGATTCATGGCCGGATATTCGCGCATTGGGATGAACCTGTACCATAATGCGTTCATCTGTTTTTTCATTGACGGCCACATAGGCCACCGGCGTTCCCGGCTTGACAAGCCAAGTGTATTCCGCGCCCGGTGCCATAATTGAAGCATCCACTTCCCGCAACGTCAAACGCGAACCGGCGAGGAGTGTAGTGCTCACCGGAACGAAACCGGGGATTTCAACGCCGTAACACAACGAGGCTATGGCGAAAACCAAGGCGATGCAAAATTTCATGGGATTCATACCTTGGCTGGACTAACGTATTGACTACCGCACTTCTTCAACAACCAAATCCGGCGCAATCTTGGCCTTAAGCCGGGCTTCCACGCCTTCGCGCAAGGTAAAGTTGGAGCTTGGGCAGGTTTCGCAGGCGCCGGCGAGGCGCACTTTGACGCGGTTGCCTTCGATGCCGATTAATTCGATGTCGCCGCCGTCGGCTTGGACGAATGGTCGGATGTCCGTGTCGATGAGCTTGCGCACGGACGCCACCAGTTCGTCATGGCCTTCGCTGCGCGATGCTTTTACGGGTTCTTCTTTAGGGCTCGTGTTCACGGTGTCCAATCTTCCTGCGGTTCGGAATTTTTTATTTCTCTCGCAAAGGTGCAAAGACGCAAAGAACGGCATGAAAAGCGAATTATTGATTCCAGCCTTGCCAAAGTAGACGACAGTAACAGCCGATACATAGTACATGAGACCTATCGGAAGCGCTGAAGAACTTGAACGCCGCCGCCGCCAAGCCGTTGAGGCAGTCAAACGCGGCGAAAAACAAGCTAC
>JBBRQD010000183.1:0-7952 GCA_038227045.1 Planctomycetota bacterium
AGCTTCAACCGCCGGTGCAAATCGCTGATATCTCCCACGGCCACACTCGCATCGTCCATAGGCAAATCTCCAATGTCCCGGTTATGACATCGGCATTTACAATTTGAAAAATGAGCTTAACTTAGCGTTGTAGTGCTAAGAGCTACCGGACAAAACCCACGCACCGATTTTTCGGCGGGGCAGACCCGTCTGCTTCGTTGCGTCGAAACGACGTATCATCTCATTAAGAGAGTGTTTCAAAACCGGGTGCGAGCGGAAAACGAGCGATTTTTGTAATAAGCTCGGCATTTCCAGAACACAATTTCACGTTTTTTATAGGAAAATACTGTGCTCGGTATTGCAGGAAACAGGAACTAGCTAAATGAATCCGCTCCGCGCTGATGGTACTCATCGACCCATTGTCCAATCGTCTGCCGACTGACGCCGAGCAGCCCTGACATTTCCACGCGCGTTCGGCCAGAAAGCACACCCTTGACCGCTCTCTCGCGCAAAACACTCAATTCATTTGGCGACAAATTTCGTGCATCTTTGGTTTCCATACCATATAGTAGATCGGTATTCCACATGTTAGACATTTATTTATCTGGTTAGTAACTCCTAAGCGGCGAAGCCGCCTCACTAACCACTGCCCTGCGCCTCCGCTTGAACCGTTGAATTCTAGCCGTAAACTTCGCGGCACATGTTTGCAATTTATCGAACGCTCTTCAAGACCGCGCTGGCGCAGCATCTTCAATATCGCGCGGCACTGTTGATCTGGCTGCTCGGGTTCATCCTGGAGCCGACGGTGTATATGGTCGTCTGGATGTCGATCGCAAAGTCGCACGGCGGAACCGTGGGAACTTTTTCGACTTCCGATCTGGCGCTGTATTATCTGGCGGCGATGCTGATCAACCATCTGACCTTCGACTGGCATTTTTTCGAAATGGAACCGCGCGTGCGAAGCGGTTCGTTTTCGCCGATGCTGCTGCGGCCGCTGCACCCCATTCACAACGATCTCGCGGAGAATATCACCTACAAAATGCTGACGTTCCCCTTCATGTTCGCGGCGGCGGCGGGATTGTTTCTTTTCTTCGGCCCGGTCCTCAAGACGCCGGCATGGTCCGCCGCACTCTTTGTGCCGGCGCTGGCCATGGGCTTCGCGATGCGCTTTCTGATGGAATGGACACTCGCTTTGTCGGCGTTTTGGACAACGCGGACGCAAGCGGTCAACACCACGTATATCGTGTTCGCAATCTTTCTTTCCGGGCGCTTCACGCCGCTCGAATTGCTTCCAGGCAGAATTCAATCGATCGCCCGCGTACTGCCGTTTCGATTGTGGATTTCGTTTCCAGTCGAGTTGCTTCTGGGCCGCATGACACCGGAGGAAGCCACCCGAAATTTCGCGCAGCAGGTCGTCTGGATCGCCGTCTTTTTCGCCCTCCTTCAATGCGTCTGGCATCAAGGAATAAAACGCTATTCGGCAGTAGGAGCCTGATCGCTAGAAACCTTCAACCAAAATCAATGCGCCTATTTCAACTCTTTTCCGTCTATTTCCGCCTCGGTCTGCAAAACGAATTGCAATACCGCGCGAATTTCTTTGTCCAGAGTTTTACATCCGTGCTTGAATTGGGCGCGGGGCTGGCGGAACTTCACGTCGTCTTCTCGCAGACGGAGACGCTGGGCGGCTGGCGTTCCGCCGAACTGCGCGTGCTGCTGGGCGTTTTTTTCATCGTGGGCGGATGCATCAACATGCTGATCGCCCCGAGCATGCGGCGCCTGATGGAAGACGTGCGCCAGGGCACGCTGGATTTTGCGCTGACCAAACCGGAGGACGCACAGGCGCTGGTCAGCCTGCGTCAGTTCGAAATCTGGAAGCTCGCCGACATTCTCCTTGGGCTGATCGTGCTTGGGCAGGCGCTCTATAGCCTCGGCACGGTCGTGAGTCCCGAACGCGCGGTATTGTTCGCCGGAACGTTGTTGTCCGGGATGACGGTGGTCTACTGTTTCTGGCTGATGCTGGCAACCTGTACGTTCTGGTTTGTGCGCATGGACAACATCCTCTTCATTTTTCAAAGCATGTACGACGCAGGCCGCTGGCCACTATCGATTTATCCGGGATGGCTGCGCCTGCTGCTGACGTTTCTGGTGCCGGTCGCCTTCGCGGTGACAGTTCCGGCCGAGGCGTTAGTGGGTCGTTTGAATCCAACCATGCTCTATGCCTCGTTCGGACTGGCAGCCTTTATGCTGCTCATTTCCAGATGGTTTTGGAAGATCGGAATCCGGCATTATTCCGGCGCGTCGGCGTGAGGAAGTTTTGTCGGAGAGGGCAACTGCTACTTCCGCTCCGCGCGACTTGTTTAAATTCACGCCTATTGCATAATCGATTGCCCGCACACGTTTCTTCAAGGAACACAACCATGAATCGCCCCACTCTTTTATTCGCCGCTGCGCTCTTCGCGGCAAACGCCTTCGCCGCTGACATTCCGCCCAATCCGGTGAAAAGCGAGCCTGGAATGGAAGTGGGGCAGTGGTCGATCGAACCGTGGGGCAATTCGGGTGCGGTGGAAATGCATACCGTCAACGGCCAGAAAACCCTGCAAATTCTCTATACCGGCGGTGCGAAGGACAAGGCCGCGTTCAAGCACCTCACCAGCTTTGGCTTGAAACCCAAGGGGAAAATCAGGCTGAATGTGTACAGCGGCGAAGAGAAGCCGCCACAAGTTGCGATCGCCATTTCGACGACGGTGGCATACAGATGGCATGAATCCAATTGGCTCGATTTAAAGAAGGGCTGGAACGCGCTTGAATTCGACGTGTCGGCGAACGATTGGAAAACGGAGAAATCCGGCTGGAAAAACAGTGTGCCAATTGAACCGCTTGCCGACGTTCGGTCGGTGGACATCATCGTCGTCAACGGCGACAAGACCGGCGTGCTTTTTGTGCAGGGTTGGGGCTACGATCCGGACGAAGTCGGCGAGAAAACCGCAGGGTTCATCAAAGACATCCAAAGCGAGGATGCGTCGAAACGCGAACTGGCCGAGAAGGCGCTGGTCGCCATTGGGCGTCCGGCGCTCGAAGCGCTGCATCAGATCGCCGATATCGACCGCCCGGAAGTGCTGTTGCGCGCGGCGAGCGCGATCCGGCAGATCGAAGCGACGCCGGAGGAAAAGCCCGCCGATCCGACCATTCTCCAAGCGCTCGAAAAGCAGCGCGAAGAGCAAAGCTTCGACGATGCGCGGCGCCGCTGCGAATACACGCTGCGGGGCATCGATACCGAACGCCTGCGCTTGCAGGGCCTGTTCAAAGACGCGCAGGAAATGGTCGTGCAAGGCCGCAAGCAACTTGGGGAGTTGAAGTTCACCGACGAAGTAAAGAAAAAAGACTTCGGCGAGACGCTGGACAAAATGGACACGATGCTCAAGGAGATCGAAGGGCTGATCAAAGTCGAAGTAAAGCCCGCGAAGCCGGAGATGAAGAAGTAGCCGTGTTGAAAAGTGGTTTTGTTCAACAAAAAGCGGACGCTTTCGCGTCCGCTTTTTTCATTCGTTTCAATTAACTGGAACTGAACTTTAAACAAACTTCGTGAACCCCGGTCTGGCGACTGGCGGGAAGTCGAGCTTTCCGAATTCGAGCGTCTTCGGGAAGAGGTCTTCCTGCGAATTCATCGCCTTGTCCCATGTCAACGCGCTACCGGTATAGGCCGACATGCGTGCGATGATGGCCATCATTGTGCTCCTGCACATGTAGTCGCCGTTGTTGACCGGTTCGCCTTTGCGGATTGACGCGAACAGCACGTCGTGTTCGGTCTGGTAGGCTTTGCCGAGGTTGCCGGTGAAGCTGGCCGGCTTTTCGCCCGTGACCGTCGAGTTGCCGCCGTTCCAGGTCGCTCTGCCCTTGGTCCCGAAAATAACGTCGCTGACGTCGGTATCCGCCCCGGCTTGCTGCCGGCAATAGTTGTAGATCCGGCTGCCGTTCGCGAATTCGTACATCGTGGCGAAGTGGTCGAAGATGTGTCCGTACTGTTCTTCCGTTCGCGATTGCCGTCCACCGAGACTCGTCACTTTCGTCGGTATTTCCCCTTTCATATACCACGAGCATCGATCCAGACTGTGGATGTTCTGTTCGACGATGAAATCGCCCGACAGCCACGAATAATACAGCCAGTTGCGCATCTGGTACTCCATGTCGCTCCAGCCTTCTTTGCGCGCAAAGGACCACAACCGCGTGGTGTTGTAGCTCGATTGAATGGCTTGCAATTCACCCACCCCGCCGTCGTGAATATGCTTGACGAGATCGCTCGTGCCCGTGTCGTAGCGCCAGCACAATCCCGAGACGATTGAAATCTTTTTCTTTTTGGCTTCCTCGCACGCGGCCAGCACCGTGCGCATGCCCGGGCCGTCAACGGCGACGGGCTTTTCGGCAAACACGTGCTTGCCCTTTTCAATCGCGTAGCGCAGATGTTCCGGTCGGAAGCCGGGCGGCGTGGTCAGCAGCACCACGTCGACATCGCTGTCGATCACCTTCTTATAGGCGTCGAATCCGATGAACTGGCGTTCGGGCGGCACGTCGATCTTCTCGGCGAGCTTCTCTTCCTTTTTCAACGTAGCGAGACTTGTCTCCATGCGGTCTTTGAACGCGTCGCCCGTCGCGACCAGTTTCACGTTCTTGTCGGCGAGCAGAGCCTGCTTCGCCGCGCCGGAACCGCGGCTGCCGCAGCCAATCCAGCCGATCTTAATGGTATCGCCGCCCGCGGCGTACGCCTTGCTCATGAGGGCTGCGGCGGCCAGAGCGCCACCCGCGATGCCGGATGTCTTGATGAATTCCCTGCGCGATGCCGCGCCCGTTTTCTGCTTAGCGTCCATTCGTAGTGCCTCCGATAAGAGAACTGTTCCTGCGGAATCTGAAGTAGTGCATGACGTTTTACACTCGACTGTATAGGCCGATAAATCTGAAATGTCACCGATAATCGTTCAAGCCACGCGGGATTTGCGCAATCCATAAGATTCGTTGCGCAAAGTACAATTAGAGGTGAAGGTTTTAAGGTTGAAGGTTGGATTTTGAGTCCGGCGTCGCGGCAATTCGATACGAATGATAGTACATCCTTCGTACTTAACCTTCAACTTTCAACCTGAAAACCTTCAACTTTTTTCCCCCTTGTTTTCAATCAATTCCCAATTCACGCCCAGCGATCCGAGCCACGCTTCGGCGCTTGCGAGCGCTTGTTTTCGCAGATAGCGGTCCCATTGCTGGGACGTGCGCTGATGATGGCGCAGCGCGCGTTCGAATGCCGCATCAGGTTTGGCGGTATGCAACGCGGCGAGAAGTTCGTCGCGAATCTGCGGATCGCCGGCGTCTTGGGCGAATTGGCGCATCCAGCTTAGTTGCGTTTCGTCGCTCACGGCGGGGATGCGCGGATAATAGGGATCGTTCGATGTGTTGGGGATTGCTGCCATCGGAGCGCCCGCATTTTCGGCCGGCGCTGCGGGCGTTTCAGACGATTTGGCGAAGGGATCGACCTTCGCCGCCTTCGGCGGCCCGGCGAATATTTCCGCGAGTTTCTTGCTGCCGCTTTCTCGTTTGAATTCGCCAAAGATGCCGGGCTTTTTCGTGTCGTCGCGCTTCCAGAAATCACCTGCGAACGCGGGTTTTTTCGTGCCGTCGTCGTCGAAGAGTTTCGGTTTGTTCGACACCGGCGGAGGACCGAAGGGCGACGCGTCTTTTTTCGGCGTTAGTTCACCGCCCATCTTCGGCAGTGGTTTGACGCTGGGCGCTTCCGGCGCGGCCACGACTTCGTTGGGGGCCAGCGTGCGAGAGACGATTTCGCCGGTGCGCACATCGAGATTGTATGCGAGGAGTTTGTAACCGGTAGAGGTCACCGCGCGGAAAAGGGCGTCGGCATCGATTTTAAGCACGCGATTTAAATCCTGAATGAATCCCGTTGTGGTGCGGGCGCCCCACCTGCATTTGTAGCTGGGACGACTGCACCACAAAATGCAGGCGAGACGCCCGCACCTCAACCGTCAAATCTCGTCGTTTACGCTTTTGTTTCAAGAGGTCAAGCAAAGTTTTAAAGATTCGATTGACACGGTTGCAAATGATGCGGGGTTGCGTAGAGTTTTGCGCGCATACATTCAGAAAGTTGAAACAGTCACGGGTTCAGTGGGGGGCGTCGTGGCGACCAGTACCAAACGAACTGCGGGTGTGTCGTCGCGTCAGTCCTATGGCTCCGCGGCGCATCGGATCATGCAAGCCGGTTTGAAAGAGGTTCAACACTGGCTTCCGCTCGCCGCCCAGCGCCGCTGCGACGACGACGGCGAGAACGTCCATCATCTTCGTGTATCGACGCGGCGCGCGGACGCGGCGGCGAAGGCCTTTTCCGATCTGGCCGACAAGGATAAAGTGGCGGCGCTGCGCCAGAAACTGCGCCAAATCCGCAAAGCTGCGGACGCCGCGCGCGACATCGACGTGAATGCCGAACGCTGCGCGTCTCGTGTCGGCACATCCAGCGGCGCTCTGCGCGCAAAACTGCAAGCCAATCTCTGCGAATTGCGGAAGCAAGCGCAGATTCCGCTCGTTGCGATCCATGCCGAATTGTCGGACGGGAAATTTGCCGAACTGATCCGTGCGCTGCTAAGTGAATTGAAGACTCGACACCCCAAGCGGGCGGCGCAAATCTACGGAAAGCAAGCGCGCAGCATACTCAAGCCCACTCTGAATAAATTCTTCAAAGCCGCGCAGGGGGGCATGTCGGACGACGCTGACATTCATCGATTGCGAATTCAAGCGAAGAAGCTGCGTTACACCATGGAAATCGTGGCGCCGGCATTCGCCCCGGCGTTCGGCGGCAAGCTCTATCGCCAGTTTTGCAAATATCAGGATATTCTCGGCGAGATTCGCGATCATGTCATCGCCATGGAGGCATTGCGCAAGTGGCTCGCTAAACCGTGCGATAAGCAAGAGCGGGCATTTCTGCAAGGTTTGCTGACCGCCGAAACGCTGGCTCACAAAGAATTGAAGGGCGCGTTCCAAATGCTTTGGACAAAAAAATCGATCGAAAAGCTAACGGAAAAGTTCGACGAATTAACGTAGCACCGGAATTATTTACTCGACAATAATTCCACGGCGGCGGCTCAAATCGATGACCGCGTCGCGCAGTTTTTCGTAGACCGTCCGCGGGTCGGGGATGTCTTCGATGCGGAGGATCAGCTCCTGGCCGTCACCTGAAAACACTTCGATTGTTCCGACATTGAGAATGCGTTCCAGAAACGACTGCTTCATGTCCACATGCTTGACACGGCCGAGATCCAGCGCGTCGACTTTTTTGACGAGGATGCCGGTTTCGCGTTCGATCAGGCGCGCGGTGATGGTGTAGCGATTGGCCTGGATGCTGAGCTTGATATAAAGCAACATCATCCCGCTTGCGACAATCAGCGCCAATCCGCCGACCATTCCGATCTTGCCCAATATTTCAGCGTACGCTCCCAGCCCCTTATAATGTTCGTGGTTTTCCATCGATCCAAAAATCAGCGCGGCGATGCCGATCGACATCACCAATGCCGCCGCCACGTAACTTTTGAGACCCATCCAATGCGACACGGAGCCTTTGAAAATCGGCGGCGCATCAATTGGGGCCGCGGGTGCTGCCGGGATAGATTGAGCCGCGTCGCGCGGAACGCTCGGGGGCGGATTGGCGGACGGCGGCGGAACGGGATTGGGATCAGAATCGGGCATACGCGCGGCGCTCCACAAAGCGATAAAATCGGATGGGAATCTCCCTTATCTTAGTCGTGAAGAGACGCGTGACAATGGATTTTGTGTGGTGTGCCAGAGAATGGGCAGGGCCTTTCAAAAGTCCGTCGCCTTGCGCGCCAGCAAAGCGATGGCTTCGCCGGGGTGTGCGGCGAAGCGCCGCAAGGCTCGCGCGACGTTCTTTATTTTGTTTTGCCGCAGAACCGAAAGGATGGCGTTGCGCA
>JBBRQD010000184.1:0-7938 GCA_038227045.1 Planctomycetota bacterium
ATCGAACGCGGTTTGTTGCCACTGCTGAGGTGCCGGAATAAGCATAGCGCCGTGTCCTTCAAAAAGGTGTATCCCCCTTAAAGAAGTTTCGGCATACTCATTGTCGAAAAATAGTGTTTTCGTCGTGAACGGAGTTTAAATAAGGAATAGGAATGATTTAGATTTCATGCCCGAACTCCCCGACATCAACCTCTACCTCCACGCCCTCCGCCCCCGCATCGTCGGCAAAATCCTGAAGCGCACACGCATCGCCAGCCCTTTCGTCCTGCGCAGTGTCGATCCGCCCATCAGCGCGTTGAATGAGAAACGTGTCCGCGGTTTGCGGCGGCTGGGCAAACGCGTTGTGTTTGAATTTGAGAACGACTTGTTTCTCGTCATCCATTTAATGATCGCCGGACGATTTCAATGGCGTGAATCGGGCGCGAAGATCACTGGCAAGATCGGGCTGGCGGCGTTTGATTTTGAGCATGGTACGCTGCTGTTGACTGAAGCCGGGAGCAAGAAGCGGGCGTCGATTCATGTGGTTCGCGGCGAAGAAAATTTGCGGGAGCATGACCCCGGCGGGTTGGAGGTTTTGGATGCGACGCTTGCGGACTTCAAGGCTGGGTTGAAGCGCGAAAATCGGACGCTGAAGAGGGCGCTGACTTCGCCGAATTTGTTCAGCGGAATTGGCAATGCGTATTCGGATGAAATTCTGCTGCGAGCGAAGCTTTCGCCGATGAAATTGTCCGCAACTCTCGGCGGCGCGGATGCGTCGGTTTTGTTCAAGGCGGCGCGCGCGGTGCTGACCGAATGGAGCGAGCGGCTGATTGCCGAATGCGGCGCGGATTTTCCGAAACGCGTCACGGCGTTTCGCACCGAAATGGCGGCGCATGGGAAATTCGGGCAGCCGTGTCCGGCATGTGGCACGCCGATTCAGCGCATCGTCTATGCCGAAAACGAAGCGAATTATTGCCCGACGTGCCAAACGGGCGGAAAGTTGCTCGCGGATCGCGCGCTTTCCAAATTACTGAGCGACGATTGGCCGCGAACCTTGGAGGAATTGGAGGAACTCAAGGCGCGCGACAAGGCGATAGTGAGCGGCGCAGTTCCGCCGCAGAAAACATCGTGCTAGTTCCCGGAAGTTGAATTCTTTCTCTCTGCAGCGTTGTATCTATAGGTAATTCATCCATCGATTTTATCTGAGGAATCCGTTCCGTGAAAATTCAGTCTCTGTTCGCAACTTCGTTTTTGATCTTCGCGACGACACTCTCCGCACATGCCATCGAAGCCACCGCCACGCTCGATCTTTGGCCCGCGAAGCCGCCCGGATTTCAGGTTGAAAGCGGCCCTGAGCGCGACACCTCCGAACCCGGCAAAGGCATGACCGGCGGGCGGGCCGTGATTCGGCTGGGGCATGTTTCGAAACCACAGATTGTTGTGTATGCCGCGCCCAAAGACAAGGCGAACGGCACTGCCGTCTTGGTCTGCCCAGGCGGCGGCTTCAATATTCTGGCTTGGGATTTGGAAGGGACTGAAATCGCCGAATGGCTGAATTCCATCGGCGTCACTGCGGCGATCTTGAAATACCGCGTGCCGACCGCGTCGCTCAAAGATAAGAAGTGGGAGCCGCCAGTTCAGGACGCGCAGCGCGCGCTCAGCCTTATGCGCAGCAAAGCCGCCGATTGGGGCCTTGCGCTTGACCGCATCGGCGCACTCGGATTTTCAGCCGGCGGCACGACTGCGGGTTTGGCCGCGACGAAAAACGGCGCGCGAATTTATGACGCTCAAGACGACGTGGACAAGCTCGCCTGCAACGCGGATTTCGCCGTGCTCATTTATCCGTATATTCTCTGGGACGATAAAAAGAATGTGCTCAGCGAGCCCGTTGAAGTCACCGCGAAAACACCGCCGATGTTTTTTTCACACGCGCTGAACGACGGCGTGAATTGCGAAAACAGCATCCAGCTTTTCATCGCGCTGAAGCACGCCGGCGTCAAAGGCTCGGAGCTTCACGTTTTTGAATCGGGCGGGCATGGATATGGGTTGAGAGACGTGGGCAATGCGTGCACGTCCTGGCCGAAACGCTGCGAAGAGTGGATGCACAAGCGCGGATTGCTTGGCAAACCGGTCGCCCCGTAAATCATCGTTTTAATTAAACGCCTGACTTCAGCATCCTAAAAGCTATGCGATCGCCGCGTGGCGCGATTCTTTGTGGGGTGTGCGGCGTTCTTTTTCAACCAGCACAGATGGCAATCCCCGGCGCATTTCGAAGCCGTCCGCCGGAGTCTCGATTTTCTTTTCGCCGACATAGATGCGTTTCACGCTTGAGCCAAGCTGGGTCGTCACGACGTAGGGAATTGTGCCGGATTTTTCGGCGATCTCCTCGACGCTGATGCGATTTTCGATGCCGCCGCCGATCAGCGTCGCCTCTTCGCCGACATCCGGCGCGCCCTGCGGCCCGTGTTCGAGCGCCGTGACGTCGGCGACAATCAGATTCATCGACACCGTCCCGACGACCGGCACGCGCGTGCCGCGCACGATCACGCTGCCGCGCCCGGTGAGCGCGCGGCGATAGCCGTCGCTGTAACCAACCGGCAGCGTCGCCAGCAGCGATTCTTTTTTGCAGACATGCAGCCGGTTGTAGCCGACTGTCCAGCCCGGCGGCCGGCGGCCGATATGTACGATCCGCGTGTGCAACGACAGCGCCGGAAGCAGTTCGAGATTATCGCGGCTTGCCGCCCACGCGCGCATGCCGTGCAGCAGCACGCCGCAGCGAACCATGTCCAACTGCGCTTTCGGATGAAACACGGTGCCCGCCGAATTCGCCGCGTGACGCAGGCGAAATTTAATCCGGCGGTCTTCGCAGCTTCGCAGCAGTCGGCGAAACAGATCGACCTGTTCGGCGGTCGGATATGGATCGGGCTCTTCGGCGCTTGAAAAATGTGTAAAAATGCCTTCGAGATCCAGGCGCTTTTCTTCTTTGATCCAGGACGCAGCCGTCAGCACGTCGCCGGGACCGAAGCCCCCGCGCCCCATGCCGGTGTCCGCGAGCAAATGGACTTTTGTCTTCGCGCCGGAACGATTACCTTGATTCAACGCGCGCGATTTGTCCGCCAGCGCTTTGACTTCATCCATGCTCGACACCGCGAATGTCAGGTCCGCCAAAATTCCTGCGCGCAATTCTTCTTTCAAACAGGAGGTCAACAATTGAATCGGTGCATCGATACCGGCCTCGCGCAACGCCGCGCCTTCAGCCGCGTCGTTCACGCCGAGACGCGACGCACCGGCTTCGAGCGCCGCTTTCGCGACCTGTTCCGCGCCGTGGCCGTACGCCGACGACTTCACCACCGCCATCAGTTCCGCGCCGTTTTTCAATTGCCGGACCAGCACGCGCGTGTTGTGGCGGATGGCCTTCAAATCAATCCGAGCCCAGACGCGGGCCGATTCGGGCGTGTTCGATTCATCTGCATCCTGCACGGAAATCCCCTCCCCCGCCGCAAATCCGATATGCCCGGCGTTGTGGGCCGCAAACCGGCGGACCGCCTCATCCGAGCAACAGAGAAAACGTGACTTCAAATTCATCGGCTAAAAGCGCGGGAATGCTTAAGAGAAAACTTCGGTAAAGCCATATTTATCAACGGATTAGGAATCTATTATTGTCCGATAAAGCGTTGCGGCGCGCGCGCATGTTCGACGCGATGGCCATTTTTTGAAAAATAGTCCGATAATGGCCGTCATCGCCGCGCGGTTGATTCGTTATAGAATGCAGAGGACGGACGCTGAAAACGGAGGCAGGATACACGGACGAAATTAGCTCAGTGAAATTGGAGTGGTGTGGCCGTCTTGGCCGCACAAACTAAAGTGGTGCGGCCGTCCCGAATTGCCATGTTCCAAACATGCAATTGGGACGACCGCATCACAGAGTTTATTTATTTAGTCTCTCGCAAAGGCGCAAAGAGAAACGAGTCGAAGAATTGGAAATCAATCTCCGGTTCTCGGTGTTTCGATATCTGCTCTCCGCGCCACGATTGCCCTGATTTTTCCCACCAAATACAAAGACCCCAAGACAAGCACTACGCCATTTACGCCAGCCGATTCAACGGCGAACGCCAAACCCTCCGCGCTCGATTGGCGCACGTTCGACGCGCGCCCCGATATTTTTTTCCACGATTCCGACAATTCGGCGGGCGTGCAACTGCGCGGATTTCCAGAATCGGTGAACACTACTGCGTCCGCACCCTGATCCGTTCGAGCCATCGCCTGCAACATGCCAGGCACATCCTTGTCGCGGGCGCACCCGAACAAGCACACCAACGGCGCGCGCTTCACATGCGCGCGCAGTTCGTTCAACACCACTTCGACCGACAGAGCATTATGCGCCCCATCCAAAAAAATCGCGGGGCCGTTTTCTTCTCGATTCCCTTCAATTAGCTCGAGCCGCCCTGGCCATTCAACGTCGCGCGATCCGCGCAAAACGGCCTCCTGCGACAGCGACTTGCCAAATCGCTTGCGGTAAAAAATATCCGCAAGCCGCAGAGCCAGCGCCCAATTTTCGATTTGATGCCGGCCGCGCAATCCCAGCGTCGCGCGGTATTCGATACCCTCGGGCAACCGCGCATGGGCCTGTGGTATTCGCCATTCGGCGGCCGTTGCAGATTCGATTTCGTCGAATTGAATTTCATTTCCCACCGCTTCCAGCGGCGTGCCCATGTGCGCCGCGCACGTTCGCAAGGCGCGCTCCGCTTCCGGAACTTGCGGTGCGATTACCACGGGCACTCCCGGCTTGAAAATGCCCGCTTTTTCGCACGCAATCAGTTCCAGCGTTTCGCCCAGAATCGCCGTGTGGTCATAGCTGATATTGGCGATCCCACACACCTCCGGCACCACGATGTTCGTGGCATCAAGGCGCCCGCCCAGCCCGACTTCGACCGCCGCCACGTCCACTTTCTGTTCGGCGAAAAACGTAAACGCCAGATGCGTGACGATCTCAAAATACGTCGGCCGCCGATGTCCCATCGGCAGCCGGCGCATCTCCTCCAGCACCGGGACGCAACCGCTCAGAATCCGCGCGAAATCGCTCTCCGGGATTTTTTTTCCATCGATCGTGATCCGCTCCCGCACATCCTCCAGATGCGGCGAGACGTACAACCCCGCGCGCAAGCCCTGCGCGCGCAGGATCGACGCCGCAAACGCGCAGGTCGATCCTTTGCCTTTTGTGCCCGCAACGTGAATGCTGGAGAAACGCCTGTGCGGATCGCCCAGCCGGCGCGCGAGTTCCCGAACGCTGTCCAGAGTAATCGCCGCCCGCGCGAAACGATCCAGCGGAGTACGCTCCAGGTTGGAGAAACTGTTCAGGTATTCCGTGGCTTCCAAATAATTCATCTGGATTTTTCTTCCCTCTCTTGACATCATGAACTTCTCGGTAAATCTATACCGAATCGTCGATTTTCAAAACATATTCGAAGGGGCACTGGCGAGTTGAACGATTCCTCCACGCACTATTCCCTGGTCTTGATCGGGCGCTATCCTGGCAAGGACATGCCCGTCGCTCAAGCTCTCGCCCGCTGCATGGGACGCGACGAGTTGTGGGGCTTGCGCATCGTCTCGGCCGCGCCGATCGTTTTTTTTGAAAAACTCACCAGCACACTGGCCGAACAGTTCGAAGACGCGCTCGCCGAGGTCGCCGAAGCGGGGTGTCGTTTCGAAATTCAACCCGGCACCAACCCGTCTCTCCCCAAAGTCGGCTGGTCCAATCCGCCAAAAATCAACGGACTCACCCTCGCCGAAATCGCACTCGGCATCGAACCGCACGCCGCGCAAGCGGCGCCGCCGTCCAATCCGTCCGCGCACGCCATGCAGCCCGCATCCAATTCGCCGCCGGAAAACGCGTTGCAAACCACCGCGACACTGTTGCTGCCGTGTCCTTACACCGGACAGAAAATCAAGCTGACGATCTCCGTCGCCCTCAGCCGCGCGGAAAGCGGCTCCGCGTTGAACATCACCGCCTCGGCCGCGACGCCAGTCGGGCGCCAGCCCGATAGATCCGCGAACGCCGCATCCGGCAGCATCATCCTGCCGGATATCACGCAGCTCCGGCGATCCGGAGGCAATCCGCAACTGCGCAAGTCCGGGCCGAACAACTCCGTTTTTTCGGAGAACGAACGCAACAATCGCAAGACCGATTCTACATTCGCCGAATACGATGCTCCGCCGTTCCTGCATCCCGAATCCGTTTCGGTCAAATCAGAAGCATGGAGCAGTAAAACACCGGCCGAAATTCCGCTTCCGGATGTGCCCGAGGTACCGTCCACCGGCAAGCTTCCCGGAAAGCCGGCCACGGCGGCGAATCGACCGCTTCCGCTCGAAGGCCCGGCCATGGACATCTCAGCGTTCGAAGCGAGTCTGGGCGTCAAAGCGCACGATTCCACGCCGGAGGTTTTTTCCAAATCGGCCGACTTGGATGCCGATGACAGCCTGGCGGACGATCCCGACAGCGAGTCGATTCTCTGCTCCGTTTTCATCGAACGCAGCAGCAGCCCGGTCGTCCATGAACTCGTCGCCGAACTGCACGGCATTCCCGAATTCGAAGCTTCCGAAATGTGCGTCAGCGGCAATGTCGCGCTGGCCGAAAACATTCCGCTCTTCGAAGCCAAGGACATCAAGCGCCGCTGCGCCGCCATAAACGTCTTCGCCCGCGTCATAAGAAACTAAAGTGGCGGGACCGTCCCGGTCCCGAAATCGCCGCGTTTAAGTAACGCTCAAAATCTTCATCCCATCCGCCGGAAAAAGTACCGCGACCGCAAGGAAGTGGTCATTCCGAAAAATGAAAAGAGCAATCGATGACGCGCAATCGAAAGAACCTCATTTCCGGCTCATGTGCGATTCTGATAATTCTTGTTGTCTTTGTTCTTCAAATGCCAAAACGCTACGCGCCCGTCGCCCCGGTCCAAATCGATTCAACCGCATTAAGAGCGACCGTAGTCGTCCCAACACTCGACACTCCAATTCCCGAAGGCAAGTCGGCAGTGTGGTGCGCGGCATTTGAAATCGCCTGGAAGCAAGCTGAGAAGAACATCTTCAAAGGCCCGTGTCTCACGCAAAACGGAAAAGAAACCGCCGCACGCTTAACCGCCTCGGCAATTTCCGATGCGGATTTTGCACCAGCATCGCTGTTCGCCGCTGCCGGCGAACCCAAGATCGTCCAGCAAAAACTTAACGCCGAATTTCCCAAAATATTTCCCGGGAAATCCGTGCCCCAACTCACAGAGCAAAACGGCATTCTCGCGTACTCCGTCGTTAATTTAAGTGTTCCCTTTCAAATTCCGTTCTTTGAAAAGGACGCGCCTCTCGTGTTCACGGACGCCAGCGGAGCGAAGACTGCCGTGGGTTCGTTTGGAATCCGAGACCAGGACGACTACGCCTATTATAAATTGCGTAACCAGGTCGGAGTTCTATTCGCCAAGCATGGCAAACAATATGAATTGTTGGAATTCGCACTCGACCTTTGCCGCACGTCCGATCCATATCAAATCGTCGTCGCAGTCATTCCTCGGCAAGCAACGCTTTCTGCCGCATTGAACTATGTCAAGATTGGCCCCAAGGCTTCTGAGGAAGATATCTTTTCCACTCAAGGCATTGGACCCAACGACGCCATGCTTATTCCCAATCAAACGTGGGAAATCGCGCACCATTTCAAAGACTTGACCGGCCCCATACTGAATCCCGGATTTGAGCAAACTCCGTTGGTCGATGCGTGCCAATTGCTTCGTTTTAAGTTGGATCGGAGTGGTGCGGAATTGGAGATATTGTCAAAAGGTGTGGATGAGCGAAATTGAAAAGTGCGGCATATCCTTGGTGATCGAATCAAGATTACCAACCGGCCCACAGCGGGCCAGAAAGGATACGCCACATGAGTCAGGTTACGAATGTTGTGCCGTTTTCGCAAGCATCAAGCCG
>JBBRQD010000185.1:0-7887 GCA_038227045.1 Planctomycetota bacterium
CATTCTTGGTATCGAATACTTCGGCCAGACCCGTGACCGTATCGGTCCCTTTGAGGCCACTGACGGTGGGTGTCGCGGTGGACGACGTATTACCGTCATAGGCCTTGGTGTCAGTCGCGGCTGTAATCGTCAATGGTGCCTTCGTGATACTCAGCGAACCGCTACTAAACGTTATAGCGTAATTGCTGGAGGTCAACCCGCTGGGCGTGATGACATATGTGCCGAAATTGATCGCGGCATGCGACGTACCACTGAAGCTTAATGTGCCACCCAGCACAGTGGAAGTCTCGCCGTTAACGAACCCGGAAATGGTCGCGCTGTAGCCGCCACTGTAAACCAAACCATCGTAGACCTTGGTTTTATTATCCGCCGTGACGGTAAGGGGCGCCTTATTAAAGATTAGACTTTTCGTATTGTTCGTGATGGCGTTAAAATTAACATCGCCAGCATAAGCGTAGGTGATCGGGTATGTGCCGAACGCCAACCCCGCAGTGGATAAACTGAACGAAAACGAGCCGTCTGCCGGACTAATCGCAACGGGGTGCGCGACACTGTTCACTGTGATCGTCACATTGCCGCTCGGAAATTGTGAGCCTTGCGAAATGGTGCCTCCCAGCACAGTTGACGTAACGCCATAGGTAATCGTAGGCGCGCTCAAATTGCTGAACACCGGCGTGCTTTTGTTTACAACTATCCCCGACTGGCTCGCGGTAAGTGTTCCATCCGTCACCGTTACGCTGGCGGAGGCCGACGCCGAGGAAAATATAACCCCGCCGGTAAAGGTGTGAACGCCTGCATCGGCGGCGGTAAACGTGTAATTAGCAGGCAGGGTGGTACCGGCGGGAACGGATGTGAATTGAATAGTTCCAAGGTAGCTGGTGTCTGCGCTGAGGTTGGCTTTTAGTGCCATCACCGTGACGTCCGTCGCGATTCCCACTGAGCTTGGATTTGCGATACCCGAGACTTTCAGAGACTTAGCGGCGCCAGCACTGGCAGTGAATGAAAACGACGCCAGTCCGATCGCCAGGCTACGTTTATAATTTGCGTTCATATAGCGCTCCGACTAAAAAATTAAAGAAACGTTAATCGGTGCATTTAATACAATAAACAATCATCGCTTTTTCGACAAATAATATTGATTTTAGGACAAAGCCGGGCGCCTTATCAGTCAACAGCGTATTGCATCTGCGACGAACTTTCGACGGCTGGATTCGCGAGTGCCAGGCCGAAGGGATTCCTCTGCAAATATGGCCGCACTTGCGTTGGTTGCTATGGCCGGTGGAACCTTTTCGCAAGCAATAGCCGCCGTATAAAGGGCGCTTCAAAGCTCAATCCGACCGGGCACACCGGAGACAAGATGAATGCGCTTGCCGAACGCGTAACCAATTGCAGAATACTTCGCGCCCCCAGCTCCCTGTCCCAAATTGACAATCTATTGTCCCACAACTCAATCGGCCTTTACTGTACTATGACGTCAGTGGACTATATTAAAGACTGTTCGGCTGACTCTGGAAGTTGCCGCAACGCATCGAGGATATGGTGAAATGTGGTACGCCAATGCCTAAATTTTCCGCCGTTGTCGCTCTTGCATTCCTGCTGGTATTAAGCTCAGCTCCGTTAAAAGCCGCGGGGGTTAACTTTCCCGCGCTTGATTCCAGCACACTGGATCCGGAGCTCAAGGGCCTGATTCTGATTGAGGACTTGAATTGCGTGGCCTGCCACGCAGGCAAAGCATCCCTGGCCGTTCAATCGAAAAAAGCACCGCGGCTTTCCGAAGTCGGCTCTCGCGTCAACCCGAATTATATCGAGACCTTTCTCCGCGATCCGCATGGGATTAAACCCGGCACCGCGATGCCGGACCTTTTGTCTCAATTGGGCGATTCGGAAAAAAAAGAAGTCGCAAAGTCCCTTACCCACTTTCTATTATCGCTCAAGAAAAACGATTTTTCTCTGCAACCGCCCGATTCCGTGGCCGCGCAATTTGGCGAACGCCTCTTTCATTCGCGGGGATGCGCGGCGTGTCACTCACCGCGTGATGCAAAAGGCGCGGAGTTGCTCGCAGCGACATCCGTTCCTCTGGGTCAATTGGATAAGAAGTACAGCGTCAAAAGTCTCGTCGATTTTCTGCGGCAACCGCACGCCAGCCGCCCATCCGGACGCATGCCCGATATGCACCTGCGCGGTGAAGACATCGAACGCATCGCCCATTACCTCTTGCAGGATACCCGAGTACCCGGCCATCTTACCTATACTCTATATCGAGGCCAGGTGTGGGAAGGGCTAGACAGTGACAAAGTGAAAGCGGATCGAGCGGGAATCGTAAACGATTTTGCATTGGAAAGCCTGGGTGCCGTCCAACAACACACGGCCATCAAATACGAGGGATGGATCGACATTGCACACGCGGGCCATTACTCGTTCTTTGTCCAAATGAATGGCGGTTCGGTACTCATCGACGGCAAGCAGTTGATCCAACAGGAACCCAGCGACCGGCGTGGAATCAAAAAACTCGAAGGTGCCGTGGAGTTGGCAGCAGGCTGGCGAAAGATACAGATCACCTATTTTCATACCGGGCAAAAGCCAGTATTCTCCTTCGAAATTGAAGGACCGCAATTGCAACGGCAGTCGATACCGTCGTCGATGCTTTCAATTTCCAACGAAAAAATTGCCGCCTTTGAACCACTCAAGGTAGACACCGAGCTCGCCGCGCGCGGGCAGGAGCAATTCGCCAAACTTAGCTGTGCGAATTGTCACAACGACCTCCAGATCCCCGCCAAACCCTTCACCGCCTTAGCAAAACTCGACGCTGGACGCGGATGCTTGAGCGGCGCTGCTGGTCCGTGGCCACGCTTCGACCTCAACGCAGAACAGCGCACACGGATTTCCATGGCGCTACCCCACGCCGAATTTCCAAATCTCAATGACAAACAGCTGCTGGACAAGACACTCGTCACATTCAACTGCATAGCCTGCCACGAGCGCAAGGGACTCGGCGGAATCACGCCGGAACGCAACGCGCTTTTCACAGGCATTCGCCCCGAGCTGGGCGATCAGGGTCGCATTCCTCCGCCGCTGACTTTCGTCGGCGCGAAACTGAAACCGGAGTGGATCACCGAAGTACTGCTGCGCGCGAAACGGCAACGCGATTACGTGGACGCCAGCATGCCGCAGTTTGGCGAAGCAAACGTCGGGCACCTCGTCGAGTTGCTCGGCAAAGTCGATGCACTCGAGACGGTGATCATCCCAAAAACCGCAAACATCGCAGAGGCTAAAAAAGCCGGATGCGAACTTCTGGGAACCTCCGGTTACTCCTGCATCGCCTGTCACGATTTCAACGGACAAAAAGCCGCCGGCCCCCGAGCACTCGACATCGTTTTCGCAACCGAACGCCTCAATAAAAACTGGTTCCACCTTTATCTCAGAAACCCGATGCGCTTTCATCGGACCGGAATCATGCCCTCTTATTGGCCGGACGGCGAAGCCATGCGCAAGGACATCCTTGTCGGCGATTCCGCGCAACAGATCGAAGCGTTGTGGCTGTACCTCGAAGATGGCTCGCGCGGCAAAAAGCCCCTCGGGCTCTCCCGCCAATCCAGCGAAGTGCGTGTCGGAGACACGACGGAGATTTGCAGAGGCCGCGGGCCGGTTGGTTATCGAGGAATCGCTGTGGGCTATCCAGAACGCATCAGTCTCGCTTTCGATTCGGAAGAAATGGCGCTTCGAGAACTTTGGAAGGGGGATTTTGCGAACGTTGATCTGGGATCCTTTAATCCGCGCGGAACTGACAAGATTGTTTTTCCAAAAGGAATACCCTTCCATTGCCTGAAATCGCTCGACGACAATTGGCCCTACAAGAGTAAGACGAATTACGCGTTCCCCCAGGATCAAGGCTACCAGTTTCGCGGTTACCACTTGGACGCCGCGCGAAGGCCCACGTTCTACTACCAATACGGAGTCATCGCAGTAGAAGATTTCTTTGAAGATGTTAAGACCAAAGATGGCAATGCGTACTTCAAGCGCACAATGGCTTTTGAAACACCGGCGGATCAATTGCCTTTTTACTTCAGAGCCGCGACGGGCAAGTCAGTTGCCAAAACAACCGAACGTGTTTTCAAAATTGAAGCACTGCAACTGCGCATCACCAGCGACCACAAGGGTATCACGCGCGACGGCAATCCAGCCGAAGTACTCATCCCCTTGACTCTGCCCAAAGGGCGCTCGACATTGTCACTGGAGTATCAATGGTAATCATGCGTCACTCAAGGCAACCCGAAAGAAAGAAACCGCAACCTTGCTTGATCTTCTTGCCGTCTTCTTCGTTGCGTCGTCGCCGCGGTATTTTCTCAGTTACTCTGCAAAGGCGCGCGTCGAATAGGACAAAAATCTCCGTGCCATCTTGCGGTTTCTTTCTTTCGGATTGCCTGATTGCTCTCTCTCTTTTTATACTTTCCGCGCAGCTTTTCGGAGGCGAAGACCTCGGAGCAATGTGGGGCACCGCAAAAGAAGAGGCGAAATACTATCCCATCGTTAACATACCCATTCCGTCAAATATACCCATGCGCCCGGGCGGATTTGAAATCCTTCCCGACGGCCGGCTGGCGGTGGGCACGCGGCGCGGCGATATTTATTTTATCAAGGGCGCATTCGAATCTCCGCCCCTCCCGGAGTATCACCTCTTCGCCAGCGGCCAGGATGAGATCTTCTCGCTCGCCTGGAAAGACGGCGCAATGACAGCGGTAAGCTTTGGTGAAGTCACGCGCATCACCGACACCAGCGGCGATGGCGTTGCCGACAATTACGACACGCTGACGAACAATTGGGGTTATGCCGAGGGCCACGAATTCGCCTTCGCCTCTAAGCACGATCCGGATGGCAACATCTGGGTGGCGCTGGGTCTGAGCGGCTCGTACGAATCGCACAATCTCTTCCGCGGTTGGGCCGTGAAAGTGACGCCGGACGGAAAAATGATTCCTGTCTGCAGCGGCCTTCGCAGCCCCGCCGGCGTGGGTCCGAATGCCGAAGGCGTGATGTTCGCGATCGAAAGCCAGGGGCCGTGGAATGGCTGCTGCTCGCTGAAACATCTTAAGGAGGGCGCGTTCCTTGGGCATCCCGCGAGTTACAATTGGTATCCCTTCGCCCCCGGCATCAAAGCCCCCGAGCTTAAACCCAATAGCAATTCGCGCATGGGTGTGGAGAAAATGCGGGTCAAGGAATTGGTGCCGCCCGCAGTGCGCTTCCCCTATATTAAAATGGGCCGCTCGGTCTCTGGATTCCGACTCAATAAAACCGGCGGCAAATTTGGCCCCTTCGACAACCAGATTTTCATTGGCGACTACACTCTCAGCATCATCATGCGCGCGACGACCGAGCAGATTAACGGCGTGTGGCAGGGTGCCTGCTACCCGTTCCGCGAAGGCCTCGCTACTGGAATCATGAATGTGGAATTTTCTCCAAAAGGCCAACTTATCGCTGGAGGCTTCACCACAAACAGTCAGTGGCCTGTGCGGGGAACCGAACCTTTTGCGATTCAGCGATTAGACTGGAGCGGCATCGTCCCCTTCGAAATCAAAGAGATTAACATCAAGAAAGACGGCTTCCTTATCACCTTCACCAAACCCGTCGATAAACAAATCGCCGCCAAAACCAATGTGTACAACATCACCACCTACACCCACATTTATCAGGGCTCTTATGGCAGTCCCGAAGTGGACCAGACGACAGCCAACGTGACCAGCGCTGTTCCATCGGAAGATGGACTCTCGGTAATGGTGCACGTGGAGAGAATCATCGAAGACCATATCCATGATTTCGATCTATCGAAAATGACGTCGCAGGAAGGGCAGCATCTTGTTCACAACAAGGCGTACTATACGGTAAATGAAATTCCAAAAAACTAGAAACGGTACTATCACAATGTTCAACCGATTCATACCATTGTTCTGTTCCATCGCCATCGTTGCAATTGCCAGCATCGCTCATTCGGCCGATGATCCGCAATGGCTGTCCTACCCAGGTGGCGAAGGTCCCGGAAAAGGCAAACGCATAGTGCTGATCGCTGCCGATCAGGAATATCGCAGTGAACAATCGATGCCGATGATGGCGAAGATTCTCAGCACGCACCACGGCTTTGACTGCACCGTCTTGTTCGCGGTCAACGAAAAGGGCGAAGTCGATCCAACCATGCCGGTTTACCCCGAGAAGGACAAGGAATTCAAGCAGCATCACATACCTGGATTGGAGCAGCTCGCTTCTGCCGATTTGGTTATTTTTTTCCCACGACTGCTTACGCTCCCCGTGGCAGAAAGGGAACTCATTGTCAAATACATCGATTCCGGCAAGCCCATTATTTCAATACGGACGGGAAATCACGGCTTTCACGCCGCACTGCCCTACAAGATCGACGGCAAGAATGTGAACTGGGGCGGTGATATTCTGGGCGGTTCATTCATGGAGCATCATGGCCGCTGGCACGCCGACTCCACACGCGGCATAATTGTGCCTGAGCAAAAGGATCATCCAATCCTCATCGGCGTAAGCGACATCTGGGGGAATTCGGACGTGTACCGAACCTACAAAAAGGGAGGAAGTCTGCCCGCAGACTGTACCGCGCTGGTCTGGGGCCAGCCGCTAATTGGTCGCAACCACGACGACGCACCGAATCCAAAATTAGAGCCGCTGCCCGTCGCCTGGTTCAAAAACTGGACGACCTCCGAAAGCAAAACCGCCCGCGTCTTTCAATCCACTATGGGCAGCGGAAGCGATCTTGAATGCGCGGGTTTGCGCCGGCTGATCATCAACGCGGCCTATTGGGGAATGGGCATGGAAGCCGCCATCACGCCCACCCTGAGCGTTGATATTGTCGGCACGTATAAGCCGCTCGAAAGCGGTTTCAACTATAAAGATCTTGGCGTCGTCCCGAAGCCACCGTCAGCCTATAAATAGGACGCGATTTATTTGCTAGCATAATGAGTCCGTTGACACACGCCTTTCCATTTTACCATGAGCTCATTCTCCGTTTCAGAGGATCCCCGTTTTCGACTATTGAATGTTTGCCCGTCATGGCTTCGAGTTCGTCGAGTTCAAGCGGCGCCAGTGACGTTAAATTCTCGAGGCCCGCTTCTGTGACGACAACAGTGTCTTCCACACGAATATAGAGCCGCTCTTCAGGAATCCACATTTGGGGATCGACAGCGATGGCCAGGCCTGGCTGCATTGGCCGATCCCAATACTTGCCCACGTCGTGAACGCTCATACCGACGGGATGTGACAGATGCCCGCTGTACTTGAGCGCTGCCTGAGCGGCCTGTTCATAGGCCGGCTTCGAGAATTGCGTGGCGGCAATTATGCCTCTCATTTCGACAGCGGTCTCGTCGAGAATCTGCGCGGGCAGAACGCCAGGCCGAATGTGCTTGAGAAGTTCCTTGTGATATCGCGTAATGAATCCAAGGAGCTCGCGCTGCACCGAAGAGAATTTCCCGTTCACGGGCCAGGTGCGCCCAATATCACTGGTGTAATACGCGCAATCCGGGGCGCAGTCGAAAAGAATGACATCGCCGTTCTTTAACGCGCAGTTATTGCGGAAGTAATGTGGATACCAAATGTTCTCACCCGTCGCTACAATCGGGCGGTAGCCCGTGCCAAGCGCGCCATTTACGCCGTAAATGTATTTGGCCGCTGCACCAAGTTGATACTCGTAAACACCCGGGCGCGTGCAGCAAATGGCTTCACACAGTGCCTGCGCGCAGATGCGTGTCCAGCGACAATCATTCCTCCGGCCGACGACAATTAGATTTCCCGGTTCGCCTGGGCAACGATCGTTGCGCTGAAGCAGGCTTTCTTTACGATCCAACTTGACCAGCGAAACGGAAGCGAGCTCTGCTGAGGAGC
>JBBRQD010000186.1:0-7834 GCA_038227045.1 Planctomycetota bacterium
CTGCTGGCATTCTGCAGGACTCTGGAACAAGCCGGACTGCTGAAAAGCGAAATGCAACCGGCCTCGATCGCGTCCAACGTCGCGGGCTTCACCGGCCTGTACGCAGTGCCGTCCATGGTCAGCCGTTCGATGGATGGCGGCTCTCGCCGCCGGCCTTCACCGCGTGGAAACAGCGGGCCGGGTTGATTCATTTGCAGATACTTCCCACATTTTTTTGCGGCGTCATTTACCCTGCCCGATGCCGCGGAAGATCGTCTACAAGAATCTCGACTGTTTTACCTATGATGCGGGCATAAAAATTGGTTTTCAATACCATCGCGATCGACCATTCTGCCAACGCTCATGTTGCTTTTGCGTGTTTTTTCGTTAGAGTTATGCGGCTTTTCTACTGCATATTCGAAACGTCGCCGCGCGAAAATGGGATTCTCGAATAGTGTGGGGCGGCTTTGTGTTGCGGCGGTTTTCCAGAGGGGCGGCGCGTTGGCTCGCGTATTTCTCGATGCGGTGGATTTGAAGCTGCTGGGCTATTTGCGCGGGCTTTTTGAACGCGGCGGATCGCCTGAAAAACTGTCTCGCGGGGTTGCGGCCGGGGTGCTTGGAGCCTTTTTTCCGTCCGCGATTTTCCGCTTTGCCGCCGCGTTGCTGGCGGCGCTTTTTTTTCGCGGAAACAAGGCCGCCGCGCTGCTCGTTCCCGCCCTCGCCGGCGTCTTTGAATTTCAATGGATTCTGCGGGTTGAACGCTCGTTGGCCGTTTGGGTTTGGCCTTCCGGCCAAAATCAATTGGCTGGTGTGGCCGCGTCGATGAACGCGGCGAATCTGTCCTGGGCCTGGCAGAATCCGCTCGATTCTCTTTTCGCGCAATTCGCGGCGCTGTTTTCCCTGAACACGGGGACGGGCTTTGCGCTGGGCGGCGCGGCGCTCTTAGTAGGGGGATGCGCCGGCGTCTCGATTTATCCTGTTTCGTTGATCGCTCTGTCGTTCTTCTACGACGCGAAATTCCGCACCCAGCAATATCTCGAATTGGCCGATCGCCCGCGGTCGCAGCCGTTCGTTATTCCTCCCCCGCCCCCGAATGACGTGCCCGTCGATTACGCGGATTTGCAGGCGCATTATTGCGACACGAAGCACCGCATTATGAACGGCGAAGCGGTACGGCTGCTGATCGACGGCGGGGAAGCTTATCCCGAAATGCTGGCGGCGATTGCGTCGGCCCGCTCGACTCTGGTGCTGGAAACGTACATTCTTCGCGACGACAAATTCGGCAATCTCTTCGCGGCGGCGCTCCGAGCGGCGGCGCGGCGCGGCGTCAAGACGCGCGTGATTTGCGACGGTGTGGGATCGATTGGGTTGCCTCCCGAATTCCTCGGCGAACTTTCCGGCGACGGTGTCGAGGTGCGCATCTTTCATCCGATTTCGGCCTTCTGGCGCGGGGGGTACGGATTTTTGCAGCGTCGCGATCACCGCAAGATCATCGTCGCGGATGCGCATGTATCGCTGCTCGGCGGTTTGAACATTGCCGACGAATACGCAGCGGTCGCCGACGGCGGCGGCGGGTGGCGCGACACGCATGTGCGGATCGACGGCGCCGAAGCTGCGCGCGTGCTGACGAAAATTTTCGAAGAAACCTGGCGCAAGGCTGAACCCGTGCCGGGTCACAAAAAGCACAGGACTGAGCCGCCCGTGGATCCCTATAAGTTGCCGCCTCTTTCCGGCGAGGACTGGACTCAAGGGCAGTCTCCCGGGCGGCGCGCGCGCAACACCAGCGAAAATTTGCCGATGCAAATTCTGAGCAACCACGAACTTCTGATGCGCATGCGGATCAAGAGAGCCTATCTGTGCGCGTTCCGCGCGGCGCGGCGCTATATTCTAATCGAGAACGCATTTTTCATTCCCGACCGCGATGTGTTGCGCGCGCTTTACAAGGCCGTGCGGCGGGGCGTAAAGGTCGGCGTGGTGGTGGCGATGAAGCACGACATCCGTGTGGCGGCAATGGCCTCGCGCGCGCTTTACGATGAACTGCTGTCGCATGGCGTGCGGCTGTTCGAGTATCCGATTTCGATGATCCATTCCAAAGTCGCGGCGATCGACGACCGCTGGTCGATCGTGAGTTCGTACAATCTCAACCACCGCAGCCTGATTCACGATCTGGAGGTCGGCGTGCTGTTTTGCGACACGCGCTTCACCGTGGCGCTGCGCGACCAGATTCTCACCGACATCGGCAAATGCGACGAATTGACGAAAGAATTGCATCGCTCGCGCTCGTGGAATATCGCGCTGACGGAATCGGTTTGTTATCAGTTTCGGTATTGGTTGTGAGAAAGTGGTTGAACGAACTATAAATGAAGGGGCGAGACGCCGCTTCCACTTTCTACGGCAAATAACTTCATTTTTCCATTGGCGGAAACTAAAGCGCGACCATAATGACTTTTTCAAATCCAACGAACAAAGGAATCGCATGAGCAACACCGTTCAGGACACGCCACCGGCGGACCGCCGCGTGTGGTGGATGCAATTGAACCGCTATCACTGGTATGTGTTCGCGCTGTGTTCGCTGGGGTGGCTGTTTGACACGATGGATCAGAAGATATTTACGACGTCCCGGCAGCCCGCGTTGGAGTCGTTTTTGCCGCATGTGACGGACTTGGAAAAATCGGATATCACTTTTTATGGTGGCGTGGTCACCTCGCTGTTTATTCTGGGCTGGGCCACCGGCGGATTAATCTTCGGCATTCTCGGCGACAAATGGGGACGCGCGAAGACCATGGCGCTGACAATTCTGGTCTATGCGTTCTTCACCGGTTTCAGCGCGCTGGCGCAGAATTGGTGGCAGTTCGGAATCTGCCGCTTTCTGACCGGTTTGGGCGTCGGCGGCGAATTCGCGGCGGGCGTTTCATTGCTGGCGGAAGTGATTCCCTCCGGAGCGCGGGCGAAGGCGCTGGGGATGCTGCAAGCGCTCTCCGCGGTGGGCAATGTGTTGGGCGCAGTTTTGTTTGGATACATAGAACCGCATTTCGGCTGGAAGCAATTGTACTTCGTGGGCGCGGCACCGGCACTGTTGGCGGTTTTCGTTCGCGTCGGCATGAAAGAACCCGACAAATGGGTGCAGGCGAAAGCGGAGAACGTCGAAGCGCGCGCCCGGGGCGAAGACGTTCAAATGGGCGGATTGGGCGCGGTGTTTTCGCATCCCAAATGGCGCCGCCATGCGTTGTCAGGGATGGCGCTGGCGATTGCGGGAGTCATTGCGCTATGGTCGATCGGGTTCTACCTGCCGGAACTGATTCGAACGGTTGTTCCCGATGTCGCGAAGGATACTCGCCCGCTTATTCAAGCGATTCTCGATGGAACGGATCTCTCCGCTCAAAGCGCCGCCGCCGGTGCGCTAACAGCGGGGCAGCGTGCAGAATGGGTCGCTCTGGCGAAGTCGGTCGATGCGCACGAAGTCAAGCCGGACGGCTCGCTTGACGCCAAACTCTCGGAGAATTCGTTGCGCGATCTCAACATGGTGCTTTACCGTTCAAATTTGATTAAGAACGGCGAGAATTTACAGCAGGTGGGCGCGTTCTTTGGAATGTTGTGCTTTTCTTATTTCGCGGCGCGATTCGGACGGCGTCTCTCGTTTCTGATCGCGTTTCTACTGGCGTGGGCCAGCGTGATTTACATCATGACGCAATTTAAACGCCCGACGGATATATACTACATGTGGCCGATCATGGGCTTCTGCATGTTGCTGCCGTTTGGAGGATACGCGATTTACTTTCCCGAGCTTTTTCCAACGCGGCTGCGGACGACTGGAACCGGATTGTGCTACAATGTAGGAAGGTACGTGGCTGCAACCGGTCCCGTATTGTTGGGATATTTAGCTAAATTCTTTGTCGGAAAAACGTCCATGCACCCTTTCCGTGTTTCGGCACTGATCGTGTCAAGTTGTTACCTGATCGGCATCGTCGCGCTGATCTGGGCGCCGGAGACGGTGGATCAGCCTTTGCCGGAAGAAGAGAAAGGGTTTTCGCATTAGGCATGGGCGGCCGAAAATTCATTTACCCAGCCGCTCGAATTCCGACTTGCAGTATTCGTAGGTAACTTGCTCGGTTCCATCGGTGGGGGCGTAGTTCTTCAGGAATTCCTTGATGTAGCTGCGCGCGGTCAGTCTTACGGTCGGGCGGCGCGACATGCTGACTGCGGAATAGGCGGCGGCGTCAAAGTCTTTGTTGTCGGGCGCGAGTTTGAGGATCTTGTCGAAACAGGCTTGCGCGGCAGCGGCCTCGTTGGCGATGCCATCGGCTTCCTTGCGCAGATTTTCCAGCTTCTTTTTCGCGGCCACCCACGCGGGATGGCGGTCGTTGAAGAAGCGATTGCCGCCCATCACCTGGTAGGCTTTTTGATAGGCTTCGGAATATTCCTTGTCCATGGCCTGGTACTGCGGAATCAGTTTTTCTTCCACTTTTTGCGCGATCTTGAAATGGACGTGTCCCATGCGGCGCTCGGCGGGAATGGTGTCCTTGAGGGCGACGGATTCCTTGTATTTGGCCAGCGCCTCTTCGAATTTCCCGGCGGCTTCCAATTTCTCGCCATCGCGCAACAGATCGAATTCGGGCGTCGCTGCTTTGGTTTCCAATCTCTCCAAGCCCTGGCGGCTGGGTTTGGCGTCGGCGCTGACGCTCTCGCTGAGACGGCCTTGCGCCTCGCGCGCTTTTTCGAGCGCATTCAAGGCGTATTCCGTCCCCGCGTACTGGCTTGACACCTGGAACCAGCGCAACGAGGTGGCGAAGGGATCCGCGGCATTGGATTGCGCGAAGCGTTCGGCGTCGTCGTAGGCCGCTTTGGCTTTGGCGAGATTCTCTGCTTCGGGAATCGTACCCTGAGCGGCAGGCTTGGCGACGGCAACCGTCTTAGGCGCGGTCTTGGGCGCACCGCCCACGGAGCGCAGCTTGGTCAATTCGTTTGAGACTTCGATATTGGAAAAGCGTTTCGCCCAGAACAGCGTCGAGTTGACTTCCTGCGCAAGGCTCGACGAGGAATCGCCCTTGTTCTCCAAAAGGACTTGCGCTTTTTCCAGGTTGTAAATGCACTGCGCATAATCTTTCGGAACGGCGGCGTGTTCCCGATGCGCGCTCAGCGTGGCTTTGGCGTCGGCCAGCAAGTCGGTGGCGTCTTCGGCGGCGGCAATGGATGTGCAGCGCGCAAGAAGCAGCGCGAACGCAAAAAGGACGTTTTTGCCGATGGAGAACGCTGGGCGCGTCGTTCTTAAAATCATGGATAAGGCTCCCTTAATCACGAAAGCTTTCGAATTTGTAATTGTAGCGCGGAAGGGAATCAAGTGCCGGTACATCGGAATCTTTACAGCGGTTGCGTCACGGAGTTGCAGTTGCATTTTCACCTCTTCCCTTCCCTATTTTGAGGTAAGAGGGGATCAAATTGGCGCATGAATCTCCAAATTTTATAAAGTTTTCTTTAGCGCTCTTGCATTCTGAAATCTTCGCCGATACACTTTCGCCCATCTTTTCGTTTACAGTCCCCAAAACCTACCTTGAGGGAATTTGTCATGGCCGCCCCAGCAAAGACTGTCGATATCGATAACCTGTGCGTGAACACGATCCGCACACTTTCCATGGACGCGGTGCAAGCCGCTAATTCCGGGCATCCGGGTACGCCGATGGCAATGGCGCCGGTCGCTTACACGGTGTGGCAGCGCAAGCTGCGCTTCAATCCCGAAGACCCGGTGTGGTTCAACCGCGACCGCTTCGTGCTGTCGATGGGCCACGCATCGATGCTGCTGTATTCGATGCTGCATTTGACGGGAGTCAAATCCGTCAATTCAGCCTACGAAAGCGGCGGCACGCCGACCGTTGCGCTCGAGGATATCAAGCGCTTCCGGCAGCTCGACAGCAAATGTCCCGGCCATCCGGAATACCATTGGACGTCGGGCGTCGAAACCACCACCGGCCCGCTCGGCCAGGGTTTTGCGACCAGCGTCGGCATGGCGATGGCTCAGAAGTGGATGGCGTCGTACTTCAACAAGCCCGGTTTCGAATTGATCAATTACCGCATCTTCGCGCTGGGCGGCGACGGCTGCATGATGGAAGGCGGCGCGAGCGAAGCGGCGTCGCTGGCCGGCCATCTCAAGCTCGGCAACCTCTGCTGGATTTACGACAACAATCACATCACCATCGAAGGCAACACGTCGTGGGCGTTCAGCGAAGATGTCGCGACGCGCTTCATTGCGTATGGCTGGAACGTCGTCCGTGTTGGCGATGCGAACGATCTGGAGCGCCTGACGGGCGCGTTGAACGTCGCCGAAAACACGCACGATCGCCCGACTCTGATCATCGTCGACAGTCACATCGCCTGGGGCGCGCCGAGCAAGCAGGACACGCACGCGGCGCACGGCGAACCGCTGGGCGAAGAAGAAATCAAAGGCACGAAGCGCAATTACGGCTGGCCGGAAGACGCGAAATTCCTCGTTCCGGACGGCGTGTACGACCATTTCAAAGCCAACATGGGCAAGCGCGGTGCGGCGGCGCAGGCCGCCTGGAATACGCTCTTTAGCGAGTACAAAAAAGCGTTCCCTGAATTGGCGGAGAACCTGCATTTGATGCAAGTCCGCGAACTTCCGAAGAATTGGGCGAAGGACATTCCGGTGTTCCCAGCCGATCCGAAGGGCGTGGCCGGACGCGACGCGTCGGCCAAGGTGTTGAACGCGGTCGCGAAGAATGTGCCGTGGCTGATTGGCGGTTCCGCCGATTTGGCGCCGTCGACGAAGACGCGATTGACATTCGAAGGCGCGGGCGACTTCACCGCGACGACTCCGGGTGGCCGCAATTTCCATTTCGGCGTGCGCGAACTGGGCATGGGCGCGTGCTTGAACGGCATGGCGGTCAGCAAACTGCGGCCGTACGGCTCGGGCTTCATGGTCTTCAGCGATTTCTGCAAGCCGACGATTCGCCTCAGCGCGATCATGGAAATCCCGGCATTGTACATCTTCACGCACGATTCGATCGGGGTCGGCGAAGACGGCCCGACGCATCAGCCAATTGAGCACTTGATTTCAATGCGCGCGATTCCGGGCTTGATCGTGATGCGCCCGGGCGACGCGAATGAAGTCGCCGAAGCGTGGAAAGTGATCATGAATATCAAACACGAACCGGTCGTGCTCGTGTTGAGTCGCCAGAATATGCCGACGCTGGACCGCACCCGGTTTGCGCCCGCGGAAGGCCTCAAACGCGGCGCGTATGTCCTGATCGATCCGCCGAAAGGCGCGCGCCCCGACTTGATCCTGATGGCGACGGGAACGGAAGTCGGCCTGGCCGTTGAAGCATACGAGAAGCTCACCGCCGACGGCATCAAGGCCCGCGTGGTCAGCATGCCATCCTGGGAATTGTTCGACCACCAGGACGAAGCCTACCGCAATTCGGTTCTGCCCTTCGATGTCAAAGCGCGCATCTCGATTGAAATGGGATCGACGATGGGCTGGCACCGCTATGTGGGCTCGGATGGCATCATCATCGGCATGAAGACGTTCGGCGCGTCGGCACCGCTCAAGGAGCTGGCGAAGAAGTTCGGCTTCAGCACGGCGCACGTCCTCGAGCAGGCCAAGGAATTGTTGCGCGAGAAGGTTCTCTAAGCCAGTGTCGTGAAAAAATGACTTGCCTACGGAAGCCCCGCCATCGCTGGCGGGGTTTCTGCTTTATTGACTCGCGCATTTCTAAAGCATCATTCTCGCTTGCGGCGGGCGGCGTTGAACTTCGTTGGTCTCGCACGGCGTATCTTCCCAATACGCCTTTGCTCGACCGCCTCGTTCAACTTGCCCGGCGCGGCGCGATAATGACGCTTTAGA
>JBBRQD010000187.1:0-7803 GCA_038227045.1 Planctomycetota bacterium
ACCATGATAACGTTTTTCATCTGGGCCTGGCCTCCTGATTATTGGGTCAATGGGTTGTGAGAGACTTCATTGACTTTTTATCTCGAGGCTATGGCTCTTTCTATTCCATTACATGGTAACTCTCCCGGGGGGAGAGGGGAAAACAAGCGCAACTCCGGTGATTCACACTCTTGCTGGTGTAATTCACCATAGTTTTTCGATCTCAACCTCTCGAGATTAAAATCATGATCCCATCAATTTCATCTCGTTCGTTTTCCGCTACGTTCTGTTTCGTCTCTTTATTTTCAATGACGCAAGCAAGCGATTGGCCGCAGTGGCGCGGCCCTACCGGCATGGGCATCTGCGAAGACAGCGGCCTGCCGCTCTCCTGGGGCGGGAAAGACAACGAAAATGTCGTGTGGAAAGTTCCCATCCCGAAGACCGATCAATCCCAATCGTCGCCCATCGTCTGGAAGGACAAGATTTTCATCACGACATCGATCAACAAACCGCTCGAACAGCGCGTCACGTGTTTCAAGAAAAGCGACGGCGCGCAGCTCTGGAGCACGGTTGTGCCGGAAGGCCCGTGGATCATGACCGATCTGCGCGGCGGATATTCCTGTTCGACGCCCTGCACCGATGGCGAACGCGTCTTCGCGCTGTTCGGCTCGTCCACGCTCGCGGCGCTCGATTTCGACGGAAAAATCGTCTGGCAAAAAAGCATCGAGCCGCGCAATTTCGACGTGGCGATTTCCGCCAGCCCGATTCTGTACAAGAGCACGCTCATTCTATTGTGCGATCAAAAGGGAACCTCCTTTATCGCCGCTTATGATCTCAAGACGGGCGAGGTCAAATGGACGGAGAAGCGCCCGAGCGTCAATTTCAATCACAGCACGCCGCTGCTTGCCACCGTGAACGGAAAGCCGCAGTTGTTGATCGGTGCATCCAATGCGCTGCAAGGCGCGGACCCCGAGACTGGAAAGGTGCTCTGGTGGGCGAAGGCCAAAGGCGATATCGCCACGCCTGTCTTTGCAAACAATCTGGCCTACATCGACGACGCGCGCGGCGGCCCGGGTGTGTGCGTCGACGCGACGGGCAGCGGTGACGTGACGGCGACACTCATCAAGTGGTCGTCCAAGACGCTGGTTGACGGCTTCAATTCGCCGATCATTGCGGACGGGCGGCTTTACCGCTTGTTCAATCAGCTCAAATGCTTCGATCTGAGCACCGGCGAACTGGTGTACTCCGAAAAACTCGGCGAAAAGCCGCCGCATGCAAGCCCCTTCCTCACGCCCGACGGACGGATCTATTACGCGAGCAGCGGCACGACGTGGATCGTGAAAACAGGCCCGAAGTTCGAACTGCTCGGAAAGTGCGACCTGGGAGATCCGAGTTCCGCATCCGCCGCCGTGTCGGATGGAATGATCGTCTTAAAGGGCGCGAAGTTTCTGTTCTGCATCGGCAAGAAATGATCGAATTTGCGATCTGCTCACCAGGGAAGCGGTCATGCTAAAAGTCTGGATATTCATTCGAGAACACGCCTGGGTGCCATTTTTCCTGAGCGCCAATCTGGCTGGCGTGTTCATGATTCCGCTTGGACTGCCGGGCTTATGGCTTCAATTCCTGGCGGTTTTGGCGGTGACCGTCGGCACCGCATGGCTGGGGTCGCCGCATTTGGGCTGGATATGGACGGCTGCGGTGCTCTCGATCGCCATCGTGGCCGAGATTGTGGATTTTGTCATCGCCAACCTTGGATTTGAGAGCACGAAAGGATCGGGATTGGCAGCCTGGCTTTCGCTGGCCGGCGGCTTTTTTTTTGGGTTCCTGGGGATGCTCGTTCCCATTCCGATTCCGGTGCTCGGGTCGCTGATCGGTTCGCTCGTCATGTCGTTCGTCGGAACATTCGTGGGTGCCATTCTGGGCGAGGTTTGGCATCAGAAGCGGCTGGCGGCAAAACTTCAATCCACTGCGAAAACAAAGACACTGAAGCCCGCCTTGCGCGTGGCCACGGGCGCTGTGCTCGGCCGAGCCTGCGGCATCGCGGCAAAACTCTGGTTCGCATTCGTCGCCTTTTGCCTGGCCACGGTCGGCGTGCTTTGGGACATTGTTCGTTGATACGCGTCCCGTTGCGTTCAATTCGCGCTATTTCGCGAACGTCTTGACGAAATCATCGTACAACGCTTGAGCGTCTTTTTTCTGCGCGGCTTTTTCATCGGCGGTCGGAATCGCTTTTAAATTCTTCTCCGACTCGGTCACGATGCGGAACGTCAACGGCAGCACGTCATCCTTCTTCAGACTCGTTGAAAAAAAGTATCCGAAGCGGCCATACCCGCGCATCGATAATTCTTCAACCGGGCTATTGGGCGCGTTTATATGCGTTGCGGAATACCAGTGTTCGCCGACAGGGAAGATCAGACGGGCAAACTTGAATTCCTTGCTTTTCCAAGCTCCCTTTGTCTCCGGAACTTCGGGTTCAAAGACGTACGCGGTGGTGTAATCCGCACCGATGGCGTTCTTGGCTTTGTCGTTCTGAATCTTGGTCTTGAGAATCTCGGATGAGCCGCGGAAATGCACGCCAGCGTGCTGCAAGTCGCCGCCCAGCGTGAGATCGCGCGCGGCTTTCAATTCGAATTTCAGGTCAACCTGCGTCTTTTTCCCCTCCGGGCGCGAGATCTTCATCGTGCGCGTTTCGGTCAGCAGCAGGTCGCTGCCGGATGCGTCTTTGTTGCCCGCGTGCCAGGCGATCGTCGCGACAATCGTTCCGCTGTCCGCGCCGCCTTCGGCTTTTTCAATTTTCGAGACGTCCATCTTGCCGCCGTTGTTGAAATGCCAGAGATCAAAACTGCCTTTGGGATCGATGGCGCCTTCCGCTGGTTTGGCTTCGCCTTTGGCCGCTTTTACGGGACCGCCGAGATCCGAACTGATTTTATTCCAGCCGATATAGATACCGCGGTGGTGCGGCAAATCCTGCTTCGGATCCCATTGAGTCAAACAATCCCCTTCCTCGCTGTAGACGTGTAAATACGGATTGATCTGTCCTTCGCCGTAAATGAAGCGCGCAACGAGCTTGCCGTCGAGCAGCACATCGACCTTGCGGCCAGGCGGATCGATTCGTGCGTCTTCCTTGGTGTTGACGTCGTCTTTGACCGTCCATTCGGAGGAGAAGGCTGAGAGGGAACTCAACGCAACTAAAATGCAAAACGCGGCCTGCAAACGAAAATATTTCAACATGATGGCTTACATCTCTCCAAGTAAAAGGTTCAATTCCAATCCCTTTGAGTACACCGGTTGGCGGGTAGGCTCCATATTAAAGCTCGATTCGCGCTCCAAACGTAGGTGGTTTATACGGCAATTTTCAGTAAACTGCCGCCGATGCTATTTTGAGGAGATGTGCATGATCGTAGTGACTGGCGCTGCCGGCTTCATTGGCGCGAACATTGTCAGCGCATTGAATGCGCAAGGCGAAGCGGACATTGTCGCCGTCGACGTGTCGCGAAGCGCCACGCCGTATCTGAATGCGTTGCGTATTCGTGAATTTGTCGAACGCGATGCGCTCGGCTCCTGGCTTGAACGCAATGCCCCGGCGGTGCGCACGATTATTCACATGGGCGCGTGCAGCGACACGACGAATTCAGACCACGATTTTATGATGCGCAATAATTTCGACTACACGCGTTCGCTCTGGAATTTCTGCGCGGCTCATGGCGTGCGGTTTGTCTACGCGTCGAGCGCCGCGACTTATGGCGACGGTTCGATGGGTTACGACGACCGCGCCGATCCGTCGCGTCTGAAACCGTTGAATCTCTATGGCGAATCCAAGCAGCGCTTCGACCTCTGGGCGCTCGAACAGAAGCAGACGCCCGACGGCTGGGCCGGTTTGAAATTCTTCAATGTGTACGGACCGCGCGAAGCGCACAAAGGCCGCATGGCGTCGGTCGCGTTGCATGCGTTCAAACAAATCGCTGAAACCGGCAGTGTGAAACTGTTCGCGTCCGACCGCCCCGGAATTCCCGACGGCGGCCAGATGCGCGATTTCATCTACGTCAAGGATGTCGTTTCAGCCGTGCTGCATTGCGCGCGCGTTCCGCGCGAAAAGATTGGCGCTCTGTTCAACGCCGGCACCGGAAAAGCGCGATCCTTCGCGGACCTCGCGAAAGCTGTATTTCGGGCACTGAATCGCGAACCGAACATTCAATACATTCCGATGCCGGACGATTTGAAAGGCAAGTATCAATATTTTACCGAAGCGAAAATGGAGAAGCTCCGCGCGTCGGGATGGACCCAGCCCTTTCACTTGCTCGAAGATGGCGTGAGCGACTACGTCAAAATAGTGAGCAACGAGTAGGACGGGCTGCCAGCCCGTCCAATTTCAAGGATTAATAAATGCCCCCTTTTCAAGAACCCGATCAAGACACCATCCGAACATTGCTGCATTCGATGACGGGCCGGCGTGTCCTGGTGCTCGGCGACGGCATGTTGGACGGCTATATCTACGGCCATTCGTCGCGGCTCTCGCCTGAAGCGCCGGTGCAGGTTGTGGATATCGACCGAGAAGAGTACCTGCTCGGCGGCGCGGCGAACGTCGCCAAACTGCTGGTCGCGCTCGGGGCGAAAGTGTCGATATGTTGCGTCATCGGCACCGATCTCGAGGCGCGGCAGTTTCTCGACGACGCGGCGGGCTTGAACATCGACACCAGCGCCGTCGTGCATGATCCGGCCGTGCGAACGACGCTGAAACTGCGCATCGTTTCGGGACGCCAGCATGTGGTGCGCGTGGACCGCGATCCGCGCTGCGCCTATTCGCAAAAGACGATCGACACGCTGGCCGAAATGGCGGAGGCTGCCGCCGCGAAAGTGGACGCGGTTTTGTTGAGCGACTACGCCAAAGGCGTCTTGACCGAGAAGACCTGCGCGGCGGCAATTCGCGGCGCGGCGGGCAGGCCGGTGCTGGTCGATCCGAAAGGCAAGGACTGGCGGAAATACGCCGGGGCCACCTTGGTCAAACCCAATTTTGGCGAAGCGAAATCGTTCCTCGCGGCACACGATTCGGCGATTCTAACGGTCAATTCCGGCGCGGATGACGGTGATTGCGAGCGCATGGCGGCGCAATTGCGCGCGGGCCTGCATGTCGCCAACGTGGTCGTGACGCGGGGACAGTATGGCATCTCGCTGGCCCAGGCAGACGGAAGCAACTGCTCCTTCGCCGGGCGGCATCTACCCGCGAAAGACGAAGCGGGCGCGGGCGACGCGGTCGCGGCGGCGACGTGTCTGGCTCTGGCGGCGGGCGCGCCGATTGCCGAGAGCGTCTGGCTGGGAAATCTGGCGGGCGCGGTGATGGCATCGAAATTCGCCACGCACGCGGTCACCGATTTCGAACTGCTCGAAGCGCTCGGCGCCAGTTACCCCAGCTCGCGCAAGAAATTGATGACAGCCGCGCAAGCGGCGGAATTCGCCGCGGCGTTGCGCAAGGAAAACAAGAAAGTCGTCTTCACCAACGGCTGCTTCGACATCCTGCATCTCGGCCACATGACCTACCTCGAAAGCGCGCGCCAACTGGGCGACGCGTTGATCGTGGCGGTCAACACGGACGACTCAGTGCGGCGGCTAAACAAAGGCCCCAACCGCCCAGTCAATCCCGAAGGAGACCGCTCAGGCCTCATTTCAAGCATGGCATGCGTCGATGCGGTGGTGATGTTCAACGAAGACACGCCGTACGAAATCATCAAAGCAATCAAGCCGCACGTGCTGTGCAAAGGCGCGGATTACAAAAGCAAAGAGGACGTGGTAGGCTGGGATATTGTCGAAGCAAACGGCGGCCGCGTGGCGCTGATTCCGCTGGTTGAGGGGCGGAGCACGTCGAAGGTGATTGAGAAGATTAATAAGGATTAGATCGTGACGCCAAGGTGAAGCTTTTTATTCCTGTGGTATTTTAGCTGGGCCACTCACGGGGGCATTTAATTTTAATTCGCCCTGAATTCCTATCGCGCGTTTTTTCAACGCGGATTTAATTCTTTCCAAGGTTGAATTATCAACACAAATATACGCTGCCGGATGTAACGTTCCATCTTTATATTTCCAATATGCCAGAAACCGAAATCCGAATCGTCGATATACCGACAACGAGTCTTTCACCGCGAATATCCCTACGAAATTTCCAAGTCGATGGGGTTCCAATTGAGCTATGCGCAACAGAACGAGTGTGGATCCAATTCGCTGTCGTTGAAATTTGGGGACTACCATTCCATAGACAAGTGTAGATGAATTATTGCCGGCGAGTTCGATTCCGCCAAATCCAATGATTTCAGAATTAAATTCCACAACGATAAACGCTTTGTTTTCATTCGCCAAATAATTCGCAAACTGCCCTAATCCATCCAGAGGGAACCGACCCAGTTCAACCTCTCGATAGATTGCAACGCACGCGTTAAAATCCGATTTATGGTAAGGACGAAAGGTCACTGGAAGTTTCAGCGGAGGAAAAAGTGCCCCTTCAAGTGATGACTTTCGCGTAAAGAATCGCATCACAAAAGCGAATACGGTTCCACTTCCAAACATCTTGAAAAACCGGGACATGTACCTCTCCCTTTGCCGTCTGCACTTGATACCTTGAAATACCGTGACAGAGCACTACCTTTTAGATCCAAAAGGTAGTGCTCCGTCACGAAATTCAATGAGGCTCCTGAGATCATTCCGCCAATCGCCGTCTCGCCATCCCCGACAGCAGGCGAACTGGCCGTCCGGAGGACGAACGGAGACCATGATAAAATGTCGAGTGGCCTGTCACCTAAATTTCATAATTGAACAGGACCGTTTTCAAACAGGATAAGTAGGCAGACATTTTTGATCATTATCCCCTTCAAGTTCCTCTTCCTGAAACTCCAAAGCTCCGGCAACTAAAAACAACCATCGAAGCGCATCTGAAGCAAACGGAAAATCCGAAGCTTCAAGATAAACGTTAATGGTGTTCTGATCAACGACGCGTGCATCCCACCAATGCCATTGGCGGTTTTCAGGTTCAAACCAATAGATCCAATTTTCTAGAGACCAATCAAAAGTTTGCTGAACTTCAAATGGAAGTTCGCGGCGATTCAAAGCTTCTTCCATCGTAAGTTGCGCAGTAAAACGGCGAACCAACCAGTCCGGAAGCATTTGTCGCCACTCTTCGTATTCGGGCCAATGCCGAACATCCTGGCTCAAAACAATATTGAGCGCATCTCGAACACGTTTAAGAACCTCAGTGCTTTTCTCGTCGCAAGACGCAATATAACACGCCAGACCTAATTTGTTCCGCTGCATCTCTATAGAAGGACCCATTTGCAACCTTCGAAGTTCATCTGTTATCACTTAATTATACTCCCGCTACCTTGAATGATTTGATTTATCAATGTTTGAATTTGCTGCGCTTTAAGACCGAATAAATTTGGCGCCAGGCTTGGATCATCGATTTGAGGTGCGCTTGGAAACAATTTTCCTAAACGTTGTCTGACCGCCTTTTCCTGTAAATCGTACAAAAATTCACGCGGCGCGCAGAAAGTTTTGAGTTGTGCACCAGGCAATCCACCAGCGTTTTTCAGCGCTAGGTCTCGGGGACAGACACGAATGGCACATAGTTAAGGACGATGCACACGTGCAATGCGTGGGAGCGGAGTCGCCAAAAGCGGCTTAACTATGCGCCATTCGTGTCTGTCCCGAATGGCACATAGTTAAGCCGTTTTCAAGAGTTTTGCCCTCAGGACTGCGCGGGGTTGGTTGAGTAAATCGTATTGTTTGGGACGCCGCTTGACGGCCCGCGGTTCGACCCGGCATGGGCGATGTGGATTAAGA
>JBBRQD010000188.1:0-7562 GCA_038227045.1 Planctomycetota bacterium
AACACGAACGATTTGCGCACACGCCTGCATGGCGAACTGACCCATCTGCGCAATCGGAAAGACCTGCTTGCGTCATTCGTCCAGCATTCCAGTCCGCTCTTGGAATGAGCGTCTACTTTGACTATGCTGTAGTCAATAAGTTGAAATTTAGATGATTGTTTCTATCAATCCAGATTGCTAATAATAATTCAAATTTGGAATCTTAATAATGTCGTGGCACGACTATACCGCAAGCGCCGCCCCCTGTCGACGACGCCTTTGCATCAAACGATTTAGGTAGTCAAAGTGCGATGGAACCCGCGGGCGTCCGCCAGCTGTACAGCTCAACTTGACCATTACTTTACAGGGTATCAATATCATTGATCCCCTTGGCGGCCCTGCATCCGCGCGGAGTGAACCCTAGCAGGCGGTCATATCCGGCGGCACATATCGAACGGCGCAGCGCGGAATTCGTGGGGTCCTGCCCTTCAAAGTCAATCGAAGCAAGCTCAACATGGCGCGCCCGCTCGGGCATTCATAGCAACACACGAATCCGTCATTGAAGGCATGCCCGGCGGATTCTCGCCCTGTCCACGCCGGCCAACGCTCTTTGGCATGTGGGTCCGCGCGCCAGCGCAACGTTCCAACGCGTTCCCCTTCGCAGTATTCTTCGTCAAGGAATAAAACCAGTTCCAACACACGCCGGGTGCGCTCGTCGACGGCAAACTCAAATATCGTGAACGGGCCATGCTCCCAATCATGCTCCCAAAAGCACCAACCAGCCGCTGATTTTACCCGCCGCGCTGAATTTGTTGGGAAATTTCTTTACTCGATGACTCGGAGAATCCGTTGAACGAACCTGGGGGAGAATTCTCCCGAGATCAATCGTCATGTTCACGTCGTGATTTTGGCGAGGTCAGGAAATTGTAGGAGACCAAGAAATGTGTTCCTGGGCGTTCCATAGCATTCCGGCTACGCGCGGTCAAAAGATAGAGGCAGCGGGCGTATTTGGTGTCGACGTTCCGATTTCTTACATGATTCACCAAATCGAAAACGCGTGAGACCAACCGACTGGTGACTACCGTCGAGGAATAATGTGAGCCTACACTTCACAGCCGAGGATCGATTGGCTCACTTTCGAGTGCGAGCACGCCAAAGACGCATTCGTGAACGCGGCGCAACGGTTCGTTTCGGGCGAAGCGTTCAAGGGCTTCGATGCCAAGTGCGAATTCTCGCAACGCCAGCGAGCGCTTGGCGGCCAGGCCTCGAGAACGCAGACGATCAAGGTTTTCCGGCGCGGTGTATTCCGGGCCGTAGATGATTCGCAGGTACTCGCGCCCGCGGCATTTGACCGCGGGTTGAACTATGCCGCGTCGACCTTTGTCGATGAAATTCAGCGGCTTCACAACCATGCCTTCGCCGCCTCGACCGGTCAATTCCAGCCACCATTGAACGCCGCTGTTCTGGCTTTCGGGATCGAGTAAATCGATTTGCTTAAACGGAGTCGCCAACAAAACACCAGACGATACATCGCAGATTTTTTTCAGTGTCTGCATGTGCCAGACGTGATCCTTATCCGTATGCGTTGCTTTTTCGGTCGCGAGAATATGGAACGGAGCAAGCTTGATGTCCGCAATCGAATTCACCGTCCAGCAGTAACGTTGATATGCAGCGACGTAATCGGTCGTCATCGATTCTCGGTTCTTAAAATTCTCGAACAAACCATTGAGTTCCACGCCGCTGGTTTGCGCGGTTTCCAGCGCGCGCACGACATCCGGCAGCGCAGCCGTTGACGCCGATCCGACCGCTGCGTATTGGTTCTTGAGCAGCGCTTGGGCTTTCGCGGACCAAGGCATCAATTCGCAATCGAGGCAGACCCAGTTTGTCTTAAATTCGTCCCAGAAATTCGTCGCCGTCAGCGCATCGCTAACGATTTCGAGCAGTGCCGTTTCCATTTTCGCTTCGTCAAAGAAACGGCGGCCTGTACGAGTGAAACACACGCCGATGCCTTCACTACGGACGCCGAAGCGTGTTTCGGCGGCGGCTTCATCGCGGCAGACAATCAATACCGCGCGAGAACCCATGTGCTTTTCTTCGCAGATGACCTGCGGCACACCTTCGCTGCGATAATACTCGAACGCTTGCGCCGGGTGTTCGAGCAGGCCGGGCTCCTGGCTCGTGCCGCACGGCGACATCGTGGGCGGCAGATAAATCAGCCACTTCGGATTGATTGCAAATCGACTCATGACTTCAAGTGCCGCAATGCCGTTCTCGTCTCGGATCGTGACATTGTGATGCAGGCGCGTGGAGATGATGCGCTTGCCGCGCACGTCGTCAATATCGAGAACGTCGTCGTGCTGCTGCTGAGCGCTCAGCGCGGGCGCAGAATTCGTTTCGGTCAAAAACGGTTTCGCGGGCTGGCAATACGTCTGTGCGGCTGGAACGGAAACGAGTTCGCGTTCGGGATAACGCAGCGCCGTCAGCTTGCCACCAAAGACGCAGCCTGTGTCGATGTTGATCGTGTGGTTCAGCCACTCCGGTTCCGGCACAGGAGTGTGGCCGTAGACGACGGTCGCGCGGCCGTGATATTCCGATGCCCAGTTGTAGCGCACGGGCAGGCCGAACTCGTCGGTCTCACCGGTGGTCTCGCCGTACAATGCAAACTCGCGCACTTTGCCCGAGCCGCGGCCCTGCATTTCTTCTTTCATCCCGGCGTGTGCGACGACCAGTTTGCCGCCGTCGAAAACATAGTGGCTGACCAGATCGTCGATGAAATCGGCGGCGATGCGACTGAAGCCGCGATAAAATTCTTCGTACGCTTTGAACTGGCTGAGCGACTCGGCAAGGCCGTGTTTGACCTGCACGTCTTTGCCCCAAATCGCGCGCATGAATTTGATGTCGTGATTGCCTGGAACGCAGAACGCATGACCGCCCTTCACCGAATCCATTACCATCCGCACCACTTCCGGAATCTTCGGTCCGCGATCGACGAGGTCGCCGACGAAGACAAGTTTGCGCCCGGCCGGATGCGCATAACTCAAATCGGGCTGGGCTTCATATCCGAGCTTGCTCAGCAATAAAAAAAGTTCATCGCAACATCCGTGCACGTCGCCGATGATGTCAAACGGTCCTGTTTCGTGTTTGAGATTGTTCCACAAAGGCTGGCGTTCGATCGTGACGGCATCGATTTTTTCAACTGAATCGAGCGTGAACGTGTGGCGAAAACCTTCGCGCTCAAGCCCGCGCTGCGAGCGCCGCAACTGCTGGCTTTGCTGGCGAACCACATGCGAACCGAACTGGCGATCCGGCCGCGAGCTGTTTCGGTCGTGGCACACCTTTTCGGGAAGATCGAACACGATACCAACCGGCAGCACGTGAAATTTCCGCGCCAATTCAACCAGCGGTTTGCGTGCCTCCGGCTGAACATTCGTCGCATCGATCACCGTCAGCTTTCCGGCCGCCAGCCGCTTCGCCGCGATGAAGTGCAATACCTCGAACGCATCGTTCGTCGCGGCCTGGCTGTTCTCGTCATCGGATACAAGACCGCGACAATAGTCCGACGACAGCACTTCAGTCGGCTTGAAATGCTTGCGCGCGAAGCTCGATTTGCCCGAGCCGGACGGGCCGATCAGGACGACGAGGGAGAGTTCGGGGAAGGTGAGGTTCATATTCTTAGACATCGTGTTCCGGTTGCAATGGAAAGTGTTTCCATTGGAATTGATTCACTACCGCTGCTTCTTCGATATCGAATTCAGGATTGTAACTGTGTGAATGAGGAACAGGAATTCGAATGTCTCCTTGTTTGAAACCTCGCTTCCGAAGTGTTGCTAAATACTTTTCGATAGGTCCATAACAATAGAGAATATTGTGACGATCGTAAATCAAACTCTGAAATGGTTCGTTCGACAGGACCCAAATGTTGTGACGAGCATCGTTTTCGAAAAAGGCTCGATGTTCGGAAAGAAACGAAATTGCTTCCGCGCGAGTTATCGGAAAGGGAGATTGGTAGCGCCCCTCTTTCGCCCCGGTCCGGGAAACAAGCAATACATAAAGTAAACACAAGGGCTCCGGCAAGAATTCCAGAAGCGAAATCATCAGATCAATATGTCCTTCGCGGGGAGCAATATCCAGCCGATCCCTTCCGGTAGTTTGATAGATTGAGTATAGATTCGGATATTGGAAGGGGTGCCAGTCATTTTTATCGAAACTTGCAAATTTATACGGCTCCATCCACGCCCCCTTTATTGAAGAATACCCCCATCTGCGTCGGCGTCCCCACCGACGCATCCTCTGCACCAATTCCCACAAAACTCACAGCATACCCGAACCGCGTCGCCACACCGTTCGCCCACGTCTGAAACTGCTCGCGCGTCCATTCAAACCGATGATCGCGATGTCGGAATTTTCCTGCGGGCAGGGTTTCGAATTTCACGTTGTATTCAACATTCGGCGTCGTCACCGCGATCATTTTCGGTTTCGCGAATTCGAAGAGCACGCGCTCGAACGCGGCCAGTCTCGCCGGATCAAGATGCTCGATCACTTCGACCACCGCAGCCGCGTCGAATCCGCTCAGTCGTTTGTCGCGGTACATCAGCGATCCTTGGATGAGTTCGATGCGTTCCTTCTGCTTTGGCGGCAGTCGGTCCAGATGCAATTTGTCTTGCGCAATTTCGAGCGCGCGATGCGAGACGTCCATTCCGACAATGCGCTCGAAACTTTTGTCTTTCAGCAATTCGCGCAGCAGCTTGCCTTCGCCGCAGCCCAGATCGAGCACGCGTTTTGCCCCGGAGTTTTTCAACGCCGCAACCACCGTGCCCAGGCGCTGCTCGTTCAAGCTCAACGGTCGTTCGACGATTTCCTCTTCGACGGTTTGGACTTCGATGCTCGCGTCGGGTTCTTCGCCCTCGATCAGCCGCGACAGCGCTTCCTCTGCCAAATTACGGCGATGTTTCAAATAACGACGCGTGATCGTTTCGCGTTCGGGATGTTCGGACAGCCAGCCCTCGCCGTGCTTCAGCAGCTTTTCAACTTCGTCGTCGCCGATCCAATAATGCTTGTCGTCATCCAAGACGGGAATTAACACGTACAAATGCGTGAGCAATTCGCGCAGCGTTTTCGACGCTTCGAGTTCGACGGAGAAGTACGGGCTTTCGCCCCACTCGGGAAATTTGAGATCGAGCGGAATGCGCTGCGCACGGATCTCGTATCCCAGCGGCGCGAACAGTCGGCGCAACACATCCTCGCCGCCGCTTCGACACGGGATCACTGATAGGCGCACGGATAAATGGAGTGGAATGTCCACCAATTCCGGTTTGTCTTTGCATCGCCCGGCGAGCGCAGAACCGAACACCTGTGCGATAGCGACGCTCAAGAATGACGACGCAACATAAGGGCGGTCGTTGACGTATTGTTCCAATTGGAAACCTTCACCCGAAGGACCGCGCCGGTTGCGAACCAAGCCGATGGGGTCGACATCCAGCAGCAAAGCGGCCGTGCAACGTTGAGCATTGGCTTCGGGATAAAACACATGCGCTTTCCCGAAACTCAAGTCAAACGACTGGCAACGCGCCGGATTCTTGTGCAGCAGATAACCGAGATCGGCGGCATTCACGTGAGTGCTGGTAATGGTCAGAAGCATTGAAACTCTCATGCGTGAAAGGAGACTTCAACAACACTTTATTATCATCCGTACAAAACGCCATTGTATTAGAAACTGAATGGAAATGCCGATCCAAGCGGGTAATCAGAAAGGATTGGCTAAGCGCTGGCGACAGCGCAGCACACCTTGAGTTTGCAGGCACGGTGCCCTTCGGTTCTCAAGCCTGCTTTGGCGAGGCCTTTAACTATCTGCGTCGCGGTGTGGGTGCGGTTACTGCGCAATTTCGCGACCCGTAGGTCTTATCGGAACGGTAGCCACGAGGCGCCCACAGCGCAACACGGCGCGAACGTAGGCGTATTGGCCGCGAACGAGCGGGTGGCCTCGGACCCGATTCCCCCCTGGCGGGTATGGGTTGAGGCAACGTTCCCGATTCTCACACACACAAACTTTTTTTAAAAAAAAGTAGAGCGCTTTTTTGAGGGCCTCTCATAGGAGAGACGTGCCAAAAACACGTCGAATTATGGGGTATAATTCAGGCCGGTTTAAGCGCGAATTTGATCATTTTTCAGCCTTAGCAATCGCCATGCCATTGGCGGATTCGCCATTCGCATGTGAACCCATCCACGAAAAGAACTACTCGCGCAACGAGGGCGGTCGCCCTTGTTTGCTAATACCAGTAAGGGCTGACATACTTGTCCGCAATCGAAACAAAGCGGACAAGTAGATGTCAGCAGAAGACGGAACCAAAGGATTTAAGCCGCCTGATTCGGTTCGGGAACTCGTCCGCTTTCTTCTACATGCTCCGTTCTACGACAGGGGCGGGGGTAGCGGGGCGAGGAATCTTTGGTTCCATACCCGCCGAAAAAGGAGGCTCCATGAGGCTCCTGCCTTGTAAACGTGTTTACAGTACGATCATCCCCGCCGACTCGCCAACTATGCCAGCCCCGACAGCAGGCGACGAACTGACCGTTCTCCTGACGAACGGAAACGATGTCGGCAGTCTGGCTGGTGGAGACGCCACGGACTCGAAGTGTTGGTGCCATCGAAAATCTCATGTAACGTCTTTGGTAATCACTTCGGCTTAGATAATTTATCAATCCTTTTTCCGATCTCGTCACCTAAATATAGTTTTTCGTCGTTTCGCATTGCCGGCAATTCCAATTCCGATCGGTCTGAACGCAACGTCTCCAAACTACGAATCGTAACCTCATCAGCATTCTCCACCAGCCCGACAGCTGCCAAATAGCGATCATAAGTACTTTGTTTTGAATCACGCACTATAGTAAGCAGGGATGCCCAAGCATCCTTTAGACACGCCGATGCAATAAGCAAATCAACACTGACCGGCTTGCGTCGATTAAACCAATTGTGCAATACCTGTTTCCACTGAGGATCGCTTTTGCTGCCACGACAAACCTCCGACCAGAAAATAACAGTTCGGGCCTCCCCCGTTTCGGCCTCTAACCGGTCTACGATTTCATATTGCTTGTAATAAACGAGATCTTGAACAAAGGGGATAAGCGCCTCCTTGCTATCCGCCCACTTCTTGTCTGCATTTAAAGTGCGCGACTTTTTTCGATAGTATGCAAGTTGTTGAGCGCAGCTTTTTTTGCTTAACATTCCAACCAAATCGCGATATGGATGTTCTCCTTCGTTGATTGGACAACAATGCTCTATTTCTGTGGGTGTCATATTTTCATTCTTTGTGCAGGACGCTGTCAAAAGAACACAGAGACAGACCGCCACGACTTGCAAAATTCTTTGAGTACGCATGTTATTGCTCACATTGCTTTCGGAGTTGATCAAACATGTGCCGTTGCGCCCAGTCACCAAGTGAAGCACCTTGACCTTCCCCACGTTTAGTGGACGCGGCCCTTTTGACTCAGTTGGCTGCTGCCTCGAACGATTCGGGGCTGACGTAGCCTAACGAGCTGTGCCGTCGTTTCCGGTTGTAGAACACTTCGATGTACTCGAAGATCGACTG
>JBBRQD010000189.1:0-7508 GCA_038227045.1 Planctomycetota bacterium
AAGAGATGTACAAGCCGGTGTGGGGCGCGATGAAGCGTGAGGCGCTGGCGTCGGGCGTGTTGAACTCGGACGACACACCGGTGCCGGTGCTCGATCCGCCCAGCCGCCACACGAAGGCTGGCCGCCTGTGGGTGCATATCCGTTTCTCGGAGTATTGCTCAGCCCCATGATCGCGGGTGCCGCGATGAGCTTGAGCTCGGTTTCGGTCATTACAAACGCGCTCCGTTTACGCAAGGCTCGTCTGGGGTAAATGTGCTGTCACCTAGAGTCCGCATGCAGAACGCATGCAAAAAAGGAGAAGTCATGAAAGGTTTATTCCCCATTTTGGGCGCTTTTGTTCTGACGTTGGCGGGGTGCGGTTCCGGTTCGTCTCCATCGTCCAAATCGTATGTCAACACGGACGGTTATCCGCTCGAAACGTGTCTGGTTACTGGCGAGAAACTGGGATCGATGGGCGATCCGTTTGTCTTCAAGTACCAGGGAAAGACTGTCAAGTTCTGCTGCTCCAGTTGCATCAAGGAGTTCAATACCGATACGGCGAAGTTCATGAACATGCTGGACGAAGCCCAGAAAAAGAAAGATGCGTCGGCCAAGTAACACAAATGCCACTGTGACAGTGAGGCGTGCCATGAATTCGAAACGTGCTTTCAGTATGACGGTTTGTGCGACCGCGTTCGGCGTGCTGCTCGGCTTCTTTGTCCTGCATCCGTTTTCGATGGTGATGTATCACACCATGATGATGCGAGGCCACCACACGGAGATTGCTGACGCGCTGGCGATGAGCCTTGATGCGTTCTCCGGGCATATGTGGCTGATGGGCCTGTTCTATGCGGGTTTTGGCGGCATGTTCGGATACCTGGTCGGAACTCTCATGCAGCGCGGCCGGGACTTGTTGAGCGCAGAACTTGAACGAAAACACCATGAAGCGGCCAAGCAGTTGATCGAAGAGATCACGCTCACGGTTACTCATTATGTTCGAAATGCCAACAGTGCGGTCGGTGGTTACACGCGCCTGGCGATGAAGTCCTGCACAGATGAAACGGTCAGCAAACGGCTTGGCGTTGTAATTGAGTCGTCCAATCAAATCGATGCTGTCATGTCGGCAATGCAAACCATTGACGAAAAAGTCGAGCGTGAAGAAATCGGGACCACACACCTTCGCATGATGAACATTCGCGAGCAGATCAACCAATACCTGAAATCAAAGCCCGCACCGGCGTTATCGACCTCGGCTTCCTTTGAAGGAGACATTCTTCGCTGAGGTATCAGCGAGCACCGATTCGATACCACCGCCGCTTTTCCCCCCGCTGAATGTCGGGAGCAGACACTTGATTTGATCCACGGGAATCGCAAACGCAATGCCCGTATTGTACTTTCCATACCGCGAGATAATTTGACCATTCAATCCGATGAGCTCGCCGGCCATGTTGATGAGCGGGCCGCCTGAATTGCCGGGGTTGATGGCGCAGTCCGTTTGAATGGCATCGACGTACCGGCCCTGGTTTCGGTGCAAGGCACTGATGATTCCCATACTGGCGGCGGGGTCGCCCGCTTTATCGCCGAGCTTAAATGGATCGCCGAGGGCCAACACCTGTTCACCGGGCTTGAGCGAGGCACTGCTGCCAAGTTTGAGATGAGGTGCATGATCAATATCTCGAATCTTCAAAAGACATACGTCCCGCACCAAATCGGTTCCGAGTAGATCGCAAAGCCGCGTTCGCTGTTCCGATCCGAGACGCACGGCCCAGACGCTTTGGCTGCCGGCGACATGGTAGTTCGTCAAAACCAGGCCGTCGTCGCTGATGCAGACGCCGGAACCTTCGCCGATGAAGACAAATGCAGGAGTGCTCGCGGCGACCAGATCGACCAGTGGATCGTTCGAAACATTGCTCTTTGGCTGCTTTTCAATCGGCGTGAAAAAGGACACGCCGGTATTTTGCGCGCCAAGCCGACACATCAGATTCATGTTCGAAACGGTTCCGATAAGCTCCCCGCGCTGATTCAAGACCTTCGCGCCCATGTCGCTTTCGTTCAATCGCGCGTCGATCTGGACGGCACTTCCATCGCACCGACATGTTGCGCTAATGATGCCATTGCAAATGCACTGAGATGCTGCCGCTGAATTCGTTACAATCTGTATGCGTGTTCCAGGCTGAATTACAGCGGCACGTTTGGGTGCAACGAACGACGCGTCGCTTTTCAGCCCGACCGTCAACGGCCCAATCGTGAGGTCCGTCCGGCAGCCGCAACGCGCGGTAGCCGTTAACTCCGTGATAGTCTGTTGGCCCGTCAGGTATTTTTCGTATGCGGTTTTGATGCGATTACTCGGGACCGCACACCCCCGCATTCGAGTGCGATCGACGCACAGGCAGGTCATCCCGATCAACTCTCCTTCATCGTTGAGCAGCGCGCCGCCTTCAGAACCGGCATTGATGGCCGCATCAGTCTCCAGCGCGGGGCCGTCATATCGACTGCACGCGTCCGCGCTGCAAACATGTGCGATGCGCGTGATTGTCCCCGTGCTGAATGCGACTTGATGATCGGAACTTAATGCGTCGAGCGGATTGCCGGCAGTCATCGCGCGCGATCCCACTTTGACCCGCGAAGAATCCACGAGCCGTAGGAATGGTAGATTGTAATCCGTCGAATCTTTTATGCGCAGCAGCGCGGATTCGGTGGCGCTATCTCTGGCCACAATATCAGCGGAAACGGACCGCCCACTACAAAATCGAATCGTGATCGGCGCGCCATCAGTTGACAACAAGCTGGCGGCAGTGAGGATGAGTCCGTCGCGCGAAACAACGACGCCGGTGCCGGACTCCATACCCTTGTTTTGAACAGAAACAATCGCCGAAGCTGAGCAAGTCGCGAATCGTGGGCAAGCATGACTTATCTCAGCGGCTGAGACAGCGACAACGAATGAAACAGCGGCGGCAAGGATCTTGAGCATATGAAATCGCATCAACGCAACCCGTATGCCTCTTAAGTTTTATCTTAATTCTTGATCTGTGCACATTTTGCAATGTTTGAGGCCCCGCAGCCTTGTGCTTGAATTTGATGGCTTTGTCCTGATTTTACTCGGCCCGATCAAAATACCGCAAGGCGACGATGGCGCTTGAACCTGTTGCGATCAGCCGCCATCGCGAGCGAACTTGTTAAAGTCGTTTTCTCAACATTTCGACGAACGCTTGTATCACCGGCGAGAAGTGCTTTTCTCTATGGTGGATCATGTAAAGCGATCGATCTATTTTTAGCTCGGGAATTCGCAGGCGGACAAGGTTTCCTCTCCGCAGTTCGCCCCGAAGTCCATGGATAGACAAGAACGCGTAGCCGACTCCGGACGAGACCAATGTCTTGACAGCTTCCGGACATCCCAGTTGAATTTGACGCCCCACGACCAAGCGGTGCTGTTTCAGCCAGGCATTGTAAGTTTCCTGCGTGGCGGAACCTTCTTCCCGACCGACGCAGATCTCGGTTTCGAGGTCCTTCAGTGTGATCTTGCGCCGGCGCGCCAGTGGGTGCTTTCGTGCGGTGAAGCAGGCGATCTCGTCGTCGGCGATCTTCATGGCGACGATGTCCGAATTGTGGACCGTTCCGCCGATGAAGCCGAGGTCCAGTTCGTTCCGAATGATGCGCGCTTCAATCTGCGCCGAATTGCCAACGACGTAATTCAGATCGACGCGGGGAAAGCGCTTGTGAAATGCTCCGATGATGGGCGGCAGCAGATAAAATCCCGGCGTGGTGCTGGCTCCGATGCGAAGCCGCCCTTCCGCAGCCGAGCGATGCGCCGTTACGTTCTCCGCTACACGCTCGATGCTTCCCAACAGCCGGTCCGCTTCGCGCTGAAGCGTTCGACCGGCGTCCGTGAGTTCGACCACCTTCCCGATTTGCTCAAACAGTCGCACGCCCAATACCTGTTCCAGTTGCCGAATCTGACGCGACACGGCCGGCTGAGAAAGAAACAATTCTTTTCCGGCGTGGCTGTAGTTGCGGTGCTTCGCAACGCTCAGAAAAGTCTTCAGGTGAACAGGATTCATAACTATCCGTTTTCCGCATCGTTACTCATTGAACTATTTATTTTGTTTATAGTGCTGATTGGCCTAAATTCCAGCGATTTCAATTTTCGCCCCGCGAACTGTGAGCATGGAACTGAACTTTCAAAGCCTTATCAAGCTCCGTCCGATAGTCGCACTGTCAGCGATGGCTGTTCTGCTGCTGTGGGAGACGGCTCAGCCGTTCTACGGATTCTTTCGGCATCGCTGCTCGGCTCGCCTCAAGCACGGTGTTCGGAATGTTGTGCTGGGTCTGATAAATTCCGTCTTGATTGCGGTCGGCTTTTCAACGTTGTGGGTGCTGACGGCAGCCTTTTCGGCTGACCGTCACCTAGGCGTTTTGCATTGGATTGTGTTGTCGGAGAGCCTGCATTTTGCACTGGCTGTTTTGATCTTCGATTTCTGGATGTATTTTTGGCATCGGATGAATCACCGTCTCGGTTTCTTGTGGCGATTCCATCGAGTGCATCATTCCGATACCTGCATGGACGTGACTTCCGCCACGCGCTTTCATACTGGTGAAATTCTCCTCTCGTCGATCCTTCGAGTCCCGGTCACCCTGGCGATTGGAATGACGTTCACGGAACTGGTGGTCTATGAAATGATGATGATTCTGGTCGTACAATTTCATCACGCCAACATCGCCTTGCCGGATTTTATTGACCGCGTACTGCGATGGGTGATTGTCACGCCGGGGATGCACAAGCTCCACCACAGCCGCGATGTCCGCGAGCAGAGCTGCAACTTCACGGCGTTCCTGTCGATTTGGGACCGGCTGCTGGGGACGTATTTGATTCGCCGCGATTTGGAGAATGTGACGCTGGGCGTTGACGAATTGTCCGATGCTGACACCGTTACGCTTCGAGGCATGATGGCCACGCCGTTAAAGGCACAACTGTCCGCGCCGAAAAAAGAGTGAAGGATTCAACCACATCACTGTCTATTGAAGCAGTCATCCGCTCACGCACTTGGCCTGCGTAAAATCGTCGCGTGACGTTTTAAGAGAAGGCAGTGCAATCCGAGGAGTTTTACAAAATGCGCAAGAATAAATGGCTTGCTGTCCCGTTCCTGATTCTTTTCTCCGCGATGGCGTTTGCCGAAGACACGGTCGTCGAACTGACCGGCGAAACCGGCTGTTCGAAGTGCCAGTTTCCCAAGGAAACCGGTGCAGCCAAATGTGGCGCGTCGCTCAAGGTCGGCGCCAAAGTCTATGAACTGACCGGGCCCGTACTGAAGAAGGAGATGCCCGGCTGTTGTGGAGAGATCGGTTCTTACAAAGTAAAGGGTAAACTCAGCGCTGATGGCAAGTCGATTGAAGTAACCGAGATTACCAATCTGAAACCGAAGAAGGAAGAAGAAAAGTAAGACATCGAGTGAGACCGAAACTTGCGGCGCGTTTCCATTGGGGCGCGCCGCGTTTGTTTTGAGGCGGGATTATGTGCCGGATTTCGAAGCATTCACCGGTGTTAGCGCCATCCAGACCACGGTGGCGATCATGATCCCGCCGCCAACAAGCGCAATCCATTGCGGTCGCTCGCCCAACATCGACCATGCCACCAGTACACCAGTTACCGGCGCCAACGCGAACAAGGCCGACGTTTTTGCGGAGCCGAGTTTACGCAGTGCCATTACGAACAGTGCAATCGAGACGCCGTATGAGAACAGTCCAACCAGCGCGGCGACGATCAGGTGTTTCGCATCGGGCGGCGGTCTCTGGCCCAGCGCCAGCGCGATTCCGATATTCACGATTCCCGCTGTCATACCCTTGATGCCGGCGATTTGGAGCGGATCGCGTTTTGAAATTCGCTGCGTGAAGTTGTTGTCGAAGCCCCACCCCAGGCACGCCAGCGCGACCAGTAGCGCGCCGAGGACGGGATGTTCGGCTTGTTTGTCTTGAACGCTTCCGAAGCTGACGACTGCGCCGCCGAGCGTCAGTAAAAAAACGGCTGCGAGATTGCGCATGGGTAGTTTTGCGCGAAATAGTGTCACCGCCAGCAGAGTAGTGAAGACCGTTTCCAGATTGATCAGCAACGAACCGGCGTATCCAGTCGTGTACTTCAAGCCATATAGCAGAGCGACCGGTGCGGTGATGCCGCCGAATAGCACAACGCCCGTCAAATCCTTGAGGTCTTCACGCTTGATGGACTCACCGCGCTTGACGAAGCAGCGCAGCGTGAGCAGACCGACTCCGCAGGACAGGTACAGCGTCCCGGCCAGCAACAATTCCGGCCAGTCGATCCCCAGCCATTTGCAGAGCGGGACCGCTGCGCCGAAGAGAATTGCTGCGATGATGGCATAGAGCATGGACGTTTTATTGCCTCTTGAAGAAGTGCATACTGTATTTACCGGCAAAACTATCCGTGTCACGTCAAGTCAGCTTCACGCGCAACAGCTTGACCGAATTCAAAAATACCAGTACGTCAGGGCCAAGATGAATGACCGCCGCCTCGATAGGTCCTATCAGGCCGAGCAGCGCGGCGGTGATTCCGAGCACATGGACCACGCCAACTCCAACGAACAGGTTTTCTTTGATTGTGCGGTATGCGCGACGGGCGATCAATCGGGCCGTGACGATCTTTGACAAGTCGTCGGTCATAAGCGCAATGTCAGCGGCCTCAATGGCCGCCTGCGTTCCGCCCACGCCCATCGCGATCCCCATGTCGGCCATCGCCAGCGCGGGCGCGTCATTGACCCCATCGCCGACCATTGCGACGCGACAACCTTTTTGCTGAAGTGCCTGGATGGCCTTGACCTTGGCCTCTGGCAATAGTTCTGCTTGGATTTCATCCACTCCAAGCTCAGCGGCCACCCATTCTGCAACCGCGCGATTGTCGCCCGTCAACATCACGATGCGCTTGATGCCGTTGGCTTTGAGCTGCGCCAGAGCTTCCTTCGCGCCGGGCCGGATTTGATCGACAATAAAAAGCATCCCGCAGACGACGCCATCCGCGGCCACGAACACGGTAGTGTGGCCCTTTTCTTCCGTTTGCGTAGCGGGCGGAAGAACAATGCCGCTCTCCTGAAGCAGAGCCGCATTTCCAACGAGGGTATGCTTCCCGTTGACTGTCGCTTTCACGCCGCGTCCGCGCAGGACTTCAAATTCAACAGGCTCGGGGATTGCGAATTTCAATTCAGCGGCGTAATCGACGACCGCTTTCGCCAGCGGGTGGCCGGAGCGGCGGTCGGCGGCGGCGGCGAGTATGACCAGATCGGCGTCGCTCATTGAGGCGCCCACGACAGCCACTTTGGAAACGCGTGGTTTGCCCAACGTAAGCGTGCCGGTCTTATCAAAGACAATCGTGTCAACCTTCGCGAGTGACCTGCCCCCATTCTTAGGGCCAGTCGGAATGTTGGGTACTCCGGCCTGAGTTGAGTTTTACCACCTTCACGTATATACTACCACTGCCTGCGCGGAGGACAGGGCAACGCTGGAGAGCGACCCGAGCGCCGACGCAG
>JBBRQD010000190.1:0-7376 GCA_038227045.1 Planctomycetota bacterium
GTCCTCGTCGAATGTAACGATGAGCAAACTGTTGTGCGCCTGCGCCCATTGCAGGTAACCATCCAAATTCTGCATCAACCATGTATCGCCTTGAGCGATACTTCCATCGTGCATGTCGTGATCCTGGTTGGGAATCACGAAGGATACTGTGGGCAATTTAGAATAATCCGCTGGAAACGTGGAGAATGGCGCATTGTCTTCCAGCGGAATGGAGTTTGACGCGCTGTCTTGCCAATTTGTCCACGGCGCGTGTTTGCGGTAATACTGACCGGAAGACTCGCCTTGAAAACCCGCCATAGGCAAGTCTTCAGAGTAGCCTGTAAAGGTAAGTCCCTTCGCAATCAAAGTTGCGCCGAGATTGGGTGTTGTAAACAGTGCTATCGGCATGGCATCGTCGTGGACATTTTGATTGGACCCTGAAAATAAATCCAAATAATTGGGCTGACTGGGGTGCTCAATGGCAAACGAATTGGTAAAAAGCACGCCCTGCTGCGCCAGGGAATTAATATAGGGTGCTGAAGCGGAGCCAATGATGGAGTTAAACCCATGGTTTTCCTCCACGACGATCACCACGTGGTCCGGGCGCGGAAGGTTGTCCGCCGCCGGCGAGAACCACGCCTGAAAGAGCAGCATTAAAAAAAACGCGACACGCGATCTTGCATTATCAGGCGGTGCTGTCCGCAACAACGAAATTGTTTTGAACATAGGAATCGAATCCTTTAAATAACGCCCTGCCTATTAGGAACTCTCCGTTTCTCAGTCACTCGGTCTCTCAGTCGACTTTGAGTGAGAGGGAATAGGCTCCGTTGGTTCACCGGGTATCCTTCGTGGCTATCAAGTAAGCGTTTTCTGCCGCGCGGCCGATGTTGCGCAACATCCCGGCAAACACGAACTGATGGAGCGGGTATATTCCGTACCAGTAAAGCAGGCCGAGAAGTCCGACGGGATCAAATATCGCTGTCTGACGAATCAGGCTGCCGTGTTCAGTGGGAGTGACCTCGAATTCGAGCCATGCACGGCCAGGCAGCGTCATCTCTGCGCACAGTCGCAGACTTGTTGGCGGATCGTAAACTTCCACGCGCCAGAAGTCGAGCGGATCCCCGGCATGCAGCTTCTCCGGATCACGCCGGCCCCGCCGCACGCCTACGCCGCCGACAGTCAAATCGAGAAAGCCCCGCAGAGTCCATAACCAATTACCGTAATACCAGCCCGCCTTGCCGCCAATGCGGCGAATTGGAGCGAATGCCTGCTCGGGCGGCACAGAAACCGTGAGTGTGCGCGAATCGACGAGCCTCGAACCGAAGCGGGCCCCACCCCAGGATCGCGGTGCCCCAGCGGACGACAGAGCATCCGCCCAGCGCGTTTCGGCGAATTCGCGATCTTCGTTGATCAACGCGCGAGCGACAGCTTCGCTCAACGAGCGCGGACGAATCGAGAAAGTTTTCGCTGCGTGATCGTTTGAGACAAGCGTCGGATTGCGCAGGCTCTCGACGAGTTTTCGCCCCACGCGCGCGTAGATTGGCGTCACAAGGCCCAGCCACAGGCTCGACAGATGCGGCGTCAACAACGGCACGGGAATCATCCAGCGTTTGAGCCCCCGTTGCCGGGCATACTCCTGCATGATCTGGCCGTAGGAAACCTGATCGGGTCCGCCGATCTCGAAAACCTGTGACGTGTCGCTTGGCAGGTTCAGCGCGGCGAGCAGGTATTGCAATAAATCTTCCACGGCGATGGGTTGGGCCTTCACCTGCACCCAACGCGGACAAATCATGACGGGCAGGCGTTCGACCAGCGCGCGGATCATTTCAAATGAGAGGCTGCCTGATCCAATCACGATGGAAGCACGGAACTCAATCACGTGTGGATGATTCGCCCGCAAGATGTCGCCTGTCTCCTGGCGGCTGCGAAGATGTTTGGACAGTTTCTGATCGGAATTTCCGAGGCCTCCCAGATAAATAATGCGGCGCACGCCGGCGGTTGCCGCGGCCTGTGCAAAATTTGTCGCGGCAATGCGATCCTCTTGCTCGAAATCGCGCGCCGCTCCCATCGAGTGGACAAGGTAGTACGCGGTTTCGATACCGTTCATAGCAGAATCCAGCGACAATCTGTCCAGCACGTCGCCAACAACTATCTCGGTCCCTGGCGCGGTTCGGCCGCGCAAGGCTTCGGGACGGCGCGCAAGGCAGCGAAGCGGGATGCCGCGTTGCTCCAGCAGCGCCAGCATTCGGCCACCGACGTAGCCGGTGGCTCCGGTTAAGAGGACGCAACCAGTCGACGGCACGGCGCCTCCAATTCACGCTTCAATTTCAACACCGCCGCCTCCTTGGCTTTCGCTTCGACTTCCACTGTGAAATCACCGTTTTCCCAGCATGCCGGAAAATCCGTTATGTCGATGAAATCGTGGTGGCGTTCTGGCCTCGGCCCGTTCCAGCCATCAATCGGGCTGGAGATATGGAACAGCGGCTCTCGGTTCCACGTCGCGATGGCCAGGTCGGTCGCCTTTTCTTCAGAGAACCCGTCCGCATGGCAACGGTGGTGATGAACATCGTATACCAGCGCGATGCCTGTTGCCCGGCAGATCGGCAGCAGATCGGCGGGCGTAAAAATGGTATTGTCATTCTCTACTGTCAAACGCGTTCTGGCCCGATTCGAAAGTCGATCGATGCCTCGCGCGAAATCGGCGAGTGCTTTCTGTTTATCGCCGAACGCGCCACCACCATGCACATTGACCACGTCGGCTCCGATCCATTCGGCCAACTCCGATTGGTACTCCAGTTCTCGAATGGACGCTTCGACCACATCAGGGCGTTGCGAATTCAACACCACAAACTGATCGGGATGGAAACAGGTCCGCAGTTTGTGCGAGCGGGCATACGTCCCGCACACTTTGAAAAGCTTGATGATCGCGTTGCCCTGTGGAAGCGCCTCTAATCTGTAGCCCAGTTTGGGGTGCGTCTTGAGCGGGAGAATCTGGCTATTCACTCGAAAACATCCGATGCCGTTGCTCGTGCAGAATTCCAACGCGGCCAGCAATGCTTCGGCGTTTGCCTTACAAAGATCGGACAACTTCGCGAGCGCATCCAGGCGCTTCATCTTGCGGATGGCAGTAGCGGTCGTGTTGCGGAACTTGATTGGTTCGTCGCTGAACGCGCAGCAAAGTCCCAAGCGAATCATACGCGGCCCCAGTTCATCGCTGTAATCGAAAGTTGCAGGATGGTTGCAATCGAGACCCAAAGCAAATATGGCATTTGAGCTACTGCGATCCATTTTTTGTGCGGCCAAATTGCAATCATGCACCAAATAATGGTGGCACACACAATCAAAATATCTGCCGCAGCGAGCGGTACATTTCGAAGTCCCGAGAAAATTGGCATGAAGAGCAAGTTGGTTGCAAGATTAACGGCGAACGGCAGGGCGGCCGATCGAGGAATTCTGCGCCGAGCCGCTTGGACGAAGACAACGCCAAACGTGACGAGAATGATCGGGTAGAGGATCGTCCAGATCAGACTGATGATCGGCGGGCTCGGCGTCCAGGCGGGCTTCGCCAGTGTATTGTACCAATCGATCCAGGTCATCGGCTCTTCCAATTCTTCGGCTGAAAACAGCTCAGCGGTTTTCTGTTTTTACTTGTTCAGAACGTGGCGCAACGCCGGCTCGAGTGTCGGAAATAGGAACCGATAACCGCTTTCGTTCAGGCGCTGTGGTTTCACGCGTGTGCTGGCCAATAGCAGCGAATCGGCCATTTCGCCCAGAGCCAACCGTGCCGCGAACGCGGGCATCGGAAAAATCGTCGGGCGCGATAGGACTTTCCCCATCGTCTTTGTAAAGTAGTGGTTCGTGGTTGGCTCCGGCGAAACAACGTTTACCGGCCCGCGCAGACTCTCCGTGACCAGCGCATGTTTTATGGCGCCCACTACGTCGTCGATGGCCACCCAGCTCCAATATTGCTCGCCGCTGCCCATTATCCCGCCCGCGCCGAGTTTGAACGGGAGTAGCATCTTGGCGAGCGCGCCGCCGGCCGGAGAGAGCACGATGCCGATGCGCAGATTCACCACGCGGATGCCGGCGTCCTGAGCGGGCTTCGTCGCGTTTTCCCACTCCTTGCACACGTCCGCAAGAAAGCCGGAACCGGCCGCCGCGTCTTCATTAAGAAGCGCATCGCCGCGGTCGCCGTAAAAACCAATCGCAGAGGCACACACGAGTGTCTTGGGACGTGATATTGCGATGGCGAGAGCTTCGGCAAGCAGACGCGTGCCCTTCACGCGGCTTTCGCGGATGGCCGCCTTTTTGGCCTTCGACCAGCGCCCGGCGATGTTCTCGCCCGCGAGATGCACGGCGGCGTCAAGCCCGCTGAGACGCGCGCGGTCGATGCTGCCGCTGTCGAGGTTCCACTGCGCTTCTCCCTTCGCGCGATCGGCCGTGTGGCGAACAAGCCGAAGCACCCGGTGGCCGACTTTCGTGAGTGCGGGGACAAGCGCTGAACCGATCAGGCCGCTGGCGCCCGTGATGAGAATATTCATGGATGACACTGACTCTTGAAGAGTGGTTTTCGATTCGGGCCGCGTAAAAGCGAATGGCTTCCTGGACGTAGATTCGTAATTCGTGGTTAGCATGGGACACCTTTGAAAATCTAATTGGAAGAAACGGGCGGTGGGCTACCTTCTCCTTGACCCACCGCCCGGAAGTGTTCCTCGGAACTACTCCTTGGGAAGGATCACCGCATCGATAACGTGGATCACGCCGTTGGTGCAAGCAATGTCGGTTTTCACCACGTTGGCACCGTCGATCTTCACTTTGCCATCCGTGACCGTTATGGTGACAGTCTTGCCGTTGACGGTCTTTGCTTCGGTCATTTTCACGACGGCTTCAGCACGGACATCGCCGGGCACGACGTGATACGTCAGGATCGCTACCAACTTCGCTTTGTTCTCGGGCTTCAAAAGCGTCTCGACCGTTTCGGCAGGGAGCTTTGCGAACGCCACATCAGTTGGCGCGAAGACGGTGAACGGGCCCTTGCCCTTCAGCGTCTCAACCAGGTCGGCGGCCTTAAGCGCCGCTGCCAGAGTCTTAAACGAACCGGCTGCGAGTGCCGTATCGACAATGTCGGCTTTCTCGGACGCGCGCACCGGCATTGCCAATAGAATCACAGCAACCGCCACCGCAGACAACGAAATCATTTTACTCATGGTATTATTCTTCCTTTGTTCTTCCTTACTTCAGTTTTTCCCCCGGCACACGCCGGGGGAAGTCATACACGGTTGCGCAACAGCGTCATGGCTTCGGAGCGCGCTGCAGCATCTGTTCGAAAGGCACCGCGTATCGCCGACGTGGCCATCACGCTGTTGGGCTTGGCGACGCCGCGGACCTTCATGCACAAATGTTCGGACTCGATCACTACTATCACCGCCCGCGCTTTCAGATGCTGCATGATCGAATCTGCAATCTGAGACGTGAGCCGTTCCTGAACTTGAGGGCGCCGCGCGAAGGCATCAACGGTTCGTGCCAGTTTGGACAAACCCACCACCCGGTTTCCAGGAAGGTACGCAACATGCGCGCGGCCGATGAAAGGCAGGAGGTGGTGTTCGCAAAGGGATGCGAAGTCGATGTCGCGCAAAACGACTAGCTCGTCGTACGGTTCGTTGAACGTTCGCCGGAGATGAATCTCCGGGTCGGTCTGGTTCCCGGCGAATAACTCCTGATACATGCGGGCGACGCGGCGGGGCGTGTCGGCAAGCCCTTCTCGGTTCGGGTCCTCACCCATGGAGATCAACAACTCCCGCACCGCGCGCTCGGCCCGCTTTAAATTAACAGTCGGAGAAGTCTTGATCGCGTTCGTAATGCGTGTTCCGGGCAACTCTCGAGTCACGGCTGCTGCAATCATTACGCCCCCAGTCGCCTTTAATAATTCGTTCAAATCGTTCATACACAGATTATCATTCAGTTCGAACTTGTCAACATAATTCGTTCATAACAATCATAATTTTTATTGTCATTAGGTGCTTGAAGTGGTATCGTATTGAAGAAGTTAGACTTAAAAAAAGGAACTAGATGAATAAAAACGTTCGTAACGATCACAAGGGCGGTAGTCTGAATTCTACCGAACTCACCGAAGTTCTGAGTCCAAAACAGGTCGCGCTGGCGCTTGGTGTGAGTGAAGCGTCGCTTAAGCGCTGGTGTGACAACGGTTTATTGGCAAGCACTCGGACCGCGGGGGGGCACCGCCGAATTGCCCGCGGTAGTGTGATGAAATTTCTGCGCGAGCGTAAGCAGCCACCTGTCCGTCCGGAGCTTTTGGGCCTACCCACTGCAACAGGTCATGGAGAACTGACGTCAGCGCGCGTGCTTGAAGAGGTTGAAGCCGCGCTTGAGGCCGGATACGACGACCAGCTTAGATTGGCTGTTTTCAACTTTTACCTCGCTGGACACAGTGTCAGCAAAGTCTGCGACACCCTGCTCACGCCGGCTTTCCATCGCATCGGCACAAACTGGGAACACGGTACTACTGAGATTTTTCAAGAGCGCCGGGCATGTGAGCTTTGCACACGGCTATTGCATGAGTTTCGAACACGACTTCCGGTACTTGCGCCGCAAGCTCCCAGAGCCATTGGCGGCAGTCTGCAGCATGATCCGTATTCACTGGCACCGGCGATGGCGGAATTGGTGGTTCGCGAGGCGGGATGGGATGCCGAAAATTTTGGAGTTAACATTCCCATCGACAGCTTTTGCACGGCGCTTCAACTGCACAAGCCGCGCCTGATTTGGATCAGCGTTGGGTATATTGCTGACCAAGCATCGTTTATTCATGGGATCACGAAACTGTTCGGTTCCGCTCGCGAACACGGCGCGGCCCTGGCATTGGGCGGTCGCGGTTTGACCTCGGAGTTACGAAAGGTTCTTCAATACAGCGCATACTGCGAATCCTTTCGTGATTTGGCGTCATTCGCCGAAGCGCTCCGGACCCCGAGCTTGTAATCCAATCTGCTATTCAAGCCCTTTTCTGTAATACGCGCCAGACGAGAAACCCAGACACGGGTGGCCCACACTGTGGCCGTCGCCAGAGACACAGATCGAGTGGAACGAGCGCGCATCAATAATTGAACTTGAAGGCGGGTTGGAGCGCGCCGACGCGGAGCACCGCGCGGGATTGGACTATGGTCCGCTATATCACTGCCCAGGCGAGCTCAAAGCACTCGCGATTATTGGCGCGGGCTGCGCCGCCACGTCAATTACCGGCGGTGATGGCCTGCGGGAAAGTGAATTGTCGTGGCTTGAGACGCTCAACGAACTCAAGCGGCGCGGCTTGAAAATCGGTCCGGAGCTGGCGATTGGCGATGGAGCGTTGGGATTTTGGGCCGCGCTGCCGAAGGCGTTTCCGA
>JBBRQD010000191.1:0-7306 GCA_038227045.1 Planctomycetota bacterium
CGCCAGCGTAAAAAGGTCGTCGAGTGTCTGATTCCACTTCGCCAAATCGGGCTTGAGCATAGCGACAACTCCTGCCCCCCGATATAGAATCGACACCCTTGGCATCGAAAAATAGTGTTTTCAGTTTAGATTGGGTTTAGCGGCCTAAAATTACTTTTCCATGGTTAATTTTCAGCCATTCAAGACTTCCTTGGCGCGCGTGGACGCGGTGTATTGTAGTTGGAGTTGAAAATTCCAAGGAGATCCGCTCGTGCCTATCACATTGCCCGCCATTTCGCGCCGCCGATTCCTAGGTGGAACCGCAGCAGCAGGTTTTGGGTTGATGCTGTCCCGCTCCGCGCGCGCCGCCGGTGAGACAGACCCACACCGTTTTTTCCTGCTCTCCGACACGCACATCGCTGCCGATCCCGCGACGGCGAAGGGGCCGGTGAACATGGCCGATCACCTCAAGCAGGTCTGCGGCGAATTGCTCGAAGCCGGCGTTACACCCGCGTCGGTTCTGATCAACGGCGACTGCGTTTATCTGCACGGATTCGAAGCCGATTACGTCACGTTTGCCGCAATGCTCAAGCCGCTGCGCACTGCCGGCATGAGCATTCATTTGACGCTCGGCAACCACGACGACCGCGCGCATTTCTGGAACGCGATCAAGGCCGAAAAAGACGCCGGCGTTGAACCGGGCAAAGCGGTCGAAAATCGCTACGTCACGGTGCTCGAAGCCCCGCGCGCCAACTGGTTCATCCTCGATTCGCTCGATAAAACGAACAGCACGCCAGGAACGGTCGGGCAGAAACAGGTCGATTGGCTCGCCGCGGAATTGGACGCGCGAAAGGACAAACCCGCGCTGGTGATGGTCCATCACAACCCGGTCTTCAAGAATCCAAACGCCGAAGACAAACCCACCGAAAAGATCACCGGAATCACCGACACCGAAATCCTCTGGACCGCCCTGTCGCCGCGAAAGCACGTCAAGGCCCTGCTCTTCGGCCACACCCACAATTGGTCGCTGACGAAACGCGACGACATCCACTTGATCAACCTGCCCACCGTCGCCTATGCATTCGCGACTGGAAAAGCGACGGGCTGGGTGGACTGCAAACTCGCGGAAAACGGCATGGAGCTGACACTGAATTGCATCGACAAAACGCACGCGCAAAATGGCGATAAGAAGGCGCTGGAATGGCGCTGAATGTTTGATCCAAAGAACGCACTGCGCGTAAAAAAATGAAATCGCAAAATTCGGCCGATAACTTAATAAATGGCTTGACAATTCGTCGCTTCAAGCCAACATGTCCGATATTACTTTACAGTCCATCTTTTAGGGGGTGCTTGATGTCCATTCGGTTGCAAACTGTGGCCTTCGCGGCGTTCGCTGGCGTTCTCGCGGTTTCAGGCGCACGAGCGTCCGAATCGCCCTATTACAAAAATGTGTCGGACGTTGAAGTCGAAACGGCTGTGAAGGGTGATACTTACGACAAAGGGTCTGTGAATTACCCCGACCGTCCGTCCAAGAAATCGGATGGATGCTGCGCCTGTCAGGCTTCGACAGCCACCCCGACAACCCCAGCTCCCGCGACCGCTGACGGCCCGCGCATTAAATATATTCTCGATGGCAAACCCGTTTACGAAGAGGGCACCGCGCCAGCGGCTGAAAAGCCCGCGGACAAGGCCAAGGGCACGTCGCTTAAGGACAACGGCGAGCGCTTTAAGATGGCCATCGCGCAACTCGGCACCTCCGGCTGGCAGGACGCTCAAACACTGCTGGTCGAATCCGGCAAGACCGCGGTGCCCTATTTGATCGACGCGCTGGACAAAAGCGAATCGGCGTACAATCTCGGCGGACACACGAAAGCCGACGCCGGTCGCGCGCCCCGTCAACGAACGGTTGCCGATGTAGCCGCTGAATTGCTCACCGATATCGTCTCAAATCATTCCAGCTTTAAAGGTGAAGTGCCCGCCGCCGATCAAGCCGCATGGCGCGAATGGTGGAGCAAAAACGCCGAAGGTGTGACCTTCGCGGCGAATTAAATGTAGAAAAAGAGTCACCAGTCGAGCCAGTTGCGAATTTGACATCGTTCCGAGGTGCCCAGGTAATAGGGTGGTGCTAAAAACGGAGACAGTTACTCTAAAAAAACGCTGCGCATTCATCGCGGCGTTTTTTGTTGCCGCCGGTTTCGCCGCCGCTGGCTGCGCTGAGGAGAGCACGGACGTATTCTCCCCGGCTCCGCCCCTCCGTACTCGCACACCGGACACTGCCGCCGAAAAGAACAAAATAACCGCAGCCGATGCGGGCCGGAATTCCGCGCCCAAAACGCCCGCGCGCACTGGCCCAAAATCGGACGCCGGCGAGAGCGTCGATCTGCCTCCGGCCGAGACCGTGAATCTCTCGAAAAAAGAAACTGAAAAGATCAATCCTTCCGCGGAGCACAGCGGCATCTCGCTGCCCGCGACGCAGGACAGTGTCAAATCCACTGCCACCGTCATTGACTTGAAGAAAAGTGTGCCCGCGACGGAGAACGTGACGACCGAAAGCGACAACTCCGCCGAACCGCCGCGCATTGTCCGGCCTTTCAAGGAACTGATCGAACTGCCGGACGAAAAATTCGATGTTGCGGAGGCGGTGCTGGCTCTCGGCTCGGAGAAGGGCTTCGTGCTGGGGGCGGACGCCGGCGACACGCTCAAGCGGCTCGATAAGCTCGGTTCGCGCGCCAAGTCGCAATTACCCGACAATCCCGAGACCAGCGATTATTTCGACGCGCTTTACGATGTCGTCTTGAACCGCAAGCCCTCCGAACCGACGCACGACGAAAAGGCCGATGATTTCGATTTGAGCCGCGCGGTGTTTCAGCACCATGGCAATTGCCTCTCGATCGGGATTTCCGCTTTGGCCGTCGCGCGGCGCATGGGCGCGCCGATCAACGGCGCTCAGTGCCCGGGTCATTTCTTTCTGCGCGGCACGGCGCCGGCAAAGGGCAAGGCGCACGAGACGACGCTCAATTTCGACGTCTCGCGCCCCACGCCCGACAACTGGGCCAAGCTCGACGACGAGTTCTACCGCAAATGGCGGCATTTCGATTCCAAGGCGGAAGCGTCCGGCGAATATCTCCGCCCAATGACCGACAAACAGGTGGTTTCGGCGTTCCTGTCGTCGCGGGCGGGATACCTGGCGCGCGAGGGAAAGTTCGCCGAAGCGCTGTTCGATTCCGAACGCGCGCTGGCTTTGAGTCCGAAAAATATCTATGCGCTGATCAACGCGGGTTACGCTCAGGAGTCGCTGAGGAATTTCGAAGAGGCCGAGAACCAGTACAAGCAGGCCCTGGAACTCGACCCACAATGCATCCGCGCTCTGAACAACCTTGCGTTTGTCAAGATTCGCGACAAACACGCGGCGGCGATTTACGACCCCAAAAAGGCCGAGAAGCTCATTGATCAGGCGCTTCACATCGATCCGGATCAAGCGTACTTATACGCGACCAAAGGCGAAATCTGCGCGGTGCGCGGCGACTACAAGACAGCCACGCACAATCTTCAGGTCGCGTTGAGTCTCGCGCCCAAGAACGCGTCGTATCGCGAGCGCTTCATGGCCCTGCGCGAGCATCTGCGCCGCGAAACCCCGCAGGAACTCGCACCCACCGATGCCCCCACCGGCGTGCCGAAACGAAAATGACCGGCAACGGATTGCTGAAACGTAAATGTGGACTTTAGCGGCACAGCGCATATAATGTTTGCTTCTACACATGCAGGAGCGATTATGAAGCACCGCACAATTGTACTGATTTCGTTAGCCATAACGGCCGCAAGCGGCGTTTTTTCGCAGGATGCCGGCGATGTCAAGCCGCGCCGCGAAATGGAAGATCCATCTTACGAACCGTCGCGGTCGTCCGTGCGCAAGCCGAAGCCGGCACCCGAAAAGACATCCACTCGACCCCAAGCCGAAATCAATTCGCCGCCGGTTCAAGCCGAAGTACAGGTTCCGAGCGGTCCGCGCGTGAAATACATCCTTGACGGCAAGCCGTATTACGAGGGCGACCTGCCTGTCGTCGGTCCGGCCAAAACGGACTCCTCAGCTTCCATCCATAAAAATGAATCCCCGGCCATTCAAAACAGCCCGCGCGTCGCGATCGAAGCGCCGCCCGTTCAAAGCGGTCCGCGTGTAAAGTACATTCTCGATGGCAAGCCTGTTTACGACGGTGACGTGCCGTCAGGATTGCCGCCGGCCCGAACGCAAGAGTTCGCTCCCGTGGTAAGTGTGGGCACCCGCGTCAACCAAGCGGCCACGATCATTGAAAACGATCTCACCGCCGACAAGCCCGGAACGGCGGCCGCCGCGGAAAATCAATCTCTTTTGGAAGCGATGGAAGCGCCGGGCCGCGTCAATTCGCGTGCGAAAAAGTGTTATGGACTGCTCGTCGAATTGAAAGCAAATGTCGAAACCATCGCCCGATGCCTGGACCACCGCGGCAAGGAGAATGCCACGCTGATTCATGCCAGCGAAGTCGTCTCGAAGAACATTTCGGACATGGCTGCAATCTGGCCGGGTAATGAAGAATTCACGGACCGATGCACCAGCACGAAGCGCTGCGCGCTGATCTTTAACGACGAGTTAAGCCAATCGCCGTGGAAATGGGCGCAAGTGCGCTGGAGTTTCGACGCGCTGCTGAAGGACGTGCGCGGCTTCCGCGACTATTGCCGGGGCTTGGCCGACATCGAACGCCCGCCGCGCGCCATCGTCGACAATAAAGGCAATGTGACCTACATCGACGAGCCCGATCCGTTCCTCGTCACCGTCGCCGGGCAGCGTGCCGCAAAACTAAAATTGGATCAGGAAGAAATCGCGAAGCGGCGCAGTATCGAAGAAGCCGTGGGCGAGAAAAAGGACGCGGTCAAAACGGACTTGGACGGGCACGAAATTCCGACACCGGGACGCTCCAGGCGGTAACCAACCATTCGACGCCTTAATTTAACCGCTGATGAACGCAGATAAACGCGGATGGACGCAGATCAATTCCAAGATTTTTAATCTGCGTTCATCCGCGTCTATCTGCGTTAAAATTGAACGACTGAACGACAAATTGAATTGAGTGATCAACGTGCGCGCAAGACCCGTTCGTAGACTGCTTCATACAGCGGCACGATTTTCTCCGGCCCGAAGCGTTCCACTGCTTTTTTGCGCGCCGCGGCACTGAATGCTTTCAATTTCTCGGGATCGGACAGCAGCGTGTACGCGCGTTCTGCCATGCACTCGCAATCGCCCACGCGGCAAAGATAGCCGTCCACGCCATGCGTGACGACTTCTGCCAGCCCGCCAATTTCGGTCGCCAGCACCGGCAATCCGCAGCTCATCGCTTCCAGCGCGGAAAGTCCGAAGCTCTCGTGCGCCGATGGCAGAATGAAAAGATCGGACATCGCGAGGATGTTTTCGACGGCCTGCTGATTTCCCAAGAAAACGGTGTCGGCATCGACGCCCAGTTCCTTGGCCAGCGCGCGCGCGCCGGCAAGTTCCGGGCCGTCGCCGACCATCAGCAGGCGGACGGGCATTTTCTGGCGCAGCAGGGCAAACGCGCGCACCACGTCGGGAATATTTTTTACCGCACGGAAGTTGGAGACGTGGACCAGCAACTTCTCGCCCTTGGGCGCAAAACACAGCCGCGAACACACGCCATCCTGTGCCTGCGGCTTGAAGCGTTCGTAATCGACGAAATTGTGAATGACATCGATCGGGCAGTCGATTTTAAACGTGTCCACCGTCGCCTTTTTCAGATAACCGGACACCGCCGTCACCGCGTCGCTGCGCCGGATGCCGAAGCGCGTCATGGCATAAAACGCCGGTTCGCTTCCGACGAGCGTGATGTCGGTGCCGTGCAGCGTCGTGACGATCTTCAAGTCGCGGCCGCTCTCCATTACGACCTCTTTTGCAAGGTGTGCGCATACTGCCCACGGGATCGCGTAATGGACATGCAGAATGTCGAGCTTGTAGACTTCAGCGATGTCGATCATGCGGCACGCCGCCGAGAGCGTGAAAGGCGGGTATTTAAAAAGCGGGTAACTGGAGACGCCGACTTCGTGAAAAAAAATGCGCTCTGAAAAACTTTCGAGACGGATCGGCAGGTCGTAGCTGATCACATGAATTTCGTGCCCGCGCTTGGCCAGTTCAATGCCCAATTCGCTGGCCACAACGCCCGAACCGCCATAAGTCGGATAGCACGCGATACCAATGCGCATGATGAATGAATCCTAAATTGTGGTGCGGGCTTTCAGCCTGCGCAGGCAAGATGCCCGCACCACAAGCCACCGCTCCCAATTTCACTCCAACATTGAAATTCCCGCCCGCAACGGACCTTTGACGCAATACGCCTCGCCGTAACGCGCACCGATTTGATAGCCGTAGAATGTGTGCAGCCCGCGAAAAAACTCGAGGAAATTCGCATGGCTCAAGCGCGTCTGCGGTTCAGCGTCAGTGCCGTCTTTTTTCATTTCGCCGGGACCGAATTGCGAACGGTAGCAATCGACCAAGCCCAATTTGCGTTCAAACACATCGGAGATATCAACGACCAGATTCGCGGCGATGCCATAGCGATTGTTGTAATGCAGCACCCGCCGGGGCCGGTATGGAAGCCCTGCGGCCGAGGCCACACCGCGCGCGCTTTGCGGTTCAAACTTCGGCACGCCGGCCATAAACGCGGCGTGCAAAATCGCCTGCCCGGCGGCGGCATGATCGGGATGCTGGTCTTCCCAGTGCGGCGCCAGCACGCAGGCCGGACGATGCTTTCTCAAGACGCGCACGAGCGCGGCCTCAAGCGTCGGATCATGAAGCAGCCCTCCGTCCCTTAACCCGAGATTTTCGCGCACATCCAAATTCAGCAGGCGCGTCGCGGCGGCGGCTTCTTTCTTGCGTATCTCGATCGAACCGCGCGTGCCCAATTCACCGCGCGTCAGATCCACCACACCGGTTCGCTTTCCAGCGAGTTTGGCTTTTAAAAGCAATCCGCCGCAGAGCAACTCGGCGTCGTCGGGATGGGGAGAAATGACGAGAATGTCGAGCGGTTTCGAGGCACTCATTCGTGTTGAATCAATTCCTTCATGTCCCATGAATCCGGGCACGGAAAAAGAAGCTTAGCCAGCGGGTGAATAGATTCAAACCGAATTAACGAAATGCCAAATCCAACTTATTGACCCGCGCATTTCTAAAGCGTCGTTATCGCGCCGCGCCGGGCAAGTTGAACGAGGCGGTCGAGCAAAGGCGTATCAAGAGGATACGCCGTGCGAGGCCAACGAAGTTCAACGCCGCCCGCCGCAAGCGAGAACG
>JBBRQD010000192.1:0-7260 GCA_038227045.1 Planctomycetota bacterium
AACATCCATCATTCTCTTCACCTGTCGATCTGTGACCATTCCGCCCCCCTGATTTGCAGGGAAACAGATTGGCCGATCCCGCCTTAAAAAGCCGGGAATTCTACTTGCCGTCAGGGGGAATTATAATTGTCGTTCATCAATCGAAGCGTCGAAAATCGCGCGCGAGGGTATGATGCTCCAATTCACTAATGGCGCCCGCCAATTCAACTCCGCTGGCTCCGCCGCCGATGATCACAAATGTCAGACTTGCCCTGCGATTCTCCAGATCGGACTTCATTTCCGCGGATTCAAAAGCAGTCAATACGCGGCGGCGTATCGCCGTGGCATCCGCGATGGATTTCAGGCCCGGCGCGCCATCTTTCCATTCCGGATGGCCGAAATAATGTGTGATCGATCCGGCGGCGACAATCAACGTGTCATAGGGAACCGATTCACCGCCAACTAAAACGACGCGCCGTTCGGCGACATCAAAATCAGCGACTTCGCCAAGCAGCACTGTTGCATTCGATTGATTTTTTAGCAGCACGCGCAAAGGGGAAGAGATGTTCGCCGGCGATAGTCCGCCGGTGGCGACTTGATAAAGCAGTGGTTGAAAAAGATGAAAATTGCGCCGATCAATGAGCGTCACCTGAACGGCCGCACGTGCCAACTCCCGTGCGGCAAACAAACCTCCGAAGCCACCGCCCACAATAACCACACGGTGGAGAATGTTCAATCGTCCGCCCTTAGAAGCTTACGCGGCATGAGTCGATTCATTTGCGGAGTGACTAGATAAATTGTAACCGGCCTGCGCCTTTCGAAATAGCAACTTTGCGGAGTCGGAGCCATGACGAAATCGACTGAAATGAATGCATACTTCAAGTCCGCCCAGCAGAAAACCCAAGACGCATCACTTGCGACGCCTGCTGCGTCAGCATCGAGGCCATAATATCGTTGCTTTTAATCTGTACTGTGGTAGCACGTTTAATTCAATGTTCGAGTTTGGCAAGGACACGCCTTTTGACTTTTCACAATCGCTTAATTCATAGAGAAGAGTTAATAATGTCCGCTTCATATTCAATGTCCGAACTTCAGGCCAAACATTCCGTATATGGCATCTACTCCAACCGTTCAGTTGCGGAGACAGCCATAGCGCAATTGAAGAATGGCGGGTTCGCCCCGTCGGATGTTTCAATCGTTATTCCGAACAAGGCCGCGCAGCCGATTGATCCCGCAAATCCGGCGGTTGACAACGCTGAAATGGGTGCGCTTGCAGGCGGACTCGTCGGATGGATTGCCGGTATGGGCGCGATGGCGATTCCAGGTTTTGGCGCAGCCATAGCCGGAGGGCCGATTGCCTGGGCAGTATTATCCGTAGGCGCTCTTACCGGCGCCGGCGGACTGATTGGCGGGCTACTCGGTCTGGGCATTCCGGAAAAGGAAAGTCAACATTTCCACGGTCGGCTCCACAAGGGCGACATTCTTTTGTCGGTTCATTGCAAAGATGCCGACGGCATGACGAAAGCCAAGGAAGCTCTGGTTCACACTGGAGCCGAAGATGTCTATGCGCAACACGCGGTTAATACCCATCAGGCTGGAGCTTAACCGTTTCATGCCTAGGCAATGAACGAACACGTCATAATAATGAAATTAATGAACACAAATCCGGTATGAGACATGCTCCAGATTGATGACATTGTGACCAAACGTAGTGCCGAACGAATGACGGCAGGCAACCGATCGGATTCGTTATATGGCGCAAGTGTTTCACCCGGGTGCCAACTCCTTTGCCAAGGCCAGAGTCGTAGGCGCTGCGCTGGCGGTAGTTGGGTTGATCTTTGCCGCATCCGCGGTTGACCGCTCGCCCTATGTCACTCATGTCTCCGAACCCATCCCGCAGCCCATTCCGTTCAGTCATCAACATCATGTCGGCGAAGTCGGTATCGATTGCCGATATTGCCACCCTTCGGTCGAAACGTCGGCTTTCGCCGGCATTCCGTCAACCGAAACCTGCATGTCCTGCCATTCTCAAATCTGGAAAGACAGCCCCATGATCGCACCGTTGCGCGATAGTTAGTTCTTGTTTCCCAATTGACACGCCAACGATCCCGCATTTACCTATCGGATGGTAGTTTGGCAAGGAGTCTGGTCATTTTTCGTTCCGAGCCGACTTTTCGCGATGCCGGGACGGAGTTTCTCGGTCAGTCTGTTTTTTTCCTGCTTTTCAACATATGCATCCTTATTGGCTTCATTGCTTGGTGTAGCGGTCATAGGCGGGATGCTTGGCTGGCTGGGAATGAGTCGCGCTAATCAGAAAACGACCGAAGCGGAAGCGGCATTGAAAGAACAGAAACGTCTCACGTTTGAAGCGGTCTACGCGAATTGTGAAAAAGATGACGACTATGAGCGAGTCATCAAGACGCTCGATTTTTATCTTAATTTGCCGGAGTTGGCCGCACACGAGAAGTTCAAATCTGCTGAGATGCTGCGCGGCAAGGTGCAAAATTTCATTGACCGGAATCTTAGCGTTCGCGAAAAAGTTCATGCCGGAGCGGAGAGCATCCAAATTTATCTGGCCATGCAGACCTTGAGAACGGTTTCGCCCGGAAGTCCGGTCATGCGCCGCATTCTTGTGGACCGCGCCCATGCGAGAGTCGCGGCTCTACGCAATGGTTACAGGTTAAACTGGCGAAGAAGTAGGAGTAGGCCGCTCTTGCTACTTGCCATTCGTTTTTAGCGGCAGATGGGCGGCTTTGATGGACGTCTTTCGGTCTCACACTTTTGCGAAGCTTTCGGTGGTGATCGTGGCACTTTTATTGCAGGACGCCCGGCGTTTCGACGAAACTTTGGGAATAAAGATAATCCGAATCGGGAAAGTGGCATTTATTTAAATATGAATTCAATCGCTTCATCTTTGTCGGCCTTCACAGTGACCTGGGCCTTTTTTTCGCCTAATTTCTCCTGCCAAACGGTCACCGTGTAGGTTCCGGCAGGCACTTTGTCCATCTTAAATGCACCATCGCCGCCAGTTGCAACGGAATAAGGGCTTTCGGCGACATAAATCCATGCTCTCATCCAAGCATGAATATCACACCGGACCTTCACGATCTCAGGTTCTTCAAATTTCGCGCTAGCCTTTCCGGCAGGCGCGATTGCCATATTGGTTTCTTTGTTCAGATCTGATGTTGTGTGAATGTTGTGAAGGATGCTGTCGCTATTCAGTAAAATGAGCTTGCCTCCAGCGGGAACGACGACCACACGCGGGATAAAAACGCAACCTTTCTGATCCAGGGTAGGCGCAGTGGTTTCAAATGCTTTTCCCTTCTTGATGTCTGAAATCGTCACAACTGCATTCGCAAGGCGGTTCATTTCCTTGCCTGCATCTTTGGCCGCCGGTTTGGTGACTACAACATCCTCGCTCAATACGGCATGCGGACACGTCGCATCTGTCGTCAGCGGCGTTCGGGCCGGTGGGGCGCCATCAAAATAGACAAATCCAGAAATCGAGCCTCCATTCGCTACCGTGCCCTCATCGTAGGCGCTGGCGTGCGCACAGAACGCAAGCCCAAGCAGAGCTAAACCGATTCTTGCGGACTGGTCTTGTAATTTAAACATTGCGGCGCCTCTTTCTCACAATCAAAACTGAACCGTCGTTGGGGAAGCTATTGCGCAGAACGGTACTTTGACAAACGCTGGACGTATTGAACCAATTGCCAGACCTCATCGTCCGAGAGCGACTTTTGTGCGGGCATGATCGTGCCTGAAATGCCGCTGCGAATGCGCCGGAAGATTTCAATCGGTTGCGATCCGCCATGAAAAGTTTCACCGACTAGATCTCTGGCCTTAACGATGATTGGATTTCCATCGCTGTCCTTGGCGTTCTTGAGCGCTTCGCCATTGCCGCGCCCATCCACGCCATGGCAGGAAGCGCAATTGGCACTGAACAAGGCGCGCCCTTTGGACGTATCGGTCTGATACCCCGTACTGGGGCGGGACCACGGCACTTCCGTCCCAGGCTTTGTTTGCTTCGTGGCCAAGCCAGCGATTCTCTCGGGCGTCATTTTGGGTTTGCCGGCCAGCTTTTGGGTCAGCTTCACAAGTACGCCGTCTCGATTTACACTTCGTACATAGAGATCGAGTGAGCGAACGTCCTCATCTAGCAAATAAGGAAAGGCCGGCATCTCGGCTTCGCGTCGTCCAAAGCGGATGGTTCGAGCCAGATCGCCCAACGATGCGTTGCCGTCGTCTGAGGAGACCCAATGAAATTGTTCGTCCCGGAAGTTACGCGGGCGGTTTTTGAGCGCGATTATTGCCATTCCGTCGCCCAAACCGCAGGGCCCGTGGCAGGCGGCACAATTGGCTATGTAGAGACACATACCTTTTTCAATGCTGACTTCGAGAGGCGGCATCAGCACTTTGGGCGCTTCTTTGGGCGCTTCAGCGGGTTGGATCTCCGCCTTTTTTGCATCCTCAGCGCGAACATCTGCCCACAGCGCTGTGAAAATGAGCGATATGAGACAGACGGCGGCGAAGATTCTGAGACTGGATTTCACGAGCGCCTCCTGAATATTTGGCAAATTAGATGTTTGTAACAGGGAGGAGCATAGTTTGTGCCAGATGCCAGCGCAAGACAATTGAGCAATTTTCTCATGGGAAAATATCATTATGCATGAATTCATGCGCTGGACAGCCAATGACAATTATTGAGATAAGTTCTTGAAAATGAGAAATTCCCCGCAGATTACGATTAGTCCATTTCCTAGTAATTTGAATCAATTCATTAGCGCAAATGAGCGACATTCTGTATAAATTGGTTTTTGGCATACGCCGTGCTTGCCATAAATAAATCATTTAAATGATTGGCTGAGCGGTTGGCTGGAGAGAGATATGCGCCGAAGCATGAGGATAACAGGAATTGTAGTCTATGCATTGTCGGTATTTTCGTCGGCAGTTGCGGAGGATTATGTTTCCAAAGAAGATTTTCAAAAGCTCGTGGGCGAGTTCGACAAGTTTAAGGTGAAGACCGAGAAACTCGAATCTGAGAATGCTGATTTGCGTGGAGAAATCAAAACTTTACGCGCCGGAACGGGCAACTCCAATCTGAATGATATCGTTGGGCACGATGTTTTTGATGAGAATATGCCCAAGCCCATCGGAAGCTATGCGCCGAAGTCTGGCACGACCAAAATGCTTCTTACGGGCTCGACTTCTACAAAATTCATTGCCCCGCAACATGGCAATTCTACGTTTGCGGCGGAATTCGATCCTCTTTTCATCTGGAAGATGTCGGATCGGCTTTCATTTGAGAGTGAGATCGTGTTTGGACTTGACAGCGGTGGAACCACGGTCGAACTTGAATATGCCAATATGATTTACTTCGTCAATGATTATCTCACAGTGCAGGCGGGCAAATTGAAGTCTCCCTTCGGACTGTACAATCCGCGGTTCGATCCGCTTTGGATTAACAAGTTCGCGGATGCTCCGTCGATCTACGATGATGGAGCTGACGGCTTGATCCCGCATCAGGAACTCGGGATCATGTTTAGCGGTGCGATCGAGGCCTGGTGCGACTCCAAATTTAGATATAGCGCATTTGTGTCGAATGGAATGAGTTTGAGCCAGACCGATCCGGCAGGATTCGGTTTGCTCGTTGGAAATGACAGCGATAACAACAGCGGAAAGGGCGTGGGTGGGAGAGTGGGATATGTTGTCATTCCTGGACTTGAATTTGGATTCTCCGGCGCATACTCAGCCAATACCAAGGATGCTCACACACACGGAAAGTCCGTTCCAGGGGAACTTTACGGAGTCGACTTGAGTTTTGTTCGCGAGATCAAGAGTATCTGTGGAACCATTGATTGTAAACTCGAATGGGTCGCTTCCAGATTGGGAGGTGCAAACTATACGCTCAACACCACACCTGATCCGACCACCGTTGCATTCAATCACAATAACCGGAATGGCGGTTATGCGCAGGCCATGTATCGCCCAACGCTAATTAATCAACAGTGGATCAAGAACCTTGAGTTTGGATTTCGGTACGATCGCGTAAACAATCCCCACATTACCCCCGGAACGCCCAGAGACGCTTTGTTCCAAAGACTGAGCCACGACCGTGTGACACTCGGTCTGAATTACTGGCTTGAGCCCAGCACGGTTTTGAAATTCGATTACGAACATGATTCTCACAACGGAAGAACGATCTGGATGCAGTGGGCGTTGGGCTTCTAGAGCAGTTTGTGGTCGAATGAAACCCAATTGAGACTGTTCTCTCATAGGTAGATACGGATCTCATCCGAACGTGATTGCTCTAATAATAGGAATTGTCATAGGAGGTTACAGCATGCGCAGTGTATCTAACAGACTTGTACAGGTTGCCGTTTTTATTGCCGCGAGCCTCGTTATTGTTTTGTTCTGCTTTATTCCCACGCGTACGATTTATGCGGGTGGACGGGAGAAGGGTGGCGCTGAACTGTGGGCCGCAAATTGCCGTCAATGTCATACCCTGCGTTCGCCATCGTCGTACAGTTCCGATCAATGGGAGATTGCTGTGAACCACATGCGCTTTCGTTGCGGATTGACTGCGAAAGAAACCCGCAAAATTGCTGAATTTCTGAAAAACGCAGACTAAGGGCCTGTAAAATAATAACCTGAATGTTCGGGCAAAGATTCTCTGTTGACGAACCCTTCAACGGCCTGCATGTTGTTCTTTTACGGGCCCTAAGATGTACGCTTTGGATTGCACGTGATCGGAAATGATGGTGTCCAAGGTTAATTGTGAATTGGCATTGAGCAAAAACGGCCGTAGCCGGGCCTGCACTCCGAACGATTCACATTCCAGCAGAATTCCCGAACGGTGAATGTCAGACAGCACCGCGTCGCCCCAATCTACCAATGCCGGGCACGTCCTCTTCTCCCGTAGCTTCCGCCACAGCGTCACATTGTCCGGCGCGAGAAACAGATCTCCTGATTGGATTGAAATTTCCAAGACGCGCCCGCTGCGCGAAGTCAGCTACAAACCATAGTGACTGCATCAATGCATTTTTTGCTGAGGCCTTCAACTATCTTCGTCGCGGTGTGGGTGCGGTTAATACGCGATTTCGCGACCCGAAGGTCATATTAGAACGGCGGCAACGAGGTGCGGAGGCTGCGTGATTCTTGAGCCCGATGTCGATGCCGACGACGTGACGTCCCTTGGCATGGACGGGCTGATCTTTGTGCGAGTCAAACATAGGAAGTCTTTCCTGCGCCGATCCAGAACCTCGATGGTGATTCAGGACT
>JBBRQD010000193.1:0-7240 GCA_038227045.1 Planctomycetota bacterium
GATGCCTTGTTCGCCGCATGCAAAAAGTTCATCGACGATGTAAACGCGCAGGCGAGGACCATGATTGACCGCCTGTGGCCACGCTTTGAACTCGATCCCGAAGAAGAAAAACTACGTATCCCGGCGTGAACGGAGTTTAGTTAGTCGAATATATCAGAAATGCACAATGCAACTTTTTGCCTCCAAAATAACACTCTGTTTCATCGGGTCCGATTGTCTTGTTGTCTTATATAGGTCTTTTTCTCGGGGGAAAATCATGCGCTTATCGAATTGTTCAATTGCCTTGCTGGCGGTTTTGGCATTGTCCGCCGGAAGTGTCTTCGCCGCATCAAAAATGTCGTTTATCACTCCGTCCGGTGGCGAAGTTTTCATCCCGGGTGAAACCTACAAAGTCAGTTTAGCGGCGAACGGCAATGTGAAATCGATCACTCTGGAACTCAGCACCGATAATGGGGCGACCTTCAGTCAATTGGGCTTGATCGACGATACTCAAATCGACAGACCCAGGCGCACCTTCGTCTGGAAAATACCCGCCACCCCAAGTACCAACGCAATCCTGCGCGCCACTGGACAAGTCGGAGCAGCCTCTGTCACGGCGCTCTCGTCCGTCTTTTCCATTGGCAACATTTCAGGCGGCGGCGGCGGCGCGCTCGGCCCCAATTCAGTAACAAACCCCACCATCGCCCCGGGCGCAGTCGACAATACCAAGATTTCCAGCACGGGTATTTCCAGCGGGTTCGTACTGAGCGCCGACGGTATCGGCGGAACAATTTGGTCGCCAAACAATGGGGGCACCAACTTCAGCGGCAACCTGCAGGGTGATGTCACGGGTACCCAGAGCGCCACCGTGGTTTCGAAAGTCAACCTTGGAACCGCGACGCTGACGGGAACCGTGCCTCTGGCCAACGGCGGCACGGCGGCCAATCTATCGGCCACCGGTGGAGCAGGGCAGTACCTCAAGCAGAGCGCGGTGGGTGCTGCAATCACCGTGGGCACGATTACGGCGGCGGACATCCCGGCGGGTTCGGCAAACTACATTCAGAATCAAGCGGCGGCGGCGCAAGCGGCAGCTTTCCGCATCAATGGAAACGGCGTCTTCGAGGGTGGCAGCCTGACGGTGCAAAGCACGCCCGCAGTCTCGACGTTTACGGTCGAAGCGCGCCCTTTGAATACAGTGCTTGGCAACATCTTCGTCGGCTTAGGCGCCGGAGCGGCCAACACGACGGGCAGCAACAACACCTTCAATGGATTCCAAGCTGGGCAGTCCAACACGACAGGCGGCAACAACACCTTCACCGGATTGCTAGCCGGCTTCTCCAACTCGACGGGTGGCAACAACACCTTCACCGGCCAAGGTTCCGGACAGAGTAACACATCGGGCGTCCAGAACACCTTCAGCGGAGTGCAAGCAGGACTGAACAACACGACGGGCAGCAGCAATACCTTCTTCGGATTCACTGCCGGACAGGCCAACACGACGAACAACGACAATACCGCCGTGGGCTTCGAGGCCGGGTTGAGCAATACCACCGTCGCCAACACCTTTGTCGGTTCGCAAGCCGGACGTGCCAACACGAACGGTGCCAGCAACACCTTTATCGGCCGCCAATCTGGCGTGCTGAACGTCAATGGCGGCAACAATACCTTCTGCGGATTTCAAGTCGGACAGGCCAACACATCGGGCGGCAACAACACGTTCATTGGCCGGACTGCCGGAGGTGGCAACACCACAGGTAGCAACAACATCGCCCTCGGTAACAACGCCGGCGTAAATCTCACTACCGGTGCTAGTAATATCGACATCGGCAATGGCGGCGTTGCCGCCGAGGCCAACACGATCCGCATCGGCGTGCAAGGAACGCAAACTAGCGCTTTCATCGCCGGCATCAGCGGTGTCACCGTTGCCAATACCGTTACTGTCATGATGGACAGCCTCAGTGGCCAGCTCGGCACAATTTCCTCTTCGCGCCGTTACAAGGAGGACATCGCGGACATGGGTGATGTCAGCACGAAGCTCCAAACCCTGCGTCCGGTGACGTTCCACTACAAGAAGCCGTACGCAAACGGCGCGAAGCCCATCCAATACGGTCTCATCGCCGAAGAAGTCGCCGAAGCATTCCCCGAACTGGCCGTCTTCAACGCCGAGGGCAAGCCCGAGACAGTAAAGTACCAGGACCTCGCCCCGCTGCTCCTGAACGAATATCAGAAAGAACACAAGAAAGTCGAAGCGCTCGAAGCGCGCCTGGCCGCACTCGAAAAGCTGCTCGCAAAAAAATAGATGGGTGCCGAAGGCACAAGAAGCACCTCCTTAAACGCACGCATCACAGTTGTAAGTGCGATTCTGGAGAAACTTCTGGTCGCAAAAAATTCCTGCCGTCAGCGCCAACGGCGCGAACTTCTATAGCCCAGGCCGCAGCCGGTACACCGGCGAAGGCCTGGGTTACGAGTGATGGAGAATTCCAAGCCCCAAAGGGGCGAACTACATCACCGATCCGCCTCTAATAAATCCCAGTCAAATAATAAACCGCAATCACAAAAAATACCGCCACCGTCTTGATCAGCGTCAACGCAAAAATATCGCGGTAGGCCACGCGATGAGTAAGTCCCGTCACCGCCAGCAGCGTAATCACCGCGCCGTTATGCGGCAACGTATCCAATCCGCCGCTGGCCATGGACGCAACGCGGTGCATGACCTGCAGCGGAATATGCGACGCGTTCGCGGCCTGGATAAAAGTCTCCGACATCGCCGCCAGCGCAATGCTCATCCCGCCCGACGCCGAACCAGTAATCGCCGCCAGCGCCGTGACAGTTGTCGCTTCGTTCACCAGCGTGTTGGGTATGTGTTTGAGCCCATTGGAAACAACCACGAATCCCGGCAGCGACGCAATCACGCCCCCAAACCCATACTCCGACGCGGTGTTCAAGGACGCCAATAGCGACCCGCCAATCGCCGCCTTTGATCCCTCGGCAAACTTCGCCACAACACGCTTATAGGCACTCACGACAACCGCCAGAATCCCCACCAACAGCGCGCCTTCCACCGCCCAAATGGCAGCCATTGTATTAATGTCGACTGTCAGGAGATGTTTCGGAATATCGATCTTATATTGAACGCCATAGTAGTCGCGAATTGCATTGGTAAAAACTCTGTTGAGCACAACAACCAGAATCAGCGGCACCAGCGCGAGAAAGGGGTTCGGCAAATGGCTCTCAGCAAATGGTTCCGGCTCATTAAAATGCCCAGCGCCGTAACCTTCACCTTTCAAAGCAGCCTGCATTCGGCGCCATTCAAGATACGAAAGCCCCAAAACGAGGATGAAAACAGACCCAATCACACCCATCCAGGGTGCGGCCCAGGCATCAGTCTTGAAGGAAGACGTGGGAATGATGTTTTGAATTTGCGGGCTGCCAGGCAGCGAATCCATGGTGAAAGTAAACGATCCCAGCGCAATCGTGCCGGGAATCAAACGCTTGGGAATCTCGCTCTGCTTGAACATTTCTGCCGCAAACGGATAGACCGCGAACACCACCACAAACAGCGAAACTCCGCCATAAGTCAACACGGCGCACACCAGTACAATCGACAGCATTGCCCGCTTGTCGCCGATTAACCCAATCAGCGCCGAAACAATCGACTTCGAATACCCCGCCAGTTCAATCACCTTTCCAAACACCGCACCCAGCATGAAGACCGGAAAATACCGTTTCAAGAAACCGACCATCTCTTCCATGAATATCGCGCTGAACACCGGCGGGATGGAAGACGGCCCGCCCACACCGCTGATCGCGCCGCCACTCGAGAGCAGCACGGCAAGCATCGCGCAAAGCGGCGCAAACAGGATCACGCTGAATCCGCGGTATGCCACGAACATGAGCAATCCAAGCGCGCAAATGACCGTAATGACATTCATGAATTTTGTCTTCTAATCGCCGTTTTTTCCGAATACGGTTGTATACTCCACTATCCGTCCAAGCTCAACAACCAATGATCTTGACAGTCCATTATCGGAGCTTTGCCCAGCTTATGCGCACTCAATCTATTCAGTTCCCCTCGCCCCTTGGGGGAGAGGGGTTAGGGGTGAGGGGTACGGGGTTTGAGTTCGAATTAGCCCGCACCCAGCGTCCTCTTTTTCGCCTCCTGTTTGCCATGCTCGCGGCGCTCTTTTTCTCCGAAGCAATAAGCGCCGAAGCCTATCAGGACGGCCTATACCCGCCTCCCAAGCCGCCGGAATTGCAGTGGGACGATTTGCTCGCCGGCAAACTGGAAGATCATTGGAGCGACATGAACACCGCCATTCATTCGCCAACCTACACGCTCAAGGCCGATCCGGACAACCCCAAAGGTCAGGTCTTGCTACTGGGCCGCCGGCCGACGGGTTTGCTGCGTTCAATGAGGTATTACGAGAACTTTATCTTCGAATGCGACTGGCGGCACTTGACCGAGGCGCTGAGTTCGGCCGGCGCAAAGGACACCACCGCCAATTCCGGTTTATATGTATGGGCCGATCCCGCGCCGACGGTTGGAGGGACATTTACCAGAGCCATTGAGGTACAAGTATGCAATCTGGGCAACGGCAAATGGTACACAAGCCACGGCGATCTGTTTCCAATCTGGGGCGCGAAGATGACTCCCGACCCGCGCTTCGGTGTGAATGGAAAACGCTCGATGCCGATTGAATTCCGCGGCAAGAAAACCGGCGAGTGGAACCGTATCCGCGTGACCTGCGTGGACGGAACGATTCAAGAAGAGGTAAATGGCGCGCTGGTCTCCGCAGGTTACCGATCGTCGCCGCGCAAAGGCTATTTGTGCATCGAAAGCGAGGGCGGACCCATTGAATTCCGAAACATGCGTATACATGAATTGGCGGCCGATCCCGAATTAAAGGAAAAGGACGTAGCGCTTTTGTGGCCCGTTGGAACGGTCGCGGCGTGTCTATACAACGGAGTGAATCTCGATGGATGTGCGCTTGCGGACGGACAGCAAGAACTCTGGAAGGCAAACGACCATGTGCTGCAATGCGCCGGAAAAACCGCGGGCGACGGTCTGGATATTCTTCTACCCACGGTAACAGGCGGAGATCTCGATTTTACGTTGCAAGTAGATTGGACCGACGATAAAGAGCTGCCGTTCACCTTGGACGGCATGGGTACATTCGCGACTCCAATGCCCGGTGGTTTTCCGGACGCCAAGAAAGGCTGGAATCGCGCGCTGTTCGTGTGCCACGCGCGCGCATTGACATTGACAATCAACGGCCAGAAAATCGGAGAAACGGCAATTGAAATTGCGGCCAAAGCTACCCCCCGTTTGCGCCTCAAAAACCCCGGACATCCCGTCTCATTCAGCAACATCATGCTCATCGAACAACCCAAGGCGAAGCCAGATACCAAAGCGCAATAATCTATTTGGATTTGACATTCAGCTTCCTAACGATATTATGCCCCTATTATTTTAAGGCGATGGGGTTCGCCTGAACCGCCAGACTTCCGCACTCTTTTTTCGGATAAAAAAGGTCGGGTTTGTGCTGATAACTCCTACCATGCTACCGGTCCCTTTTTTCGACATGAAAGGGCGGTGTCTGTTGCTTTGGCGACGTCATGGGAGGAGATTTTAAAAATGCCATTCCGTTGGAACCCGCGCGAACACCTTTCCTTCACCGTCTACATACTTAAATGGCTGCTGCTGTTGCTGCCGGTTTCCGCGGCAGTCGGCTCCGCGTGCGCATTCTTTCTCTGGTCGCTCGATCTAGTCATACGCTTTCGCTTCGAGCATCCGTGGATGTTGTTCCTGCTGCCCCTCGCGGGCGTGTTCATTGCCGCGCTCTATCATTACTATGGAAAGTCCGCTGAAGGCGGCAACAATCTGATCGTCGAGCAAATTCATCAGCCCGGCGGCGGCGTTCCCAAGCGCATGGCTCCGCTCGTGCTGATCGGCACGATCGCCACGCACGCGTTTGGCGGATCGGCCGGACGCGAAGGCACCGCAGTTCAAATGGGCGGCAGTATCGCCAGCGCCTTTTGCCGGCTGTTCCGCGTGGGGCGGCACGACACGCGGACATTGCTGATGGCCGGCGTCGCGGCGGGATTCGGCGCGGTCTTCGGCACGCCGTTGACCGGCGCGGTCTTCGCGATGGAAGTGCTCTCGCTCGGCCGCATGAATTACGACGCGCTGATCCCCTGTTTGATCGCAAGCGTGCTCGGTGATTGGACGTGCACCCTTTGGGGTATCCAACACACTCAATACCACATTGCGTTGAGCGCCGATCCGCACTTGAATGGCAGTTTGATGGGCAAGGTTCTGCTGGCATCCGTCGCCTTCGGATTGGCGGGAATGCTCTTCGCCGAAGTCGCGCACGGCTTGCAGACGTTGTTCAAGAAGTTGCCCTGGCCTCTGGCGCGTCCAGCTCTCGGCGCGTGTATTATCATCGGATTGACGTTCCTTTTGCCCATTTTTGGCACGGCGGGGCAAGATTACTTAAGTCTCGGCGTTTCATCCCCCGATCCCAACGCGGTGTCGATTCTGTCGTCGTTCAAGCCGGGCGGCGCTCACGCGATGAGCTGGTTTTGGAAACTGCTGTTCACCTGCGTGACGATCAGCAGCGGTTTCAAGGGTGGGGAAGTGACGCCATTGTTCTTCGTGGGCGCGGCGCTGGGCAATTCAATGGCGCGCGCGCTCAATGCGCCGGTCGATCTCTTCGCCGGGCTGGGATTCGTGGCCGTCTTCTCCGGCGCCGCGAACACGCCGCTGGCCTGCACGATTATGGGCATCGAATTGTTCGGCAGCGAATACACGATCTACTTCGCCGCCGCCTGCTTCGTCGCGTATCTCTTCAGCGGACACTCCGGCATTTACCTTTCTCAACGCATCGGCACGCCGAAGAGCAGGCACTCGCCGTCCAATATTTCACTACGTTCAGCGCGGCAAGCGCACCCCAGCATTGTCGATTGGATTTTGCAACGGCCGCGCACGTCCGATTTGAAACCCGTGAGTCGCGACGAGAAAGAGGATCCTGTTTCCAGCAATGGATCGGAATCGGTCAAAGGGATACAAAAGCAGGACGAGAGTAAATGAACCCAGCGCAAAGCTATTTTGCGAGGCACATCCGCAGGGCCTTTCAAAAGTCCTCATTTTTCGTAGAGAAATAGCCGATCTTCTATTCAAAGGAGATCAGAAAAATGAGTGTTGCCGCTGAAATTTCGCTTTTCGATGCCTTCAAGCAGGTTCCCGATCCGCGCAAACCGC
>JBBRQD010000194.1:0-7234 GCA_038227045.1 Planctomycetota bacterium
ATGCGCAACGCCATCCTTTCGGTTCTGCGGCAAAACAAAATAAAGAACGTCGCGCGAGCCTTGCGGCGCTTCGCCGCACACCCCGGCGAAGCCATCGCTTTGCTGGCGCGCAAGGCGACGGACTTTTGAAAGGCCCTGCCGCTCACCCGTGTTCGCGAAGATTGACATTGAAAGCATGCGATGGCGTGGTAACGTTACCGAGCAATTAAGTCGAGGAGCTTCCGCCATGTCCGCGCAAACACTCTTTGCTGAAATCATGAAACTGCCGCCCACCGAGCGACGGGATTTGGTGTGCGATCTCTTGGACACTCTTAGGGACGAAGTTGACATGGTCGAAGAACCACTTGACTTGTCGCCCGAATTCGTTGCTGAATTAGATCGGATCAGCAAAGATATTGAGGAACATCCGGAATTATTAGTCTCCTTCGACGAAGTTGAAAAACAAGCGGATGCGGAATTCCGAAATGAATAAAACCATTGGTTTTCATTCAGTGGGAAATTCCGATTACATGGCCTTGATGGAAAAATATCATTCGGCTCGACAGGTCTTGGGAGACCAATTTAAAAACGTTTTCAAAGCAAATTCGTTGCACTACGCCGAATGGCCCGACACTGGTATTAAGGCGATAAAGCATTATCGTTATTTTCGCAACCGTCCGTTTCCTTACAAAGTATCCTATCAAAAATCGGAGACCGGAATCGTGATCATGACAATTTGTCATGATAAGCGGCATCCCCGCGTCTGGAAAAAAATGCTGGAATATCCATGACCCGCACCTCCCGCCCCGGCCAATGGCCCGGCCGCTCAACCGTTCTCGCGAAGAACGGCATGGTCTGCACGAGCCAGCCGCTCGCCTCCGCCGCCGCCCTCGACATTCTGCGCAAAGGCGGAAACGCAATCGATGCCGCCATCTGCGCCAGCGCCACACTCGCCGCCGTCGAACCGCTCAGCACCGGCGTCGGCGGCGATATGTTCGCCCTTTTCTGGTCCGCTAAGGAGCAGAAGCTCAAGTGTCTCAACGGCTCCGGTCGCTGCCCGCAAAAACTGTCGTGGCGAACGTTTGCGCGAAAGGGCGCGCAGTTCATTCCGAATTTCGGCTGGGGCTCAATCACGGTGCCCGGTTGCGTTGACGGCTGGTGGAGCCTGCATCGAGATTCCGGCAAAATGGCGTGGAAGAATCTCTTCGATGCGGCAATCGAATACAGCCGCCACGGCGCGCCGCTGAGCGAAATCATCGCCGGCGACTTCGAACATATTGCCCCTCGCTTGCAAAACGATGCCGCGCGCGCAATTTTCACTCCGAATGATCGCACGCCGGAATACGGCGAAACTCTTTTGCAAACAAATCTGGCGAAAACACTTGAACTCATCGCCAATGGCGGAGCCGACGTCTTTTATCGCGGTGAAATCACCGATAAAATCCTCGCCTGCAGCGACGCCGAAGGCGGCTTCTTTTCGCGCGACGATTTCGCGGCGCATCGCTCAACCTGGGAAACGCCGATCAAAGCCACGTTCCGTGGAGTCGAAATCTATGAACCGCCGCCAAACACGCAAGGATTCGCCGCGTTACTCGCTCTCAATATCCTATCAAGCCTCGATTTGGAGAAGCTCAAAGAGGATTGGGGTGGCCTGACTCACGCGGCCATCGAAGCTCTCAAGCTCGCTTTCGCCGAGCGCGACGCCCATGTCGCCGATCCCGAAAAAACGCCGCCGCCTCTGGACGATCTGCTCTCGCTGACGTTCGCCACGCATATTGGAATGACCATCGACCCCGCACGCGCGATTCCGCGCCGCGACTCGCTGATTGGCGCCATGAACGGCGACACGGTCTATGTCTGCACTGCCGACGCCGAAGGCAATGTCGTCTCGCTGATCAGCAGTCTGTACCAAGGCTCGGGCATCGTCGCGGGCGACACGGGAATTCATTTCCACAATCGCGGCGCGCTCTTCTCGATTGAAAGCGGCCACCCAAATCTGATGGAACCCGGCAAACGCCCGTTTCATACGCTCATGCCCGGATTCGCCATGGTTCAGGGCAAGCCGTACATGGCCTTCGGAGTCATGGGCGGCCACCACCAACCCCAAGGACACGTCCAGTTCCTCGTAAATTTCCTCTTGCACGGCATGACTTTGCAAGAAGCAGTCAGCGCCCCGCGCTTCGACTGCCGCACCGAAAATTTCGTCGCGCTCGAATGCGATTTTCCTGGCGAATTGCGTGAACTGCTGACATCGAAGGGGCACAAGATCGTCGAGAACGACGCAGGCCCGTTCGGTGGCGCTCAAGCGTTGCGAATGTTGCACAATGGGGTGATCGAAGGAGCCAGCGACCCGCGGAAAGATGGCTGTGCGTTGGGATATTAGGCGGAAGTTCTTAAATGACATTGTCCTTTGTCTCTTAGATAGAGCTGATTGCTGATTAGATGATCGCCATTGGGGTAAATTCTACCAATCAATTGGGTTAATTCCGCAATTCCAGATACAGACTGATTGTCGCAGAACGCTAAAACGTCACGCGCGGGAACTGCAACGGCGTACTGGCCCTTAACAAATTGTCGAAAAGATCCCTCCCACAAATCATTCAAAAGGAGAATGCTCGCTTCAAAGTCGCCGCCCATTAATACTGCAAAAATGTTTTGATAGGGTTGAACTTTGACGGCTCTGCGATCCGCCAAAAGTCGCAAGTTAAATATGCTCCTATTATGAAGATCCTCCGGTAGAGTTCCATCTTCCCTAAAATTACGATATTGAATATATTGATATGAATTTCCGGTGTCAACCACGTAACAAACGGCCAAGCCCGGTGCGTACGGTTGACTAATGACGCTATCCTCTTGGGACATTTGAACGGCCGGCGTCAAGTCATTGTCCGGCACAACTGCTTTTAAATAAGCAATTGCGTGCTTCGTAGGTTTTTTCTTAAAGGGCCACAAGCGCTATTCCTCTGTTAATCTCAACGGAATTTACTTTCACTACCACCTTTACTTCTTCCCCTTCTTCTTATCCCCAGTCGAAAGCACAGTCAGCCACTTCTCCTTATCTTTCTCGATAACCGTGCCATTCGCCACCACGCTGATCCCCTCGTACTTAGTCGCGAGATCCTTGCCCTTATCGTCAATAGTGACATTGTAAACCGTTCCGTCAGTTACCGTTAATTTAATCGACGTGTACTTATCCACATCCGTTTTGGTCGTCGATACTTTGCCCGTAACACTCACTTTCGTGCCGGGGGCATCTTTCTTGGTCTTCTTCTCATCGGCATCGGCACGCGTTACTCCGCTGTAAATAGGCGACGCAACCAATGTAACTGCAACAAGTACCGCGAGAAAGTGGCGCATGATGAAGATCCTTTAAGAATGAGGTAAATGGCGTTCCCATAAATGCACAATGTTCCTGATTTTCAGAGGAACCTCAATTGAGCACCCATAAGAACCTGTATCTATAAGACGAATTGAGACCCTAAAATGCTACAACAATTCTAGCTTTTTTGCACAAAATAATCGCTTCAATTTTCTCCCTCAAATTTTCAACGTAAACTGCCGATACAACGAATAGTCATTTTCTATGGGGAGGATGTATGGATCGCAATCGGCAGCGCGAAGTGACTGCAATCGTTACTGGAATCGGCTTGACGGGCATCGCGTTATTTCTATGCGTAAGCCTTTACACACATACGCCTTATGATGCAATGGATTATTGCGCCAATAGGTCCGCCGAGATCGATAATAAAGCCGGCTTCTTCGGCGCTCAATTGGCGCATCATGCCTTTTGCCTCTACGGCGTCGGTGCATGGGTCTTAACCCTCTTTCTGCTTGTTTTCGGCGGCATGATGTGTGTCCGAAAAACTACGCAAGGCTTTACGCTGAGAACACTTGGAGCTGTGCTGATGACGCTGCTGGTGTGCGCATGGAGCGGCGCGATGGATGCCCACGCGTCCATCTCCGATAACTACCCGGCCGGACCGGGCGGCTTGGTTGGCGGCACGTTTGTCGCGCCAATGCTCGTGGGCTACTTTGGCCGGCTCGGTGTGTATATTGTTCTCGCCGTGATCGGCTTTGTCGCCTGTTTCCTCATCGAACAGAAGACCACCGAAGCGATGTTGTCACTTCTCGGCATCTGCGTGTCGCAGAGCGGCACGGCCTTCCTTAATTGGGTGATCGGGAAGCGCAATCAGGCACTGAACGCCGGGTTGCAGCCGGCGATGGCCGGCGTGTCCGCGGGCCCAATAGCCGCGAAAAGCGCTGCCAACTCGCCCAATAAACCGTTGCCGACAGTCGTGATGCGCAGCGCAAGCGCTCCCGTCGCTCCAAAAATTTCAGAACCCGTTGTCGAAAAGCCCGCTCCCAACGCGATTTCACTCGCGCTCGCTTCAATTCCCGAAGAGCGCAAGATGCGCGTCACCGCCGCCGATTTCAAGCAAGCGAAAGAACGCGCATTGGCGCGAGCCAACTCCGCGATCGATCTGGACGAAGACGCGGACAGTAATGAAGATGCGGACGAGAAACAGGACGTGCGCATCCCAAAGAATTCAAAATCGAGCGAAGAAGAAGAATCCGACCGCCGCCGCCAGGAAGCCCTGCGCCAGGCCGACGAAGCCGAACAGAAGCGCCTCGAACGCGAACGACTCGCGCGCGAGCAACTCGAACGCGACAATCTGGCTCTCGAAAAATTGGAAAAAGAGCGCGCCGCAAAAGACCACGAGCGCGCCATTCAACAGCAAAAATTCGAAGACGCAATGGTCGAAGCCTCTGGAGCGAACAAAGCCGATGGCGAAGAGGGCGAAGAAGGGGAAGGGGAGGGGTCCAAAGACAATCCCGGCGGAGAATTGGAAGCCGCTCCACCCAAGCCGCAGTTGCCGGTGAATTACGATCTGCCCAAGTACGATTTGTTGATTGAAAAAGACGTGACGCCCGAGATCTCAAGCGACACGCTTCGCGATCGCGGCGCGACGATTGTTCAAACTCTCTGGGATTTTAAAATCGGCGCGAAACTTTCGAACATTCAAAGCGGCCCCGCCGTGACCATGTACGAATTGGAATTGGACCCCGGCATAAAATGCCAGCGCGTCGTGGGATTGCAGGACAATCTGGCAATGGCGATGAAAGCCGAACACGGCGTGCGCATCATCGCGCCCATTCCGGGGCGCAATGCCATCGGCCTGGAAATCCCCAACACCGAAGACCACGTCGTCCGCATGAGACCTGTGCTGGAATCGCCGCAATTCCGCGCCAAAACATGGACATTGCCGTTGATCCTGGGGCGCGATGCCATCGGCAATCCGCTGGTCGCCGATCTGGCCAATATGCCGCATCTGCTCATCGCCGGCACGACCGGGTCGGGCAAGTCGGTCTGCGTCAACTCCATCATCATGAGCTTGATGCTCATGCGCCGGCCGCACGAAGTCAAACTGGTGCTCGTCGATCCCAAGCAAGTAGAAATGACCGACTTCAAAGGCATCCCGCATCTGCTCACGCCAGTCGTGACGGACATGAAACTGGCCGCGGGTGTGCTGACCTGGGCCGTGCAGAAAATGGAGCAGCGCTACGAACGCATGTCGCGCGTGGGCGTCCGTAACATCGCAACGTTCAACAAGCTTCCAGTCGAGGAACGTCTCGCTCGTCTGCCCGCCGGCGAAAAGCCCGACGACTATACCGACGCAATGCCGTACATCGTGGTGATCGTCGACGAGTTCGCCGATTTGATGATGACCTCCGGAAAAGAGATCGAACAGGCCATCGCGCGGCTCGCTCAAAAAGCGCGCGCGGCGGGTATTCACGTGATTTTGGCGACGCAGCGCCCCAGCGCCGATGTCGTCACCGGCCTGATCAAAACGAATCTGCCATGCCGCATCTGTTTCCAGGTCAAAAGCAAACTCGACAGCCGCATCATTCTCGAACAGAGCGGCGGCGAGAAACTGGCCGGCAAGGGCGACATGCTCTTCGTCGGCGCGGGCAATTCCGTCATCACGCGTGCCAAAGGCGTCTATATCACCGACGAGGAAATCAAAGGCGTCGTCAAAGCCTGTAAAGATCAAGCCGAACCTATCTACTCCGACGAAGTCGAACGCATCGCCATGCAGGCGGCCGCGGGCGAAGACGGAGAAGGCAGCGAGGACGGCGCGGAACCGGTCGAAACCAACCGGCAAGCCATCGAACTGGACGAGAAGTTCGACGAAGCCGTCGAAGTCTTCCTACTCATGCAACGCGGCAGCACCTCGCTATTGCAACGCCGCATGGGCTTGGGCTACACGCGCGCCGCGAAACTCTGCGACCAGATGGAAGCGCGCGGCATCGTCGGACCGGATCGAGGCGCAAAGGGGCGCGAACTGATCATTTCGCAAGACGGCTGGGACCGTTTCAAGCGCGTCCGCTCAAACAACAACGGTTCCGCTTGGGGCCCCAAAGGAAGCAAAGACAACCCCGGCCGCGCCAGCCCATCCCCCATGCTCGAAGAAGGCGTCGAAGCCGCAAAGTCCGGCGAGGAAATCGATCCAAATTTATTGGAACAACTGGAAGCAGTCGACGGAGTCCGAGGCGCAGAAAACCTCGACGAAATGGAGTAAGGCGGGTGAACCGGTGACTGGGTGCCAAGGACCAGTACTCTGGTCCTTGCTGTTTGACATGCGAAAAACAAATCATGTGTCGATCCAGTCATCAACTGCAAGAGGTTCGTGATCGCGCAGGCTTTGTTCAATCCAACGAAAACTCGACCATTTCCATTGTTCGGGTGAGTGTACCAGGCTCCTCTTTACTGGATTGCAATGACAATACTCTGCCTTTTCAACGGCTTTCTTGATGGTCCATATGTTCAGATCGTGACCGCCGCCAGGCTGCCAGTAACAATATTGAATTGAACCGTCGAGCTGAGGCACCGCAAGTTGCTTCAACAATGGAGAATGAGCCTTTCGAAGGCTATTGATGACCTTCCTCGCCATGGGATGTTTGGCCAATTGCATAAACTCGGATATGCGGTATTTTTCGTTTTTGGGTTTGAGCAGCAGATGAACATGTTCCGGCATGAAGACGTAGGCCCAAAGTTCGAACGACAGTTGTTTGCGGGCATGATTGATCGAATCAGCCAGCCAACTGCGCCAAACGTGAGCAATTGTCAAATGATGTGGATGGCGATGTTGAAATCATGCGGCGTTTTCCTTGATGCCATCCACGAAACGAACAAGCTTGATCACGTCTGCCAACAACTCCGATTTATTTAATTTCCTCCAGCCTTTTGCCGCGC
>JBBRQD010000195.1:0-7196 GCA_038227045.1 Planctomycetota bacterium
ATCCTCCAGCACCCGCAGAAGCTTGGCCTGAAGCGACAGGGGCAATTCGCCAATCTCGTCGAGGAACAGCGTGCCCTTGCGCGCCGACCGAAACAGCCCTTCGCTGTCGTTGATCGCGCCGGTAAACGCGCCCTTCTGATGGCCGAACAGTTCGGATTCGAGAAGCGTTTCGGGAATCGCGGCGCAGTTCACCGGAACAAAAGGCTCCGACTTCGCTGCACCGAGGCTGTGGATGGCGCGGGCGATGAGTTCCTTGCCTGTTCCGGATTCACCTGTAATCAGTACCGACGAGCGCGTCGGGCCGACCTTGCGAATAAGCTCGCGGATTTTTTCCAGCGCCGGGCTTGAGCCGATCATCTCGAGCGGACCGAGTTTTCGATCGAGGTCGCGCCGCAGCATCCGGTTTTCAGCGCGGAGTTCCGCGCTTTCCAGCGCCCGGGCGGCTTTGGTCAACAATTCGTCGAACGACAGCGGCTTCATCAGGTAATCGGCCGCTCCGGCGCGCAGCGCCTCGACCGCCGTATCGACCGACCCAAAGGCAGTCATGAGAATAAATGGCACATCGGAACTCTCCGCGCGGCATTGGCGCAGCATTTCGATACCGTCCATTTTGGGAAGGCGCAGGTCCGAAAAGACAAGCTGAATGGAATTCTGCCGAAGCGCGGCCAGCCCTTCGTTGCCATCGCGGGCCGTCAGTACGCCATAGCCATTGTCGCCGAGCAATCCGGCGATTTCCTCCCGCAGCACTTCTTCATCTTCAACGACGAGTATCGTGCTCATGCGTTCTCCTTCCCGTCGTGTTTCTGGCTTATTGGCAAAACGATGGTAAACAGGGTGCCCCGGCCTGGCTCCGATTCGGCGCGTATCGTGCCGTGGTGGCGATCAATGATGCTCAGGCTTACGTGCAAACCCAACCCGGTTCCTTTTCCCACGTCCTTGGTGGTGAAGAACGGTTCGAAAATCCTATCGAGATTCTCTTTGGAAATTCCGCATCCATTGTCCTTCACTTTAACCAAAACATTTTCGTTTATCATGGACGTTGCGATTTCCAGAATACCGCCCGGGTCGCTGACCGCATCCATCGCATTCAGGAAAAGATTGAGGAAGACTTGTGAAAGCTGTTCGGCCAGCGCATCGATGCGCGGGAGAGCCTTGTCGAGGTTCAATTTTATTTCGACATTTTTCGCGCTGCGCGAGAGAGTTGCAATTTCCAATGCCGCTTCAATGACCTCGTTGAGGCTTACGGGTGTCCAGACGGCCGGGGCGGGGCGCGCGTAGTTTATCAACTGGCCGACAATGTTTACGATACGGACAACCTGTGCGCGGATGCGCGTGAATTTTTCGGTGATCGGCGCATCGATGTTTTTGCGCAACTGGATGTCGCAGATGGCCTGAATGGAAGCGAGCGGATTCCCAATCTCGTGTGCCAAGCCGCTGACCAGCAGGCCGACGGTGGCGAGTTTTTCCTGCTGGAGCACTTGATTCTTTGACAATTCAAGCGCCGCTTTGTCGCGTTGATGGAAGGCCTCGAGCACGATCGCCATGTCCATCAGCAGAACTTTGCGATAGGCCGCCTGGACCGTTTGACACCGCTCGGGTTCGCTGGCGAAGTGCGTTTCCAGCAGCGGCGCGAAGAAATCGAGGTACAAGCCGTATGCGCCGACGTACCATTTGAAATCCAAACCAATGCGATAGTGCATGTACCCGATGCTGCAACGCTGCGCATAGTAGTCGTTGTCAAATTTTGCGTCGAACAGGCTGAACAAATAACGCCGCTGAGCCTCCAGCAGACGCCGCAGGACGGCGGGATCGGCGATGAAAGCCCGCGTTTCTTCAAAGGCTTGAAGATGAGCATAAAAACGATCGATAAACGCATCCGCGTGACTTTCGATCAAGGATTTTGACTCACGCAACGCGGAGACATCCGCGTCACTGATCCCGGCATACCGAAGATGTGCTTTAATCGATCCCATTTGAGTCTCCCATTCATTCATCCTAATGCTCAAGAGTTCCAATGTATAAGAATATCTTTTCAAGATTGCGAATTGCTCTGTTTGGTCAATTTCTTAACCACTGTATACAGTGCTGTTTAAGAAGTATTTTATGATCGGCATAGTTTTTGTTCGTACTCTAGATTGGGGAAAACCAACAAGGAGAATATTATGAGCAATAATACGGGAAAAGTCGCTTTCGTCATACTGGCGGTCATCTTCTTCTTCGGATTCATGAAACTCATTTTAGGTGGTGTCATGGATATGGTTGCGCTGGCTTCATTTCCAGTCATTTTGAGCGCCGAGGCAATCGTATTTGGAATGTTGTATGCAACTATATTCCACAGCGAGACTGAAGGAACAGCTGCGGCACATTCAGTCGCATCCATAGCCGAGCCAAGCAAACCTGCATCCCAGCGAAAAATTCAACAGGCTCATTTGTTCTCTCCGAGCCGAATGGTGAAATCATGAAAACTATCCACGAACAATTCGCGCGGGGAGACAAGCCGGCCATCCTTCTGGCTGAAGACGATCCCGATCAATCGGATTCGTTGCGCGAAGTCCTTGAAAGCGAAGGATATGCAGTGGAAACCGTGTTCAGTGGCGACATGGCGTTGCGGCGCTTATCCTCGAACAGCTATGCCGCTGCCATTATGGACGCGCGCATGCCAGGGCTGCATGGCGGAACAGTGCTGAAGGTGTGCCGCGTAGGTAGCCCGAAGATCTGCACACCAATTATAATGGTCTCGGCGTTTGCGTCGCCACGGGATTTAGACCAGTTCAAAAAAGACGGCGCCGTGGCCAGCTTTACGAAACCGCTCAATTTTGCCGAGGTCATGAAATTCGTTCGCCAATTGGTGGTTAAGCAACATAGCGACGCTGGCAAGCAGCAATGCGAAAGTGCAAAGAGTGGCTGCGATGAAAGCAATTCTCCGATCTGCGCTTGAAAACAAAAGCAAGAATTAACAATGCGAAAAACAACTGCCGAAGGGAGTATTAAACAGACTCATGCCCATGTCTTCAGCGGCTCTTCCATATTGGCGGCTCCACCCAACGCGAATGGGTGCGGCGTTTGTGAGACTGAACGATTTCATCGCGCCGACCATAAAGTCAACCGGGCTTTTGACAATGCGCGCCTTGCAATGATCGCTGTAAAACTCATCACTAGTCCACATAGCTTTGAGCATGGGCGCGACTTCGAAATGACTGGCGACAAGAGTCTGAGCAAAGCCGGCCAAAACGCTTTTCAAACCGGGCGTCGGAGGTGGATAGCCGTACGCACTCCAGAACTTTCGAACCACAAATAAGGCATTGATAATTTCGAAGGCTTCAATCAAATTGAACTTTGCCAGGGGCTTTGCGGATATAATTTCATTTTCCGGGACTTTGGACATTCCAGCGGGCTACAACCCGAATAGGGCGAAGGTCTATTTCGACGCGGGTGGAGTTTCAAAAGGGCTTACGTTAAAGGGTGCTACGTTTTTGGACCGCTGCTCGGCCTCCCCGCCCATCGCTCCGGTTTTCGACCGCCGTTTACATGGATTCAATCGCGCGAAGTATAAATGCGTGTGCTGCATCATAATTTGTGATTTCGACTCCGCCTAAACCCCTCAAAAGTATAGGCTTAGACAATTGTCCCAAATAGACAATCGATTGTCTCACTTTAAAATTGTGTCGTTACGACTACCCCAAATGAAGTGGTATGGAACCGCTCGAAGCGAAATCCTTTGGGACGCGCGTTTAATTCGGGCCGCAACGAGGCAAGGAGGGTAACGGTTTGAGAAATCAGAAAAGTTATATGCAAACCATGCTTTTACTTCCAGTCTTCAGTGTCCTGAGTTTTGTTTTCGCTCACGGTGCGGACACTCTGCCTCGCGTTGACAAGCAGGTGATCAATTCCGGTGGTTTGGAAGTCAATCTTGCCAAGCGTCAAATCGCCATGGATGCAACCGTGTGCCTGGATGTTGGAATTCTGGAGTATCTCGTGTGCCGGCCAAGAACGTTTGAGCACGAGGCATTTTTCTCGACAAAATGCAAACCGTCGCTTCTTCATTATTTTCTTCTGGCCCTTGACTTGGAACCGGCTTCGTCTGACGCACAAGAGGATTCCACGGAGAAGCCTCGGGACAAGACGAAATCCCGCGTTCGAATCGAAGTCGAATACGAAAAGAATGGCAAAACAATACGGCAGCCGATCAACGAATTGCTTGTGAACCGGGAGCGCAAGGACGGAGTTGTCTCTGATTCCTGGGTCTTTGCGGGGTCACACGTTTATCGCGAAGACGAAAGAAACATCTATGCCGCCGATATTACCGGTGCCATCATTGGACTGGGAATCGATGGCTCCGCAGTGCTTCAGTTCGATGGTAAGATCGGCATTCCCTACCGCGGTGAGGATCAGGGCGTTCGGATCAATACAGCAATCTGTCCGCCGTCTGGCACACGCGTCCGGCTGATTGTTTCGCCGCGCGACTTGGAAACGCAAACCACAGCGAAGCAGGCTCCTTAATCATAGTGGCTTGAATTGGAGAAATGTGAATTATGTCAATGCGAAATTCGATCGCGATAGGTTTATGGGTTGTCATGGCCGCGCTGGGACTATCACCTCAGGCGCTGGCGATGCTGGACAAAGACAATCAGGGGCGCTGGTTGAAACCCACGGTGAACAACCAGCCCGACAAAGAGGTGCCCGGTTTTCTGGTGAATCTCGGCCCCACCGGCGCCCGCGCCATTCTCACGGAGAAGACGTTTGTCGTGCGCTACATCTTTGCGGATTCGCCGGCCGTCGGGCGGCTAAAGCTCGATGACGAAATAGTGGGTGTCTTTGGCAAGCCATTTTCGCCGCATCATTTTGGAGGCGGAGGGCTGGGCTACGAAGGGCCGATGATGGACTTCGGGGACGCGATCGAGAAAGCGGAAGGATGTGACGGCAAGCTGGTGTTGAATGTGTCGCGCGGCTCGCAGGCGTTGGAAGTCAAAATCGACCTGGAGCCCATTGGTGCCTTCAGCGCAACATTTCCGTTCAATTGCAAGAAGTCGGAGTGCGTTCGAGCCAAAGCCTTGAAGTACCTTGCCGACCATCCTGACGGGCAGGGATCGGGTGTCTGGCAGGCTCACGCCCATTCCGCTGTAATACTGGCATTCTTGACGAGCGACGATCCGAAACAACAGTCGCTTGGAAAACAAATGGCATTGAAGTGGAGCAAACAGAGTCCCGACGCGGGAACGTGGACGTGGGGCTTATCTTACCAACTCATCACACTCGGTGAATACCACCTGTTGACACGCGACCCGTCGGTGCTGCCGATGATGAAAATAGTTTCCGGTTATCTCGAAAAAGCACAATACAAGGGAAATATTGTGTGCTGGAAAGAGTGCCAAACGGACGAAAAGTGGAAAGCATTGCAACAATTGTATGACGGCGGCTTCGGCCACGGTCCCTACAAGGCGGAATTAGGCGTGAATGGCTACGGGCCGATGCAGTATACAACGATCCTTGCTTTGATTGGCTGGCAAATCGCAGAACGATGCGGTGTTGCCGTCGATCCGCAGCGGCTGACGTCGGCCATGGCATTCATTCATCACGGAACGAACGCAGCAGGTTACGTCGCGTATGGCGGCGAGTTCGCGCTAAACAATGGTCCGCAAGACCCTGTTGGTTTTAAAAAGGGCACTGGCGGCGACAACTATGTCGGACGCTCGGGCGCAGCGCTCATCGCCCATAAACTGAGTCCTGATTTTCCGGAGTCCGCAAAGTACATTGTTGACTATCGGAAGTACATAAAGCGTGCATACAAGAGTCTTCCGAACGGTCATGCAGATGCGAACTTGGGCATCATCTGGGGACTGTTGGGTGCCGGAGCGTCCGAAGACGACACAGCAGTGCGGAAGGTTTTTGACTACCATAAATCCTACATGAACATGATGCGCTGCTTCGATGGCTCGTTCGTGCTGCTACCCGGCCGGGACTACGCAGACAATGGATATTATATGGCGTCACGCTATCACCCGACGGCTACGATGATCCTCGCGCTCGGTCTCAGTTCCCCGAAACTATTGATACAGGGCATCCAAGCCAACATTTCGGGAGTCAATCCGAAGGCGCTTAAGGGAAATATGGATGCTGCCTACAAGGCTATTGTCAAGAAAGCTTATAACGAAGCAGCCAGCACACTCAAAGGCGCCAAGGGAGACGACGCGCCGATCGCCGCCGCGATGAACGAATATATTGATGTCCAATTGCAGCGCGATATCGCGGAATTGGACGCCCTTGAAAAAGTCGGCGACATCTGCAAACTCGATTCGGAACTCACCAAAGTAAGAGCTAGATTCGGCACGTTTGATGGACTCAAAGACAAGCTCAAGCACTTTCAAGACGGACTGAGTCAGGATGCCTGGAAAATGGAGCTCAAACTGGGTAACAATTACCGGCAATTAGTCGATCAATTGCAGCGCAACAAGAATGCGTCATATGCAAACGATCTTCAGAAGTTTTCGGACAAACACCCGGATTCGACCTATGGAAAATGGGCGTCGGAGGTCGCCAAAGAATTCCTGGCGAGCGGCAGCATCAAAGATCCCGCCAACATCAAACTCGTGGTCAGCACTCCCGGTGCCGTCGCGTCAACGCCAGCGCCGGCATCGGACGACGCGTCGCCAGCATCGACGCCGACAAATTCCGCGCTGTCCGAGGTCAAAGTGGTCGCTGCCAAGCCGGCTCCCGTTCCGGTCAAAGCGCCTGCGGTTTTGCCGGAAGCGCTCGAAAAATGGCAGACGAGATTTGTCGAGAAGCTCAACGCGCTGGCAAAGAGCGGCGTAAAAGTGACGCTGCGCATGTCTGGCCAAGACAACTACCCGGTCCGAGGCGCCACGGAGAAGACCATCATAGTGAGCGTCCAAGGCAATGACCTGCCGATGCCCTGGAAGCAAATCTCGCCGGAATGCCGCGCGCAATTGGCCAAGGACGCCGCAAAAGACGACGATGTCGAAGCCCTCCTGATCGCGGCGGTTCTCAACTTATCCATTGGCAAAACCGACGTGGCAGAAGATTGTTTTGCAAAGGCTTGTCCAGCGACAATCATTCCTCCGGCCCCGTTGCCTCACTGCAAAATGTTACCGAGGTTTTTTCGCTGTCCAACACCATTGTGACCTATATTGCGCCGTACATTTCCGACTGTACACTGTCTGTCGCCTGAGCGGAGGATA
>JBBRQD010000196.1:0-7190 GCA_038227045.1 Planctomycetota bacterium
ATGCGCAACGCCATCCTTTCGGTTCTGCGGCAAAACAAAATAAAGAACGTCGCGCGAGCCTTGCGGCGCTTCGCCGCACACCCCGGCGAAGCCATCGCTTTGCTGGCGCGCAAGGCGACGGACTTTTGAAAGGCCCTGGGCACATCCGGTCGGATGGGAGAAAATCAGTGACAGACCGCTCCAATCTTGGTATGGTCTGTCGCTTTCTTTTTGCACGGGCGGAACCGGCGCACAGGTGTGAATTTATGAATATTCTCTACTGTGATGAATGTGGCACCCGTATCGACGACAGCGAAAGCGTGTTGATCAAAGGCAAGGATTATTGTGCCAAATGCGCATCCAATAAACAGACGGCCGATCCGTCGCGTGGCTCGAAAACGTTTCCGAAACTGCAACGTCCGCCCAGCAGCGATCAAATACCAAGGCACGCAACGCCGTCGGCGGGAGTCGGTCACCAGCGAACGGAAGGCAGTTCCACGAAAAGGCATGTAGGCCCGCCAACGATAAAAGTGTCTGCCGGGGCGCAGAAACGGCCAGGTCCGCCAGAGTCCGACTGGAGCACGTGGATGCGGCACAACACGGCGCTGATCAGCGTGCTCGGCGTGGGTGTCGTGGGTTTGATCGCATGGGCGGCGTTGAGCGCTTCGCCGTCTAAAGGGCAGTCGAATAAGCTGCCGCCGACAGTCGGCATGGCGACAACAAAGAGTGCGCCGATCACGACGGCTCCTGCGACGACCGCGGCCGCGACCACGCAAATCAAAATTGCAGGCCCGGGGTTCCTTACTCAGGGCAATGAACTCGACATTGGATTGGAATCGGCGAAAGAAGCGTACGAAAACGAGATCAAGCCCTTGGCGAAGAGGGGCAATTCCATCAACAACTTGCTGCCGCTCGAAAAGTTTCTGAAGGACAAGGTGCGTTTCAAAGCGCAGGCGTTTTTCAAAGAAGCGGAGCAGATGCTGCGTGACATAAAGGATGTGCGCAGGAAAACGCTGCGTCCCGAATTCGACGCGTGGTTCGGCAGCGCCAAAGCCGGAGATTGGGAAGCGCGCATTGACAAGTCTGGCCCGCCGAAAGTGCTGCTGCCGTTTAACGAGAAGGCTGCGACCGACAAGGTTAGCGGGCATTCCGGGGACAAGACCGTCGAAGCGCTGGCCAGCGAGCCGATCAAATGGGAGGACGGCGGGATCTTCGGACAGAAGGCACCGGCGCTCGGCGGCACGGCGACGTTCGAAGCGCCCGGCGAACTCGGCGACTTAGAGAAGGATCAGGCGTACTCCTACGGGTGCTGGGTGAAGCTGCCATCGCTAACGCCTAACGGTATCGCGCTGATCGGACACATGGATGACATGGCCGGTCACTCGGGCTGGGATCTGTTTATTCAGGGCGCGGAAGTGGCCGCGCATTTGATTCACACCTGGCCTATGGACGCGATCAAGATCGAGACTTCGGGATCCAACATCCTCAAAACCAATGTCTGGCAGCACGTCTTTGTCACGTTTGACGGCTCGGGGAAGGCCGAAGGCTTCAAGATTTTTGTGGATGGCAAGGACCAACCGCTGAGCGTTTCATCCAACAACCTGATGGGCAGCGCGCGCGTGAATACACCGCTGACCGTTGGCCGCCGCAAGTCGACGTCGTTCGTGCTGCCGGGAACGCAGATACAGGACGTGCGCCTATACAACCGGAAACTCACCCCGGACGAAGTGCTCCAACTGGCTTTTTTGCCGCAGATGGAAGCGGTGCTGGCAAAGGCCCCCAACGAACGCGCGGCGAAAGAAACCAGCGAACTCTTCGACGCCTATATCGATGCGTTGTTGGAGAAGGAATCGCTCGCCGGTGCCAATCAATTTTTAAGGATCGATACGGCAACGCAAGGCACATGGACGGGCGTCTACGGTTCGCAGGGCGGAGGCTTCAACAACGCCCCTGGCGGTCCAACCTTCCCCAGCTATGTCACCGTGGCCATTGCGGGCAGTATCGACTTCACTTGGGCAGATTCCACCACGGACGTGCGGGCTCTGCAAGTGTCCTCCGGCAGCAGCAGCCGCAGCGCCACCTGCTGGTTCAGTAGCACCTCTTTCACCATCGACGTGAACCTGACCGACGGCCAGTCCCACCAGATCGCCCTTTACGCCGTGGATTGGGACAACTGCAAAGGCGGACGCTCTGAACGCATCGACTTGGTGGACGCAAGCACCGGAACCACGCTGAACAGCCAGACCGTCTCCTCATTTGTGAATGGAAAATGGCTGGTGTGGAACGTCAGCGGCCACGTGAAGTTCGTGGTTACCAACGTGGCTGGCGATGGCAACAACGCCGTCATCAGCGGCATCATGTATAAATAAAATGCCCCTTTCAACATTGTGTGGCACACCCGTAGCATATAGGAAATTCGATCATGGCCACGCTCTCAACCAGAAAGTTCCTTGGCGTTCTTGTTGCACTGGCATGCTGGTGTGCATGCGCGGTGGAGCAGGGCTCGCCGGGTGTGCGCGTCGAGAAAGATATTGCCTACATCACCGATGGCGATGCAGCTCAGAAGCTTGATTTGTATCTCCCTGAAAAGCCCTCAGAAAAACCGCTGCCGCTGATCGTCTGGGTTCACGGAGGCGCCTGGAGAGCAGGTAGCAAAGCGGGCGGCCCTGCCGTTGGAATGGTCGCCCGAGGCTACGCCGTGGCGAGCGTGGAATACCGTTTCGTCCCGAAAGCGCTCTTCCCGGCGCAAATCCAGGATTGCCAGGCGGCGATCCGCTGGCTGCGGGCCAATCGCGCGAAATACAATTTCGATCCGGATCACATTGGCGCCTGGGGCTCATCCGCCGGCGGCCACCTGGTTGCGTTGCTGGGGACGGCCGGAGGCAAGAAAGCGTACCCGGCCATTGGCGGCAATGAGGATCAGTCGGACCGGGTGCAGGCCGTCTGCGACCTGTATGGCCCGGCTGATTTCAGTACCGTTGCCCAACAGGCGGAGGAAGACAAAGGGGTCAAGAACATCTGGAAATTCAACACCCCCGGCGACCCTTACTCCGACCTGGTAGGCGTGAAGCTGGATGCGGACAAGGCCAAAGTTGACGCGGTCAGCCCCGTGCATTTTGTCAGTCAAGACAACCCGCCGTTCCTGATCGTACACGGTACCAAGGACGCGTTGGTTCCGCTCGCCCAAAGCGTGGAACTGGAAACATCCCTGAAGAAGGCGGGCGTGTCTGTCTTGTTGCAGCGCCTGCCCAACAGCGGACACGGTGGCCCGATGTTCAGCAAGCCGGCTATCAACAAACTCATTCAGACGTTCTTCGACAAACATCTGAAGGGGATGGATGTCCCGATCGAGCTTGTTCCCGAAACCGACGTGACCGCGCCAGACGAGCCTGTCAAAACGAAATAGTCGGTTGGCACTGAGGTCAAGAAAGCAGACGCAGAAGATATAGAGAACAGAAAATTAAAGGAATAAAAGATGAATCCTATACGCATGTCGGCGGTCGTGGACGTGGCCGTGGCGGCGGTGGCTATCCTGGTGCAGGCGGCGGCTCCGGCTCAAGATGATTGGACGGAGTTTCGCGGACCCACTGGCCAGGGCATTGTGGAAGCGAAGAATCTTCCCATCGAATGGTCTGCGACAAAGAACGTCGTGTGGAAACAGCCGATTCCAGGGCTGGGCTGGTCGTCTCCGGTAGTCCAGAAGGGAAAAGTCTTTCTCACCAGCGCAGTGGTTAATGCCGCTGAAGGGCCGTCGCTGCACGCTCTGTGCCTGGATGCCGCCACTGGGCATGAGTTGTGGAACACCGAAGTTTTCAAACCCGCCGAGACCCAGGCGAAACCCATGAATGGAAAGAACAGCCATGCCAGCCCGACACCGGTGCTGGAAGGCGACCGCCTTTATGTTCATTTTGGACACAATGGCACCGCCTGCCTTGACCTGAGCGGCAAGGTTGTTTGGCGCATGAACAGCTTAAACTATCCATCAACTCATGGCAATGGCGGCTCGCCCATCCTCGTGGACAATCTGCTGGTCTATAATGCGGACGCAACCACCGCCCCCTTTATTGCGGCATTGGATAAAGCGACCGGGAAAGTCGTCTGGAAAGTAAAACGCGAGACGCAGGCTCAGAAAAAGTTTTCGTTTTGCACGCCGCTGCTCATCACGGTAAACGGCCAGCGGCAAATCATCAGTCCGGGCAGTGGGTTTGTTTCGGCCCTCGATCCCAAAGATGGTCATGAAATCTGGCGGGTGCGATATGGCGAAGGGTATTCGGTCGTTCCGCGACCGGTGTTCGGACAGGGCCTGGTTTTCATCAGCACCGGCTTCAATACCGCAAACATTTTGGCCATTCGTCCACATGGCCAGGGCGATGTGACGGACACGCACATTGCCTGGCGTGTCGCAAAGGGAGCCCCGCTGACACCGTCGATGCTGGTAGCGGGGGAAGAGCTTTATGCGGTCTCGGACAACGGACTGGCGAGTTGCTTCGAGGCCAAGACCGGCAAGGTCCTTTGGCAGGAACTTGTCGAGGGCAAGTATTCGGCCTCGCCCCTGGCGGCCGATGGACGCCTTTATCTGCAAAACGAGAAAGGCTACGGCACGGTCCTCAAACTGGGCCAGACATTCGCAACGCTGGCTACAAATCTCCTGGCTGAAAGGACACTGGCTTCCTATGCCGTCTACGACGGTGCCTTGTTCATTCGCACGGCGGAAAACCTTTATCGGATTGCAAACCAGCCGCCTAAATAGGAATAAACCCGCGCACGAGACGCGCGGCCATGATCGCGGCACGACGCCGCTGGCTGGCTCGTCAAAGCGCTCGCGCCTCCCCGAGCACAAACCGGAAAACCGTAACTCCTGTCGGAGCATTCAACCGTGAATCGCATCGCCCTTCTTTCCGCACTGCTCTGTTTCGCGAATCTTCTTCGCGCGGCGGACGAGCACCCGACCGTCCAAGTCTCCGCGCGCGTCCATCTGGTTCTGTCCGACAAGGAACCCGCGTTGAACACAACGTTGACCGAAGCGGACGTGAAGCGTATCTTCGGCAAAGTCAACATGATCTGGTCTCAGGCGCACATCCACGTCGAATTGGAATCAGTCTGCAAGGCCACCGCGGTCGTTGACCCGAATGCCAAGAAAGACATCGGTTACGGCTGGGTGATCGCCGCCATGCCGCGCGACAACCTGCTGAAGAACGGGCTGAATATTTTCTACGTGAAAGATCTGACCGACAACGGATTCTACAGTGATTCGACGGGGCTCATCGTGGTCAAGGACAGCGCGAAACTCGCCGAAGTGCCCGGCGGGATCGACGAGCCGATTCCGCGCGTCACGGCGCACGAAATCGGCCACGCATTCTCGCTTAAACATCGGCAGGACGTGACCAATTTGATGGCGTCGAAAAAGTCCGGCTATGCGCTGAACGAAGTAGAAATTGCCCAGGCGCGCGCAGCAGTGCTCGCGAAGTTCGCGACGGCCGCGAAAGAAAATTCAGAATCGAATCCGAAGCCTGTTGTCCCGCCAGCTCCGGAATCGGCCCGAACTGTTCGTCCACCAGGAAGCACGGACGGCCGCTGAAATCGTCCACCGTCGCCGAGCCGAGCTTTGGCGGGCGCCCCGCAGCGGAAATGACTTGTTAACTCTTGAGCAGAAGTGTATGCACAGAAGCCTCTCCACGCCAATTGTGGGAAACACCCTATGGAAAATCGTTCATGAACAAACCATTTCAAATTTCTCGCCGTTCGTTTCTCCAGCACTGCACGGCGATCGCCGGTGCGACGGGGTTGCCGCTGTGGTTCGTGCAGCGCGAACTGCAGGCCGATGAGCCGGCCAAGCGTCCCATCGGTCCGAATGATCGCCCTCGCATTGCCCTCATCGGTTGCGGCGGAATGGGACAGGGGGATGCGCAGAACGCGACCCGCTTCGGTGACATCGTCGCCGTGTGCGATGTGGATCAGTCGCATGTGGATTCTGCCGTGAAAAAATTCACGAAAGACGGCAAGTCACCGGCGAGCTATACGGATTTCCGCAAACTTCTGGAAAACAAAGATGTTGACGCCGTGATCCAGGCCACACCCGATCACTGGCACACACTGATCAACATCGCTGCGGCAAAAGCGGGCAGGGACGTGTACGGCGAAAAACCACTCACGCTCACGATTGACGAGGGCCAGCACGTCATCAAGGCCGTGCGCGATAACAAAATCGTTTTCCAAACCGGTACTCAACAGCGCAGCGGCATACGATTCCGCCTCGTTTGCGAACTCGTCCGAAACGGGCGTATCGGAACGCTGAAGGAAGTCCAGGTCGTCGTCCCCGCCGGCTTTCGCGGCGGACCGTTCAAGAGTGTGCCCGTTCCCAAAGAGTTCAACTACGATTTCTGGCTCGGCCAGGCACCGCAAGCGGAGTACTTCAGCGAGCGGTGCCACCAGAAATTCCGCTGGTGGTATGATTATGCCGGCGGGCCGGTAACCGATTGGGGCGCGCACCACAACGACATCGCGCGCTGGGGCATTGGACAAGAGGGGCCGACGAACATCGAAGCGAAGGTTGTCACGCCGCCGAATCCCGGCGGCTACACGACACCGAGTGAATTCGAGGCGACGCTCTTGTGGGCCAACGGTATCCGCCAGACCGTCAAGACCACCTTGGACGAAGAGTTTACTGGCGCTGTCAAAAACAAAGGGGGCCAGCGCAACGGCATCAAATTCATCGGCACGGAAGGCTGGATGTGGGTCAATCGCGACGAGCACACTGCCAGCGACAAGCAACTGCTCAAAACACCGCTGCCCGACAACGCCGTTCGCTTTCCAGTGAGCAACGACCACATGGGCAATTTTGTCGACTGTCTCCGCTCGCGCAAAGATCCTGTCGCCAACGTCGAAACAGCCCACCGCTCCGCCTGCATTGGTCATTTGATCATTATCGCTCTGCGCACCGGCCTTAAATTGCAATGGGATCCCGAAAAGGAAATCTTCAAAGGCGAAGGCGCAGCGGACGCGAACAAACATCTCGCTCGCGAAATGCGCAAGCCCTACGACTACAGCTTTGCCGGATAATGCCAAATCAAGGGTAAGCGTTCGACCAACCCCGTCCCGCGATTTTCTCACGAGGAGGGGTATTGCCTGGTTGTCCAGCGGTGGGGCAGCAGTGCGTCGATCTGACTGGCGGGATGGGTGGCGACTCGCACCAGGACGTCGCGCAGATAGTC
>JBBRQD010000197.1:0-7176 GCA_038227045.1 Planctomycetota bacterium
ACATCCATCATTCTCTTCACCTGTCGATCTGTGACCATTCCGCCCCCCTGATTTGCAGGGAAACAGATTGGCCGATCCCGCCTTAAAAAGCCGGGAATTCTACTTGCCGTCAGGGGGAATTATAATTGTCGTTCATCAGAAATCGTCCCCTTGTCGTCGCCGCGCGAGAACGACCCCTGTTCCATGTAGCCCTTGTACATGTCTTTGTCGTTGGCCGATTTGAAATTCGGTCCGGCAACTTCGTCGAAGGCGACGAGATCGTTTTTTACGACCAAGCCGGGTTTATCCTTCCGATTCTTCCAGCCAAATAGGTCCGTGACGCTCCCTTGACCTCCAGAGAGCAAAATCGCGTACGGCGAGATTTCGCGAAAGATGAACGATTTGCCGGTTTCCTTGGGACCCAGTTCAATGAGATTGTAATTCCGTTCGACCAACGGAATAAGCCGGAGCAAATAAAACAGCTTGCGCCGCCAAGAGAACTCCTGCTGAAGCGGCTCGTACCCAATCGTCCTCAACAGTACACCAACCCACTCCTCGCGCGAGAAGTGACTCCGGGCCTGCACGAATTCGCCAAGCTCGGCGCTCGCGATTTGGATCGGCTGCATGCGCTTGAGGACAAAGGGACGCGTCACGCCGCCGTGGATGATCGTTTCGTCATAGACCAATTCAAGGTTTGCCCATACTCCGCCGGTCAGCGTTCGTTCGTACTCGTGAACGATCCGCTCGTCGATGTGGACTTTGTCCATTCCGCACGTGGCGAGCTTCGCCCAATACTTTCCGCCCTGATCTTTTTCGTCGAACGTCACCGTGACCATATCGATCAACTTCATTGATCGATTTCGTTGCAGCCGCGCCTTGATCAGTTCGCTCTGATCGGAGCGAACGATGCGCTCCTTGATCATCTCTTTCACACTGGCAACGCCTGCGTCGATCTGGCTTTCGTCCGTCGTCGAGCAGTATTTTCCCAGCAGGTATTCCAGAACGTAAACCGGGATGCTGAAGCCCACCTTCAGGCGTTGAACCAGGTCTTTGCGCACGACGCGACCGGGGAAAGCCTCGATCAGCTTTGCGTCTAGTGCGTCGACCCAGGCAGGTTGTGCGGGTTGTACATTTTCGCTGGTCATGACCATTTCCTTTTGGATTGCCCTACCAGTCAGTAATATCCATTTTGAGTTCAATATCTTCGCGAATGAGCAATTCTTCGTCGTCTGCGTCGAGAATTTCTACGCTGAGCGTCGTTCCGTATACGAGTTCCGGTTTGGGTGACACCATCGTGAGCGGAACGGTGACGGCTGCGCCTTCCGGTTCGATCGTAATTGGGTCAGCGCTCTTGAATACAATTTTTCCGGTCGCCTTCTCTTTGATTTTCACCAGCACGCTGCGCGAAATCAAATTGATGTCTGCGAAAAGCTGTCCGGTCGCCGCCGCTTGAAGCTGGAGTCGCGGCGTCTCGCTGGTGATGTGCGCCAGCGGCTTCAGGACCACGGCGACTTTCTTCGCTTTCACGGGCCAGGTCGCGACAACGACCGGAATAATAAGTTCCTGAAGCGTCGCACCGCCATGGAAGAACCCTAGCGCTCCGTATGTCCGAAACGCGTTCGTGCTTCGCGGGACGACGACTTCCAGGTCGGACTGCGCAATGTCGAGATGCACCGCGGTCGGATGAGACAGGTTGTGCCCCACCATCGCCCTGCGATGTTTCCAGAGCACCGTTCCCGTCGGCATCTCGCTATCGATGTCGTTTTCCCCCTCCTCCCAATGGAAAAACCCGTGATCGGATACGATGATGATGCGGCTGTAGCCGACATCGCGCAGCTTGCGAACAGCCGACGCGTAGCGCTGCAAATGTTCGTCCGCTCCCGTCAACTTTAACTGCCCATCGTGGCTGTCGAATTCGTCGCCATGCACCGCGATCAGCTTACGGCTGCGTCCGGGTTTCTTGAGGCTTTCGCCGTCGAGCACTTCCTCAATTTCCAGCCAATCTTTTACATCGAACGTTTCCTTCAGCCACTTGCGGCGCTGTTCGGCCCATTTCAAATCGCCGTCGAAACCCTCCGCCCGAACCTCGAACGACTTCTCGTCTTTCGCCAAATCGACGCGCATTTTCGTTCGTTCGATCGGCAGAGCGTAAGCCATCCCGAGCGCCGTGATGCTGGGGATCGGTGCCGCCGCCACCTGCACGCTGGCCCGCTGGACAGGCTCGCCCTGATTCAAAAGCGCCGCCAGCCGCTGTCCCAAATCCAGGCGGCACGCGTCGAGAAAAATGAGCGCCGTCGGCGTGCTGTCTGATTTGATTTCCTTCAGTGCCAATTCGCCGGCAGTCGGCAACGCGGCCAATTTCTCTGGCGCTTTTGCCAAGAGCTCCGAGAACGCCCGGCCGACGCGATCCATCGTTCGCAGGTATCCACGCCGCAAGCGTCTACGAATCCGAAGGAGTTGCGGAGGCAAATCCGCAGTCTCCCTAAACAGTTCTTCCCCCGCGTGGTCCAGTTGCCAGCCGCCGCTTGAATACCAATCGATCGCATCGGATAGCTTCTTCCAGTTTGTCTCCGTCTGGTTGTTCTGGGAAAGCAGTGCGGCGGCTTTCGCTAGTTCAGCCAGAAAGCGCCAGCCCACGCATTTCGTGGCGTCTTTCCCCCAAAAACCGTTAGCGCGATCCTCAAATTTCTGGCCGCTGCCTTCAAGCTCCTTTGCCAGAGCGTCCACTTCTTCCAAGCGATCCAGTTTATCGGCGGTCTGTTTGAAGAGCGTCTCTTCGACGGCCCGGCTACTTCGAGACCGCGGCATCGTCGTGAGATTGCGCGCCCAATACGTCAGGCCCACCGTGGCCTCGGCCAGCGGAACCAGACGTTCAAAATTCGGGATGTAGCGGATGTCGTGTTGCCATTGCTTGAGCAGCTTCAGTGAATGAACGCGTGCCAATCCCGCCGGAATGATCTTTTCGGCTTCGCGAGGCGGTTCCTGCGGCGTGCCTTCCGCCGCGTCAGTGCAGAGCAGCCGCGCCATCGCGGCGACGCGCCACGCCTCTTCATCCGCGTTGAGGGGATCGGGCAGGCTAAAATCTTCTGTTGCCCGGCGCGCAAAAATGTCGAACCGTCCTTCCGTTCGCAACGCTTTGAATTCATCCGCGCCACCAGCGAGCACTTGCAGCATTCGGTGGTCGTCCACCAGCGTGCCTTTGGCGTTGCCGGGCGTCAGTTCCTTCCAAGTCTCTTTCGGTTTGTCGAGCCATTCGCGCGCGTGTGCAGGAAGCAGGCTGACGAGATCGTCTTCGTGTTCGCGGGAGATTTCGACGCCGTAGTCGCGCAACGTTTGCAGCAGGCTCTTTTCCCAAACGTCTTCCGCTTCCAACTCGAAGGGCTTAAACCAACTGATCGCGTGTTGCGCGCAGGGCAGCCACACGACGCGAGCCGCGCGCGGTTCGTTGTAGAAGCGGTCACGCAGCAACAATTCGTGTTCTTCCTTCTGAACGGATTCCGGAGCCCACAGCTCGAAGCCGTCCGCGCCGCCCGCTTTTGAGCATTCGCGCAGGATGTCGAGCCAGGTCAAATCCGGATCGCACCAGATTAAAAACGGCGGCTGAGAGCTCGGCTTGTTGAGCACGCCGCGAATCTCGCGGCAGAGCCAATCTCGAAGACTGTTCGTCGCGTTCATTCGTTTACATTCTCCGGCCACCAGCCCGGTTTCGGTAATTTGCCTTCGCGCACCCAGCGGCGTTCGTCTGCGCGCCATTCGGCCCGGTCCGCGATGGCTTTGTCGAGGTCTTTCGCGGCCAGCACGTCAGCGGCGAGAAGTCCCGCCTTCTGTAGCGGCGCAACGTTCACCCGAACGCCGTCGTTGATGTCGGGCGCGTAGAGCGATTCCTGGGCGATGAATTCGGCGATCGTCGCGGGCGGGGCGCGGCGGCCGTCGAGGCTGGAAATTGCATCGAACAGCGGTTGCTCGGCCAGCCAATCGCTCCAAGTCGCCGGTTCGGTGCTGCGCCAGCTTTCGATTTGCTTCCGAATGGCAGCGGCACGCGCGGTCTTTTCAGTGATCTCCGCCGTCAGTTCTTTGGCGTCGGCCTTGAGCTCTTTAACGCACGCGCGAAGGTCGCGGGCTTCGGCCAGCGGCGGTTCGGGATCGGATTTAAGCCGTTCGTCGCAGCGCTTCTGTTCGGCCTTCATTTCTTTGAACCGCACTTTAAGGGGCGCGAGAACGATGTCATCAAAAAGGTTCCACCACGCGTCGCACGCCAGTGCCAGCGCACCGCTCAGCATCGCCGGGGCGTGGGGCGAGATCACGCGCGCCAGATCGGCCGTCGAGGGATCGGCTTGAAGATTCTTTTGCTCGGGAGCTTGCGGGCCAACCTGGACGCAGCCGTGGTCGAGGTGTCTGATCGCGTCGGCGATCCACGCGCCGAAGTCGGGGTGCAGACCGGTGCGTGCGGCGGCGGTAAGCCAGTCCTGTAAGGCCGTCCGGGCGATCACGTCGCTCAGTCGCCGGCACCAGTGTCTTTTTACGGACGACATGGCGTCGTTCAAGGCGTATTGGCGGAGCGTCGGCAGCAGTGCCGCCGGGCCGAAACCGTCGGTGGCGACCGTCTCCAGGGTGGCGTCGAAGCGCTGGAGTTCGGCGAGAGCGCCTTCCAATTCCAGGAGCCGCCCGGCCTGCCGATCGCTGCGGGCGTCCTTGGCAATCGAAAGGATGCCGCGCTGTTCCGTCTCCAAACGCCTCCGCAGGGGGCCGATGTATTGCGAGCAGAGCTTGGGCAGCGCGTCTACGTCCAGCTTGTGGTAGTAGATCAGGCAGGCAAACGCGGGCGTACTGCGCGCGGTGAAAGAGCCGGATTGAAGTTGCCAGGCGATGGGGCGGCGTTTGAACTGCTGGATGTGGTGCTTGAAGAAATCGCTCGCGAGCCATGCATCGAGCGGCTTGCCGATCACGCTTGCGAAGTCGTTCGCGTTGATTTTGTCAGCGGTGAAACGCTGCTGAACGCGGTCGTAAAGCGTCGCTTCGTGCGTCTGCGCGGTGAGCGGAATGATGCCGTCCGCGTCAAACCAATCGGGGACGGGTTCGTTGGCTTCTATTTGTTTAGGCCAGCGGTGGCCGAGTAGACGCAATATTGAAACACCGCACTGATCGCAAAACCAGCTACGTTCCACGGGCAAACATCGCCAACCGCTCTTTTCGGTGCCTTCCTTAATGAGCCAATAAACAGAAATTGGATTAAGCGCCAATTTCTGGCAAAGCGCATCAAGAAAAGAATTCGGAGGAATTGGCCTTCCGCCCTCGCTTTCTGTTAAAAATTCGGACTCATCGGCTTCATCTACATCGGACGCCTCATCAACTACCGCACCGTCAGGTCCGGCTTCAAACAACTCGCGGAGTTTAATTCGGTGGCGATTGAGTAAATTAGCATCGGAAAATTTCCGAAGCATCCGTCGATGATCTGGGACCGAAACGCTCACAACATCAGTGGTCTCGTTCTTAAAAGATAGCGGCACCGGTGCTTCGTAATTATGTGCCGATGCTTGCCACCCTGACGGCACACCAGTATCGGATAATATGCTTTGAACAGCCACTTCATCAAGCTCGTACAGATTGAAAATACGATCCTCTAAAATTCCTTCCTTCAACAGACAGAATACGTCGCTCTCGAGAACTAACTTAGAGCTCGTCGGCAATGCACGGAACGAACGTTCGTTGATGGCACTTCCGCGCTCATTTTCAGCCGCTTGAAACACTTCATCCGTTAGTTTGGCTAAATCCAGCGAACACCAGTTTGTATTTGCAGGCAGCGGGACACGTTGAACATATTTGTATTTAAATACCCTAGATTGCGTAATAGCCCTGAGCACATGAGTTGTCAGTCGAGAATTCAGCAACGCGCCTAACGGACCAAGCTCGCTTCCATGATTTTTCAAACATACATAACTACCACTATTATCGAATGCCGAGGATCGTACTTTTCTTACGGCTAATGCGCCACTCGCCATCGTAGAATAGGTGAGAGCTGGCGACATATAGTCAGATTCATTCTTGATCTTGAATCCATAGCCACCGTTGAGGTATGGATACCGTTCAATTATTGACAATTTCACGCGAATTCCTGCGGAACCCCAGTCAACGGAATAGTGGTCAAAGCCAAACCACCGCCGATATCCTCCGCCCTTCGTGATAGCAGTCCACCTTGCTAGACTAGTATTTTCGCTGGCTATGGGTGTTTCCCAGAACATTCGCAAAAAACGTTCGTTGTGGGACGTGCTTAACCCTTCGCCAACATTCGCAAACACCCCAAGTTCCGTTGAATTTGTTAAAATTTTAAGCACGCGGTCTGAGAGCCAATAAACAAAAGGCGCTCCTTTAATACTTAAGAATATCGCTTGCTTTGGTCTGTGGATCAGATTCGGCAATTGAGCCTTTGTTGCTTGAGTCAGCACGCGCGCCTGCTGGCTTGAATCTGCCGGCAGTATCATTCTGATACAAGTGGAACAATGAGTCTCTGACGGCGCCACAAGAGACATAATCGACATAACTACGTTACTTGGCGGATCAACTTCTGAAAAAGCGTGTCGGCCCAAGTGGACCAGTAGCTCCAAGCTAATTCGACGTAATAATCCCAGTTCTTGACCTTCCTCAGTTGCCCGCACGTTGATTGAACGAAAATCGGTGTAGGTTTCCAATGCGAGCCAGGTTTGCGGTACCACGAATGCTATACGACCAAAGTTTTGGGAAAGCTGTAAAGCCCTCAGAATGAACGCCGCGTAGGCGTCTTGTTTCCCAGCCTTAAATTCCGCATCTACATGTTTCTTCAATGCGGGCCCCATATTCTTACTGCCCATATATGGTGGATTCGCCGCCACCACGTCATATTTCCGGCTCAACACATCCACGAGCCGAAACCCCGCTCGCGTTTCGCTCGCCAGCATTTGGTCGTCGAATTCGCCGGACTCGCGCGCGCGGACGGTGAAGCCGTCCAGGCCCGCTTGGCGTTGGCCGATGGCACCCGCCCCGATCTTATTCTGCTCGACGACGTCATCGAAACCATCCTCTGCTCCGAGGTCGAAACGGAGAATCTTACACAGCTCATCGAATCGCTGGCCGGCCTGCCAGAGAGCGGCGGTAACATGGTGACGTTAATGCAGCTCACCGTTCCGCAGGCCGGCGGCGTGGGCGACACCTACACCGATTCAC
>JBBRQD010000198.1:0-7171 GCA_038227045.1 Planctomycetota bacterium
TCATTCTCGCTTGCGGCGGGCGGCGTTGAACTTCGTTGGTCTCGCACGGCGTATCTTCCCAATACGCCTTTGCTCGACCGCCTCGTTCAACTTGCCCGGCGCGGCGCGATAATGACGCTTTAGAAACGCGCGGGCCAATAACGCCGAAGGCCGGTTTAAATAATGCCTGTTTGCGCGATCTCGATGTTTTTGGCGGGCGCGACGCCGTGAACGACTTTTTCCAACAATAAAATCAGCGCATCGAAATCAATTGGCTTGGACATGTGCGCATGGAATCCGGCGGCGCGCGCGGCCTGTGCATCCTCGTCGCGGGCGTATGCGGTGAGCGCAATGGCCGGTATCGTCGAGTGGCGGCCCATGGTGTTGCGAATTTTCCGGATCAACGCAAAGCCATCTTCTCCAGGCATTCCAATATCGCTGATCATCACCTGGGGGTTTTCACGCTCGAGGTGTTCCATGGCTTCGTGAGCCGATGCCGCTACGCTCACGACCGCGCCGTGCTGTTCTAAAAATCGAGTGAGCAGGTCGCGCGTGTCAGGTTCGTCGTCGACGATCAAAACTTGAGTTCCCTGCAAACGCATGTCGGTCACGTGAACGGCTTCCAGCAGTTCGAGCGGTGTCGGAGACGACTCCGCAACTGTTTTTTTGCTCGTATCGAGAAGGGGAAAGCGCACCGTAAACGTCGCTCCCTTTCCGTCGCCATTGCTGTCCGCCTGCACCGTGCCCCCGTGCAGTTCCATCAAATGGCGCACGATGGCCAAGCCGATGCCAAGCCCGCCAAACGTGCGCGTGGTGGTGCTGTCCGCTTGTCTGAACCGCTCGAAAACGAAGGGTAGAAATGCCGGATCGATCCCCTTGCCGGTATCGGTGACTTCGACAGCGATGTGCCCGGCGTCCTTGAAAGCCCGCACACCGATGCGCCCTCCCGCGGGCGTAAATTTGATCGCATTTGAGAGCAAATTCCAAAAAACCTGCTGCAAGCGCTGGGCATCGCCCGGAAGCGTCAGGTTCTCGGTGCTCAGATTGAGGTCGACGGCGATGCGCTTGGCGTCGGCGGCGGGACGCAGGGAATCGATGCTGTTGGCTACCAGGCCGGCGACGTCAACCTGGGAAATGCTCAAGCGAAATTTTCCCGTGATGATCCGCCCCACGTCCAGCAGATCTTCGATCAATTTCGCCTGGGCCTTGGCATTGCGTTCGATCACTTCAAGCGCGCGCGCCCGATCCACAACGGACAAGGTGTCGCTGCGGAGCATGCGCGTCCAACCGACGATGGGTGTCAAGGGTGTTCGCAATTCATGCGAGACCACGGTCAGAAACTCGTCTTTCATCCGGTTGGCAGTCTGCGCCTCTTTGTACAAGCGCGCATTGTCGATGGCGATAGCGGCGCGCCCGGCAAGGTCTTCGGCCAGCACCAGATCGCGCGGCGTCAACTGACGCCGGGATAGGATCGTTTTGAACGTGAGCGCGCCGAAGGTCCGATCACGTGCCTGCAAGGGCACGATCATAAAAGACAGCACATCCGGCAAATTCATCGCCTGAAGATGTTTTTCAATCATTGCCTTGCAATCGGGCGCGGCTTCCGCGACGTTGCCGATCAGCTCTGACACACCGCTTTGAATCGCTCTATTGACCGGATCGAGCGGATCGGCAAGAAGGCTGGTATAGATGGCTCGCGACGGCGCTAATGCGCCGATGTCGGCCCGGGCGATCGCCAGGCATTGCAACTGTCCGTCCTCTTTGACAATGTTGACGGTGCACCAGTCGCAGAGTTGCGGCACGGTGAGCTGGGCGACGCGTTCCAACGTCGCTTCATAGTCCAGCGACGAGGACAGCAGGTGGCTGGCGTTGGAAAGAAACGCCGCGCGGCGTTCGCCGTCTTCCGCCGCGGCGCGCGCAGCCTCCGCCGACACGCGCGCCATTTGTTCCCGCATCAACTGCACGCGCTCGTCCGCGCGGTGCTTGACTTCCTCCGTTTTGCGGTACAGATCGACAAATACCGCCACTTTGGCTTTAAGGAATTCGGGGATGATCGGCGCAAGGATATAATCGACAGCACCTAGATTGTAAGCCCGAATTTTGTGTGCTTCGGCGTCGTAGTACGAGGTCACGAATATGATCGGCGTCCGTTCCGACAATTCCCGCTTGCGGATCAGTTCCGCGGTTTCGAAGCCGTCCATGATGGGCATGTTGACGTCGAGCAGAATGACGGCGAAACTTTGTCCCAGAAGGCAGCGCAGGGCGTCCTTGCCGGAATGGACGCAGACGACATCGCCCAATTCCGACACGACCGACGCCAGCGCCATCGCTTTGTCCGGCTTGTCGTCCACAATCAAGATTCGGACTCGATCCTTGGAATCCATAATGTCCTTTCGATACCCTTCGATCATTCGACACGTCGCGCGGCTCTGGCGGCACTGAACGCTTACAATTATTCCAAGCTCTGCTTAATCGCAGATGAACGCGGATGAACCCAGATTACCGCAGATAAAAAATGGGTCGTCATTTGAAAAGCCGCGAACAGAACACCATTTCGACAAACACCTGACTCGTTCTTTAACCCAACAACACTCTTTCTCCCATCTGCGGTAATCCGCGTTAATTTGCGTTCATCCGCGATTAACCGATAAACCCACACATCTTTCATTGCAGTATCAAACGTAAAGCAGAACGCGCAGCAGCGAGAACAATTGTTCGGTGTCCACTGGTTTGGCCAGGTAGTCGGTCGCGCCGGCTTCGATGCACTTTTCGCGATCGCCTTTCATGGCCTTGGCGGTCACGGCAACGATCGGCAGCGCTTTGAACTTCTCCATTTTGCGAATTTCCCGCATCGTGTCGTAACCGTCCATCGCGGGCATCATGATATCCATCAGCACGATGTCGATGTCCGGCGATTGTTCGATCAAATTGATGGCGTCGCGACCCGTTTCGGCGGTCAGGACGATCATTTTCTGCCGTTCCAGGATGCTCATCATGGCGAAAATATTTCGAATATCGTCGTCGACGACCAGCACTTTTTTCCCGGCAAGAATCAAACTGGACTGCTGATTTTTCTGGAATATTCCGCGGACCGAATCGGGCAATTTCGCCATTTCCCAATGCAGATAGAGCGCTGCTTCCATGACCAGATTTTCGATGGAAGTAACATGACAAATGGGCACGGCGCGAACCAGGCGCCTCAGGCGTTCCTGTTCCTTTTCGTTGAGCGGCCGGACGGTATTGAACACAATTGGAATTTCGCGCAGCGCCGGTTCGGCGCTGACCGCATCCAGCCAGTCGATGCCCGCCATATCGGCGAGTTCCTGTCCGGCGATGACGCAGTCGAAATGCCGGTCCATCAGCGCGGCGAGCGATTCCTTGCCCGACGCCACGCTCAGGATATGGACGTTCAGCGCTCCGACGAGCTCGCCGATGCCTTTGCGGAATGCATCGTCCTTTTCAACGATGAGCAGATTTCGCACGGGTTGATCGACGAATTGTTTCATCAACTCGAATGCATGTTCGAGCGGTTCGCGTGTTTTGATGGGTTTAGTCAGGTATGCGAGAGCACCCTGGGTCAGCCCGCGCACGCGTTCGTCCGATGCCGAAATGATACAGACGGGAATGTGGCGCGTTTCAAAATCGTTCTTCAAGCGGTCGAGCACGCGCCAGCCGTCCATGTCCGGCAGTCGGAGGTCGAGCGACACGGCACTGGGTTTGTATTCGCGCGCCAGAGCGACGGCCACCACGCCGTGGGAAGTGGCAATGGCCTTGAATCCGCATTCGCGCGCCAATTCGAGCAAAATGCGCGCGAAACCCAGATCGTTGTCGACGATCAGCATGACCCGGTCGCCCGGGCGAATGGCGGCGCGGTCGTCGCCAATTTCGTTGGTGAAGACCGTCGGCAGCGAGACTTCGGCAAGGGCTGGATGATCGTAGGTGAGCTTCTTGGCCGCATCCTCTTGTTCCAGTGCAGGCTGCGACGCCTGCTTGCGCACCGCTTTGATCGGCATATACGTCGCCGGTAAATAAAGTGTGAACGAACTGCCGGCGCCGGGGTTGCTGACCAGCTTGATTTCACCGCCCAGCATGCGCGTGATTTCGCGGCTGATCGCCAGGCCCAAACCCGTTCCACCGTACTTGCGGCTGGTGCTGCCGTCGGCCTGCTGGAAGGCTTCGAAGATGATCTGCTGCTTGTCGGGATGAATGCCGATGCCCGTGTCGCTGACCGAGAAGGCCAGCACCACTTTCGCGCGATTGAGCGTTTCGCATTCCGCACTCCAGCCGTTGTTGACGGATTTGATGTCCAGCGCCACAGTGCCTTCTTCCGTGAACTTGAACGCGTTCGAGAGCAGGTTCTTGAGCACCTGCTGCAGGCGTTTCGCATCGGTGTGCATCGCCGGCGGCAGCCCGTCGTGGAGTTCGAGCACGAAATTGAGGCCCTTGCTTTCCGCGACGTGCCGGAATGTGCGGTCGACGTAATCCTGCAAATCGGCGAGCGCCAGTTCGCTCGGCTCGACCGTCACGGTGCCGGATTCGATCTTCGAGAGATCCAGGATATCGTTGATCAGCGCGAGCAGGTCGTTTCCGGAGCCGTGAATGGTCTTGGCGAAATCGACCTGCTTGGTGCTGAGGTTGCCGTCCTGATTTTTGTAGAGCTGGTCGGAGAGAATCAGCAGGCTGTTGAGTGGCGTGCGCAATTCGTGCGACATGTTCGCGAGGAATTCGGACTTATATTTGGATGTCAAGGCGAGCAGCTTCGCTTTTTCTTCGAGCGCGCTGCGGGCCTGTTCCACTTCGATGTTCTTGCGTTCGACTTCCTGATTCTGATCCGCGAGCAGGCGGGCTTTGACTTCCAGTTCCTGATTGGTCTTCTGCAATTCTTCCTGGCGGCTTTGCAACTGCTTGGCCAGCGATTGCGATTGCTCAAGCAAGTCTTCCGTGCGCATACTCGCTTCGATGGTATTGAGCACGATGCCGATGGACTCCATCAACTGATCGAGGAACACCTGATGCGTCGGGCTGAAGCGTTCGAGCGACGCCAGTTCCAGCACGCCCTTGACTTCGCCTTCGAACAACACGGGAAGAATCAGGATATTCGCGGGCGACGTCTTGCCGAGACTCGATGAAATGTTGACGTAATTGTCGGGCACATGCGAGAGCACGATTTTCTGGTTTTCTTTCGCGCACTGGCCGACGAGACCCTGTCCCAAATTCAATCGATCCACGTTTTCGGTCTCTTCAGTCGCGTAACTGGCCAGCAATTTCAAATACGAAACTTCCGGCGCAATGTCGTCCTTGTAATGTTCCAGCGTGTAGAGCATGCCGTGCTGGGCGCTCACGACCGGCGCCAATTCGCCGAGAATCAAGTTGCCGACGGCCACGCGGTCCTTCTGGCCCTGCAACATGCGGGAGAATTTCGCGAGATTGGTCTTGAGCCAATCTTGCTCCTTATTGGTGAGCGTCGTTTCTTTCAAGTTGCGGATCATTTCGTTGATGTTGTCTTTCAACGCGGCGACTTCGCCCTGCGCTTCAACTTTGATCGAACGCGTCAAATCGCCCTTCGTCACGGCGGTGGCGACGTCGGCGATCGCGCGCACCTGCGTCGTCAAATTGCCGGCGAGCTGATTGACGTTGTCGGTCAAGTCCTTCCACGTTCCGGACGCGCCCGGCACCGATGCCTGTCCGCCCAGTTTCCCTTCGACGCCGACTTCGCGCGCCACGGAGGTGACTTGGTCGGCGAACGTCGCCAGCGTTTCGGTCATGCCGTTGATCGTGTCGGCCAGTTCGGCGATTTCGCCTTTCGCTTCGACGGTCAGTTTCTGTTTCAAATCGCCGCGCGCCACGGCGGTCACGACTTTCGCGATGCCGCGCACCTGGCTGGTCAAATTACCGGCCATAAAATTGACGTTGTCCGTCAAGTCTTTCCACGTTCCGGAGACGCCTTTCACTTCGGCCTGCCCGCCCAAGATGCCTTCGGTGCCGACTTCGCGGGCCACGCGGGTCACTTCCGAGGCGAACGATCCAAGCTGATCGACGAGCGTATTGATCGTTTTTTTCATCTCGAGGATTTCGCCCTTCACGTCAACGGTGATCTTCTTCGACAAATCGCCGTTCGCGATGGCGGTCGTCACCTGCGCGATGTTGCGGACCTGATCGGTCAAGTTACCGGCCATGAAGTTCACGTTGTCGGTCAGTTCTTTCCACGTTCCGGCGACTCCTTGCACCGTCGCCTGTCCGCCCAATTTTCCTTCGGTACCGACTTCGCGGGCCACGCGAGTCACTTCGGAGGCGAACGAACGCAACTGATCGACCATGGTGTTGATGGTGTCTTTCAGTTGCAGGATTTCGCCCTTCACGTCCACGGTGATCTTCTTGGACAAATCGCCGCTGGCCACGGCTTTGGTCACGTCGGCGATGTTGCGCACCTGGCTGGTCAAATTACCGGCCATGAAATTCACATTGTCGGTCAAATCCTTCCACGTTCCGGCGACGCCTTTTACCTCGGCTTGTCCGCCCAGCTTTCCTTCGGTGCCGACTTCGCGGGCCACGCGGGTCACTTCGGCGGCGAACGAGCTCAATTGATCGACCATGGTGTTGATGGTGTTTTTCAGTTCGAGGATTTCGCCTTTTACGTCGACGGTGATCTTCTTGGACAAGTCGCCGTTGGCGACGGCCTTGGTCACGTCGGCGATATTACGCACCTGGCCCGTCAAGTTTCCGGCCATGAAATTCACGTTGTCGGTCAAATCCTTCCACGTGCCGGCGACGCCTTTCACTTCGGCCTGTCCCCCCAGCTTTCCTTCGGTGCCGACTTCGCGGGCCACGCGGGTCACTTCGGATGCGAACGAATTCAATTGATCGACCATGGTATTGATGGTGACTTTCAATTCCAGGATTTCGCCCTTCACGTTCACGGTGATTTTCTTGGACAAATCGCCGTTCGCGACGGCGGTCGTCACGTCGGCGATGTTGCGCACCTGCGCGGTCAAATTACCGGCCATGAAGTTCACGGAGTCGGTCAAATCTTTCCACGTTCCGGCGACGCCTTTCACTTCGGCCTGCCCGCCGAGTTTTCCTTCGGTGCCGACTTCACGGGCCACGCGCGTTACTTCGGCGGCGAAGGAGGATAGCTGGTCGACCATCGTATTAATGGTGTTCTTGAGTTCGAGGATTTCGCCCTTCACGGCGA
>JBBRQD010000199.1:0-6988 GCA_038227045.1 Planctomycetota bacterium
CAATTTCACGTGCGAGACTGCGGATCATATGCTCCAATTCATGCTCGCGTTCCGAAGATAATGTCGAGTCGGTCATACATGGATTATCGTCCGTTCAATTTTAGAAAAATAGTATAATCTTGCCGCGTGAATGGCTACCTAAAAGTTCATTCGGTTAGATTCATTCATCGGCTTTCAATTTCGGATTTGACGAAATAAAAAGCGCAATTGACATGAGTGACAAAACGAAACTGATCATACTGATTGGCGGCATCATTCCAGGCCATTCCCGCCACTTCAGCCATCCGTCAATTCCCAAGAAAAAGTTGTGTAATGCGATTGCTGCCGCCAAGAGAATCTGGAGCGTCTGAGTCTTGACGTTGATCTCCCGAACGATCGACCTGAATACCAAAAGAAATATGGCAAGGACTCCGAAAAGCATAAAGAGTTCGCCGAACGCATTCATCTTCCCGGCCGAAAACATTTTTGGATAGTAGTCTGGTGAAAATAAGATCAGCGACAGAAGGACATGCAGGAACATTGTGGCTTTGAACGATGCAAACCAGCCGCGCTCCAGATCGGCGCGACTGCCGCGAGCGTGAAACGCCGCAAAGCACAACGCCACTACGGATGAAAGCGCAACGGCCTTGTTCACGCCATAGCAGGGTAAATTCGCAATCGAGACGTTTCCGAAGACGAGGTATCTCAAGACGGCGTAGACGAGCGAACACGCGAAAACAGCGATTAACTTCACGGACTCTCCGTTCGATGCGAAGCCATTGCGAGTTTATCAACACTGCTTCTAATGCTTTCGTACGTCACGCACGATTGTATCAGATACCCTCCAAGCGGCCACGCAACCCACCGTATGAATCAGACCAACGCCCCACTGAACGGACGAGAGGTTCACATACCATTCGTGCAGGTTGCGGAAGGCGGCCTGGTCCAAATTCTCCGGGCTTGCCAGCAGAAGCCGATCCATTTTTGGATGCAATACGAATAGAATCACTTCAATCGCGGCCATGACATTCCAGGTTACCAGCAACACGTGGAAGAGTTGTGGCGTCGACCGTCGAGTCGTGAGCGTATTCCATAGAAGTATGGACTGGGCGATCGCCCCGGCCAGATTAAGCCATCGCGTTACTTCTTGCGTCACTTGCCCCTGTGCGGCGTGACTCCCCAATACTTCTGCGCCAACATGAATCACTATAGCACCATAGAACGTGAATCCCCCCAGCCAAAAGGCGATGGCGAAAACGACAAGCGACCTTTGAATTAGCGCTTTCCACATTGAAGACATTCCTGGCAACACTGGCATTATGATCCATCCCGATAATATTATTCATTTACCGCTGCGTCGCTGCCTTCGCGACTCGTGACGTAATAAAGGACCGGCAACACGATCAAGGTCAGCAACGTGGCCGAAATAATGCCGCCGATGACGACAGTGGCGAGTGGCCGTTGCACTTCCGAACCCATGCCTTGGGCAATGGCCATCGGAACAAAGCCCAACGATGCAACTAACGCGGTCATGAGCACCGGCCGCAATCGAAGCAGGCTGCCTTGGACTATCGATTCTCGAAGCGCTTTTCCTTCAGCGCGCAGTTGGTTGATGAACGTCATCATCACCATGCCGTTGAGCACCGCGACGCCGGAAAGGGCGATGAATCCGACGCCGGCAGAAATCGAGAACGGCATACTGCGTAACCACAACGCCAGCACGCCACCGGTGAGCGCAAGCGGAACACCGCTGAATACCAGCAGCGAGTGCTTGAATGAATTGAAGGTGGCGAAGAGGAGCATCAAGATCAGGCCCAGCGCGACCGGCACCACTATGGATAGCCGCTGTCGCGCCGCGATTAAGCTCTCGAACTGTCCACCCCAACCGATCCAGTAACCTTCCGGCATGTGGCCGATTTGTTTGTCGATTTGCTTTTGCGCCTCTTCGACAAACGTCCCGATGTCCGTACCGCGCACGTTGCATTTAACCACGATGCGCCGCTTGCCGTTCTCGCGACTAATTTCCTTCGGTCCTTCGGAAACTTCGATCCTGGCAACAGAACTTAGGGGCAAATAGCCTGGGACCGAGATTCTGGCCGAAGCTCGCCCGGCAAAAGCCAGTGCATCGCTTCTTTCGGTCTTGATTGGCACCCCGCTGTCATTGTCCTTTGGCAGCGGAATCGGCAGATTCTTCAACGCGGCGAGATTCTGACGAATATTTTCCGGCAAGCGCACGACCAAATCGAAACGCCGGTCGCCCTCTACAACTTGTCCCGCTTGTGTACCGCCCATCGCGGTGCGGACAACATCCTGCACATCCTTCACATTCAATCCAAATCGCGCGATTGCCTTGCGGTCGATGTCAATAGTGACGACAGGCAGGCCGGTAACTTGTTCTACTTTAATATCGGCCGCGCCCTTGATCTTTCTGACAATGCTGGCGATCTTGTTCGCATAACCGAGCATCGTCTCCATGTTGTCGCCATAAACTTTTATTGCTACGTCGCTCTTGATGCCGGAGATCATTTCGTTCATCCGCATCTCGATGGGCTGAAGAAAGTCGCCGTTTTCACCGGGAATGCGGCGGTATTCTCTTTCCATCAAATCAGCCAACTCTTCCGTGGTTCGCGCCTTTTTCCATTCCGATTGCGGTTTCAGAATAATGAAAATGTCAGAGGCGTTTGGCCCCTGCGGATCAGTGGCAACTTCGGCGGTGCCCGTTCGAGAAAATATCGCAGCGATTTCATCTGGAAACATTTGGGCGAGCAACTCTTCGACTTTACATTCCATCGCCACGCTCGTCATCAACGCGATGCTGGGGATGCGCGCCCCTTCAATCGTGAACGCGCCTTCGCGGAGTTTCGGCGTGAATTCGCTTCCAAGCCGCGTCGCGAGCCACCCGCACGACGCGATTAGAACGACCGCCAGCCCCAGTACAACCCAACGCAACTTCAATGACCAAGCCACGACTGGCTGATAAACAACTTTTGCCCAACGAACGATGAAAATTTCCTTTTCTGAAAATCGTCCGCGCAAAATCAGCGCCGCCAGCGCGGGAATAAACGTGAAACTCAGGAACAATGCGCCGAGCAGGGCGAGCAGCACGACCTGCGCCATTGGCACAAACATCTTTCCTTCGATTCCCGTAAGTGTCAGAATCGGCAGATAAACAATGGCGATGATGAGTTCGCCGAAAAGTGTCGGCTTGCGAACTTCAATCGACGCGTCCTTAATCGATTCAATCCGCTCATCCTTTGTGAGCAAGCGCCCCAGTTGATGCTGGCGTTCGGCGAGACGGCGCATGATGTTCTCGATCAGAATCACCGAACTGTCCACGATCAGACCGAAGTCGATGGCACCAAGGCTCATGAGGTTCCCGCTGATTTTGCCCTGGACCATCCCAGTGATGGCGAAGAGCATCGAGAGCGGAATCGCCAGCGCGACGATGAACGCTGCCCTAATATTGCCGAGCAACAGGAACAGGATGACGATCACGAGCAGCGCACCTTCGATGAGGTTCTTGCTGACGGTGTGCAACGTCGCGTCCACGAGAAAGGTGCGGTCGTAGAGCGTCGTTGCCCTGACGCCTTCCGGCAGCGTGCGATTGACTTCAGCAAGCCGTTTATTCACACGTTTGGAAACGACGCGGCTGTTCTCGCCGATGAGCATGATCGCCGTGCCAATTACGGTTTCCTTTCCACCCAGCGTCGCCGCGCCGGTGCGCAACTCATTCCCAATTTGAACAGTGGCCACGTCGTGAATAAAAAATGGAACACCGTCGTGAATGCCAACCTTAATGTTGCGGATGTCGTCCAATGTCTGAATCAGGCCAGTCGTGCGGATCAGATATTGCTCGCCGGTGTGTTCGATGTAGCCCGCGCCCACGTTGGCGTTGTTGGCTTCAAGCGCTTCCAGCAAGTCGCGGAACGACACTCCAAATGCAAGCATCTTCATCGGGTCGGGTGTGACGTGATATTGCTTCTCGAAACCGCCGATGGAATTGACTTCGGTGACTCCGGGGACCGTGCGAAGCTGCGGTTTGATGACCCTTTCTTGAATGGTGCGAAGATCAGTCGGCGTGTACGGCGTACCGTCCGGTTTATTGCCCGTGGCTTCGACCGCATACATGTAGATTTCGCCGAGACCCGTCGCCACCGGCCCCATAATGGGTGCGCCGACGCCTTGCGGCAAGTTGGCCTTCGCTTCGACGAGCCGCTCGCTCACGAGTTGGCGCGCGCGATAAATGTCCACGGAGTCCTCGAAGACAACGGTACCCTGCGACAATCCATAGTGCGAAATCGAGCGAGTTTGCTGCACGTCCGGCAAACCGCTCAATGCCGCTTCGATGGGAAACGTGATTTGTGTTTCGACTTCCTGTGGCGTCATGCCCGGAACGGATGTGTTGATCTGAACCTGATTGTTTGAGATGTCGGGGACCGCGTCGATGGGCAACTTGAAATAATTAAGGATTCCCAACGCGGCGATGGCAACGCCGATCAGAACCATCAACAGCCGCTGTCGTATGGCAAAGCCAAGCAAGCTTTCCAGCATTTGAATTGCTCTCCTAAAATTCCGGCCGGGGTTTAATCGTTATCGACGGCGTCGCCTTTGCCCAGCTCGGCTTTAAGAATGAAACTGTTTCGCGTCACAACCTGCTCGCCTGCTTTAAGCCCTGCCTTGATTTCAATCCATTTCTCATCTGACATGCCGGTCAGAACGGGCGTGACCAGGAATTCGATGTCGTCGTCGCCGTCGTCAGGCTTTTGGATAAAGACGACCGTCTTACCATCGACCGTCTGAAGCGCTTCGACCGGTACCGCCAGTGGCACGCTCGTTTCTTCCTGAATGACGAAGGCGTTTACAAACAGTCCAGGCCGCAGATTTCCGTTTGCGTTGTCCAGCACGATCCGCGCAGTGGCGCTGCGCGTTCGTTCGTCCGCCAATGGATTGATCCACGCGAGCTTGCCATCAACGGGCTGCTCCAGACCCTGTACCCTCAGTCGGACGGATTGGCCCTGTTTGACCTCAGTCAAATGATGCGGGTAGATCCGCACCGTCACCCAGACCGACGTGAGGTCCGCGACGACGAACACCTCTTTCGATTCTTCAACATGTTCGCCAACCGTAACAAGGCGCTCCAGAATCGTGCCGGAAATCGGAGCTTTGATTTCATAGCGCGCGATCCGGTCGGGCTTCTCGTCGGGGAGAGCAGCAATTTGCGCGGCAGTCACTCCCAGCAGATAAAGCCGGCGTTCTGCGTTCTTAAATGCGGCGTCGGCAGTCACCACGGCGCGCTTGGCGACAAGAAGGCGCTGTTTGTAATTCAACTTCACCTCTTCAATCGCGCCGCGATATTCAACGCGGGCGCTTTCAAGGTCCTTCATGGCGGACTCATAACTTGCGCCGCTAACGATGTTGTCGTGCTTCAATTTCTCGGAGCGTTGCAGCGCGGAACTTGCTAAGCGCAACGAAGACAATGCCGACAGAATCTTCGATTTGATTTCGCCCAACGGAAGGTCCTTCGCGGCCTTCTCCAGAACGCCGGGTTCGGGATCGTCCTTTAACGCAGCCAGCAGCTTTTCCGTTTGATCGTGAATCGACTGCTCGCGATCAAAATCGACTTTGGCGAATTCCAGCGCAGTCTTCGCTGTGAAATAGTCCATCTTCGCGTTGCCCAACTCCGTGCTCTCAATGACCGCCAGCACGTCACCCGCCGCGACTTTATCGCCAGCGTTCTTCAAAATTTGCGTGGCCTGCCCCGGCAAGCGTGGCGATACGCGAGCCGTCTTGTCCATGTTGAGCGCAATTTCACCGGGCGCTTCAAAAGATTTGGTGATCGACGCAGGACCGGCTGGCTGCGAAACGATGTCAGCGATGGGCAGCATCTTCTTCTTAATCTGAACGAGCTTCCGGTCGTCTTTCGGCTTTTTGTTTGGGGCGTCTGCCGTATTGGCGACGGGTGGTTTGGGCTTTTCGTCGTCTTCAGCCGACCGTGCTGAAACGCAGATCGAAAGCGCCAGGGAAAGACAAATAAAGCCGGGCAATAAACGAGAAATCATTTTTGGACCTCCACGTGCACTTCAGAGGAATTCGCGGGCGTGATGAATTCCATACTCGGCTCCGGTAATTCCGGCATGGCACCTTTCAACTCTTCAGGAAATAGCATCAGCGGACAACCGACGGCTTGTTCCAACTCCACCCAGGCGTGACGCAATGTCAATTCAGCTTCAACCACGCTCAACATCACGGCGCGCTGTGACCGTTGGTTTTCAAGTACGCGGAACGAATCCGTTATGCCGGCTTCGACGGCTTTCTGCGACAGTTCCACACTTTGCTTCGCCTTCGGCAGCATTTCGGTTCGCAGATAATTCAGCTTTTCGGATGCAAGCTGAACACCGCGCCAAGCCCGATCCAAACCAGACAATGCACGGTTCGAGGCGGCCTCATATTTCGTGCGAATCTCATCGCGCTTGGCCTTTGCCGTAGCGATGGCTTGTTGATTGCGATCAAAGATGGGTACATCGATGCCCAGTGTCAAACCCAGCAGCGTTTTGCGGTCGTTGATGTCACCTTCACCGGTCGAGCCAAATTTAAAATCGGGATACTGCTTGGCGATCTCCAAACGCAATTCCGCTTCGGCGACTTCGTATTTCATGCGCAGCCGTGCGAGTTCCAAGTGGTTCGCGGTGAGCATCCTCTTCAACTCCGGGATCAGCGGCATCGTGGGTGGAAGCTGTGGTAGGGAATTTTCTGGTAACTGTTTTAGCGCATCGCTACTGACACCGATCAAATCCGCCAGCGACACTTCGACATTGGCGATATCCAACTGCGCATCCAGCGCCTCTCCTTTCATGCGCCCGGCTTCCAATTCAAAGAGAATCGTGTCCAAGGCTGTCCAGCGACAATCATTCCTCCGGCCGACGACAATTAGATTTCCCGGTTCGCCTGGGCAACGATCGTTGCGCTGAAGCAGGCTTTCTTTACGATCCAACTTGACCAGCGAAACGGA
>JBBRQD010000200.1:0-6795 GCA_038227045.1 Planctomycetota bacterium
GATCGGATCGGGGCGGACCTTTGGAAAACGGAGCCGCCTGGCGCTTGTTTCCGCGCTGGAGGTTCTCGACCCGTTCCAAAAGCTTGCGGTTGCGCTCCTCGCTGGCGGCCAGCGCGCGCGCTCCAACTGCTCGATCCGCGCGTTGAGCCTGGCAATGTCCTCTTGATAGCTTCGCTCGTCCATGCCAATATCATCGGACCACGGGCGCAGAAAAATAGTGAAAAATGGATGGGGTCAAATTAATAACACGGTAATCAGTTACTATGTTTGTTCTGCATGATACGACTGAATTCACTTACAAACGTCGACAACCGGAACTGATCGGACACACAACCATTGTCCCCGGAAGGCACGATGACTCAGGTCGGCCGACTATGTACACTGTTTGTGGTTTGCTGATGCATTCTAGTCTGGTGGTCACCAGCGCAGGACTGCCGCTGGGGCTGGCTGCCGCAAAGTTCTGGACGCGAAATAAATTCAAAGGAACCAACGCGCTCAAGAAAAAAATAAACCCCACGCGTGTCCCGATCGAAGAAAAAGAGAGCGTCCGCTGGATTGAGAATATGAAACAATCCACCCAGTTGCTGCGCGAGTCCCAGCGCTGCGTGCATATCGGCGATCGTGAAAGCGACATCTATGAATTATTCTGCGCTGCGGCCGATATCAAGACACACTTTCTTGTGCGTACCTGCGTTGATCGGCTGGCAGAGAACGGCGATGTCACAATCTCCAAGGAAATGCGCAAAGCAAAAGTCGCGGGTCTTCATGAGATCGTGATTCAGGACGCGCACCGCAATCCGGAGAAGGTCATGCTCAGCGTTCGATATTGCAGAATGAAAGTCCTGCCTCCCATCGGAAAACATAAAATATATCCACCGTTGTAGGTGGTAGAAGGACATTCGTAATATTTCGACAATTACAATGACTTCCACTTCTTGCGTTGAGCCTGCCACGCCGTTTCAGCTGCGATCGGCCGAATATTGTGTTCATGAATGGGGTCACGGCCAGCACTAACGAGAGGAAGGAATAGTATGTCTTCTTGAATGTCGGGCGCCAAGCTGAGCAGGTTCATTATTTGAGTCACCCGGGCGCGCGTAACGTGGCCCAGGCGCGCGAGGTCCGCATAGTCGTTGACCTCGCCGTTCGCAAGCATTCCCTCGAATTTGATCGCCAACGCCATCACGCGCGCGACGCGTGGAATACGTGCGACGGAAGGCAGCGGCGCCGGCGCCTCGCCGGTCCTGATCTGCTTCCGGCCGCGCCGCATTGTGGAAAAGTGAACTTTGAATTGAACGGTCAGCGTCGTGGGTGCTATTGACATGCGGCTTTCTCCTTTATTTCCTGTGAGAGCGTTTTAATGCCGTTAGGCAACGGTCCGTGTTGAAGAGCTTGCTGCCCCCTGTGCAATCGGCCACGCGTTCGCCCGAGCGATTGCAGCGACGCAATACGCAATCCTTAATAAGAAAGTTGTCCACGCCTTGGGCGGTCATGCCATTGCCCCAAGTTTCTTCGCATATGACGCGTAGGAACGTTACATCCTGGGCGTGGACTGCGGCATTGTCATCCAATCGTGCATCCAACCCGCCACCAATAAAAATGCAGTCTTCGATACGCCAGCCTGACCTTGCTTGCGCCGCGATCTTCCAGATGTCCTTGCGTGAATTACGAAACATAAAGCCGCGAATGGTGATGAATCCTGCGCTCGAAGCGCCTCCCAGTAGCATATCCGCGCCCGTGACGATGACGCCGTGCCGCTTGGTTGCCTGGAGGACCAAGGGGGCCTCTTTCGTGCCTCCGGTCTTGAAAATCACTGATTCCACATATGTCCCCGGACGAACGAGAATCAAATCTCCCGCTTTCGCCGCCGCAATCGCCTCGCCGATGGTCTTGAACGGCTTTGCATCCGATCCATCCGAACCAACCGCCGAAGCGTTCGCCTCAACTGAATAGGTTTTGGCGCAAACGACAGTAGACGTGAGGATGCTGATTAAGGTGCACAGGGCCAAGAGATCAATCGCAGTGCTCTTTCTCATGATTTCCATTCCATAGGTATACAGCCTCTTCTCATTGCGCTGTGCTGCGGAGTGGCGACCTGACGGCCGCCAGTCCCACAGTTTGCACAAGGTCTCGTTTAAAGAGTGATACGTTTTTCGACCGCCGCTCGGTCCCCGCCCACCGCTCCGGTTTTCGACCGCCGTTTACAACAGTGCGCTAAATCGCAATCTCTCCCTCCAAGGGGCCTACAAAGAGTCGTCACCGAGGTCATGAGCTTGTTCGACATTGATCACCAGTCCTGACACGTACGCGTTAAACGCGGTATACGCGAAAAGGGGTGGCAAGATCCGGGCATCCTGAAAACCCTGGTGATTTCCAGAGATAAGAGACTGCTTTCAGGGACCGGACAGCTTTCCTTCCGGGGCCTTCGTAAACGGATTGTCCGTTTGGAATGGCATCGCAGATCGGCCGTCAGTCCCTTGCCGACATGATCGAAATGTAAGACCGCCTTAGCGGACGCTCACGGTCTGAAGGTCCTTTCTGAATCCTGGTATCGCTACTTCGGCGCAACATGAACCGTGGACGACGGCGAGATGCCGGCGACGTTCACGGCCGTGACTTGGTAATAGTAATTGCCGTTAGGAACCAGGTCTTTAGGACTCGGTTTCTTCTCCTTCTTGTCTTCGTTTTTATCGGTATACGTCGTCTCGGATGTAGTAGTTAGAAAATCGTCAGGCCAAGCAAACTTTCCGTCCGGTTTAATCGAACGGTAGACCACGTAGCCCGTCGCACCCGGTACGGCAGACCATGTCAGCGTGATGGCCTCACCCTGCCGCGTTTTGATCCACGACCCGGCGAACGCACCGGGCGCAGTCGCTGGCGGTACGGGCAAGGGCACGGTTGTCACCGCAGCTGATGGGCCGCTGGTTCCTGCTGCATTGATCGCTTTCACGTGGTAGCTGTAAATCTTCCCGTCCGTCGGTGAACGGTCCATGTAACCCGAGCTTGTGGTCGCATTGTCCAGAACGATTGTCTGCAATGGGTAGGTGCCGCCGACCCCGTTTTCATACATGGTTGTACGCCACACGCTGTAAAAGTACGCACCTTGAGAAGCGGTCCAACTCAAGGCCACTCTGTGATGACCGGAATTGACTACTTTCAACTGCACTGCGAACGGCGTGTCCAAGGAGAGTTCCGCCGACGGCGTCACGCCAGCGCTGGGCGTCGAGTTGGCGCTTTGCCCGGTTGGATTCACGGATTGCACCACGTAATAGTATTGCGTCGCGTTGACAGCGCTGTCGTCCGTAAACGACATGATGCTCGGGCCGCTCCCACACACGGGGCCGCTCTTCCCAGTTGCAACTGGGGCATAGCCGGCACTGGGCGAGTTGGAACGCAAGAGATTGTAACTGGTTGCCCCCGGAACCACTGGCCAGCACACCAGAGTCCGGTTGTTGCCAGCATAAGCGGTGACACTTGCCGGCGCGGGCGGCACGTAACCCGTCAATTCCAACCGAAGATAGTCCACCATCAGGTAGGCGGTCAACTTCTTCGCGTTCATTGTGATGGTAAGCATGTTCTTTCCGGCGTGCAGCAACGTGCCAGGAAAAGTGATTCGTTCGTCTGAAAAGGGACCGTGGTCGCCGAAATGAATGCTGCTGTCATCGGAGTAAGGTGGATTGAAACCGCCGGTGTTTTTGTCTCTGGGATTTTCCGGGCCGGCATTGAGTGAATTGGGCTTGGCTGTTACTCCGGCTACGGTGTCTAGGTTTGTGCCGTTGATACTGAGCATCACATGACCACCGTCATCCCCTGCGCAGCCTATGTAAATGGATGCCGTGGCGTCAGCGGCGGGGGCTTGTGCGAGATCGAACGAAATCGTGCCCGTGCAGGCTTGGTAATTCCCAGCCGCGTCAGGCAACGATGGTAAGACATAGTTCCAATCCGTCGTCCAGCGACTCTTCCCGACGGTGTAAATCATACCCTCTGGAAAATCGTTGGGAAAATACATCTGTCCGCCCCAGATCGGCGTGGGATAGCCCAGCTTTGGTGACTTCTCGGGGGACCAATAGTCTTCGCCGTGCCGGAATTTGTCGGCCTTGCGGGTGGGGTAACCCAATTCAAACACGGTCGCGCCTACTCGCGTCGGCGTCCACGTCACCGTTCCCAGTTCTGTCGTTGTTCCCGGCTTCACCGTGACGGCGAAGGGTGTCGCTGGCAGGTTGTAGAGCAATGGCGGATTACCGTCGGTTTGATTCTGCGACAGAAAAGTTCCCGCCGCTCCCGGCCCAAACGCCCACAGCGTGTAGTTTTCCCCTGGCAGTACATGGGGGATTGTGAAGTTGCCGCCAGTGTCGGTCTGTACCCAAAATTGATAGGGCCTGGACCACTTCTGAAAATCAAAGATGCCCTTGATCGTATGCGGCTGTTGTTCGAGACCAACCCACAACCCAGCGGAGGAGGCGTTGGGATTTCCGCTGTCGTTGATGACGAACTTGCCTTTGACGATGCCGCGCCCTGTCGCCGGTACATAGCTTTCGTGCTTGAACCAACTGTATGGCCACGCGCTCTTTTCAGCTGTTGCTTGCGCCAGCGCATCGGAGTAGAGCGCCTTCGCGGCTTCGCTGGTATCGGCGATCGTTGCCGGGACGTTGTTCACGTAGACAAACCAAGGACCGCACGTTTTTGTCCAGACTTCGCCCTCAGCCAAAAACCCATCCGAACCCATTCCGAGTTCACCAGTCAAGATGGAATTGTTCAGCTCGGCGTAAGGGTAGACGGACACATCGCGCTTCATAGGCCCGCCGTTGCTGAATTCCATTGTTGTCATCATCCATATACCTACATTTAAGCCACCCTTGCCGACGCTGCTCCACCCCCACGCCTTGAGGTCGGCGTGATCCTGGCCATAGATGAATTTGTCCGCGAATTCACCGGCTTTGGCACCATCGAAGAGGACTGTGATTTCGTGCGGCGAATTAGGAACCTTCACACCGGTCTTTGAGCGGACTCCGATCAAGAAATTACGCCGCGCATCCGCGCTGAGCCAATTGAATTCCGGTGGAACCCGAGTCACCACTCCCCACGCCCCAACCTCGAAGGCCGCATCTTGCTTGCGATGCGTCATAATAGCGGTGGAATAATATCCCGGCGATCCGCGCAACATCGAAAAATGGGTTTCCATCACGCCATTGGTGTCGGAGATGCTGAGCAACTTCACCTCGGCATAGTTCCCGCCGTTGGTCGAAGGATCGGCGAAGAGCGAATACTCATACTTTCCGTTTCCCAACATAAATCCGCCATAATAATACTGGCCTTTACCCTGCAGCATCTGGCTGGTTTGCGGCGCTCCGTTGTTGTATGTGTAGGTAACCGCGTTGAGCCGCGAAGTGGCTTTCACAATGACGATGGAAACAACTCCGTTGGCCATGGAAACGGTGCCGTCTCCGTTGTCGGTCACCGTCACGTCCGGCCCCTTTCCTGTGCCGCCTCCGGGGATATTCTCCGCTTGTGCTGTGTTCGCGCAGATGAAGACAACAGCAGCCAAAAGAATCAGCCGTGAGACTGGGTTTAGATAATTCATGAGTATGCTCAATGGATTGTGAATCGAAACATGAAGAGATGTCGCGATGAGGAGTCAACGCTACTTTTCAACAGGCTCGCCGACGAATTCCACGACGATTACGCTGGCCATTGCGTTCGGAGCGTCGTGAGGGGTTTGCACGATCTGGGTGTTACCAGCGACAGTGATGGGCAGGCTCGTCTGCTCTGGGTCATTCAAGAAATAGGCTTTCTTGATTTCGTTTTTGAAGATGGAAAGTTTAAGACCGTTACTGGACCAGTGTAGGATCGCCGGCGCCGCGGATTGCGGAGGTTCACCGCTTTGGGCGCGACAGATACACGTCAGCACGTCCAGCAGCAGAAAGCATGTCACGGGCGAGTTGGAGTGATTTCGTCTGTCCATTACTTCTCCGGTCTACCGGTTAAAACTATGATGCTCAGAGTCGGTTTTAAACTTTTGAGTCTACACCGATGAAGGTCTTATAGGAGTGGTTAAACGCGGTATACGCGAAAAGGGGTGGCACGAGCTGTCTGATCGGAGCGCGCTGATCCAGCGGCTGGCCCTTGAGGGCGGCTGAATTGAGTGGTCCGACACCACACGACAATTATTTTGCCGAACCCGACTTGCTGCCCTTCGTAACCGTGTAGTTCAGTCCGGGCGTGGCTTGAAATACCGTGTTATTGAAAACGACGGTGAACGGCATACTCACCATTTTAGCCGGACCCGCCGCATTCGTCAGGCCGTAACCCGCCAGCGTATCGGCAAAATTACCTTTCTTAAACGTGACGCCGTACTTGGCCGTCTGTGCAGCTACGACGCCCTTCTTCGATTTAATCGAAACCTTCACCGTATCGTTGCCCTTAGCCGTCAGCGACAATACTTTCGCCACCCCGCCCACGTCGATGTAGACCATTGCACCGTTCGATATGAAACCGAACGGAACCGGCAGCGTCCCAGAAAATGAAATCGAGTCGGCTGTTCCCGGCTTCGCAAAATTCAGCTTGATCATTGGTTTGGCAATCGTCAGCGTTTGCAATGTTCCCGCCGTAACGGGTTGCCCCGTGGGCGTGCTCGACGCGTCGTTCGGATTTGTTCCAACCGCATTTTCGAACGCGTCAGAGAAGCCGTCTCCGTCGCTGTCTGGCCCCGCGCCAACGATTGTTGTGTTTATTGTGACAGTCATAGTTCCGATAATGCTGCTATTCGCGGCGTCCGCCACGGTAACAGTCACAATATAA
>JBBRQD010000201.1:0-6729 GCA_038227045.1 Planctomycetota bacterium
CAAGATCGAACGGTTGGCGATGGAGAAAATTCTGGAGCGGCTGGAGCGCGGCGACAAGTTGACCGCCGCGGAATTCGCGTTCCTTGCAAAGATGAGACAGGGCGAATGCGAAAAGAACAGTGGAGTAAAACCACCCGAGAAACTGACGCTGGCTGAGCGGCTCCAGGTGTTCAAAGAAAAAGGGTTCGAGTCGCTATGCTGGGTCGCTGAAAGTTCCAAGAGTCATATGGCCCGCGTTTCTGCCGTGCAAACACTCAAGAAATGGGCGGACGAAATGGAGATGCCCTTGGAACCTTATGAGCTCGTGGATGCGCATCCTGAAAATGAGCCATTTCCGACAGCTGTGACGAACGAGCCGCCCTGGCGTTAAACCTGTGCCGCATGCCACTCGCATCGATGAAAAAAAAGCGCTCGTTTCGTGTTGCGTGTAGCGAACTCCTACACAAAAGTACAGTTCTCCGGTCGCGGAGACACTGAATTAACCCCCATAATTCGACATGTTTTTTGCGAGGCTCTCCTATGAAGACCCCCTTAAAAAACGCCAAAACTTTTTTTTAAAAAAAAGATGGTGCGAGAGAGAATCTGGCGCCCACGAAGACGTGGAGGCCAATGGGGGGATCGGCTCCCAGGCAGCCGTCCGTTCGCGGCAAGTACGCCCACGTTCGCGCTCCGTCGCGCTGTGGGCGCCTCGCTGCCACCATTCCGATAAGACCTTCGGGTCGCGAAATCGCGTATTATTCCTTTTCAAATCCTTGATTCGTAAACTTCAACGTCCGACTGTTCTCAGTCACCGTTCGCACGACATGATCCGGCGTGCCCGATGGAATCTGCGCTTCGATTTCCAGCGTCACCGTCACCTTTGCGCCAATCAATCCAACCAGATGCGCGATCACTTCGTCCGCAATGCGGCTGGCGTCGCGGCCAACGCGAGTGGCGTCCAGCGTGACCGTGCCGTGAAAACGCTTCGGCTGGGTTGCTGCTGCCGGTGGATTGGGTACTACCGTCGATCCGCCTGTACCTGTTATCGGCAGCGGATGAATTCCTCCGATTCCGGGTTTTCCCGAAATCAGAGAGACCGTGGCAGCAGCTTGTGCGCGTTCTGCATCGAGTTGCTTGCGTGCGACATCCGGCTTGACCAGCAGCCCCGGCGCATCGGCGTCGACTATGGTTACGCGCTGTCCGCCGCGTAAGCCACGGTAACGTTCTGCGGCAATATCCCAGCTATCGGCAAAGGCGAAGGCGTCTTGCTCCCAAGTTAGCAATCCAAATCCATCTTCAATCGCGTCGATCAACACTGTAGTGTTTTTCAGGCGCGGTAGATAAATGTAGCGTGCAAAATCCTCGGCGAGCAGCTTCACCGACACGTGAACGCCATCGCGCCAGAGTGGTACGCGGTCGAGTTCCATGCGCAAACGTGTCGCGGCAAAACTGTTGACCAGCAGTTCGTCACTGCGCAGTTTCTTGCTTGCTCGGACGGCCAGCGGGTCTTGTCCCGACAGCCGGATCGCTTGGAACTCCACCGTTGCCTGCGGATTGGCCTGCACCGGCACAAGCACCCATTGGTACGTTTCCGGCAGACGCGCAGTGACTGTGCCGTCTGCGGCGTGCCGCTGCGTCTCGGCCTGCTTGACCTGTTGCGGATCGAGATTCAACGTCAGTTTTTCGGACAGGATCGAATCCCACGCCAGGAACTTCCGTACCGCTTCGTCCAGGTCCTGGAGCCGCGTCTTGTCAGCGGCGAGGAACACCAGCGTGTTGCGATAGAGCCGGGGCGTGTTGCCGCGTGTTTCGAGAATCGCTTTGGCGGTAACTTCGGCTGCATTCCCAGGCTCTTTGCTGTACGCGTGATCGACGCGCAGCACGACCAAGCGCGCGTCCATGTCGTCCGGCACGTCCTGCCCCGACTGCGGCATCGCGTGGATGCGATTGAATTCCCCGGCCTGTCGCAGATTGTCGCGCAGACGCGCGTCCAGTTCGAGCACGACTTTATCCGGCTCGCGCTTCAATTGTTCGGCTCGATCTTCAGCCAGCTTGGTCACCGTCGGCTGCGTCGAATACCAATAGCGCGGACCATCCTGATACAGGTACGTCGCCGCCCCAGCCAGTCGCCGCAACGCGTCGCCGAATACGGCTGGTGATTCGCCCGGCATGACGCAGCCGAGCTTCACGCGTCGATCTTCAAGCCCGCGATGCGCGGCTTTGGTCAGCGGTGCGGAGCCGAGATAAATCGCGCGCGCAACTCGCCGACATGCGGAAAACTTCCCGAGAGTGCTAGGCAATTCACCGTCGAGCCGCAGCGGCAGCGAATTCGGGCCGTCTACGTCCTTCTCGATCACCGGCACCCAGTTGTCCGACAGATACCGCGTCAATTCAAACTGCACGCGCGGATCGTCAATCGAAATGTTCGCGGGCAGAATTAGCGGGTTTTTGTCACCCTTTTCCCACAGGCTATGAATCACCGCCGCCATCAATCGCAGCACACCGCGCGTCCGCTGGAATTTAATGAGCGTGGACCAATCTGTGTACAACCGGTCGAAGATTTCCGGATGGATCGGATATGCCGCTTTGATGCGTGCTTCATACTCCGAATCCTTGCACTCCGGCGGGAACTCGGCCGACTGAGCGTGATAAAAATCGGCGAATGCGCGCGAAATCACGTCGCGATCTTTGAATTGCGACTGTTCGGCAATCGGCTCGAACAAGCGCCGTCGCACAATCTCGAATCCTTCTTCGGCGCTGGCCGGACGCCAGGATGATTCCACCCGCCCCACCACGTTTCGCAGCCGGTCGAGCGCTTCACGCCCGCGCTGTCCGCCCACTTCCACGTCGTCGGCTTGCGTGTGCGGCGAGCCGGATGTGTCCGACGCAGGCAGGCTGATCACCAGCAGACAGTTCTTCGCCAACTTCGCCGATTCAGTCAACACCTGCGCGAATGTGAACTGCGTCTCGAAGCCGCCCGCTGGAAGATCACTCTGGTCGTGAAGCTGCCGCGCGTAGGCCACCCACTCGTCAATAAGAATCAAACACGGCCCGTATTCGTTGAACATTTCACGCAGAGCGTCGCCGGGACTGGTGGCTTTCTCATCGTCGGCTTTGATGCGCGCGAATGCTTTTTTGCCGCCGAGTTGCCAGGCCAACTCGCCCCAGAGCGTCCGCACAACAGTACCATCCGGCTTAGTGGACGGGTTGCCGGGCGAAATCTTGTTTCCCACCAGCACCACCCGCCGCGCGGTCGGCACCGTCTTGGCAGCAGCTTCTTCCATCACCGCGTCGATGCCCACAAGTTCCTTCGGCGCGATTCCGGAAAAGAGGTGGTACAGAGCCAGCATTGAGTGCGTCTTGCCGCCGCCGAAATTAGTTTGCAGTTGCACCACCGGGTCGCCGCCTTTACCGGAGAGGCGACGCACTGCACCGACCAGCATTCCTTTCAGGCTCTCGGTGAGGTACGTTCGACGGAAGAATTCGACCGGATTTTTGTACTCGTCGGTGCCTTCGCCCAGATGCACCTGCCACAGGTCAGCGGCGAATTCCGCTTGTTGATAGCGCCCACTGGCCACGTCTTTGTGCGGCGTCACCACTTCGCGCCAGGGCTTCAGATTGCTCGACGCCGAGCCTTCAATCGCCACGCCCGCGCTCTTGCGCTTCTCGCCGCGCGCTTGCTCATCGAAGCGCAGACGCAGCAACTCCATTTTCATCGTTTCGACTTCGGCCGATTGCGGTGCCGAGACTGCCGTCAACAATCGCCCGGCCGAATCGAGCGCGCGGTACGCGTCATCACTGGAGAATGTTTCCTGATGCGCCCAACGGTTGCGAACCTCGTTGAGTTCATGCAGCAGCGTGCGTTCGGCCTTGCCTAGTGTGCGCTTGAATGTGTCTTCCCACTTGCTGATCATTACCGAAAGCAGCGCCTGGATGTCCCATTTCAGCCCGCCGCCAGAGGCGGGTTTGGGAAGCTGGTAATCTTTCAAAATCTTGGTCAGCTCGTCCAACCAGCGCGTGTTGAAACTGGCTTTCATCTCACGCTCGACGAACGGAGAGAGGCCCGCGTTCAAATGCTCCATCGTCTTACCAACGCGGTCATAATTGGTGACAGCCATGAATGCTCCGATCTGCCGTTACATCAATTCAAAGAAACTTTCTTTGCCCAGATGTTTCACATACTTTTTTATCAGTGTTACCAGCGGCTTTGAATAGTCGAGCGGGAACCAACTGTTGATCGAACCGAGAAAGCACCAGCGGGAAACGGAAAACAGATGCGGCTTCTCCGATTCCAACTCGAAGCGCATCATTTTTGAATAATGCGCAGTCAGTTGCATACTCATCCGTACCGCTCGCAGCCACTCGCTGCCGCTGTCGTTGCTATTGTCCATCTCGGTAAGGTAGACGATCATCGCGTTCTCTTCGAGATCAATCAGAAATCGATCGATACCGGCATCTTTCCGAATGGCCTGCGCCAGCGCTTCGCGTTCCAGTTCCGTAATTTTAGAATGCACCTTTTTACGAAGCACCGTTCGACCGTCTGCCGGAAGCTCGTAAACCTCAAAGCCGTCCGGAACCGCATCGACGAGCGTGCTCGTATTCTTCGTGGTCATGCTGTAGCGCGGCTTGCCGTTCTTGCCAGGTTTGGCGCTAATGTAGAAGACTTTTTCCTGGCGATTGACGTATTGAAAGGGCATGGCCTGCGCTCCTATTCCTCCTCAAACAAATCCTTCACCTTAGCCTTAGCCACCGCCGGTCCCTCGCGGGCCAGCCGCGTGATCTCCGGCCAGCTTTGCACCAGGCCGTTGTAGGCCAGCGCTTCGGTCGCGCGCTTCTTGCGTTCGCAGAGCGTGTAGAGCCGATAGGCCAGTTCGCGGGCCGTTTCGGCTTTGGCGCCGAGCTTCGCGACCAGCGCCGCCGCCGCGCCTTCGCCGCCGGATTCCAGCGCGCGGATCAGGTGATGCACCGTCTCCCAGGTCGTGAGGCGCGCGTCGGTCTGCGGGTCCCAGTCGGCGGGCAGTTCGCTGGGCTTGAGCAGCCGCACTTTGCCGCGCTTCGATTCGAGGATACCGGCCTCGACCATGCCGGCGACGCTGGTGTTTTTGGACTTTGAAAGCTGCTCGGCCGTGCCGTACTCGCCGTCGGCAAAACCGGTCTGCTCGAACCACGTCAGCGCCCAGCGCGTATCCGCGTCGAAGTCGCCCTCCTGTTCGGCGAGCGCCTCGTCCAGCGTCTGGTTGATCAGCGCCAGCGCCTCGCGCACGGAGAGCGGCTTACCTTCGGCGTCGAGCACCTTGCTGTAGCGCGTGTAAACGCCCATGCCCGGCCCGATGGCAGCCTGAGCCAAATCCACCGGGGCGATGTTGCCGCGCTGCAAGTGAGCGAGCGCGGTGGGGAGTTCGGCTTTGAGCGCGTTGACGAAGTCGCGACGCGTGGCGGTGGGGGCATCGTTTGCTCGTTTACGACAGACGAGGATGATACTGGTTGCGAGCGCATTGGAATCCGTACCACGCATGCGGTTACCAAGTTCTGTTCGCATCGGCCAAGTACCGCTCGTTGAGAAACCGGCTCTGATCACAGCGTCGAGGAAGGTCTCCCAACCTGTGCTCGCTGTGCCGTCGGCCCCATCTCCCTCGGATTGTTTGAAGGCATAGTAAATACTTACCGGAAACGCCGGATGCGCTTGCTCGGCTAATCGGTGCATCGCCTTTGTCATACCTCCAAGGAAGAAGGCTTCAGCACCTGTTTTCCCTCCATGTCGACCTGGCGTTGCAACAAGCTCCTCATCTTTCGGAACCGCGAGCGTGGCAAAGAGTTCGGGGAACACCGATTTAAGTGAGTGACGAAGCCAGACGTAAAAGAAGTCTGACAAATCGGCATAACCGATATTGTCATAGTAAGGCGGATCAGTGGATACAACTTTGCCCGCGCTGACGGATTGTGTTGCTGCGTCCGATTGTCGAGCGATACTGTTCGTCGTTCCAGGCAATTCATCGAGAACACGACTACATTGATCTATTGCATTTTCAAAACTACCAGCGCTTCCGCCAATTGCGTTTGATTCACAGAAGTCCCAGACCATTGGGATAGCCTGACGACCAAACACGCCACGAATACTGTCTCGAGACGAGTCCCATCCACAATTCGATGAGTTTCGATCGGTCATCTTGTCGACTGCGAAACCTAAATAGACGGCTACCGCATCAGCGTAAGCGGTAGCCCCCGTGCCATCATCGCGCAGCCGTTTCTTGTCGTCAGATACGCCTGCGGCAACTGCATTTTTCCGGACATGTTCGCGAGATTCCTCCACCAGTTGTGAAAATGTCGCCAGCGCCACGATCTGGCGAGGCGTGAAAAGGTCACTCCACTTGGACAGCCCATAGTTTCCAATACGAAAACCGAGCGCTTGTTGAAAAAACTCGACATCCGGTTTCCAATCTGGTTTCGCATTTCGCGCCGCAACCTCATGATCCTGCGTTGGCGCGAGGTAAACCCGTCCGTGAGTCCCGTCCGCGACGATGGTCATCAGCCTAGCGCCTATTCGCCCAGCTTTGCCTTCGGCCTTGATGTATTCGCCCGAAATTGGTGCGCCGGACATCAAACAAACAAAGTAGCCATTCACGCGGCAAGATTATACTATTTTTCTAAAATTGAACGGACGATAATCCATGTATGACCGACTCGACATTATCTTCGGAACGCGAGCATGAATTGGAGCATATGATCCGCAGTCTCGCACGTGAAATTGAC
>JBBRQD010000202.1:0-6723 GCA_038227045.1 Planctomycetota bacterium
CAGTCGATCTTCGAGTACATCGAAGTGTTCTACAACCGGAAACGACGGCACAGCTCGTTAGGCTACGTCAGCCCCGAATCGTTCGAGGCAGCAGCCAACTGAGTCAAAAGGGCCGCGTCCACTAAACGTGGGGAAGGTCATAGATTCGTGTTTGGAGGCCGAAATGTGCGCAGCACATTCCTCCCTAACCACTAACCCCTTTAAAGGCCACTAACCCCTTTTCATTCGGCGTCGATGCGGTGAATCGATCCGCGGATTTCCTGCCTGGAGCTGAAGATGCGGGTCGTTGCGCCGGCCAGAAAGGCCACTTCCTGCGCGGCCAGGAACGCCAGTTGGGCGCTGTTGCACTCGCGGCTGAGGTGAATCTGGACGAGCGCTTTTGGCGCGGGGTGGCCGCTTTCCAGAACGCGGCGGAAGACGTCGGCGGCCTGGCGATTCGAGAGATGGCCGCCCGGGCCCATGACGCGTTCGATCAGCGACGGATGCCGGCCGCTCTCGCGCTGCAGCGTTTCGTCGTGGTTAAACTCCAGCGCCAGCAGATCGACCCCGAACATCGCTTGCGCGACCGCGTCGCCGCACTCGCCGAGATCGGCGAAATAGCCGAGCTTCGTGGCGCTGCCATCTGAGGCGAGCGCTTCAATGCGGAAGCCAAACGTCGGCGGGCTGTCGTGCGGAATTTCGACCGGGTGAATGCGCAGCGATCCGGCCTCCGTTCCGCCTAGGGCGAACGGTTCGGATCCGTACGTGCGCACCAGCCCCAGGCGCCGCAATTGTTTGAAGCTGCCGAAGTTTTCGAAGCGGCTGGCGTGTGCTGCGTGGCAGACGAATTCGACCTCATGACGTGCGCAGAATTTGAGGCACGTTCGCTTGAAATGGTCGGCGTGCAAATGGGTGAGCAGGACGGCGTCGAGCGACTCCCAGGACACGCCGGTTCCGGACATGCGCCTGGCGAGTTCCTGGGGCGAAAACCCGGCATCGATCAAGATTTGTACCGAGGGCGTCTTGAGCACGGCGGCATTGCCGCTGGAACCGGAACCGAGGATGCAGAAGTAGATGCTCATGGGGGATGACAAGGTGAGGGGGTGACAAGGTGACAAGGTGAATTGGAAATCTGGAGGATAATGCAATACGGCACAATCGCTAATTTCAAAAGCCGTTTCACCCCTCACCTTGTCACCCCCTCATGCAAAATCCTCAGTGTGCTCTCGAATTTAAAAATCGTCACGGATTCAACGTCGACGGGCCGGAGCCAAATGTTTTTTCGTAGTGGCCTTTGCCCTGCTTTTTGTATTGGGTGAAACCGGAGCGGGCCAGTTGCGCGTCGCTGGGTTTATGGACTCGGCCGGCGCCGTTTAAATTCGGTGCCGTGACAACGCGCTCGATCGGTTTGCCACATGTGGGACAGGCTGTCAACGCGTCTTCGACCATGTGCTGAATAAGTTCGAAAGGCTGGGCGCACATTTCGCAGTCGCGAACTTCGCCTTTTTTGGCCGTTACGGGCCGGTATGTGTAAACGGGCATGATTTAATTCTCCATCAGACGTGTTACTTCATTTCGATTTGAAACACTCTCTAAAACTGCAGATCGTCCTGCTGCACGTGCGGCTTGACCGGTTGGGTGGGTAGCGGATCGTTTGGAAAACCGTTTGGCGGCGCGATGCACGTTTGAAATTCCACCACATGGAAATTGCTGTTCGATGAATTGTACGTCCCCGTCAAGCGCAGCAGTTTGACGGTGCGTTTTTCGAATCGAATGACCTGCCAGCTTCTGCATTCGTCCTGCGCGCCGGTCTTGTCGGCCAGCACGGTCCATGTTTTCGCGGGCGAGCTGTCGGCCACTTCCAATTTGTAGCGGTAAAATCGATTCTCTTCCAGATCCCAGAGCAGAAAGCGGACGCAATCGATTTCGAACGGCTCCTGCAATTCGATCTGGAAACTGTCGGCGGGATTTTTCGACCAGGTGATCATGCCGTAGCCCTTGCTGCCGTCGTAGTCCGTGCTGTTGCCGTCGATCAGCAATTCGGAATTCCGGCCGCCGCTGACTTTTCCGCCGTGAATGTTGAGCGCGAAGTTGTATCCGGGCGGAAAACGCGGCGCGGGACTTGGCGCGGATTTCGGCGCGCTGGCTTCCTTTGGGTCAAAGAAGGGCTTGGGCCCGGAATTAGCCGGGTCGGCGACAGGGCGCGCGGATGGAACCTGTGCGGTGTGGCGAGCGCTCGATGCCAGCACAAAAACGAACGCTGCAAACAACAGGATCACGATCCCAATGACAACGCCGATACCAGTGCGGTTGGATGTGTTCTGATCCACAGTCTGGTTAAATTAACCAATAATTTTCAATAAGCAAGTCGCTCAGACTTGACGATCTAAAAATCATGGGGTACACTATACATGTGGACGAAGGTGAAGGAAAAACAACTATCGTTGTTCTAAATTGCATGTCGATATCATTTTAGCTCAGTTCTAGCATAAAGGATTACTTATGGCAACCGGACGATTTGTCGGTACCAAAGAACTTTTAGCCATTGCGGATGCACTTGTGCGTGACATCGGCAAGTCTGGCGATACCTGTTATATTACCGAAGACGGCAAGGCAAAAGCAGTCTTGCTCGATATCAATAGTTACAATGCTCTAATGGACGTCGTCGAAGACGCCGAACTTCCCGCCACCGATACCGATACCGATATTCGACCCGAAAGCCGCGAACGCCTCAGCGTCAAAGGCATCCTGCGATCCTCAAAGACCGAATTGATGCGCAAAAGCGCAGCCAAATAACTTCCTGTTCGACGCTGGATTCCATATCGCTTTTATTTAGACTATTCGCGCGTGACATTGGCACCCTTTCGGTTTGGTGCGCGTCACGCGCTGTTGTTTAAATCAGAACTTTTTTTCACTCGCAAAGACGCAAAGGCGCAAAGAACGGCATAAGAAAGACAGGAGAAGGTAGAGGTTTAAATTCGCAGATTTGCCACCGACACATTTGTCGCTTTTCCCCGGATTTAGTTATTTTTCTTGTATTGCCGTTCTTTGCGCCTTAGCGTCTTTGCGAGAGACAATAATCGATTGAACTTGTACACATGAGGAGCCCACTTTTCGAATGAAGTACGTTGTGATTTGCCCTGATGGCGCCGCCGATTGGCCGATTTCGTCGCTGGGAAATAAAACGCCGCTGGAGGCCGCTCGGCTTCCCAATATGGCTCGCATGGCTCTGGAAGGCTCGGTCGGCCGGGCGATGCATATTCCGCCTGGAATGGATAACGGTTCGGATATCTGCTGCATGTCTTTGCTGGGTTTCGATCCGGCCAAGCATCATACCGGCCGCGCGCCGCTGGAAGCGAAATCGCTGGGGATCGACTTGGCTCCCGACGACATCGCTATCCGCTGCAACACCGTGGCCGTCGAAGATGGCTTGATGTTCGATTTTACCGCCGGGCATATCAAGACGGAAGAGAGCCGGCAGTTGATTCAGGAACTGGAAACGCGCTACGGGCGCGACGGGATGCATTTTTATCCGGGCGTCAGTTACCGCCATCTGCTGGTCGTGAGAAAAGCGGACGGAGTCAAGGCCACGTGCACGCCGCCGCACAATATTCCCGGCAAGCCCGCCGAACAGTATTTACCTGCCGGCGAAGACGCGCCGTTCCTGCTGGATTTGATGGAGAAATCGAAGCCCATCTTCGCGGATCATCCAGTCAACGAACTGCGGCGCAAAGCGGGCGATACCGCGGCGACTCAAATCTGGCTGTGGGGGCACGGCCCGCGGCCGACGCTGCCGCTGTTTAAAGATTCGTACGGCGTGAGCGGCGCGATGATCAGCGCGGTGGATTTGCTGCGCAGTCTCGGCATGTATCTCGGTCTTGAAGTGCTGAACGTGCCGAATATCACCGGCTACATCGATACCGATTACGCGGCGAAAGGGCGCTATGCGATCGACGCTCTGGAGCGGCACGATCTGGTGTTCGTGCATGTCGAATCTCCGGACGAGTGCGGACATCAAGGCGACGCGCCGAATAAGACGGCGTCGCTTGAGCGCATCGACACGGATATTGTCGGCCCGATTTTGAATTCCCGATTCGCGCAAAGCGGCGAATTGCGCGTGCTGATTTGCCCCGACCATCCCACGCCCGTGGCGCTGAAATCGCACGCGACGGAGCCGTCGCCCTTCGTCGCGTGGGGCCCTGGATTTGTTCCGACGGGGCTGCGCTATGGCGAAAGCCAGGCGAAGCTGTCGAAGATCATCGTCGAACGCGGGTACGAATTAATGGGCCGGTTTTTGAAGGGCGAGTTGTAAGAGATTCATTTACCCATTACGAGAGCATTTACCATGTCTGAATCCGAAAAGAATTTGTATCGGCCTGGCGCGGTCTTCTCGGCCGTCTTTCAAACGGTCGTGGAGCGCAAGCAGACGATGCCGGAGAAATCGTACGTCGCGCAATTGCTGCGCGCGGGCACGGATGCGATCTGCTGCAAAGTCGCGGAAGAAGCCGGCGAAACGATCAAGGCCGCGCGCGAACAGTCGGCGGAGCAACTGACGAAGGAAGTCTGCGATCTTTTTTTTCACACCATGGTGCTGATGGCGTCGAAGGATATTTCGTTCGAAGAGATCGAAAGGGAGTTCGGCCGTCGCCACGGGATTTCGGGTTTGGATGAGAAGGCGGGGCGGAAGAAATAGGGTGTTGGTATCTTGGAGCTTTCGAATGCGATATAAAAAATCTCCTGGTTTATGTACCCACAATGACTTCGTTGCGGCGGAATGGGGAGAATTCGTCCGTTATATCGAAGTCGCCCCCGACCAATATGCGACGAGGCAAGTAGAAGTCTTCCAAAATGGAAATGTTCTCCGGTATGATCGGTTGCATTGGTGCGATGATTTTGGAAGTATGGTGGCGTGCAAGTTCAGCCGCAAGGCCAAATGGATTAATTCTTTTCTGGGTGAGGAAGTTATCGCCACCGCCGAATTTGAAGAGGTATGGCGTTCATCGCAGCGTTCCGAACTCTGGAAGCAGCAGGTCGGTCGATCACGGGTGGCAAAATGGGGCGCATTTCACGTTGCTTGAGAAATGCAGGGCGAACTTCGGTCTGCATTCTCCCATACGGCGTAACGAAAGATGGCACACAATATACAACGGATGAGAACGGCGCAAATCAAGACATTTTCCTGAATTTGCCAAACTTTTTATTCAAAAATCAGACCGGTTTCGCCAGTTTGTAATCGTTCAGAACAAAGCTCCCGAATTCTTGATCGAGCGTTTGCACGATTTCGTAGCCTGCGCGCAAATAGGATTTCAGCGCTCTGTCGTTGGATCTGTTGACGAATAGATAGACTGAATTCGCTCCGCCATCCCTGGCTTTCTCATCGATGTGTTTCAAAAGACTTTGGCCGTATCCTCTTCCGTGGTACGCGGGTTCCAGGTATATTTTCGAGACTTTTAATGTGTTACCTTTTTCAAGGAGCGTCGATAGAAATCCGATGGGCGCACCGTTCTCTTCGATTATTTCCCATGCATAGCCCGACTTGATTTCCGCTTCGATCTGGCCGGGGTTGTACATTTTTTGCAGCATGAAATCGATTTGAGCCCGCGAAATGATTCCGGGATAGACTTTGTTCCAGATTGAATGCGCGAGAGCTTCGAGCAGCGGGGCATCGGCGGCGGTGGCCAGTCGTATGAGCATGGGCTGCAAATTTACCTATAAGGCTTTCGGGCGCCAGAGCAGATGAAACAGATTGCCTTCGGGGTCGCGGTAGAATTGGATGCGCGATCCCCACGGGCCGGCGCGTTCGCTGCCGTCTTTCCGCACGCTCGCGCGGTCGAGCCTTGAGACCGCCGCGTCGAAATCGGAGACCAGTATGGCCAGATGCGAAATGCCGCGATCAGGGTTGTCGCGTTCGGATGTGTCCTTCACGCAGGGCATCACTTCGATGAAGTTGCCGTTCAGATGTATGAAGCATGTCCTGGGTTTTCCGAGGCCGTTTTCGACGGACGCGGCGAGCTTGAAATCGAGCTGCTCGGAGTACCACGCCGCGAGTTTTTCGGAATCGTGCGCGGCGATGGCGGTGTGTTCGATGCCGGTGAAGAGTTGTGCCATTCATGACCTCGATTGAAAGAAGTAGAGCGGGTTTCCAACCCCGCGTTAGGGCCATCCTGAACGCAAAGCGCAAGCGGAAACTCCACCCGCCACAGAGGGACTCGAACCCCCGACCTCGTGGGTGTGATGGGCAGCCCATCCGATTGGTAACACATAACCCAATTGTGATTTATAGGATTTTCGGAATTTCGCTTGGCGGTTCCTTGGCGGGAAGGATTGCACTCCAAATACCACGCATTTCATTGTATTGCAGTATTCACTTCTTGCCACTTTTTTGACGCATTTCATGACATCCACTTGCCGAGGCCATTTTGCCGCTAAAATCACCGGCTCACAGCTGTTTAAAAACTATGTCTTTTCCTGACCACACAATGATTTAGCCATTTGGAGCCTCATGCCCACTCGTCTCGCAAATCCGCTCCTGTTTTGGATCGCAAAAGTCGCCGATAGCCACGTTGCGCATGCCTTGGAGTTCCTTAAAGCCGAGAACGAAATCCTCCGCTCCAAGTTGCCCAAGCAATTCTCAACGACACTCGCGGAACGTCAACGGTTGATCAAACTGGCCAAGCCGCTGGGCACTGCACTCCGCACCTTGCTGAACCTCGTGACGTACACCACATTCCTTCGCTGGCAACG
>JBBRQD010000203.1:0-6405 GCA_038227045.1 Planctomycetota bacterium
ACCATGATAACGTTTTTCATCTGGGCCTGGCCTCCTGATTATTGGGTCAATGGGTTGTGAGAGACTTCATTGACTTTTTATCTCGAGGCTATGGCTCTTTCTATTCCATTACATGGTAACTCTCCCCCAAGGGGAGAGGGGGAAACAGCGACCGCACCGCATTCGCATTTCAAATTCGTTGGCAATTTATGCGGCGACTTATTAAACTGAGCCGGTAAATACTTGCACTTCAACGCGTTTTGAACGATTTTGAAAAGATCGTTCTTCCCTTAATTAGGAACGATCTGAACAATCGTTTGCCCATGTCCAACACCGCCGTTCACATCTCGCTCGTCGCGCCTGTTTTCAATGAAAAAGAGTGCATCGAGGATTTCATCAAGGAAGCTGACGCGGAGTTGAAAAAGCTGGGGCGGCCTTATGAAATCGTGTGCGCCGACGATTGTTCGACGGATGGCTCGGACGCGATTCTGGTCGCGTTGAAGAAAACATTCGAGGCGCTGCGCGTCGTCCGGCTGAGCCGCAATCAGGGGCAGTCGGGCGCGTTCGAGGCGGGGATTCGGGCGGCGCGCGGACAATACATCGTGCTCATCGACGCAGACATGCAGAACGATCCGGCGGACATTGGAAAGTTGATCGCGGCGCTGGAGGCTCCGGACAAGCCCGCGTGCGCGGCGGGGCGGCGCGCCAAGCGGCAGGATAATTTCGTGCGGCGGGTGTCGTCGAAGATCGCCAACGGCGTGCGCATCTGGCTGACGAAAGACCCGATCCGCGACACGGGATGCAGCTTGAAAGCCTTTGACGCGCGCTACGCCAAGCGCATGAAAATGTTCAAGGGCATGCACCGGTTTCTGACGACTCTGGTGCGCATGCAGGGCGGGAAAATTGTCGAGGTGGACGTCAATCATCGTCCGCGCCCCAAGGGCACGCCCAAATATGGCCAAGGGCTGGGCCGGACGTTCACCGCGTTGCGCGACGCATTTTCCGTGCGCTGGATGCAAAGTCGATGCTTGAATTATGAGATCGACGAATTATAATGCGCCTCGATTAAAACACCTGAGGTGCATTAATGAGCAGGCAGACAAAAGGGGCCATTCGAGTTCTGGCGATCGTGTACATTGTCGCCACGATCCTCGGTTGTATTGCATTGACCTTCAATGCAACCAAGGCGGGCGCGCAACGCCTGATGGCGTCAGAACTGCTCGACATTCCCTTTTATCCCAATTTAATCAAATTGACGGGCTGGAAATTAATGGGCGGTATCGGCGCGATGATGTTCGCCGGGCGCTGGGTCGTTCAATTCTTTTACGCGCGAAAAGCCGGCCGGCCGGTGACGCCGCTGGTCTTCTGGATCATGAGTTTGATTGGCAGCAACATGCAGTTGATTTATTTCATTTGGAGCCCGAAGCAGGACATGGTCGGCGTGATTGCGAATTTCCTGCCGACGTTCGTGGCGGTGTACAATCTATTTCTTGAATTAAAAAATCGGTCGAAGGACGATAACGACAAAGGAGACGAACAGGGGCCTCGTTTGGATGTCAAAGTCGATCTCATCCGCAAAGAGCAGCCGCCCGTTCTGAAAACACAGGCTCCGGTTGTTCAAATCGCCGCGCAAGAAACGGCCGCTGGGGAGTAATGACGCGAGTTCTGAATGAACTCGGACCGGTCCATTTTCCAATTCTCATTTTCCATTTTTGATTTTCCATTTCTCGTCACGCAGCGCCGTCTATTGCTTCCACCTCCCTGTTCATACGGAGAACGTTATGCCCGCCGCACCCACAGTTCACGTCGGCCATTCGCCCGATCCCGACGATGCCTTCATGTTTTATGCGCTGACCTATCCGCAATTCGATACCGCGCCCGAAGTGTATGAGCATCATTTGATCGATATCGAAACGCTCAACCGCGAGGCCGAGGCCGGCAAGTACGAGGTCACGGCGCTGAGTTTTCACGCGTATGCGTATGTCGCGGACAAGTACATTCTGCTGCCGCACGGCGCGAGCTTTGGCGATAATTACGGGCCGATGGTGATTTCGAAATCCGCTCCTGCCGCCGATGCGAATTTTAACAATGCGCGCGCGTGGCTTGACGGCAAAACGATCGCGGTTCCGGGCACGCGCACGAGCGCGTTTCTGGCGCTGCACATGTTCGCGGCCGGTGAGCAGCAGCCGCGCCCTTCGACTGGCGATATTCTCGGCGGGCGCGATAAAGAACTGGTTGCGCGGCCGCATTTCAAGACGGTCGTCGTGCCGTTCGACGAGATCATCGCGCGTGTCGCTGCGGGCGAATTCGACGGCGGCTTGATCATTCACGAAGGGCAGCTCACGTATCATGAAGAAGACAGCGGGCGTTTGCAGAAAGTCGTCGATCTCGGCGAATGGTGGCACGCGCGCACCGGACTGCCTCTGCCGCTGGGCGGAAACGGCATCCGCAAGGACTTGGGCGCGGAGCGGATCAAACGCATCAGCCGGCATCTGCACGATTCGATTAAGTGGGGACTCGAACACCGCGACGAGGCGCTCGGCTACGCGCTGCGCTACGCACGCGACATGGGCAAGGACAAGGCCGATAAATTCGTCGGCATGTACGTCAACGACTACACGCTGGATTACGGGGAAAAGGGCCGCGCTGCGGTGCGCCGATTCCTTGACGAAGGGCGGCGGCTGGCGCTGATTTCGACTTCTGTGCGGCCGGAGTGGACTGAGTGAACTGCTAAGAAACGGCTTTTTTAACCGCGAATCTCGCGAATTTGCGCGAATCTTCGCGAATATTTTTTGAGTGTTATTAAGTTCAACATTGATAAAGTAGGGTGGGTTTCTAACCTGTCCTACATCGGCAATTTTGGAGCGCGAACGTTATCCTGTGACACACCATTTGACTATTCCTCAAAAAGGCGCGCTGGATTTTCTGTCGCTGGGCGCGTTGATTCACCGTCTTGATCCCGGCGTCATCCCGTTTCGCAAAGCGGTGAACTGCGACATTCATGTCAGCGGCGGGGAGTTCAATGTCGCGGCGAACCTGGCGGATTGTTTTGGCATGAAAACCGGCATCGCCAGCGCCATGGTGGAGTATCCGATCGGCGATTTGATCGCCGAGCGCGTCCGGGCGATGGGCGTGAAGCCTTTCTATAAAAAGTTTCCGCACGATGGGGTGCATGGTCCGAATATGGCGACGGTGTACAGCGACCGCGGCCAGGGAGTGCGCGCGCCGGTGGTCTTTTACAACCGCTGCAACGAAGCCGCGGCGCAGCTCAAGCCCGGCGATTTCAACTGGGCGGAAATCTTCGGCAGCGGCGTGCGCTGGTTTCACAGCGGCGGCATCTTCGCGGCGCTTTCAGCGACGACGGCCGCGCTCATTCTCGAAGCCATGCAGGCTGCGAAAGCCGCCGGAGCCGTGACGTCTTTTGATTTGAATTACCGCGCGAAACTCTGGAACATTCAGGGCGGCAATGAACACGCCGTGGAGGTTCTCGACCGCATTGTGCGGAACGTCGATGTGCTTGTGGGCAACGAAGAGGATTTGCAGCTTGGTCTTGGCATTCCCGGCCCGGAAGTGGCGGCGACTTCCAAACTCGATCCGCGCGCGTTTATCAGCATGATGGGCAACGTTGTGAAGAAGCACCCGCACATCAAAGCCGTCGCGACGACGCTGCGCGAAGTCCATTCGACCAATCGCCATTCGTGGGGCGCGGTGACGTGGATGGATGGCCAGACGTACCAATCGCCGATGTGCGAACTGGACGTGATTGACCGCGTGGGTGGCGGCGACGGGTATGCGTCCGGATTTATCTATGGCTTGTTAAACGGCGAAGCGCCGCAGGACGCGGTGAATCTGGGCTGGGCGCATGGCGCGCTGCTGACTACGTTTCCGGGCGACACGACGATGGCGACGGTGGACCAAGTGCGCGCGCTGGCAAAAGGCGGATCGGCGCGAATTCAGCGCTGAGCACGTTCATGGATTGGGCTTTTCAGCGTCGCTGGTTTTAGGCGATGGCTTTGTGTCGCGGAGTCCCCACGAGACTCGCGCCCACAAGCGTTCGTGTACCACATACGCGATTGTTGTGTAGATATTGCTGACGACCATAAATCCTACTGCCACTCGCAGCGTGCCTGTTAACAGGTAAATGGACACGCAATCCAACACCATTATGAGCGCGCGGTAAGTTGCCGCCTTGACAGCGGTTCGACGCAGGAGATCGGTATCGGCCATTAATCTTTCCCCGCCCCTTGAGGGCTTGGAATGAGGGCTTGGAATTCTCCCTTTCCCGTATCCCAGGCCTCCGCCGGAGTACCGGCTCCTGCCTGGGCTATAGAAGTTCGCGCCGTTGGCGCTAAAGGATTCCGGGCATGTCGCACCACGTCACGCAACATGACGTGTGAAATCTGCTCCGGTAGCGGGGTATATATTAATACGAAAGTCCAACCTTTTTCCGTTATCTCCACCGGAGCATCGCATGTTGAACCGCATCTGTGTCCTAATCATCGCTCTCGCCGCCCCGTTAGTTACCGCTCAGGAAGGCACCAGTCTCATCGGCAAAGACTTGACCGGCTGGAAGGTCAGGATCGAAAAGAACAACCTTTGGAAAGTCGCCAGTGACGTAAAAATGAGTGAGAAGAATCAGAAGGAGCTTGAGCCCAGCGGTGAGCCCGGTGCAATTCCCATCCTCGTCAACGATCTTAAGTCCGGCCAGCATGGCACCGACATTTATACTGAAAAATCTTTCGGCGATTGCGAAATACACGTCGAACTCATGGTTCCGAAAGGTTCCAACTCCGGGGTGTATTTGATGGGCCGCTACGAAGTTCAAGTCCTCGATTCCTTCGGCAAAAAGAAGCCCACCAAGGGGGACCTCGGTGGCATTTATAACACGCAAGACCCCAATGCCGACAACTACGAAGCCAAGGCTCCAGGCGAGTGGCAGACACTCGACATCACCTTCCAGACCCCGAGATTCGACGCCGATGGCAAGAAAACCGCAAACGCGAAATTCGTCTCGGTGAAACTGAACGGCAAGGAAATCCACAAGGATGTCGAGGCGCCCAAGCCCACAGGCGGCGAAATCAGCGCCAAAGAAGCGGCCACCGGCCCTTTGATGTTTCAAGGCGATCACGGCCCTGTAGCCTTCAAAAACGTCCAGATAACTGAAACCAAATAGTTTGGTGCACGGTGTATCTTCAGAAGTTGACTCAGCGAAAACTTACTTCACGGAGCAAGGAATGAAAACCTTTACGATCTTAGCGATAGCCTCAACCCTGTGTGTCGCGATGTCAATCAAGGGCGAAGAAAACCTTGGGACTTTGGTGTTCTCGGACGATTTTGAACGGAAAGAGACGCAACAAGTAAAAGATGAGCCGGGCAACGGTTGGAATACCAGCAGTTCGTGGAGCGCGAAGGGACACAAAGAGGTCGATCTCGTCGACGGGACACTGCACATTTACATCCACCCTGAAGCGATTCATGCGGTCGACGTCGGGCATGCCTTCGCATTCACTGACGGCACCGCGCAGATGCGCTTTAAATTCCATGAGGCCAAAGACACACTGATGTTGAATTTTGCCGACTTATCCTGCAAAGAAGTCCACGCGGGGCATATCTGTGCCGCGACGTTTGCCACGAAAAAAGTCAATCTACAGGATATGAAAACGGGCAATATGCTGTTGAAATACTTCGATGATCGCAAAGCGGGCAAGCTCAGCAAGGAGGATGAAGCCCTGATCAAGACCAAGCAGAAATCCTTTCCCTACGAGATCAGTCTAAATGAGTGGCATTCCCTGAGCGTCACCATTTCAGGGGATACCCTGAAGGCTTCTGTGGATGGGAAGGAAGTGGGTAGTTTCAGTTCCGTCGGTATTGCGCACGAAACCAAGCAAGTCCTGAGGCTGCTGGTGTCGAATCAAGTCACCATCGATGACGTGAAGTATTACAAGATGAAGTAAAATTCTGCGTCTGATGGCCAGTTTGCGCTGCTGGGGAATCGGTGATGGACCACACTGAAAATTAGAGTGGTCTGTTACCGTTTTGTCCGTGGAACTGATTTGTTGTTTTAAAAGTAAGTGCTCTGTCACGAATGGCGCATAGTTAAGCCGCTTTTGGCGACTCCGCTCCCACGCATTGCACGTGTGCATCGTCCTTAACTATGTGCCATTCTGCTCTGTCACTGATATTCCACGGAGTCCATTCGATGCGTCATTTCCATCTGTCCGCCCTTTACGAACAGACGAACGATCTGCGAATGATCCAGGATCAAGCGGGGCATTCGTCCATTTCGACGACACAAGTTTATACGCATGTCTCGCTGGGGAAGCGATGCAAGGCGGTCAACGACCTGTTTTGAGGGATGGGAGGAAGAAAGCGGACGAGTTCCAGAACCGAATTAGAGGATGTAAGTCCAATGGCTCCGTCTGCCGA
>JBBRQD010000204.1:0-6396 GCA_038227045.1 Planctomycetota bacterium
GCCGCCAAACCGGCGCTGCTCATTCATGATCGCGACGGCAAATTCACGCCGCAATTCGAATCCATTCTCCATTCCGGAGGCGTCGAAACAAAGATCTTGCCCTTCTGCTCTCCGAACCTGAACGCATACGCCGAACGATGGGTTCAATCCTTCCGGCGCGAATGCCTGGATCACTTCATCGTCTTCGGCGAAGTGCACATGCGCTTGATCGCTAATCAGTATGTCGATTGGTACACCACACATCGCCCACATCAAGGGCTCAATAACCAGCCATTGTCACAAAAATCAGCGATGCCCGCTCACGACCCGCCAGCGCCAGACCAAGTCAAATGTCAATCCTGGCTCGGCGGGCTACTCAATCACTATTATCACGTCGCGGCCTGATGTCAAATTCTGCCGTATTCGTATTTCAATGAGCTGAAACTCTGCCCGCACGTCGCCGCGCTTACCCTGCGCCACCTTGCCTTCGGTATCCGAAACGATCTTTCGTTATCAAAGTTGCTGATCAACCTACTGCTCGTCTTGGTTTTAAGGCGAAACACAATAAATAAACAGGACGGGGCAAACTGCTGTGCGACGTGCCCGCCGCTACGGGAATCCTGGACCGCTTTTTGCACCGCGCAGCGATTGTCGCCATCAGCGGCAAGAGTTACAGACTGAAAGACCGAGCGAACAAAAAGAAGGCGCAAACGGTATAGGGACTTTTTAGGCGGCCTATTTTGAAGCGCTCTTTTGCTGGCCTGTTTTGAACCGCTGAATGACAGACACATACTGTTTCAGAATTTCTTCGACGCATTGAGCATCGTACCGGCTTCTTCCATAGCCGGAACAGAACACTCCCTTTCGAATCGCTTCTGAAAACGCAAATGCGCTGACCCGGATTTTAAAGGGATAGCCTTCTTTTGTGGTAATACTGATTCACTACCCATTCGACACCAACTCCAATCAAAACAAGTGCTGCAAATGCTACCACTACATCCCACATCAGGGCACCATAATTCCAAACTTCTCCAAAACGCCCCCCCGTTGCGTGGAATCCCCATGGCCAACCGCTACCACGGCAATCCCCAATTGGGTCCTTAATCACCTGTAAAAAGCCCTGTGACATATCATCAATATAAGCAGGATACTCATTCAAATTAATAAGAATGAACCCACCTGCACTGAACATCAGCACCAGTGCTGTGCTTAAATGCATTTGAATTCGCGGCATTTGGTCTATTCCCCTCTCCATCCTGCTATTCACGCATGCTGTCTATTAACTGAAGATAAAATCTGACCGTCTCAAGTTTATTATCATAATTAATTGTAGTATAGTCAAATGCTGCTCCGTAACTGTTTTTTCCTCCAACATTTAAATTTTGTAAGATGGTTGGCCAAGTCACCGCATTATTTGGTAGCGGATTTTCGCCACCGACTTCAACTCCCGACTTTAAGTCAACTTTTGGTTTTAAAGATGGAACATCAGGCCTTCCGACGTATGCCTGTTCAATCGCCATCATAATGACATTAGCAAGACTTCGCATTTTTTGATTTCCAGTTGAGCCCAAATTAATGGTAGGCGAAGTCCACTCGCCAAAATTAGCAGTCGGGCTCTGGTATCGATCTGGAGCCTGCGCATGAAGTTCCTCTGCGATAGCGCGCCACATCGCAGCATAAACCAATATCGAATTAGAGTCATTCTGTTGGACGTTATCTTGATAGAAGGATCTGTCGTTCATCGATCTACCCCAATCGGTCGCAAGAGAAGCGTTTGGACAATTCGGTCGGGAAAGAACACTACCAATGGGAATTCCAGTCTTCCCTTCTTGTGGCAAGATATAATGAAGATTTGCCATACCGGTTCCAGTTACGCGTGTCTGGAAAACATATTCGAACGCTTTATTGTTAAAAACGCCATCTTCAGCAACAGTTGCAACCAAAGATTCAACCTCCATCTCCTCCATCATTCCGGCAATCACAGCATCCGCCGGAACGTTGGCCCAACTGCAGGCCGTCTTCAGTTCATCCCCGTATACAATTAACCAAAGAAGTTCTTCCAACTCATTCACGTCGGCGATTGAATCCAAAACAGCGTTGTAAATGTTCTCGCCAGGAATCCCCCGCAAAGAAAATGATTTGATGAATTTAAGGAAGTTTATGTAGCGATTACGATCGGGACTACTAGGAGAAGCATCTTTGGCGTCCTCCAGATATTTCAAATCCGATTCCAGCGTTCTCGGATATGGCAAGTTAGATTTAGCCCAACCGCGGAAGACTAACACGTGCGAGTACCCGTCTAATCGGCGCTTTAGTGTCAGTACGTCTTGATAAAACAAACCAAGATCATTACTAAATTGATATAAACGCCTATCGATCTTAGGGACAAACAATTCTGCTGTTTGGGTTATGTTAACAGGCAAGATAATGGCATTTTTGAAAATTGCTTTATATCGAACCGTTAAGCTAGAAATATTTTCGCCCGCGTTAGAGTTTATAAGTAAAATGTTCTTGTGCCCTTCTTTGTCGTAGGAGACTAAATAATATTTACCATTTCGTCTGACAATTACGAATATTTCCTTGCTGGGTCCCAAAGGATAATGGTATCCGTCGTCCTTGATTGAGGTTTTTTTGGATACACCTTGAATTGACAGTGACACATCTTCAGTCCCGTCATTTATTGATTTTTCACGAAAAGTAAATGGATAGAATCCTCCAACAATAGTTTGTGGGATGAGGTAAATACCCTTCGGGATAATTGTGTTATTCATAGTATCCCGATAGAACTCAACGCAATAACCTGATTCACCGTAGTTTCCAACGCCATTCGGTGATGTTCGAGCAAAAATGTACGAGCAAAGACTAGTTGGGATTTTAAACCTAACAGTTAGTGGCGTAATTTGCCCAAGGTATGGATGTTGTCGCCAATAAGTTGGTGGCCCATCTCCTGTTCTGGACACTGTGCTGGAAACGCCAGTCGATACGCCATCGACCCAAGCCGTAATCAAGTCAATATCCGCTCCGCCAGAAATTACGGGGAGTGCGATCGAATTGTCCGCCAGTGGGTCGCGCACACTTCCGGAAATGGAAATGGTTGCGTACTCTCCATCAATGCTTACAGAATTTATGTCAAGCTCTGGTAAGATTATAACGGGAGTAGGTTCCGACTGGTTTAAATCAATGGACGTGATGGGCTCGTTAAGATTATCTTGATTTTGCACTATAAAGTCTAAACTAATCACGTCCAACGCCCCCGTCATCAAATACCCCTCCACCGCCCCCAAATTCAAATTCACATCATAAACAGCGGGCGAAACATCCTTCCCGATCTCCACAGTCAATTCAATCCATTGCAACAAGCTCGGCTCGTTCGGGTCGGGCACCAGGCGTTGTAGTAGTTTGCCATCCGCGCCGCGCAAAATCGTAATTCGGTCAGACGCGTTCACGTCGTCCGGTTTGTCGCTCGCCTGGACGAGCAATCCGCCGCCAATCTGAATATAGTCTCCAGTCTCGCCGTGAGGCAATATGTAATTGCCGTCGGCATCCAGGAAATCCTTCTGGTTGCCTTCGTCCGCTTTCGCTACCTTGCCGTCCTTGCCGACCTTGTCCGCCCGTATAAACCCGGCCCCCACCCGCAGCGTTACCACATTCCCCGTCGCCACCACGTCCGGCGACACCTTCGCCACGTTCGCCCAGTGATAGCCCGTATGCACGTTGCTGTCAATCGTCCGTGCCAGCCCCGGCTGCATGTCGCGCTTCATCCGCCATTTCTGCGCGGACGCAATAAAATCCATGCCGAGCTGCAAGTATTCTGGCGGATTTTGATTGATCGGAAAAACAGGCACCCGCGTATCCTGCATGTACGGTATCGTTCCGCTCGCTTGATCCTCGCCGCCGCTGTTCGGATATATCTGGAACAAATCCGAATATCCCATTTCACCGCCAGCCATCGGCCCGAAGAGCGTGTTGTCCAAGAACACCGCCGGCGCAATGCCCACCATCGGGCTGAAGCCCCAGTGATCGTCGATATACCCAGTGCTCAGGGTATGGGGCGTGCCTGTCGGATAAAAAAGGCTGTCGAGGTTTGTAAAGTCTGGATGGTTTATGGTAAATGGAATGGATGCGTCATCATCCTTGAACGATGGCGGCACAGTCATCATCGCCGGGTAGGCATTATTTTTCTCGTTGCTGTATTGCGGCCCCCGGTCCTTGCTGGCGAGAATAGTAAGGGTTTGATTGCCATATAAATCGAACATCGCGTCGACGTTGTGGAACCAAATCGACTTGCGCACTTTCATCATGCGATCCCAACTGGGATCCGGCGCCGCCTGATCGGAGTAATTGCCGGCCGTACGCCATATACAGGCCCTTGCGTTGACACCGGCGTTCGGCGTCAAGGCGATCAACTGGCCGATCCCCGTCAAATCCTGGATGGCGAGTTGCACGTGATCCAGCGCGCTGCATTCAATGGTGTGGAACCCCAGCAATTTTGCGGCGGCGCAGTGCTTTGGATTGGTATCGACAAGAATCGCAGGCAAGCCTTCGTGGTCGAGAAACGTTGCCAATTGAAGACCGAGCGGATGTGCGCCGACAATCAACGTACCCTGCGTTTCGCCGGCGCGCAAATTCAGCAGCCACGCCAGCGGCCGCGCGGTCAGGCCGTTCAAGACCACCGTGCCGGCGATCACTAAGAACGTCATCGCCACCAATTGCCGGCCCGCGTCTTCGGCACCATGTTCGGCGAGCGTCCGGCCGACGATGGACGCCACCGATGCCGCCACGATGCCACGCGGTGCGATCCAGCACAGAAAAACTTTCTCACGCCACGACAATTTGGACCCACGCGTCGAGAGGAGAATGTTGGCGGGGCGGACGATCAGCATCACCACCCCGAGCACATACAGGCCCTCGGGCCAGACGCGCTTCAAATCCTTGAGATCGAAATTGGCGGCGAGCAGCATGAACAGGGTCGAGACCAGCAGCGTTGTCAGCGTGCCTTTAAATTCGCGCAATTTGCGCGCCTGGCTTTTCAATATATGAGCGGTCACAAGACCCGCGACAATCACCGCGCCCAACCCCGAGTCGTGCGACACTTTTTCGCTGAGGCCATAAATTCCCAGCGCTCCGGCCAGCGCCAAAAGATGATCAAATTCTTCATCGGCGCGCCCTGTGGCTTGACGCCACGCGAGCCACTTCGCCACAAGCCATCCGATCACCAGGCCGATCACCGGCCCCACAAGCAGCCCGCCGACGAACTGGTAACCGGTGCCGAGGACGCTGAAGTCTTCGAAATAGATTTGCAGGATAACAACCGCGAGCATCGCACCGACCGCGTCGATGAGGATGCTTTCCCAAAGGAGCACCGTGTGAACGCGCGGTTTGACTTTGATGTTCTTGAGCAACGGGCCGATCACCGTCGGCCCGGTCACGGTCATCAGCGATCCGAAAAACAAGGCTTCGCGCAATTCCATTTGAAGCAGGTAGTACGCGGCCGCCGCGGCTCCGACGAAACTAATCACCGCGCCAACGGTGATCAGGTTGCGAACCGCTTTTGGCGCAAGCCGCAGATCGTTTAAATTCAGCGACAGGCCGCCTTCGAAGAGGATCACGACGACACCCAGCGCAATGAGCGCGCGCAATCCGCCTGGCATTGCCGTTTCCGGCAGAGGCATAAGCGGCAACGGGCCTTGCGGGCCGAGCGCCACGCCGAGCAGCAGCAGCGGCAGAATTGCGGGCAACCGAATCAGACGCCCGATCCATTGCGCGAGCACTCCGCCGACTATGGCAACCAGCATGGCCTGTACGCCTGGATTCATCCGAAACTCCCAATTGTTAGTGGCGAAACATACGCGCCACGCGCTTATTTACCAATGCGCTTTGGCTGATGTGTGTTCGGATGAGGCGGGCCGCAAGGTTCCGGATTGCCCGCTAAATTTTCGATAATTGACCGCATTCCTCGTTACTAAAACAGTGTGCTCTGTCCTACTTGGACAATTTAATCCTGGAGAGATGCCGATGAAGCGATGGATGGTCAGCTTGCTTTTGACGTGTATGGCTGGTGCGCATGCGGCGCGTTGCCTGGCAACAAATGTTGAGAGGCCCGGCACGCTGCCGAACCCCTTCATTTGTTACTTACCGGAACGGTTTATGAAATGGTTGTTCAAGGGCAGCTTTGCCAACCCCTTGTTAACTTGTAGGGGTTTTGGGGAGAGAGAGTCTGAGAGTTCTGGCGCGAAACGGGCGTTGGTCGGCGGCGGTGCTGACGGAACCGGCCGTGGACTATCTCTCAGAGAGAAATGGAGAGAGTGCAGGACATCGTAAATCGTTTGAAATTCACGGGTAAAAAGAAAAACCCCGAAGGGATCGCCTCTCGGAGTTTTCTGTTAACTGGTTGGGTGCATAGTTTCGCGACTTTTA
>JBBRQD010000205.1:0-6211 GCA_038227045.1 Planctomycetota bacterium
CGTTATCGCGCCGCGCCGGGCAAGTTGAACGAGGCGGTCGAGCAAAGGCGTATCAAGAGGATACGCCGTGCGAGGCCAACGAAGTTCAACGCCGCCCGCCGCAAGCGAGAACGATGCTTTAGAAATGCGCGGGTCAATAAATTGAACATTTCGGCTTGACCAATAACTGAGGTAGCATCCATGCTCCACAAAATCCCCCGCCTCTTCGCCCCACCCCCGCCCTCCTGCCACTCGCGCCGCGATTTCTTGAGCCGGTCGGGCTCCGGGTTCGGCTTGCTGGCTCTTGCCAGTCTGCTTGGCGAGCAGTCTCCCGCATTGGCGGCGGAATCCACCGATCCCATGGCGCCGCGGCCGTCGCACTTTCCCGCCAAGGCCAAGTCCGTGATCTGGCTCTTCATGAACGGCGGGCCCAGCCAGGTCGATACCTGGGACTACAAGCCCGAGCTTGAAAAGCGCGATGGAAAAGAGCTCGACGGCTTCGATAAGAACACCGGTTTCTTTCCCGGCAGCGTCGGCCCGCTGATGAAATCGCCGTTCGCCTTCAAGCAGTACGGCAACAGCGGCGCGTGGGCCTCCGAAATCTTTCCGAAATTAGCTACCCATGTCGATGACATGGCCTTTATCTACTCCTGTTTTACCGGTTCGAACAACCATGCCCCAGCGCTTTTTGAAATGAATACCGGCATGAGCCGCATGGGTTTTCCGTGCATGGGTTCGTGGGTTACTTACGGACTCGGTTCGGAAAATCGCAACCTGCCCGGGTTCGTGGTCATGTACGACACCATGGGCCGCGGCATCCCCAAAGGCCACTCGCTGAATTGGGGCACCGGCTTCTTGCCCAGCATATATCAGGGCACCGCGCTCAACGCCCAGGGCGCGCCGATTGACAATCTGAACCGCAGCAAGGAAATGTCCGACGACGAGCAGCGCAAACAGCTCGACTTGCTGACCAGGCTCAACAAGCACCATCTTGAAGCGCGCGAATCGGAGAGCGAACTGTCGGCGCGCATCGAATCGTTCGAACTCGCGTACCGCATGCAGATGGCCGCGCCCGACGCGCTCGATTTCGCAAAGGAATCGCCGGACACGTTGAAGCTCTACGGCATCGGCGAAAAGAAGTGCGAGCACTTCGGCAAACAGTGTCTGATGGCGCGGCGGCTGGTCGAGCGCGGCGTGCGGTTCGTGCAGATTTACAGCGGCGGGATGGACAACCAGCTCAGTTGGGACGGGCACGAAGACATCAAGGGAAATCACGGCGGTTTTGCGGCGGAAGTCGACACGCCGATCGCCGGTCTGCTCAGCGACTTGAAGGCGCGCGGGCTGCTGGATTCAACGCTGATCGTCTGCGCCGGCGAATTCGGACGTCTGCCGATTTCGCAGAAAGCCGCCAAGCCCGGACGCGACCACAACCCCCACGCGTTCACGACCTGGCTGGCCGGCGCGGGCGTCAAGCCGGGTGTGCAATTTGGCAAAACCGACGAACTCGGATTCAAGGCCGTCGAAAATCGCGTCAGCGTCAACGATCTGCATGCAACAATCCTGCATCTGATCGGACTGGACCACACCAAGCTGACGTACCGATTCAACGGTCGCGATTTCCGCCTGACCGATGTGGCCGGAAATGTGGTAAAAGCCGTCTTGGCGTAATTAACGGAATTCTCCGGAGATGAACATTATGAACGAGGCGAAAGATCACACGACTGCGTACGCTCGCTACCTGGAGTTGCGCTACCGGGAAGCCTACGACGATGCGAAAGAATTGCGCAAGTTTGGCTCGCTCACGAAAGTCGCGAGCTTTATCATCGCCGGGGTTGTCGGGCTTGCCATTCCAACGTATTATTCCATGATAGGCACAAGCGGCGAGTTTGGCCAGGGCGCCAGCCACAATGCGTCTCTATTCGTTAACTGGGTGCTCGCGGGCATCGGCTGTCTGGCCGTGTTTTACATCATCGGCACGGTAATCTGCGGCATGAGCGATATTCTTAAGGCGACGACCGATGCCTCCATCAACACGTCGCCGATGTTGAGCAACGAGCAGAAAGCCGAAATTGTGCTGCATAAAGTTCTGACGCACGAAAGCATTCATCATAAAATCGACCGGGAAATCAACGCCTGATCCGCTCTACAAAGTCAGCCCTTCCTCGCTTCCCCATAGGAGAGAGGGTATATTCCGCAAATAAATATTGAGAAACTACGCACTTTGTGCGATGATGATCACGCGGCGTTTATGGCATAAAAAGGAACCCAATTTATGCGAATTTTTTTCGCTCGGTTTTGCGCGTCCGTTTTGTCGGCCAGTGTATTAATGGCATCTGTGCCCGTTTTTGCAGGCGAGGCGGAAGACGAAGAAGTAACCGCCCGGCGCGAGAAGGAAGCGCGCGACAAACTCGATGCCGAGAAAAAGAGCAAAAAACCTCCGGCAGTCGGGTCGAAAGACAACCCGTTCGGCACGGAGAAAGCCGATCCCGACGCAGTCGATATTTCCAAGTTTACCGGCAAGACGCCCGATGCACCCGCAACGCCCAACGCGCCATTTGGCAACAATACCGGCACCGAAATCAACCCGCTTTGCCCGAGCTGCAAGGGCATGGGCATCCTGCCGAATCTTCCCTACAAACCCTATACGAAGATCGACGGCCAGGCGTCGAGCTCGCCGGATTTCGCGCCGCCGTGGAAGTATTGCGACAAATGCCAGAAGAGCATGGACATCAAGCTGATTTCAGAAGACATGAAGCAGCGCCAGCAGCAGGCGCTCGAACACAAGCAATTTGAACAGTTCGCGGGCAAGCCACTGGCGGCGATTGAAACGCCCTTTGTCGCGATCCATTCGCAGTTGCCTGCGGCCACGAACAAGCTCGTCGCCAACACGCTGGAAAAATGCGTGGGCATTCTGCAGGCCAATTCGAAATCGATGGTCCTCGTGACAACTCGTCCCGACACCGACGATATTATCATGCTCGCCGACCAGGGTACTTATGACGCGTACATCGATAAAGCGATGGTCCAAAACGATGCCGAAAGCCGCAATCTCTCCAAGAAATCCACGGGGGTCAGCGCATTTCACGTGCACATGTTCCGCCTCGTTTCGCCGGGGGCTCCGCCTGAAAGCCGCGCGGTTTTTGGTTTTGGACAGATGCTCATGCGCAGCACCACGGACAATAAAGCGAAGCCCTGGCTCGTCGAAGGCTTCGCGGCCTATTGCGAAAACGCGACCCTCGGAACCAATCAAAACTACACGTTCACCTACGAGAAAACCGATGTGAAATTCGAAAAGAATTGGACCGAACAGATGAAGAAATCGGTCAAAGAAGGCAAGATGAAACAGTGGCTTGAGATTTTCAACGTGGATATGAGCCACATGAAACCCTTCGAATATCTCTCGTGCTATTCGATCGTATCGTGCCTGATCAAGATCGATCCCATTCGCTTCGACAAGTTTGTCCAATTGGTTCGAGATGGCGAAGACACCGGCCCAGCCATCGAAAAAGCATACGGCCGAAAAATCGCCGATTTGCAAACGTTGTGGTTGCAGTGGCTTCAAAACCAAAAGTAGTTTTATAGTTGAAGCTTGAAGGTTGAAGGCCCTGAACTTCAACCTTCAACTTTTAAACTTTCCAACCTTCAACTCTGCGCGGCGCGTTGTATTCTTTCCTGATGATCATTTTAGGCAGCGGAATCTGGATTTGGCTGCTCGTGCCCGGTGCGCTGGCGGCACTGGCGGTTGTGTTTTACTTTTATCGCCGCGTGCTGGAAATCAACGATTACGGCATCTGGCTTCCGCGCACGCTTTTGGGGTTGCGTCTGGCCACTGTTTTTCTGTTTGTGCTGCTGGTCGCCAACCCGATCCTCCGCCTCAATATCGCGCCCAAGAACAGCCAGCGCATTGTCGTGCTGGTGGATTCGTCGCGCTCGATGGCCGTCAAAGATTCGATCGGCGGAGAATCGCGCGTCGATTCCGCGCGCCGCGTGCTCGTGGCGCAAGGCGTGCTCTCGCAGCTCGACGCGCTCGCCGCGACGCAGGTGCTGAGCTTCGATACGTCTTCCCGGCCCGCGGAAATCTCGACCATCGCCGCCATCGGCGACGCGTCGGACCTCGCCGCGGCGCTCAATGCCGTTCGCGAAGACCGGCAGCAAGCGCCGCTGTGCGCCATCGTCGTGCTCAGCGACGGCTGCGAAACCGGGCCGAAGAGCGCAGCGGAATTGCCGGCCGGCCCGCCGATTTACACCGTCGGCCTCGGCTCGCTGCACGAAGCGCTTGTTCAATTTCCCGACATCGCGCTCGCCGACGTGAAGGCCGACCGCGAAGCATTCGTGCACACGCAGATCGACGTCAAAATCGAACTGCGCGAAACCAATCTCGCCGGCGAACTCGTCACCGTGCAGATCGTGCGCGGCAATCAGGTGCTCGCCGAAGAGAGCGTGCAGTTGGAGAAAGACACGACGCACACGACGCTGCATTTTACACCCACCGAACCCGGGCTGTACGACCTCGAAGCGCGCGTGCTGCCGCATCCGAAAGAGAAGATCGTCGAGAACAACGGGCGCTTCTTCTCGGTGCGGGTCACCGGACAGAAAATTCGCGTCTTCTATTATGAAGGCACGCCGCGCTGGACCTACAAATACATGTTGCGCGAATTGAAGCGCGATCCGCAACTGGCGCTGCAAGCGCTGCTGCGCACCAACGTCGATGCGCTGTATCAATCGTCGAGCGCCGCCGAATCCGGAGGCCCGATTTTTCCATCGACCCGCGAAGCGCTGAAAGCCTACGATTGCGTGATTCTCGGCGACGTGCGCGGCAGCGATTTGACGAAAGCGCAAGTCGACGCGCTCAAGCAGCATATTTCGGAAGACGGCGGCGGCCTGATCCTGCTCGCGGGCAAGGAATCGTATTCGGCGGGAGGACTGCCGATGCTGGGCCTCGACGCGCTGATGCCGGCGTCGCTGGCTTCGACAAAAGAGCTGACGGGCGCGTTCAACCTGACGTTGACGCAGGAAGGCAGCGTGCATCCGGCATTTGGCGGCCTGCAAAAGCTGCTGCCGATCTCCAGCGTGTTCACGCTCGGCGAACCGAAACCCGGCGCACAGGTGCTCGCGCGCGCCGACGGCGACAAAGGTTCGTATCCCCTGGCGTTCGCGCAGCGCTACGGCAACGGCCGCGTCTTCGCGTTCGCCACCGATTCGGATTGGAACTGGCCGATGAAGTACAAAGCGAACGAAGGCGACATTCTCTTCGGACGATTCTGGGGCCAGGTGATCCGCTGGTCCGCCAACCGCCAACTGCCCCCCGAGCAGCAGGCAGCCGTGACGCTCACGTCGGACAAGGATGTCTACAAGCTCGGCGAAACAGTCCACGTCTACGCGTCAGGCACCGACATCGCAAACATAAAGGAAGCAACCATAGCCGAACCGCTCCTGCCCGCGGCCCAAGCCCCCGCCCTCCCTGCCCCAACCAAAATCTCTTTCGCGCCAAGCGGCGACCGGCTGGAAGCGCAATTCGTGGTGCGACAATCGGGCATGCACCGCGTCGCCGCCGGCGGCGCAACGGGAGAATTTCTGGTGGAACGCCCTGCGGGAGAATTCGACCGGCTGGCCCTGAACGACGCGCTGCTGCGGCAGCTTTCAGCGGCAAGCGGCGGACAATATTTCGACGCCACAACGGCCCGCAACCTGCCCGAAACAATCAAGCTCTCGGGGAAGGTCAAGACAGAAGTAAAAGAATACGTCTTCGACGATTCGTGGCTGCCGTTTTTTTTGATTGTGCTGACGCTGAGTGTGGAGTGGATCCTAAGGAAACGCATGCAGGTAATATAAGGGTGACGCCGAGCAGCGCCCTGCTCCGCGCTGTAAATCTCTGATTCTCAGTCCTTGATTTCGTTGCAAAAGATGCACATTGTGTACTAATCTTTGGACAAACGAGCGGATTTGAACGCTCAGAATTTTCTGAATCTTTAAAGCATGACGTCCACGCTTCAAGTCTGCGCAACTCATCGCTTTTTCAAAAGTACAATCAAATTGTTCAGATGTTATTGATTCATGATAGGCTTGATCCAAGCCGTAATAATCGTCGCTCATGCTTGTCCAGCGACAATCATTCCTCCGGCCGACGACAATTAGATTTCCCGGTTCGCCTGGGCAACGATCGTTGCGCTGAAGCAGGCTTTCTTTACGATCCAACTTGACCAGCGAAACGGAAGCGAGCTCTGCTGAGGAG
>JBBRQD010000206.1:0-6189 GCA_038227045.1 Planctomycetota bacterium
GCGCGGTTTGCGCGGATCGGGAACCTGCTTGAAGGCATCGAAAAGCGAAATTTCAGCGGCAACACTCATTTTTCTGATCTCCTTTGAATAGAAGATCGGCTATTTCTCTACGAAAAATGAGGACTTTTGAAAGGCCCTGGCGAAGAAACGGCTTTTTAACCGCGATAAGGAGCAAAAAACACGAAAAATGCGGATAAGGCTTTATGGCGTGTGGCTAAATTTGTCAAAAAGAATTCCCGGTAACAAGGCCCCTGATCATCCGTTGGGAAATCAGGAACCTTGCTCCGGGAATATCGAGTGACTGTTAGCAGGTCATCGCGCTGCCAGGTACGTATTCATTTGTTCCGCAGTCAGAATTTGCGTGAGCCGGACGTCGAGTTCGTGCTTCGCGTCGAAATTGCGCTGGCTGCGGTCATCCTGTTTCGCTCGTACTTCGCGCGAGGACTTCATGGCATTAGTGTATTGTTCATGCGAGAGGTTTAAGCGCCCGATGGAGCGCAGGAACTGGCTGTCGAAGGCTTGCGCGGAATCGTTGCTGAGCGCTCGGCCGTCCTGCCGATTATCGCCAGTGGTCGCTCGGTTTTCCTGCCGAACCTCCGTCCGGGCGCTGGTCGTGGGAACAGCCGTGTACCCACCCCCGCCGCACGCGGCGTGCGCCGTGGCTCCCACGAGCGCCGCTACTATTACAAACACTGCCGAATTGATGAAATGTCTCATGATACTCTCCTTTTAAAATGTAAATCTCTAAACCGCAGAAGAACGTATAGCAATGCCATTGCCGTGAAGCACAATTACAGTAAAAATTCGAGAAAAAACCTTGGTGCTCAAATTACGACAAATTCCATATCTCGTTGGTTTATTCAAGATAAGCACCGCGCTTAAAACCGGAATCTCGCATGAAAATTCATCGCTTTATGACGCTCCTAATTGTGTACATCTGCCTTCTGTTGGGCATTCGTGCCGAAGAAATCAAATGCCCCGATATCAAAGATGTCTGGCTCAGTGGCGCGAATCGTGAGGAGTCCGACACCAACGGTGGCAAGGCACCTCGAATCAAGCTGAAGTTTTATCAGGAATTCGGGCTGCTCGATTTCGATGTCTCGAAGCTTAAAGGCAAGAAGATCGATAGCGCGGCGCTCTTTGTTGCGCCCGACGGCGGTGCGGTGTTTGGCAAAGCGCGCGGATCCGATTTGCGCTGGTTCAGTGTTTCGACGGTGAGCGCCGATTGGGTCGAGGGGCTTGGCGAATCCTATTCAAAGGACGAGCAAGGCCACGGCGCGACATTCAATGAATCGAGCTACAAAACGCTACCGTGGACTGTGCCCGGTTCGAAATGCTGGGATGTGATTTTGGGGAACGGCAATTCGCTGCGCTGCGACGTGGACGCCGGCGACCCGCATGACGGCTGGTTCAAGATTCCGCTCGATAAACGGCTGGTTGAAGCGTTGATTGCGGGCGCGTCGCATGGATTGATGGTGATGGATGGTTCGACTGGCGTTGAGCGCAACAGTACTATTTCCTCTCGCGAGGGCAAACGCGCGCCGTATTTAATGGTGACTGTTTCCGGTGACGACGCGACAGTTTGCGCTGCGCCGACAAATTTGAAAATTACGCCCGCGCCGAATGAAGCCACGGTGACGCACGGGGCGGTGGAAGTGTCGCTGACGGTACCGGAAAAGGCGTTTGCGTATCAGATTAAAATGAATGGGCACTCATTGCTACGCTGGCAGATTCCGTTTGCGGCGAAGGCGGGGGCAACGCAGACATTTTTTTTGTGCTATTTGACTCCGGATTCGGACGTGAAGCTTGAGGTTGCGGCGGTGGATGCCGTGGGGAATGAGTCGGCGTTTGTTTCGGCGATTGGAAAATGCAGTCCGGCGATTGTAGTTCCTTTGGTCAAAGAGGAACAGCGTTTTAAAGGCCCAGGAGGTTCCTGGCACTTTGTTAGGGTGGCGAACAACAGGATAAGTTTCTCTGCGGCCCGTGGCGAAATTTTGTCCTTCCCGGTGTGGGTCAAAAAACACGCGAAAAATATCCAAATCGAAATCGAGGGACTCGGCGACGTGAACCACAAAGTTTGGCGTTGCTGGCACGTCAAATATAAAGATAAATGGGTCTCGGAGTATGCCATTCCGGTATCGGAGAAACTTCCTCTCAATTCGCCAGACACAGACGATAAATCGGATTTGAACAACGAAATCCAAATCGATTTGATCATTCCTCACAACTCCGCCCCGGGAAATCGAAAGGGAAAACTCGTCGTTAAATCTGACGATGTGACGGAAGCAATTCCCGTAAATCTAACTGTCCACTCTGCCGTGATTCCCGATGAAATTCATTTCAATCCGGAACTCAACGCCTACGACGAACCGGGCGGGGCGGGGAGCGAGATGTTTTTCGATTCGCACCGGATTGCGCATTACAATCGCTGTTCGATCAACAGCGTTCCGTATTCGCAGCGCGGCGACATGCACGCCGGCGTTGCGCCCAAGGTGGGCGCGGATGGCCATGTGACCGATTGGAGCGCTTATGACAAGAACAACGGGCCGCTACTCGACGGTTCCGCATTCAAATACAACCCGCGCGCGGGCGTGCCTGTGGCGGCTTATTATTTGCCTTTCAATGAGAACTATCCTTTGCCGATGAAGCCGAATTATAAACCGGGCTGTGCGCTCGAAGGCAAGGATTGGAAGCCTAAACACGACATGCTTGCCAAGCCGCCCGAGCAGGCGTTTTCGAAGGAATATCAGGACGCGTTCGTCAATTGCGTCGGCGATTTCGCCACTCATTTTGACGAGAAGAAGTACGACCGCACGCTCGTTGAAGGATTTTTTAATAACAAGTGGAGCTTCGGTCCGACGCAGGTCAGCGGGACCGCGTGGTTGATGGATGAACCCTCCACTCTTCTCGATTGGAAAGCACTCCTTTTCTTCAGCAAGATGTTTCACGCGGGTTTGAAGAATCAACAATCGTCGCATTTCATTTTTCGTGGCGACATCAGCCGTCCGATGTGGCAGGGGAATTGTTTCGATGGGTATATGGAACTGATGAACGCGAACAACGAACAATTTCAGATGCCGGATTTGATGCGCGATCGCAAGCGGAACATGCCGACGATTCTGTATACCTACGGCGCGGCCAATGATCTTGACCGCAGCAATCTTGAAACGGTCGCGTGGTGCGTGAAGGCGTATTGCCACGGCTGCGACGGCGTTGTGCCGTGGCAGAGTTTGGGAAATGACAAGGCTTTTGACGAAGGCGATGCGCCGGGCAACGGCAATGCGCTGATTGTCGATGGGCGCAAGCGATTTGGCATCAACGCGATCGCGTCGTTTCGCGTCCATGCGTTCAGGGACGGCGCGCAATTGTGCGAATTGCTGCGGCTGCTTGAAATCAAAAAGGGCTGGAGCCGCGCGCATTCGGGCGCGTTCGTGTCGCAATTGATTCCGCTCGGCGCGGAATTCAAGCAAGGATTCGCGGACGACGCGGCGGGCTTGAAATTCGGGAATTTGAATGCGGAAAGTTTTGTGCAGTTGAAAGAGGCGATTTTGAAGATGCTGGACGAGTAGCGAAGAGCCGCGCACGTCAGTAAGCGGCTGCAACTGTGCCGTCGTGAAAACAAAGCCGCTTACTTACGTGCGCGGCTCTGGCGACACTGAACATTTCGATTCTTTTTTCCAAACCTTGCGCGTTGTTTTGGACACCATCTACTGCGCGCATAGAATGGGCGCGTTGACACGGTGTTTCATTTTGAGGCGTTTGAATGCGTGAAGGCCGGCTGCGGACTCAATCTTTTTTGCTGGCGCTCAGCGACGCGCTGATGGTCGTGCTGGCCATGCAGTTGGCGTGGTGGCTGCGTTTCGACGTGTATCCGTGGCTGAAGTTGCACTCCGATTTGGGCATCTCCGCGACCGCTGTGAGTTGGACGCCCAAAACGCCTTATGTCCTTGCGGTCTTTGTGACGCTTCCGGTTTTCTGGCTGATTTTGAGGGAGATGAATCTTTACTCCGAACCGGAGAGCGGCGCGGGCGAAATTTTTCGCGTCAGCGCGGCGGCCTTCGTTGCGTGCGTGCTGCTCGGCAGCATCAGTTTTTATGTCCAGATAAAGCAACCCGATCAGCAGTTCCAATATTCGCGCGGCTATTCGCTGCTCTTTTTTCCCTTGAGTATCCTGTCAATCGTTTCGGGCCGATGGGCCTTTCGCCAGACGTTGCGGATGCTTTCCAAGAAGGGCTTTGGGCAAAATCGCATTCTTTTCGTGGGCGACAGCCCGCTGGCGCATGAATTGGCGAAGGCGCTTGACGCGCTGGGCACGAATTGCATTGTCGGAACATTGACGTGCCGGACGCATGCCGACAGCATACGGCGAACGGACGCGGAGATGGCTCCGTCCGGCGACGTGGCGCGCGCTGTCAATGAAAATGGGCGCGTGGGCGATGTGGCCAGCGTGGATTTTCCGCTGCCGATTTTAGGCGATGCGGCGCAACTTCCCGAGCTTGCGGCCAAACACAATTGCAGTGAAATCGTCGTCGTGCTCCCGGACGCATCGAAAGCGACGCTGCGCGTGCTTGCTGAAGATTGTTACCGCGCGCATGTCCGCTTTCGCATGGTGCCGGACGTTTACGACATGCTGCTGGACCACATGAACCTGTCGCTGGTCGCGGACATTCCGCTGCTGGGCATGCGCGGTTCGCGGATCGAGGGGTTGAATTATCTGTGCAAGCGCGTGTTTGACATCGTGGTCTCGACGCTGCTGCTGCTACTGCTGGTCCCGACGGTTTTTCTGGCCACGGCGGTTGCGGTGAAGCTGACCGATTGGGGGCCGATTTTTTATTTTCAGGAGCGGATCGGCTACCGGCGCCGGCGTTTTAAATTCTGGAAATTCCGATCGATGCGCATGGGTTCGGACAAGGGTTCGGAGGTTCAGGCGCACAAGGACTATTTAAAAAAGTACATTGCCGGGGCGGCGGAAGGCGCGAAGGACGGGAAGGGGCGCGTGGTCTACAAGATTGCGCAGGATCCGCGCGTCACGCGCATCGGCCGTTTCATCCGGCAGTTCAGCGTCGATGAATTGCCGCAACTTTGGAACGTGTTAAAAGGCGACATGAGCCTGATTGGCCCGCGTCCGCCGGTGGCTTACGAAGTCGAGAATTATCAGCCGATTCATCTGCGCCGTTTCGAGGTGCTGCCGGGAATTTCGGGCTTGTGGCAGGTGTCGGGGCGGAACCGTTTGACGTTTGAAGAGATGGTGAAACTCGATTTGTATTATATTGAAAACTGGTCGCTGGAATTGGACTTGCGGATTTTGTTCAAGACGATTTCGGTGGTTTTGTTTCACAAGGCGTATTAAAACGGTTTCAGGTTATAGACTTCCAGGAAACCTGAAACTTGGAACCTGAAACCGAGGTTCAGCTTTTCGTCCAAATCCGCCCTTCGATCGCGGCCTTCGCCTGTTCCAAATGATGGAAATTATGGTCGGCGACTTTTTTCAGGGTTTGGGCGAAACCGATGGTTCCGTCCACGGAATGCGTGCCGGTCATGGCATCGACAGAGTCGTCCAGCATAGAGGCCATTTCGATGACGCTGCGCCGCGCGGCTTGGAATTGCATCTTCACGATTTGCATATCCCGCCTGTCGTATAAGAGCGCCTTGGCCCAGCGATCCTGATCGAACACGACGAGCAGCGGTTTTTCTTCGCTGGCGATGCGACGCAGGCGGTCGAGCAGCACGGTTTCGGCGTCGGAAATATGGATCAGCAAGTCGCGCACGGTCCACTTGCCCGGCGCGTAGGATTTTCCATAAGCGGCACGCGGGCCGTCAAACAGCGCGAGTGTTTCCTGCATGCTGGCGAATAGTTCGTCGATAGTTTTCTGGCGTTTGGACATGGCATTGTCTCGTTGAAGCTTGGGTTCATGGGGAATAAGTGTGCGGTTAATAGTATTGAACATAGGAAAATTCTCAATGGCGAAAATAGAGTCGTCGTCATTAGTGGTTAGTGGCAGGCTTCGCCTGTAAGGGGTTAGGGATTAGGGAAAAGAAAAATCGAATAGTGACCTTCCCCACGTTTAGTGGACGCGGCGGTAAGATAGTTTAGCAACCGCAAGGGGAGATCACAGAAGATGAAACGGCGCGCTTTTACGGACGAGTTTAAACGCCAGGCTGTGGCACTGGCGCTCGACAAGAACTACA
>JBBRQD010000207.1:0-6001 GCA_038227045.1 Planctomycetota bacterium
ATTCTCGCTTGCGGCGGGCGGCGTTGAACTTCGTTGGTCTCGCACGGCGTATCTTCCCAATACGCCTTTGCTCGACCGCCTCGTTCAACTTGCCCGGCGCGGCGCGATAATGACGCTTTAGAAACGCGCGGGTCAATAAGAGAATTGGACAGTGTGCGAGAGTGTTTGGAGTGTGTCGCCGAAGAGAAAATTTCGGGCGAGACACGAGTGCTTTCGAAGCTGTTGCGGGAATGCGAGAGTTGGTGTGATTGCGTTTCAGATGAAGCTAAGTCCGTTCGAGGGCTGTTGACCAAAGAAGATGAGTAGCTTTTCATTTCGTTCCCAGATAATTGTTTGAGGAATTTGACGGGAACAAAGTGATGAGCGCAACACTTTCCCAAGCTGAAGGGATGGCCAATTGGTTGCGAAAGTGGTATCCATACAAATTTGAGATCTTTGAAAATCCAAATAATCGAAGCGATTTTAAGATTGCAGTGATCGCTGAATTTGGAACTGAAGTTTCGATGAACGGGCATCTTTGGCCGGGATGGCAGTGCGATGAATGGTGTTGTCCGGACCAACGATCTTGGATAACCGAGGTTTATCGAGTCTAGAATTAGCTTTAAGAATTGGAGTGGGAGTTAAGTTTATTTATGATATGCTCCTTTTGAGGAGTCAACTTTATGATCGACGACACTCTTAAAGCCAATCCCGGAATGCGGGAGACCTATCGGGCCTATGCACGACTGATGAGCGCGTGGAAGAGCCTTAAAGATATGGAATTGCAAGTTGAGTCTTTGCGGAAACAGGGCGGGCATTTCGATGAAGTATTGCAGGCAGAGGAACGGTTGAGCCGGGTGGACAACCTCCTGCCTCAGATTCATGCGGAAATCCGCCAGTGTTTGGAAAACGAAAAGCAATTGAGAATACAACAGGGTCTTCCGCCCTTGGAGACGAAGGTCCTGAACAGCGCTGAGGAATTCTTGAAGAATCACACGCGAATCTCCTCGGTGGAGAGCGTGTTGCACTAAAGTCAGGGAGTTGAAGTTTCGTTTTGAACAAAATCGGAGGAGAGCGGTTAACCCCGTTCGCTTGGACTCCAGAAAGAGCAGACAAACATGCCGCGCAAAACCGGCACATACAAGCCGTCCCGTCGTTTCCGTGAATTGGCCGCCAAAGTCGACGTCGTTAAATCGTACTCCATCGACGAAGCCGTCACGCTCCTCAAATCCGCTCAAAAGAAAACCAAGTTCGACGAATCCGTCGATTTGGCGATCAAGCTGGACATCGATACCAAACAAGCCGATCAGCTTGTGCGCGGGTCGTTTTCGCTGCCCAAGGGCACCGGCAAGATTCTTCGCGTGATCTGTTTTGCGGACGGTCCCAACGCCGAAGCCGCCCGCAAAGCCGGCGCGCTCGAAGCCGGTGGCGAAGAGCTGGCGAAAAAAGTCGAAGGCGGATGGCTCGACTTCGATGTCGCCATCGCTCATCCGGCCACCATGCGCTACGTCGGACGATTGGGAAAAGTGCTCGGTCCGAAAGGTTTGATGCCCAGCCCGAAGTCCGGCACGGTCACGACCGATGTCGCGAAGGCGGTAACTGAATTCAGAGCCGGCAAAATCGAATTCCGCAACGACACGTTCGGCAACGTTCACGTGGTCGTCGGGAAGCTCAGCTTCAGCAAGGAAGATTTGCACGCGAACATCAAGGCGATGCTCGAGCACGTCATTGCGATGCGGCCGCAGGCGGTGAAGGGCAATTACTTCCGCAAAGCCACGCTGACCAGCACGATGGGCCCGGGCATTCGGATCGCGTTGTAGTTACGAGCCGGTGCTCTTGCCGTGCGTGAATTTCATTATTTGACATTGATCGAGACGACTAAATGTGGGCTTGAGCTCGCGGGAGAAAACGCGTGGCAAAGCCATTAAAAGGAGACTGAATTGACATGGCAGACAAACGTCCCGCGGACAAGAAGCCGAAAGGTTCCGGCAATCCCAACCGCATCAACCGCCTGATGGTGAAGAAGGCTACGACCGATTACGGCAGCCTGACGAATCTGATCGTGATGTCGAATCTGGGCATCACCAGCGAACAGAACCAGGAACTGCGGCAGAATCTGCGCGAGAAGAAGGTCAAGTTCAAGATGGTCCGCAACCGCCTGACGATGAAGGCGTTCGCCGACTCGGGCTTGAAGGATTCCGCGGCGCTGTTCAAAGGCCCAACCTGCATTCTCAACGGCGACGATCCGGTGGCCGCGGCGAAAGTCGCGCTGGAGCTGGCTGAAAAATACGTCAAGACCATCAAGCTCATCGGCGGGTTGCTCGAAGGTAAATTATTGACGGCGGACGAAGTCAAATCGCTGTCGAAATCCAAGTCGAAGCCGGAATTGCTGGGCGACGTGGTGAGCATGATGCGTGGACCCGGTTCGCGGATTGCTGGCGCGCTCAAGGGCCCCGGCAGCCGGATTGCCGGCGCGATCAAAGCGCTCGTTGCGAAATTGGAAAAGGCATCAGAGACTCCGCCGGAAGCGGTGGCGGCTGCGGAAGTGGCAGCGGCTCCGGCGGCAGGAAATTAGGAAAAAAGTGTTCGAAGTTTGAGGCGGCGCACCGAGCTTCTACGGTTGCGGCGTTTCCAAAGGATCGCGCGGAGTGTTTTCGCGCGAGGATTCAAGTTCGTGCGTGCCGCTGTGAAGCGCCGGGCATGGGCCGGGGGATAGGCCGGGTGTGGAGCATTTTAAATTCTCTGACCGGAACGACCCGAAGTGTGAAACAAAATGCGAAGCAAACAACGATGGCTTGCGTTAACAAGCCGGACGGTTGGCTCGCGGCGTTAAAATAAAAGGAGAATACATTCATGGCGGAATTCGCCCCCGAAGTGAAGGACCTGGGTGACAAGATTGCCAACCTGACCCTGTTGCAGGCGAAGGCGTTGGGCGATTATTTGAAGGATACGTACCACATCGAAGCCGCCGCTGGCGGTGGAATGATGATGGCGGCGGCTCCGGCAGCAGCGGCAGCGAAGCCGGCTGAAGAAGCCAAGTCCACGATGGACGTGGTCCTGGTGAAGGTGGCCGACGCGACGAAGAAGATCGCGGTCATCAAAATCGTCCGCGAAATCACGGGCCTGGGCTTGAAGGAAGCCAAGGACGTCGTCGACAAAGCGCCGCAGGTGGTCAAGGCCGGCGTGATGCGTGAAGACGCCGAAGCGATGAAGGCCAAGCTGGAAAAAGAAGGCGCGACGATCGAGCTGAAGTAAGCGCGATTGGCCGGATCCAAACGATTGAACGAGAAACGGGAGCGCGCGAGCGCTCCCGTTTATATTGGGGGACCGGGTATTTATGCGAATCGCCCCAGCGTAAAGCGATCGATTTTGTGCCGCGTTTTTCCGTCCGTGCAGAGCTCGGCCATCGTCTCGCCGACGACGCTCGCGAATTTGAAGCCGTGTCCGCTGAAGCCCGCCGCGATCAGAATGTGGGGATGCCGGGGGTGCGCGTCGAGGATGAAATCGCCGTCCGGCGTGTTGGTGTAGAGACAGATTTTTCCGAAATTCAAGCGTCCCGCCGCGTCCGGAATATGGGCCTCGAGAAAATCGCGGAGTTCCGCTTCGTCGGCCGCGGAGAATGCGCGGTCCACCGTTTCCGGCGTGACGATTTTGCCGTGGGAATGGCTTGCGACTTTCACGCAGTCCACGCCGAAAAAAGGGAAGCCGTAGAAATTGTGGCCGTAGAGTTCCATCAGGAAAAGCGGGAATTTTCCGAGTTCGAACGGCTCGCGTTTCTTCGGCGTGAAAAAGCCCAGCGGCTGGCGCGTGACGCAGAGCGGCAGCTTGAGATCCGCCAGCATTTTGCCTGCCCACGAGCCGGCGCAGACGACGACTTTCGCGGCGCTGTACGAGCCCTTGCGCGTGCGGACCGTGACGCCGGAATTTTGCGGATCGATGCTGAGCACTTCCTCTTCTTCATGCAGCATCGCGCCGGCGTTTTTCGCGGCGAGACGGAAGGCGAGGATGCAGCGTTCGACGGCGAGAATCCCCGCGTCTTTCTGCCAGACGCCGCGCATCCAGTCCGGCACGGCGAATTGCCGGAAGCGCGACGTAATCTGCGCGGCGTTGAGCAACTCGTGCGGAATGTTGTGCTGCCGGCAGCTCAGCAGCGAGCCGGTGATCAGCGGGCTGCCGGGCGCGCCCATTTCGACGATGCCGGTGATTTCCAGCAGGCTTTCGCCGACGGTCTTTTCCAATGCGCGCCAGAGTTCGTAGGCGCGGTCGACGAAGGGCACGTAATCGGGGTGCTCGTAATACGCGCGGCGAATGATGCGCGAATAACCGTGGCTCGAACCGAGATCGTGGCCGATGGCGAATTGTTCGAAGAGCCGCACGGAATGCCCCCGCTTGACGAGTTCGAACGCGGTCGCCGTGCCCATCGCGCCGCCGCCGACGACAATGACGTCTGACGTGTTGGATTGCATGAGTGTGTCCTTGTGGATTAATTCCGTGAAAAGCATTTGCATCCGCGCGCCAATTTTCGTCTATACTATAGAACCATGCTCAAAGAATTCATGCGCGGATTGCTCACGCTTCTGATGCTCACAGCCGGCACGCTGCATTTCGCCCGGCCCGACAACTTCTGCCGGATCGTGCCCGCCTGGCTGCCCAATCCGCTGGCGCTCGTGTACATCAGCGGAGTATTCGAAATTCTGGGTGGCATCGGCCTATGGGTGCCGCGCGTGTCACAGTTCTCCGCATGGGGTTTAATCGCGCTTTATATCGCCGTCTTTCCGGCCAATATCAACATGGCCATCAACAATATTCCGATCAACGGCGTGACGTACCCCATCGGGAGTTGGGTTCGATTGCCGATGCAAGTGTTGCTGATAGTGTGGGCGTATTGGTTCACGTAGGCACGTAGTCACGTAGGTAGAGTGCGTGAATTTTCCCGATTAAGAGTGAACTATCCATGAAAAGCCCGTTCTTTTGGCAAGACGCAGGCCTGCTGCTTCTTCTGGTTGCGAATTTCGCATTCAGCGTTTGGCTCGTCGTTCGCACGCCGGATGACACACGTGTCGAAAACGTGGCCTCCGCGGCGAGCACCGAGCGAAAAGGCATGCCGAAAACGCCTTTGGTGTGGCGCATCCTTCTCCGTGCCCTCTGTTTGGTTTATGCGACGGCATCCTGTCTGACCCTGTTTGTGTTGGCGCTGCAATTCCGCGACACTGAGTTTTTACCCACGTCCCAGGAATATTGGAGACAACGAAACAGCTATCCTCAGGTTAAAATGGGCATGACCCAAAAACAAGTTGACGAGATCATGGGTGATCTGCGGGACGTATGGCACAGAAACGATAACGAACAGTATCATTACCTGCTCAGTCCATCCGGCTTGCCGGAAAATGCGACCGTTTCATTTGGCGCCGATCCGAAAAATGCCGGTGGAGCAGTGGTCGTCATTGATAAATGGCCCGACGATAAACGCCTGAATGTACTTAACCATTGGTGGCGGGGACATCTCCTATTTGAGTATTGGAGATGTGACGCGGTTTTAGATAAGGCGATGGGCCTGAGTTGTATGGGTATGTTGCTGCTTGCCGTCGTATCACTGCTGCCGTTTTGGCCCTGTAGGGATTGGCGTTCACTCGCACTGTATTTTCCAGTGGCCGCACTCACGTTGGGTCTTGCCCATGAATTCACCCGGCGGGGGGACTTGCGCTGGGTCGTGTTTTTGATTGCCCCCTCATCCGTCGTCATTGTGGTTACGTGGGTGATTCGTGTAATTCTTGTTGCGAGAAAATGACCGAATTGATGGTACAATGGTTCTATTCGGTCAATGGAAAGCGAAAAAACGGGACATGTACACTGGGCTTTTTCCAGTGAATATTTGAGTGCACTGTCCCGAATGGCACATAGTTAAGCCGTTTTCAAGAGTTTTGCCCTCAGGACTGCGCGGGGTTGGTTGAGTAAATCGTATTGTTTGGGACGCCGCTTGACGGCCCGCGGTTCGACCCGGCATGGGCGATGTGGATTAAGA
>JBBRQD010000208.1:0-5968 GCA_038227045.1 Planctomycetota bacterium
CGCATTTCTAAAGCATCATTCTCGCTTGCGGCGGGCTGCGTTGAACTTCGTTGGTCTCGCACGGCGTATCTTCCCAATACGCCTTTGCTCGACCGCCTCGTTCAACTTGCCCGGCGCGGCGCGATAATGACGCTTTAGAAATGCGCGGGTCAATAACTCAGCTACACTCAAGACGCAACAATCCCAGAATTACTCGCGAAGATTCGCGCAAAATTCGCGGTTAAAAAGCCGTTCATTCGCGATCCCCTACTTTTTCTCTTCAACGGTTTTCAAATACCGAATCAAATCCGCCAGCGACTGCGGTGTCAGCGTCGCTTCCAAACCGTCGGGCATCAACGATGTTTGAGTGCTGCGCAAATCCGCGATCTCCGAGCGCAGCACCGCGCGCGTGTTGCCGTCGGCGAGTTTGAAGCTGATGCTCTCCGCTGTTTCCGTCGCGATAATTCCGTAGAGGTGTTCGCCGGTGCGCAGCTTGCAATTAAATGCGACGTACCCCGGCTCGATGCTCGCGCTCGGATCGAGTATGGATACCAGCAGTTTCTCCGGCGCGTGCTCCACCACCGAGCGCAGATCCGGCCCGACTTCCTTGCCGACGTCATTTTTTCGATGGCATCCGGTGCAGAGCTGAGCGAAGACCTCTTTGCCGTGCGCCGCGTCGCCTTGCAGTGTCAGGGCCGGTTTGAATTTTTCGATCACGTCCGCGCGCGCGACGCTGAGACGATCTTGAAATGAGGTTGCGGTCGCTGCTTTCACTTTCGCCGAAGGATGCTGCCGCAAACGCGCGAGCCGCTGCGCATCGAACGCCGATGTGGCCACCGCGCCTTCCTTTACGTGCGCCAGCAACGCCAGAGTCCACGCTTCGGAACTCATTAAGGAGTCGAGCACGACACTGCGCAACGCGGGCGTGCGCTTGTTCCAGTCGCGCAGCAGCAACGCGGGCGTGTCGGCCCGCTTCAGCCGCGCCAGCAGACGAATCGCGCGCTCCTGATCTTCCGGCGCCGCATCCGCTTGCAGCCAGCGCTGAAACAGCGGCGGCGGTTCCGCGCTGGGTTTTTCAGAGAGCGCCACGATCAGCCCCAGCGTCATTTTGTCGTCGGATGATAGCCCGTCTTTTTGCAGCATTTCCGACGCCAGCGCTGGCAGCGCTTCCATGTCATGAATAGCCTGCCGCAGCGGTTCGTGATTCAACTTCGCCGCCACCGCATCCGCTGTCATGCCCTTCGACGCGAGCACTTCCAGCCATACGGAATAGCGGCGCATGTCCGCCATGTCCTTTGGACGCACCGAGCGCAGCAGCGCCGCCAGCGCCGGGCCGTCGCCCGCTCCAAGCGCGCTCTGCAGCAACGGCGCGACCGGCGGCTGCCGCCAATCGCCTTGCGCCACTTCCGGCGTATTGGCGAGAGCGGCAAGATGCGGCAGCGCCGAGCTGAACACTGCGCCGGTGATGTACACATTGCTGGAATCGCGCGCCAGCAGCCGCGCCAATGCCGCGCTCGCCCGCGGATCGGTCCATTCTCCAAGCGAGCATGCCAACTGCATCCGCACTTTCGCATCACCGTCGTCCGTCAGCTTCACCGCCGCCGCAATAACCTGCTCGTTCGAGTGCCGCTCCGCGAGACGCACGGCATTCGTGCGAACGTGCGCATCTTTATCAGCGAGCAGCGCGGCGACAATCTCCGGCTTCAATTCATTCAAGCCATCGAGCGTGCACGCTGCGTGCAGGCGCCCCAGAGCCCGGGCGTCGCTCAACGCCATTTTTTCGAGCGCGGGCACAGTGTCGCGCGCGTCGCGCCACAGCAGCATCATCTGCGCCTTGTCGCGAATCCAGCCATTGGAGTTCCCAAGCAATTCCGCGAGTTCCGCGTTGCTCTTCGCGTCGAGTTTCGGAATCGGCCCGGGGCGTTTGCCCTTCGGAAAGATGCGGTAAATGCGTCCGGCGTTTTCGCCCAGGCGATAATAGGGCAGAAGTTCGTCCTTGCCGTTCTGCGGCAGCCACTCCGGATGCTCGATCATGCGGCGATACATGTCCGCAACATACAGCGCGCCATCCGGTCCGGTCCGCACCATCACCGGCCGGGTCCATTTATCTTCGGATGCAAAGAAATCGTGCTCCTCGTCTTTTCCGTCGCGATGCGATGTGAACGTGACGCCGCTTTCTGCAAGGATATTGTGCTGAATCAGGTTACTCACCGGTTCGCAGGTAAATGCGTGCAGGAAAGAGTCTTTCCCAAACATGAAATCGCCGCGGTCGATCATTGCGGAACACGCCGACGTGTAGCGTCCGACGTCGGTGAACGAGTGGTAACGCTTGTCCGGTGGACTGACCGGATACACCCGCGGATTGCGCTCCGCCATCATCTGAATGACCGGATTCGGCGGGACGACAAATGGATTGCGGCGCGTGTAATGGTCCGCCAAAACGTACTGCCACAGTGGCAAACTGTTCTGCACGCCGAACCAGTTGCCCCAATCGTCGCGGTTGCGGCCGAATTGCGTCGGGCCGCTCTGCGGATTCAATTCGCCGCTGTCCGGCCGAAACCGAAAATCGCGGCTGCCCAGTTGAGTCTCCTGCTTCGAGCGCGGCGATGAAATCTTCGTCCCGGCGCCGTAATTTCCATGATGGCCGCCGATGGCGCAATACACCCAATTGTCGAGACCCCAGCGCAACCCGTTCACGCGCAGTTGCTGGTTGCCTTCCATGAATCCGGACAAAATTCGTTCAGGCTCGCCGGCTTTGTCATCGGCACCGGCGCGCAAATACAAAATATCCGGCGCGGCCGTGACCAGCACGCCATCGCGCCACGTCAAAATTCCATTGGGGAAATTCAAATCGCCGGCAAAGATCGTGCTCTTGTCGTAGCGCCCGTCCCCGTCGGTATCCTCCAACATTCGGACGCGCCCGCCGCGCTTGCCCTTGCCATCCATGCCCATCGGATAGTCCGCCATTTCGACGACAAACAGACGCCCTTGCCCGTCCCAATCGAACGCCACCGGACTTTTCACCAACGGTTCCGACGCCACCAATTCGACTTCAAAGCCCTCGCGAACATGTATCTTTTTGAGCGATTCTTCCGCCGAAAGTGCGGGCGGATCGACAGGCGCCGCGGCTTTGGGCGCCGAAAGTCCCGACGCGCGAAAATGCGCCACGGCGTCGTCTGCCGTCAGCGCGCGGTCGTACACGGCGATCTCGTCGAGCTTGCCTTCGAAATTCGCATAATTGTCGCTGCGCCCGCCAAAAAAGAGCGGCGTTTTTTCAGCCGGCACCGTGGACGCAAGCTCGCCGTTTATTTCTGGTTCCTTATTTCCATCCAAATAGACCGCGATCTTTTTTCCGTCGCGCACAAGCACGGCATGATGCCATTGTTTCAACGCCAAACGCGTTTTGCCGGCCAGCATTTCGTCGGCTTTGTTTCCGTTGAACAAAATCAGGCGACCAGCCGATTCGGCTTTGAACGTGCCGCCGATGCCGAAATGTTCGCCCGGGCATTCTTTGTCGCCATCGGGCCCCATCGAAAACAAATAGCCGGTCACGGGACGCAGTGTGTCGGGGATCGGATTCCAGAACCAGAATTCAACGCTGTAGCGATCTTTCGGCACGGGCGATTCCGCCGTCATGCGTCCGCCCGCAAAATGCGCCGAGCGATTAATTTGCGCGCCGGAGAATGCCGCGCCCTCGGGTCCATCCAGATACAGCGCAACGCCGTCTTCGTATTGCGCCGGGTGTCCGTTTCCGGAGGCATCGAGAGCCAGGGGAACGACGATGTCGTTCATGCGCCAATACGCGGCGGGTTTCGAATCGAGAACGGCTTTCACATACGCGCCGTGTTCCTCCACAAGCGCGCGCCGCTTTTTCGCGGAGACCTTTTCAAACAGGCCGAGAAGCGTCTCGACGATCTTCGGCTCGGCGTCCGTTTCCAATCCCGCCGTCCTCGCGGGCCAGGTGGTGTAGCCGCCGAGCTTGTGCTGCTCGGGCGGCGGAATGTAGCCTTCCGCGCCGTTCGCGAGACTCATATTAAAGGTGGTCGGAAATGGGCTTTGCATTTTGAGCTTCAAGCCGGTGATGCAGAACACTTCGTTGGGAATTGCCGCAATGCCCAGATCGCCGATTCGAATAGCTTGAAGCTTCAATTCCGTCTTCTGTCTCTCATGCAGAATGATGGTTTCCTGCGCATAAATTTCCGGTTGATTCTTCGGCAGACGCCCTTCGAAAGAGGCCACCATTTTCTTCGCCCACTCCAGACGCGCGTCGTCCGGCACGCGATAATTCAACGTGACTTTTTCCTCGACCATATCGAGCGGCACCCAGTCCTGATGCGTGATCGTCTTGAACGCGTCGAAGGCTTTCGAGGCCACGCCGGCCGCATACAGATCCATCTCCATTTTGCTTTTCTGAGCGTTCTGGCCGTAATCGTACCGCGCCAGATCGCCGCTGGTTCCCTGCGACATGCTCCCGACGAAGCCCGGCCCGTTGCCATCGTTTTCCTGCCCCAGCAATTTTGCGATGTGTTTGCAGAAAAATCCGTAGTAATCGGCGCTCACCGCGGACGTGCCAAAATAATGCTGCGAATAATTCGCCAGCAGCGCGAGCGGTTTGCCGTCGCGCGTTTGAACCGACAGCACGCTCAAGCCCGGATCGACCGGACCCGACGGACCGGTCGTGTCCGCATTCATATAACCGGGATGCATCATCGCGCGGACGTTGCGCTGCCCGAACGGATCGGTCAGCATCTTGTCGGATCGGCGCAGCCAGCGCCGATTGAACGTATGCTCCCAGTCGTCCACGACCGCCCAGCCAATGCGCACGGGCTGAAGAGTCTTCGACGCGGCGATGATGGCCTCGGCGATTTTCGCCGGGAGCCATTCGGCGTAATCCTTGTCCAAGCGCGAACCGAGGCAGCCCATCGACGACGGCGCGGAGTGCGTGTGCGTCGCCGAAACGACAATATGATCCACGCGAATGCCCGACTCTTTGGCCGCAAGCTCTTTCGCCCGATCGATCAAATCGCGCGGCATCATGCACGTATCCACGACGGCGAACGCGATGCGCGTGGTTCCGTCGTCAAGGACGAAACTGCGCACATGCAGCGCATCGAAAGCCTTGTTCGCGCTGGCTTCGAGAAAGTTGCCGTTCACAATCACCGGAAACGTTGTGGGCGTGATATCGACGGTCGCGGCACCCGCTTGAAAGACGCGCGCTTTGGCGGGTGCGTCTTCCGCAAGGATTGTGTATGAAAAGTGCGTCGCGGCGATGCCGCATATAATCGCTTGAAGTAGGAGGAATTGAATGCGAGTTTTCATGGAGAGACATCCTTAAATGGTAATCGTTCAGTCATGCTCCAGAGCCGCGCACGTCAGTAAGCGGCTTTTTTTGCATGATGACAATCTTTGCCGCTTACTTACGTGCGCGGCTCTTGCGGCATTCGATGCGGTTGTTTGTCCTGCATGAAAGCAGTGTACACCGAGTCGTCTTATCGGTTTGCGGCGAATGAACTGAGCATTTGCGCAATTATTTCGGGCGATGGCAATCCGATTTAAAAAGCAGAACTCCGGAACAGACGGTGGGCATGACGGCGCATTGTTTTAACTCGACGGTGAAAACACCGGGCAAGAAAATTTTTGTGGATTGCAATAATGTTCAGTTGTTCGATGATATTTCGATCGGATAGAGTTAAACAATGCGCCGTCTGTCCCGAATGGCGCATAGTTAAGGCTTGTTTTCGCAATTTTCGCCTACGCAATCCACATGTGCAATACGCTTAACTATGTGCCATTCCCGTCTGTCCCAATCCTGTTCGGCACGAATCTTGCTCACCCGTAGTGTTATTTTTCAGCCCACATTTGATCATCTTTCAACTTTCTAAAAACACCTCATTTTTCGTCGCCAGATTTCCGATGATTATAGTATGAGCGACGCACCTGCCGATATTAAAGTTCCATTTACTGCCGGCGATATCCGCGGCTTGAAGTA
>JBBRQD010000209.1:0-5959 GCA_038227045.1 Planctomycetota bacterium
CAGCGTAAAAAGGTCGTCGAGTGTCTGATTCCACTTCGCCAAATCGGGCTTGAGCATAGCGACAACTCCTGCCCCCCGATATAGAATCGACACCCTTGGCATCGAAAAATAGTGTTTTCAGTTTAGATTGGGTTTAGTTTAGCCTCATGTCTGTCTAAACCTTCGGGCGCTCCCAAGCCCGCACCATGCCTCCCGCCCTCCACTCACGTCACTTCGCCTCCACCCGCTTCTTCAAATGAGCGTCAAACCAATCGATCAGCATCGCCTGATCCGGCCCCATCCCCGCCCAGCCGTGTTTTTCGCCCGGCTTGACGATCAGTTTTGCCTCCACCCCGGCCGCCTTCAATTTCTCCACCATGGTTTCGGATTGCTGCAGCGGCACGCGCAGATCCTTGTCGCCGTGAATGATCAGCGTGGGCGGCGACTCCGCGGAGACATGATAGATCGGCGAGATCTTGCGGCCGATTTCCTTGATCTTTTCGTCGTCCGTAACGGGTACGAACTTTTTCAGTTTGGGATCGAATTCGTGAAAATCGAACGGGGCCGATAAATCGCCCAGGACGCCTTTCCCGATGCAGTTTTCGTCCGCTTTTCCATAGTTCAGGAAATCGGTCGGCGGAAAAAAGCAGGCGACGGCCTGCACGCGGCTCGACACGCGGTCAATCGGGTCTTTGGCGTCAGGATTGCCCTTGTCGCCGGCCGTGCCCTGCATCAACGACAAATGCCCGCCCGCCGAACCGCCGGTAATGCCGATCTGGTCCGGGTCAATCCCATAATCCTTGGCGTGGAAGCGAATGAAACGCACGGCACGGTTCATGTCCTGCAAAATTTCGGGGATCGTGAACTTGGGCTGACTGCCGTGAACCACTGTGAAGACAGTGTAGCCGCGTTTGACAAAAGGGCCCGCCTGGTTCGCCAGCCCATTGCTGTCATGCCCAGAAAACCAGCCGCCGCTGACAACAAAGACAATCCCCAGCCCATTACCATTCTCCTTGGGCTGAAAAACATCAAGCGTCAACGCCACGCCAAATTTCCGCCCGTAAATGACATCTTCCTGCCGCGTAAAAATCTGAGCGGGCGCTTCCAGCCCGCACGCGATGGGAAAAACGAACAACGCCAGAGCGACACCGAAAAACAGTCTGCGCAACATGAAGAACTCCTTGTTAAAGTGAATTGGCTAGGTGGCTGGATATACACCTTGCTTAACGGCTCATTTGTCATTTGTGATTTGTCATTTGTGATTTTCCATTTTACTCGAATCGACAGTTCGCTGCGAAATTCAAGAAATGACAAATGCCAAATGACAAATCAAAAATGACAAATGCGTCGTAAATTCAACGTATAGAACCCTCCCCAACGGGAGTCTGTTCAAGGAGATCGTTTCAATGGCTGTCGATTTGGACACTGTCGTGCGCACATTGCTCCGTAACCGCAGCGGATTGCTCGGCTACATCTTCGTGATTATTCGCGACGAGCACGCGGCGGAGGATATCTTTCAGGAAGTCTGCCTTTTGGCCACGCGCAAGCACGCGCAGATCGACCGCGAAGAAAGCGTGCTCCCGTGGTTGCGCGCGGCGGCTCGCACCACGGCTCTGCAGAAGCGGCGCAATCAACTGCGTGCGCCGCTGCTGCTCGATCAGTCCGTTCTCGACGCGCTGGAGCCGCACTGGGCCGACGCCGATTGCGGCGACGCGACGGGCCGGATCGACGCGCTGCGCGGCTGCCTCGAAAAACTGGGCGCGTACCCCCGCCAGTTGATCGAATTGCGCTACGGCGAGGGACTCAGCGGCGCATCGCTGGCCGAGCGCGTGGGACGAAAAGTGCAGACCGTGTACGTGGCCCTTAGCCGGACGCACGGAGTTCTAAGCGAATGCGTGCGGCGGCGCATGGAGGCGTCATCCAATGTCTGAACCTGATCGCGATTCATCCCCTGTGCCGGAGCGCGAGACGCTTGAGCTTCTGGCTCTTCGCTACCTGGACGGGCTGATCGAGCCGGACGAACTCGCCCGTCTCAATTCGCAATTGCTTGAACATCCCGAGGACCGCAACCGCTTCGTCAATCTGTGTACGCAGACGGCGGAACTGCGCGAAACGCTTTCGGCGCGTCGCAAGGTGGCCGCCGGCGCAACCTTGAATGGCGACACAAAGATCGGCATCGCTGATGAACTCCGCGCAATTCCCGATTCTGGCAGACGACGGCTGATCGCGGGACTTGCCGCGGCAGCGGCCGTCCTGCTCGCCTGGTCGTTGTTTTTCCGGCAGGGCACGCGCCCCGAATTGAGCGCGCCCAGAGCCTCCGTGGAAGCACCCTGCATTGCGACGGTCATTCAGTGCCGTGAGGCACGCTGGGGCGACAGCACGTCGCCGGTTGTCACCGGCGAACGACTTCGCGCGGGCGCTTTCGATCTGCCGCAAGGCCTGGTCGAAATCAAATTCTCCTCTGGCGCAACAGCGATTCTGCAAGCGCCGTCGCGCTTCGAACTCGTCGATGGAAAGCACGCGATCCTGCAGTCCGGGCGCATCGTGGCGCACGTGCCGAAGGAAGCCATCGGATTCGTCGTCGACACGCCGCGAATGAACGTCGTGGACCTTGGCACGGAATTTGGCGTGGAAACCTCCATGTCCGGTGCAACAAGCGTCCATGTTTTTGAAGGCGAAGTAGTGGCGCGTACGAGGGAACGCGGTTCGAGCGACGCGGGCAAATCGCAGCGTCTGGTCAAGGGGCAGGAACTGGACACCGGCGCGTTTGAAGGCGACTTTTTGAATCAGAGCGCCTCCGCATCCGATCGATTTATTCGCACATTTCCAAACGATCCCCCCGCACAGCCGGGCGGCCCCTTATATAGCAAAAGCGTCCAGGGCGCCGTTCAAGTCATGCCGGCGACATCGGCTATCACAATAGACGGAGATCTGTCCGAATGGGATCGCCGCGGCGCGTTTCACGCGGCCTGCATTGAACCCTATGATGGCACTTACAACCTTGATGCCATGCTGATGTACGACGCCACTTACCTGTACATCGGCGCGCATGTGGGCGACCCATTTCCCATGCAAAACAGAGGACACCGCGGCAACGAAATGCAGTTTCAGGGTGGCAGCGTAATTCTGCGGCTTTCGACCAACAAAGCGCTCGGCTGGCCGTTGCAAGGCATGGCGCCATACTATGGATTTCACCGGGACGCCAAGTCGGACTTGGGCCGTAGACCCCAGGACGTCAGTGACGGTATCGTACACCTGACACTCTGGCATCATCAGCCCACCGACAAACCGCGCCTGAATCTCGCGTTCGGAATGGACTTTCACGGAATCGTCGACGATCCCGTTGGCTGGCAGGGCGCGTTCCGCAAAGACCCCGATGGCAAAGGCTACACGCTGGAATACGCCATTCCATGGGCGGCCTTGAAAGCGAGCCAGAATCCGCCCAAAGCGGGCGATCAGCTCGCCGCCGTTTGGACGGTGCATTGGAGCGATCTGCAAGGCAGAATCTGCAGAGGCTATTTGGTCGATTGTACCAACCAGACCATAAAGCCCTACGAATTCATGCGTGCCTCGACGTGGGGCAAAGCACTGTATCAACCGGCGCCTTAAACTCTCATTTACCATTTTTCATTGTCCATTTACCATTTTTCATTTCCTTCGGTAAATCGACGAGCCTCAATAAATGGTAAATGAGAATTGGTAAATGGAAAATGGTAAATAAAATGTCCACGTGGGCTCAATTTACAACGGCAGTATGTTTAATGGTGGCAGCAACGGTATCTGGGTATACCAAGGAATCCAGTTTCGAAGATTTCGACCGCCGGGCAAAAGCCGGCGAACGGCTCAGCGTCGTGTTCTTCGGCGCATCACTCACCTGGGGAGCCAACGCCAGCGACCCGCTGCTCTACTCGTACCGCGCTCTGGTTGCCAAGCGGCTGGAAGCGAAATACCCCGCCGCGCACTTTCATTTCTGGGATGGCGCAATCGGCGGGACGGGTTCGCAACTGGGTGTGTTCCGCTTCGACCGCGATGTGCTCGCGCACCAGCCGGATCTCGTCTTCCTGGATTTCTCCGCCAACGATGGCATCAACGATGCCGACACCGAAACGCTGGCCAGTTACGAAGCGCTGGTCCGCCGCGTCATCACGGATGCACACGCGCCGTTGGTGCAGGTCATTTTTCCATTCATGTGGGATGTGCAGTCCGGCGACCTGACGCGCATGAAACGGCGCGAGGCGCACCTGAAAATCGCCGCGGCTTATGGTGCCGGAGCCGGCGACGCGATCGAGCTGGCCATAGACAAAATCAAGGCCGGCGAGACCTCGCTCAAGAAAATCTGGCCAGCCGACGGAGTTCACCCGTGCGACGAGGGCTACGTCCTTTTTGCCGATGCCGCCTGGCAAGCGTTCGAGCAGGCATTGAAAGACCGGAAAGTCTGCGCCGCTCCGGAAAAAATGCTCTTCGGCGACACCTACATGCGCTCCGCCAGAGTAAAGATTTCCAGTCTAGGCACGCTGCCCGATGGCTGGAAAGTCGGACGCCCGAATCTGGTCTCCGCCTATTTCGACATGCTCATGTCGCGCTGGCTGGACGACGAGACGATCGTCACCGTTCCAAAGGCTCCAGGCGAAGTACCGGCGCGCCTTAAAGTAAAATTCAGCGGCAGTATGGTGATGCTCTTCGGCGAAAGCACGCCAACCTCCTGCAAATTCCGTGTGTACATTGATGGGAAGCAAGTGGAACACGAAGAGAACAAAAAGATGCTGCCGGAATTCGACGCCGCAGGACTCGGCCGGCGCTGCAGCGGCAATGTGCATCTCACTCAACGAATCGCACAAGGACTCGATGCCTCAATCGAACACACGCTGGAAATCGAACCGCTCCCCGGAACTGAAAACCAGGAAATGCGCCTCGAAAGCATCTGCGTCGCAGGCGGCGAAGCACGGGTCGTTCCAAGTACCAGCAAATGAGCACCACACAAACAAGAGTGAACCGTTTGCGAGTTGCGATATGATCGCAGCCGGGTAACATACCTGCGGTGAAACATCGCCACGGGGCGTAGCTCAGCTTGGTAGAGCGCCTGGTTTGGGACCAGGAGGCCGCAGGTTCGAATCCTGTCGCCCCGATAGTTGTAAATCCTACCAATACAAAGAGATGCGCGAAACACAAACCGCGCACTCTCGTCGGCAAACAGCACTCTTTGTAGGCCCCTTGGCGGCGCAGAAGTCGCCCGACCTCGTTCTCATAGGGGATTTGCAAACCGCTCTGAAAGCGTCCGTTGCAAAATAGTGCAATGCGCTGCCGGCGCTGAACAGCCGCTTCATTTCCCATTCCGCGCCGGTCTGCCGCGTAATCAAAACTATTTAAATACTTTCCAAAAGAGGACCCCACAGGGTACAAACGAACCGATGCGTGTTTCACTGATTTCATCCGCCGTGTTCGCCATGTGCTGCCTTCTGACCGTCACGGTGCCCTCACTTGCCGCGGACGCACGCGAGTGGCCCTTCCGTGTGGTTGTCGCGGTGTCGTCGTCCAAGACTCCCCCGTAACCCTTTGTTCTTTTGCTTCGTACCCTTTTCGCTGATGCGATTTGACGGATCGTGTCTTATGCAATTTGGGACATGTCTGTCGAGGAGGAAACGGTCGCGGTGCCAATAGTGGGGAGTTGCTCAACCGCCGCTTGCAGTCTTGCCTTATCGCTGTGAACGTAAACGCCAAACGTCATGCGCGGATCACTGTGGCGCATCAGCGTCTGAACACTCTTTGGATCAACTCCCGGCATCCGGCCCAATCGCGTCCCAAAAGTATGTCTGAGCGAATGAAGGTCGAGCACGCGACCCGCTGCATCGCGCTTCTCAATTTTCGATTTCTTTTTCCCATCGATCACGACCACGACACGCTTGGCCAGTCCAGCGGCGACCAAATCGTCATCGAAGCAACGCAAGAGTCGATCCGTTATTTTGACGACGGGCGATGTCTC
>JBBRQD010000210.1:0-5957 GCA_038227045.1 Planctomycetota bacterium
CTTATTGACTCGTGCATAATTAAAGAGTCTAGTCTTGAGTGCCGATAATGTATACATGCGACCTCACGGCACAACAGAAGAACTCGAGCGACGGCGGCGCCGCGCCGTCGACTTGATGAATAGTGGCCAGTCCCATACAAAGATCGCCGAGATTCTCGGTGTGCATCGCGGCACGCTCTATCGCTGGCGTAACATGGCACGAAGCGGGCCGGATGGTTTGAATGCCATCCCGGCTCCCGGCGCGCCTCGGGAGTTGAGTGAAGCGCAACTTCACGAATTGGAGTTTCTCCTCGGACAAGGCGCGAAGGCTCACGCTTGGCCCAATGAATTATGGACTTCCAAGCGCGTGGTCGCCCTGATTAAGCAGTACTTTGGCGTTCAGTATCATGACGCCCATGTGCGCAAAATCCTGAAGAAGATTCTGCACTGGAGCAGCCAAAAGCCCGAATGTCAGGCACGCGAACGCGACGAAATCGAAATCGAACGTTGGAAGCAAGAAGAATTCCCGCTCATAAAAAAAAGCCCAAGACCGAGGCGCAACTCTGGTCTTCCTGGACGAATCCGGCTACATGCTCAACCCGACCGTGAGGCGGACGTATGCGCCGTGCGGTGAAACGCCGATTTTGAAAGCGTGGGATCGGCACGACAGAATTTCGGCCATCGGCGCGATCACAGTCAGCCCCAAGCAGCAGCGCCTCAATCTGTACGTCACGCTATTGGGGGACGATGCCAACGCCAACGCTCGCGACACAGTCCGTTTTCTACGCCAACTTCATCAGCATGTCCGCGGTCCGCTGACAATCGTTTGGGATCGCGGCAACATCCATGATCGCGCCGACGAAGTCCGCGACTATTTGGCAGACCATCCCGAAATCGAGACGGAACGTTTTCCGGCGTACGCGCCCGAATTGAACCCCGAGGAACTGGTATGGCAACATACCAAGTACTCGCGCCTGCCGAATTTCGCCGCCCAAAACACAGCCATACTCAGGAAAAGGCTGGCCGACGAATTTCGAACGTTATCTCGCCAGCCCAATCTACTACGATCTTTCATTCAACATACACAGCTACCTTTGTTCCTTTAGGTAGTCGCTTTACTTGCGCACGGATCAATAGTCATAAAGATCGCTCAGGAAACATACTCTGAGCAGCAGCAAGTGAGGCAGATCGTGCAATTGACGTTGGATGGAATCATTGACGTTTTGGCCACAGAGAAACGATTCGAGTTGCGCAACTTTGGCGTGTTCGAGGTTTACTTGCGCAGAGGGCGCACGGCTCGTAATCCGCGAACGGGAGCCAAAGTGACAGTTCCCGAGAGGGCAGTTGTGAGGTTCAAGGCGGGCAAGATCATGGAATCAAAGGTCGAGAAGTCCAACAAGGCCTGAAGAAAGCGTTGGGCTGTACTGCAACGGTGCAGATTGTAGTTCCGTCACCGGCGCGGGCTTTCCTGCCGTAAACGCCCCCGCGATTTCAATTGCCAAAAACACGCCCTTAAGATATTTTACACGCCGCACTATTTGTTTCTGCCCGTGTTCCAATATTCTTTGGAGTTGCGACTTATGCGTTGCGTCACCCTCCTGACTCTCGTCGTGCTCATCGCGCACACCGTCACTATGCACGCCGAAGACGCGGATGAAGTCCGCGAAAAAGGCATCGCCGCGCTCAAAGATTCGCAGACCAATCCGCGCGCAATCGTCGATGCCGCACGCTTCTTCGTCAGAGCCGCCGCATTGTACGGCGAAGCCGGCAACGAAGAAAAAAACGTCGAGATGAAGTCCTTCCTCTATTGGTGCAAGAAGAAGATGACGCTGGCCGACATTGAGCAATTCATCAAAGGCGGCGAAGACGCCGTCGCCAGCAAACTCGCCGCAGTGGAAAAAGCAGCGCCGAAAGCCGACGATGCGCAAAAATGGTTCGACCGCGCCGGCCAATTCGCGACGAAGAACCCCGACGAACATTTACTAATTGCAATCCGCTATTTTGAAGTCGCCGACCGATTCAAGGGCACCGACACTGGCCATGCAGCGATTGAGCGCAGTCTCAATGAGATGCAACGTATCCAGGCGCCGAATGTGGCCCCTCGCCCGGAAGTTGCTGCGCCGCCTGCAGTGAGTGCCGCCGTCACGAATGTTGTCCGTGAAGCGGTCCCCAGCCAGGTGAAACTAAAGGATGCGGAAAAAACCATCAAAGATATTTTTAAGGACGACTACGCCAAACGCAGCGCCGAGGACCGCAAAGCGTTCGGCTGCAAATTACTTCAGCAGGCCTTCGACACCAAAAATGACATGCCAGCGCTGTATGTGCTACTAAGGGAAGCGAGTGCGACAGCGGCATCCACTGGCGATGCCGAGACTGCGGTGAAAGCCATCGACGCGTTGGCCGTAGCATTCGAGATTGACGCAGGTGCGCTGAAGGCCGACGCGCTGGCAAAAGTGGGGATAGCAGCTACCTCAACCGAACAGGCAACGGCACTCGCTCATGCCTATCTCGTCGCCGTCGAAGATTCGGTCGTCTCCGACAATTACGACGCGGCGCTGAAGATGATCACAACGGCAGACACCGTTGCACGCAAGGCGCAAGACATATCGTTGGTTACGCAATTGCAAACTCGCGCAAAAGAAATTCGTTTAATTCAGACCGAATTCTCAAAAGTAAAGACCTTTCAATCCATACTGAAGGAAAAGCCCGATGATCCAGACGCGAGTCTGACGGCTGGAAAGTTTTTTTGTTTCACAAAACGCGAATGGGGCCGCGGTCTCCCGTTGCTCGCGAAAGGGAACGATGTCAAATTAAAAGAGCTGGCTGAGAAGGATGTCGGTGGTACTGATCCGGTCGGAACGGGTGATGGATGGTGGGATTATGGAGACAAATTATCTGTGGCACTAAAGACCTCGATACAAGGTCATGCCGTTGACTTATATGATCGTGGTTCGTCTACACTTAACGGTTTGGCAAAAGCCAAAGTGGAAAAACGCATTTTAGAGTTCGCCGCGAGAGAACCTTTGAGCCCAATTAATTTGTTGCGTGAACACGAACGCGGGAAATGGAAGGATTTGGTCGGACGCGGCACCTGGGCCTCTCTTGGAAAAGAGGGGGTACAACTCGTCGGCGTTGGAGGCGGTGGTCCCGATTTGGGGTGGTCATATCCCATCCCTAACGGAGTAAGCGCATTTACTCTAAATATGACATTTAGACTCGCGCCACGGGGTGGAGTACAAATCGTGTTTGAAGAAAAGCCAGACATCCTATCTGGTCACGGGGTTTGTCTGGCATACAAGTGGCAAAAGGGATTCTCGGTGGGAGATCTGGACAAACGGCCATCCGGAACAAAAACGGTTGATTTGGCAACCATTGATAAAGACTGGCATTCATTAGTAGTTAAAGTGCTGCCGGGCTCAATTCGAGCACGACTGGACAGCGGCCCCGAAATATCTTGGTCGGGTAAATATCCGCAAAGTTGCATCACGGTTTCGGGAGACGAATTTGAAGGTTGGTATATGCGAGATTTTACATTGACTCCCATGCGGTAATTTACAGATAATCCGGAAAATATCGGGGAGGCGCGTCAAATACTAAATCGTAATCATGACAAATACCGCGACCGTCTTAATCAGCGTCAACGCAAAAATATCGCGGCATTGGAAGATTGGGGCGACGCGATGCTGTCTGACATTCACCGTTCGGGAATTCTGCTGGAATGTGAATCGTTCGAAGTGCAGGCCTGGCTACGGCCGTTTGTGCTCAATGCCAATTCTCAATTAACCTTGGACACCATCCTTTCCGAACACGTGCAAACGCCCCCGCGATTTCAATTGCCAAAAACACGCCCTTAAGATATTTTACACGCTGCACTATTTGTTTCTGCCCGAGTTCCCAAATTCTTGGAGTTGCGACCTATGCGTTGCGTCACCCTCCTGACTCTCGTCGTGCTCATCGCGCACACCGTCACGTTGCACGCCGAAGACGCGGATGAAGTCCGCGAAAAAGGCATCGCCGCGCTCAAAGATTCGCAGACCAATCCGCGCGCAATCGTCGATGCCGCACGATTCTTCGTCAGAGCCGCCGCGTTGTATGGCGAAGCCGGCAACGAAGAAAAAAACGTCGAGGTGAATTCGTTTTTGTATTGGTGCAAGAAGAAGATGACGCTGGCCGACATTGAGCAATTCACCAAAGGAGGCGAAGACGCCGTCGCCAGCAAACTCGCCGCAGTGGAAAAAGCCGCGCCGAAGGTTGATGACGCTCCGAAATGGTTCGACCGCGCCGACCAGTTTGCGAAGAAAAACCCCGACGAACATCTGCTGATTGCGATCCGTTTCTATGAAATTGCGGATCGCTTCAAAGGCTCCGATTTAAGTCTCCAGGCACAGGACCGCAGCCTCAAGGAAATCACGCTCGAAAAAACAGGATCAAGAACCGCGGTCAACGATCCTGCCCCTACGCCCGCAGTGCCTTTAGGAAAAAAAGTTCCGCTTCCAACTCCCGCCCGGCAAAAAGAGATCGAGAAGACCATTCGGGAAATTTATAAGGCGGATTTCGCGAAGACCACATCGAAAGACAAACTCGCATTCGCGGCAAAACTGGATAAAGAAGCGGACGGACCTGCCAACGATTCTGAGTCCCGGTATGTCTTGCTGACGCAAGCCGCCATTGTCGCTGCGCAGGCAGGCGACATGAATTGCCTCCTCCCTTTTTTCGATAAACTCATGAACGGTTATGAAAGCGATTTCAAAGATTTCCGAAAAGTGCAATTGAGCGCCATCGTAAAAGCCTCAGATCCAAAGCTCGCGAAACTGGCTTCGTTCATGAAACTGTTGATCGACAATCCCGAGGATGCCCCGGCTAATCTGGCGGTCGGCAAATATTATCTTTCGGTCGGCGACGAGGACAGGGCGTTTAAAATGATCGAGAAATCGAAAAATGACGCGTTGAGTGATCTCGCCAAGCGCGAACAATCCGCGCCGCCAGAGGGCGCAGCGCAAACCGGCTTGGCTGATGCGTGGTGGGACTTGGGAGAGAAATCGCTCGATAAGGACGACAAGAATCTGTACCGTGTACGGGCACTTTATTGGTACAATAAAGCTCTTCCATCGATGAACGGGATAGGAAAAATTAAAATTGAAAAGCGAATCGATGATGCGGAAGCCTCAATTCCACGGAAAACGATTGATCTGTTAAGCACATTGGATCTCACCCGTGATCGCATCACGGGCGGTTGGAAACCGGAAAACGGAACTTTAGTTGCGAATAATCCAAACGTGGGCATTCTGCAGTTGGCTTACCTCCCGCCCGAAGAATACGACCTCATTACGGAGGTCAGTGTTACCGGCGGACTTCTCACATGGATTCTAGTCGGTGGAGGCAATCAATTCGAATTGGGCATGGGATCGAACGATGGAAGTGATTACGCCGGCTTTGAACTCGTAGACGGAAAATACGCCAACGCCAATGAGACGACTCGTGCGTTTACATTCGTAGCCAAGAAAAAATACAAAGTGGTTATTAAAGTCCGCAGGAGTAAAGTTTCGGTGTTTGTCGCAGACAAACTCGTGACAGAAATGAATACCAATTACCAAAACGTTGCCTTGCATCCCAATTGGTCCATTACCAATAAACACACTTTGGCAATCGGAAATTTTCGTGGGACAGGCACGTATTTCGCGATAACCGTCCGGGAAATCACCGGTACCGGCAAACGTTCGCCCTGAATTTCAGGACTCCGGGACTGCTCATTCTGCAACAAATCGGTCCCCTTTAATAAGCGGACTGCGCATCAAAGACAACACTTTTGTTCTTCTGCCAAATTCAAGGGACAGTCCAGAATGGCACATAGTTAAGCCGTTTTCAAGAGTTTTGCCCTCAGGACTGCGCGGGGTTGGTTGAGTAAATCGTATTGTTTGGGACGCCGCTTGACGGCCCGCGGTTCGACCCGGCATGGGCGATGTGGATTAAGATCGCGA
>JBBRQD010000211.1:0-5930 GCA_038227045.1 Planctomycetota bacterium
CACCGTCACATTGATGGAAGACATCCTCCCCGAAATTCCGCCCATCCCAATTCCTGAATACTTCCCCAGCCGGTAATCATTCCCGGATACCGGTGCGGTGCGCCTACATTACATTGACATGTACTTCACCGGAGCATTACACAGAACGAGTGGAAAGTGAATAGGGCGAAGATGAATTTCATAGAGCTCCGGAACCGAAGCGAGATCAGATTTAAGTGGCCAGAACACCCCATTCGATGTCCGCTGGTGTAACTGAAAAAACTGAGATGTGCAGACCCAGCGCAGACGGGCTCTTTCGCTGAAAATTTATGTTCGCGCAATCTTCGACGGCTTAGAGAGATACGTCATTTTATTCAAACGGAGCGTGAGGGATTCGAACCCCCGAACGTCTTGCAACGTTAATGGTTTTCAAAACCATCGCGATCGACCACTCTGCCAACGCTCCTGTTGCTAAATTATATATATAATTGACATACAAGAACGGCTATTGCCGTTTACACGCTCGTCTACAAGTCTGTTTACACGAATTGCCCTGCTGACGGCATTGAATTTCACCGACTCAAAATATAGGCGAAAAGAGCTGGGTAGTCAATCCGCAATATAGATCTTGAAAAAACGTGCGGTTTTTGTTCGGGTCAAAGTGTGTGTACTTCAGAGGAGATAAGGCATGAAGTTCGCAGTAAGAGACGGAAAATGAACATTATGCCATATTTATATTTTGAATTCGTAATGCCGCATTGTATTATTATGAACAGGCGGTTAATACGAAATGAAGAATGTGTGTTAGTTATATATTAAGTATGAATTTTATGGTAATTTTTAATAATGATGATACCTCAATTCAAAGCAATAACAGGGTATATATAAAAATGCATGAGATAGAAAAATTTCTATGAAAACGGTGCGGACATATTTTTCCTGTAAGGCAAATTCAAACGAGGTGCACACATTAAAGCAGTTTAGTATGCGGAGATTTTAGCAGACGCTCTTTAGGGTTCGGTTCCGTGCAAGTTTACCGTTTAAATGCGAGGTCTTGCCAATGCGTGTAAAGTTCCCATCCGAAAATCGCAATCTAACTGTAGCCGCGTGGATTTTTGCGTGTGCCGCGCTGACATTCATGCTGCCGTCCTTTGCCGCGACCCCCTCGCAACCCATTGTGTTCACGGGTGGCTGGAATCAAGATCTGGTCGCCGAGGCTGGGAATCCCGATCCCAGCGCGACCACAACGATCGATATGGGCAGTTGGGTGTTTTACGAGATGGGACTCAACACCACAAATCACACAACCACGCAGGGGTTGCCTGTCGGTGCCCCTTCGTTCGTCAGTGCGATCAATCCCAACGTGACGTTTCAACTGCAGCCCTACACAGGCAACAATGTGGTGCGGGGCGGCGTTGGCAGCGGCATCTTGCCACTTGTTTCCCCCGCCCGCTATAAGACGCTCAGTTTTCTCAGCACTAGCCAGACTTCAAACATGACGGTTAAACTGACTTTCAACGATTCATCGACGACCACATTTTCAAACATTTTTGTTCCCGACTGGACCCAAGATACCGCTCCCAATTCATCAATCGCCTTGACGAACATCGGCTTGGTCCAGCGAAACGACGCTGTTGGCAATCCGGGCAATCCTTACACAGGGCGGCTTAGCCTGTTCGAACAAGACATCAGCTTGACCGGAGTCGATCAGGCCAAGCAAATTGCCTCGATCACGGTGCAAGGTACCGGCAATTTCGCCCTGTTCGCCGTGAGCGGTGAATTGTCGGTCCCCGCAATTACCAGTGTGACGGTCAACAACGCTGTTGCCGCAGGCGGAAATGTGGTGACAATCATTGGGAGTGGTCTTTTGCCTGGCGCCACGTATTCCTTTGGCACAGCCGCACCGGTGACTGCAACGACCACCTCAACCGATGCGAAGGTCGTGACGTTGACCGTACCGGCATCGGTGCCGGCTGGATTTTTGGGCGATGTCGATCTCGTGTATACAGGCACGAACGGCACCCTTACATTGACTAATGGCTACACCTACACCGCCACTCCGGTTGTGATCACCAGCGTCGCTCCGCCAACCGGTGCGTACAATGCGAATACGGTCATTACGATTACGGGAAGCGGCTTTGCACCCGGCACGAATGTATTTTCTGGCACCGTGACGCTCGGAATTAATCCCTTGGGAGTTGCTCCCAGCGGCGTGCAACTGGCGACTGCTGTATCCGGCACCGACACGTCGATCACCTGTACGGTCCCGCCTCAATTGGCCAACACACTCCCCGGTCCCTATGATATTATCGTCACGGCGGATTCGAATCCGAGCAACATTGCGCCGGTCCACGCGTTGAACGGATTCATAGGCGGCGCCTACACCTACAATGCTTTCCGCGTGCCGGAGAACGACACGAACTTCCAGAACCTGGTTCACTACCGTTATTTTCACGATGCTCAGATTGGCCCGGTATTGCCTTTCACCGGCAATCAGGGAGCGCTAACGGATACTGCGATCCTGCCGCTGGCGTACAGCATCCCCGTGATAGCTCCGACCAAGTCGGGATTCATCAATACCATGCAATTCAACAGCAATCCGTTTTTGCCAGACGGCGTTTCCGCTCCACCCAATCCAACGGACAATTTCTCCATCGAATACGCGGGCTTCCTGAACGTTCCCGTGGACGGCGTTTATACCCTATTTACGGCTTCAGACGATGGCACCTATTTCGTCATTGGCGACCCGAACAGCAGTGTTACCGTGGTGCGCAACAATTTCGCACAAGGCACCACGGAGCGTTTCGGGACCATCGGTTTGAAAGCGGGCCGGCATCGGTTCGTGGTACAGTACTCCGAAGGCGGCGGAGGCAACAACAATTTTGTGCGCTGGCAGGGTCCGACCTTCGCAAAAGAAGACATTCCGCAAGGTTCGTCTGACGGCACGGCGCGCGGTTTTTATGGCGAATTGCCCATCACCGTCAGCACCGCAATTTCAAATCCTTCGGTCATGCCGGTTCTCGGCGGAAGTCCCGTGACACTGACTGGCACTAATTTCTATCCGACTGTTCTCACCCTGGTCGTCAAAGACACAAACAATTTGACGCTCGGAACATTTACCAATCCGGGAACCGCGCCCAATTTCTCCGTCGTCAATCCGACGACCATCTCCTTTACGTCCCCGGCCGACGCGGGCCGCCCCGGTGCCGCGACTGTGACAATTACCACAGCGGGCGGCCAGACCGCCACTGTGCCCGGAGGCTTGCCAAGCGGCTTGTTCTACGACGCCGCTTCAATCTCTCTGACGTGGACCGGCAACTCTGCGCCCCAAAATTCAAACTGGAGCGATCCTAGCAACTGGGATTTGAGCCGCATTCCAGCCAATTCCGACTACGTGATTCTGACCAGCGCCGGCCAGATGCCAACTAATATGGACATCCCCAACCTCAGCCTGAATGCATTGTCCTACAGCGCGGCGGCAAGCACTTCGTTCACTGTCGCCGACAGTACGGGGACGGGATTGAGCTTTGCGGGCGGCGGCGCAAACATAACACTTGACCCCGCTGCCGCATATCAAAGCATTAACGCCAACATTTTATTTAACGGTGTCACCGCAATTAACGCAAATGGAGTTGGCGCGGGAAAAGGTATTGGGTTTAACGGGATACTCAGCGGTGCGGGCACACTGAATATTACTGGTGGAGGTGGAGGCGAAGTTGACTTCTTTAACCCGGCCAATACTTACACAGGCGGCACAAGTGTTACAAATTCATTTTTGTTTGTTCAGGCAATTGCGGATGGCGGGGTTGCCAGCTCGCTAGGCGCTTCCTCCAATGCCTCGGTCAATCTACGGCTTAAAAATGCGACGCTGAGCATCCTTTCCAACGGCGCGACCGATCGCGGTATTACGTTGGACACGGGTACGGATACGATCGATACAGGCGCCAACACGGTCACCTCGAACGGAAGCCTGACGGGCCCCGGCAATCTGCGCAAGATCGGTTCGGGAACGCTGACGCTTTCCGGAAGCAACAGCTATGCGGGTTCGACGATTATCGACGTGGGCACGGTGAAATTAATTTCAACTGTTTCCACGGATTACCTGATCCCCACATCGGCCACTTCTCAGAGTTTTTATGCCGGTGATGACCGGGCGCCTGTTCACGCAATTGACGGGACTGGCATGACTCCAAACAATCCAGTGACTCCCGCGTCCACGGCCGGAACCAACCCGGCCGGCCAGATGTGGTTGAGCAACGGCAATGTCAATACGTGGATTGCGTTCGATTTGGGCAGCGTCACGACGATAGGCTCGTTCCGGCTCTGGAACTACAACGAAGGGGGCGGCAATCCAGGCCGCGGCGTAAAGACCGCGGGTATTTATGTCCTCAATTCCATGCCCGCACAAAATGGCCCATACGACACGTTCGGCGGCACGCTCGCGCAAAATTTCACCTTCGCTCGAGCGTCGGGCGCGGGTGCTGATCCGGGCGCCGATTACACGTTTGCCACGCCCGTCACCGGCAGATACCTTCTGATGTATGTCACGAGCAATTTCGGAACCGCCGACAACTACACGGGTATTTCAGAGATCCGGTTCAATCAGCTTCCCAGCGCTCTGGCCTTTGGCACGCCTGTGATCATGAACACCAACACTGTGCTCGATGTGAATAGCACCATTCCCACAATTGGCTCGCTGGCCGATGCCGCCGGAAATCCGACCGGCGCACAGGTCCACCTCGGTACCGGCACGCTGACTCTCGGCAACGACAACACCTCGACAAATTTCTCGGGCGTGATCGACGGGGCGGACGCAACGGCGGGTTTGATCAAGGTTGGCACGGGAACGCAGACGCTCAGCGGTGCCAACACGTTTGCGGGTCCGACGGCCATTTCGGCCGGTAAATTGCAACTCGCCAATACCAACGCGCTTCAAAACAGCACCGTGACGTTGAACGCCAACAATTTGCTGAACTTCGCGCCCATTGCCGGAGCGACATTCAACATCGGCGGCCTGACAGGCACGAGCAACAACGCATTGCAGGACACGGGAGCGGCTGCAATCACCTTGGCGGTAGGAGGCGGGATCAATCCGTCCACTACGTCCTATGGCGGCGTGCTCTCCGGGCCGGGTAGTTTCACCAAAGCCGGAACGGGCACCCTGACGTTTGAGAATACCCATACCTATGCAGGCGCGACGGCCATAACCGGCGGTACGTTGAAACTGGCCAGCGCGCAGCCCGCGCCAGGTGCCAGTGTTTGGCTGAACGCAAACGACACAACAAAGATGAACATAGGTGGGGGAAATGCGATTACGACTTGGGGAAGCGAAACGGGTTCGGACAACGTCGTCGGAACCGGCACCTATACGCCCAACGCCATTAACGGGCAGTCGGTGGTCCATTTCAACACCAGCCAAACGATGACAAACACTACCAACTACCCGGCTCCAATTACGGTTTTCGCGGTCGCGCGTTTGACTGGCGGCTCGAATGCACGCGTTATTTCGTCCACGGGTACGAACTGGTTGTTTGGTTTCTGGGGCGGTCAAATAGACCGTTTCTATTTTGAAGGCTGGGTCTACGGCAACGGCAGCCCAGGCAATGGTCTGCCACCCGACACTAAACCCCACATGTATGAAGGCACGATAAGCGGTGCCGGAATTCCCAGTACGGTCGCCGTGTTCGACGACCGGGCGTCCACCGTGCAAAACTTAACGTCAAACACAAATGGCACGACTCCGCCCAATGGTTTGGAACTAAACGGGTCAGGTTGTTGCGGTGAAAGGTCCGACTGCGATGTCGCCGAATTGCTGATTTATCCGGGCATCCTGAACGCGGCAGACAACGCTAAAACAGAGGCGTATCTCATCGCCAAGTATTTTGGAAGCGGTTCGGTGATCCCTGGAAATCTGCCGTCCACCACGGCGGTAACGATCTCCGGTGGAGGTA
>JBBRQD010000212.1:0-5740 GCA_038227045.1 Planctomycetota bacterium
AACATCCATCATTCTCTTCACCTGTCGATCTGTGACCATTCCGCCCCCCTGATTTGCAGGGAAACAGATTGGCCGATCCCGCCTTAAAAAGCCGGGAATTCTACTTGCCGTCAGGGGGAATTATAATTGTCGTTCATCAACCCACACCGTTGAATGCCTCGCCAAAGCTTGCATCGATGCAGCCACTATGGTTTGTAGCTGAACCCGCGCACTACCACTTCCCGCGATGCTGACGGCGGGCGATCAGATCGTCAGCGTGGACGTTGGTCGCGTTGTTGACGAATGGAAACTGTGACCGGAAGCGCTCGATAAACTCCGTCCTTTGAAACCATATACTTGTCCGCTTGCGAACCATTTTCGCCGTTCCCGCCGGACACGACACACTACATCATTCGTGCCTTATATGTAAAACAGAAGAGCAGCGCGGCAATCAGAAACAGAAAATGAATTCCGAAGCCAACACTGCTTCCGATTTTCAGTAGCAGCAATTTGTATTTCAATCCGAACGCAAACAACGCGATCAGGACCGCTTCGAAAACAAGCAGCATCTTTATTCGGTCGTCAAGCACATCCATTCCGGCGACTGATATGCACCAGATCCAATACAGCAAAACGCCGCCGCCAAACAACGCATTCGTGCCCGGAATGATCCAGAAACGCGAACGGTCCAGCAACGTCCAGACGAAGGCGCCGACGTGAATTAAATTCAACGTAATGACGGCGGCCATCAGCAATACATTTCCGTTCATGTCGATTTTTTCCAAGCAATGAGACGTTTCAGTCAACCGACTGCAAATTAAGATGTGGTGGTGGAATTATTACGCGCAATTTAAATTAACGCGATCATTTCACGGGCGCTGCGGATCGAGGTTCCATTCCATCGCGAGTAACGATGGCAAGGTGGCGCAGGGCAAGCGCGGTGATGTGCGGACAGATTTTCAGCTCATTGAAATACGAATAGGACAGAAAGGAACTCACGCCGCAGCGAGATGGTAGTGAAGAGGCAGAAAAAATATCGTGACCGCGCGCTCTTCAATCCGTTGATCATCGCGATTTTACGCAACAAATTCAATAATTGAACAGGACGCCGTGAGGGCCGTCCCTACCGCGACCGGAAATCCAGCCGTCAGCGATGGCGGCTGGATTCAGTTGTCCGACACCACGCGACAACTATTTTGCCGTGCCCGATTTCCCTTTCATCAATACGGTGTAGTTCAGTGCAGGCGTGGCTTGAAATACCGTGTTATTAAAAATTACGGTAAACGGTACATTCACCGTCTTGGCAGGCCCGACCACTTTCGTCAGTCCGAAACTCGCCAGCGTAGCGGCAAAATTACCTTTCTTGAACGTAACTGCGTATTTCGCCGTCTGCGCCGCGACGATGCCATTCTTCGATTTAATCGTGACCTTCACCGAATTACTACCTTTGCCATTGAGCGGCAACATTTTTGCCACGCCACCCACGTCGAGGGAAACCATTGCGCCGCTCGGTTTGAAACCGGCCGAAACGGGCAGGGTGCCGGAGAATGAAATCGAGTCGGATGTTCCAGGCTTCGCGAAATTTAACTTGATCTTTGGTTTGGTAACGGTCAGCGGCATAAGTGTTCCCGCGGTGGCGGGCTGCCCGGTTGGCGTGCTGGACGCGTCGTTTGGATTTGTTCCAACCGCGTTTTCGAACGCGTCCGAGAAACCGTCGCCATCGCTGTCGTTGCCGGTGCCGACGACGGGTGCTTTGACTGTTACGACCACGTCCGCTCCAACCGATTTATTGGCGGTGTCCGTAACGGTTACGTGTGCGGTGAATGTTCCCAATGTCAAGTAGGGGTGAACGACGCTCGCGCCGGTGGCCTGGGCGGATGCATCCCCAAATGTCCAGGAGAATGTCAACGCCCCCGTCCCGCCGCTGGCTGCGGCTGTGAACGTCACACTTTGGTTGACTCCCGCGGGATTCGGGACTGCGCTAGGTGTGCTGGTGAACGCCATGGGCGGCGGTGGCAACGCGTTTACGGTCACAATCACCTGGCTGCTTGAGGTGTTGTTTAATGCATCGGTGATAGTGACTTTAGCCGTGAACATTCCGGCACTGGCGTATGCGTGATTGACGCTGGCTCCGGTTGCGGCGGTTGAACCGTCGCCGAAATTCCACGAATAACTTAATGGCGGATTGGTGCCGGTGGCCGTCACTGAAAACGCAACGGTTTGATTGACGTTGGCCGGGTTGGGAGCCGCGTTCGCTGCTGCCGTGATAGAAATGGGCGAAATGGCTGTATAGTTGAGATACTCAGTATATTTATCCGCGGTTGGAATTGTAACAATAAATGGCGAACTGACAGCGAGTGCGAGCGTTTGCGGGCCGCTGCTCACAAAACCATCTCCGGCGACGCCAGGAGTGTAACTCGGGACAGGCTTGAGACTATCCGTAATATATGCCAAATAATAAGTGCCGGCGGTGAGCGTCAGACTCGTGGGCGACCCGCTGCCAATTGTTGCAACAACCTCGGCGCCGGCAACATTGGGCATGGAGGCGGACTGCCACAGAATTGTTCCGGGCGGATTGACAATTCCCAAGCGCACATTTCCGTCTGCGACATGTGAGAAAAAGTGGACATCGTTGACAACTCCTTGCTCGGGCATTGTGAATTTAGTGCCGTAGGTCAGGAAGCGGTTCGTGTAACTGACGGTAATGATGGGCGCAAAATCTCCGACTCCGCCGTGCGAAAAGAAATAGGCCAGGCCATTGACGGGATCTATAACGCCGGCGTGCATCTGAATTTCGGCCGGACCGTCCGTAAAAGCCCCCAACCGTAGTGGCGTCGCGGCCACCGTCCCAGGGTCGATTTTCACGACCACGGAAGAATTGCCGCCCGCGTCGTTTGAAAACAGTGCCACCTTGTTGATGGGGTCGTAGACCGCCGCTGTCATGTTTGTTTCGTTCGCATTTAGAACAATCGAGGAAACGCGCACCGGCACCAACGCTCCACTCCCGTTGGGGTTTACTTTAATGATCGAATCCACACCGGCACCTGCAGCCGAAAAAAGAGCCACTCCATTGACGGAATCGAAAACAGCACTGGTGAGACTATTTTCACCGGAATTCAGAGGCAGCGCACTGAGCCTGGAGGGCGCTACTCCGGCAGCGCCCAGCCCAACCTTAACAACTATGCCAGGATTCGTCTGGGTACCGATTAACGCGACCTTGTTGACATCGTCCAGAGCGATGCTAATTGGATTATCTTCGCCAGCGGCCAAGGAGATCGTCGACCCCACCAGAGTCGCCGCGACCCCACTGGCGTTCATGGAAACTTTGGTGACGCGGCCGGGCACCCGGTTGGTGACAAACAGCGCTTCCTTCTGCGTAGCGCTGTAGGCCGAACAAAGGTAGCTATCGTCCTGATTTGAAGTGGTTGAAATGGTGCCTACGAGTGTGGGCGCCGCTGGGCCAGAGTTCATGGCAATTTTGTGAATGAACGCAGAGGTACTGGCAAACAATGCTTCTTGTTGTGCCGGATCATAAACGGCAGAACGCAGTTCGTTGCCACCGGGACCAAACACTAATACCGAGCCTACCCGGACGGGCGGACTGGTGGTGCCGTTCATCGCGACCTTAATCACAATGCCTCCCTGAGACACTTGTGAATAGGCCCCAAGTAAAGCATAACCCGTATTGGGATCGAAGACGGCGGACTGCGGGCCATTTTCGCCGCTGATACCGGGAGCGCCCGCGCCACCGACCAGAGTGGGATTGCCCGTAGGGCCATTAACAGCAATTTTAAAGACGGAAAACGGGGCACCAGACCCGGCAAACATTGCAACTGAATTGGCTGTATCGATGACTCCGGCACCGTAAAAAGCGCCGCTGGGGATACCAGTGGTAGAGACGACCCCTTGCCGCGTGGGGGCCGAACCCGCAGCGCCAATGGCAACTTTGACGAATTCGCTTTGCCCACACAAAACTATTGCAACTTTGTTGCTTGGATCGTACACAACCGGGCCAAATCCATATTCAGGCGGCGAGACGTTGGGGAACTGAACCGCACTGACGCGCGTCGGTAGTGCGCCCTGGGCGCCAGCGTTTACCTTCACGACTGTGGTGGGGTTCGTGTTCAGGACGAACATTGCTTCATTCTGACTGGGCTCGAAGACGCTGGGCATTCCACTGCCTCCAAATTCACCGGTATTGAATGTCAGCACACCCGGGACACGTGCAGGGGCGGCATTGGCTGCTCCGATGGTCACTTTAAAGACGGATCCGACGAATGAGGTGAGGCCAAATAGCGCTTCGCCATTGTTAACCACGATCGCGCCGGTGAGGGTGTCGCCACCGGCTTCGGGAATGGGCAAGGCGCCAATGCGTACCGGCGTCGAATTGACCGCTCCCAGACCGACTTTTACGACGGTATTCGTGCATCCGAATAAGGCTGTCGATGTAGTCGAATCCCACACCGCGGTGGATGGATTATTTTCACCGGAATTTAACGTGATTGGGTAACCCACCACTCCCAAAGTGCCGGTTGCCGTGCCCACGGTGACTTTGTAAATCTGAGCGGGACTGTTGTTTGTTGCGAAAAGTGCGGTATCGGTCACCGGGTCGTAAACCGAACTGGCGATTTGAGCGTACGCATTCAAGATGGACTGGTTCTGATGGGTCGGAAGCGCCGCTGGCGCATTTTCAGCATATTTTATGAGCACCGCTGCAGCGCCCCCGGAATTGGACGCCCAAACCACCGCGCCCGCGGCATTGATGACCCCGGTGGGCGGTGTCGATTCCGCCGCGTTCAAATAACCGGTCGTTCCGAAAATGTGCTGCATCCCGGCCTGGGGGTAGCCCTGTGTGCCGACAGTATTGAATCCGGCGATAGGATCGGAAAACTGAACCGAGCGGTCGGCGAGGGAGTGCCCGGATTTATCAATAACCTTGATTGCCACCGTATAGTACTTTTCTTCCAACCCATGCCCGACCCACTCAGCGCTGTAGATTCCGCGATGGCCGGTGGCGTCCGTGCCGCCTTTTCGGAAGTCAGGAGTCAATTCAAGTGTCTCGATCCCGCCCATGTCCGCGGAGACGCGTTGGATGCCTTGACGCGCTTCAATGATGGCTGTGACAATGACCCGTTGGCCATTCTTGACGGATGGCTGCGAAAGCATCGGAAGGATACTGATTTCGCCATCCCCACTCTTCTTGATCGCGAGACTGGCGGGAATATCCGCCGCTCGTAAAGATTGGAAAAGCATCCCAGCAATAGAAACCACGGCCAGTTGAATCACGTATCGACTGAGCGTTGTCTTCGTTTTCATAGGTCTCTCCAAGATTCGCCTTGTTTTTATAACCGGACTTCTATGAGAGTCTGTGATTTTTGAGTTTGGTCAAGTTCAAACTTAAATATATTGGGTTCAAGTCCATGAAAAACACTGGGAATGGCGATGCCGATCACAGTCAGCTGCGGCGCGATGTGGCGATTAAAAAAATCGTCTCCTGCATCTCGAACGGAAAACGGAGAAAGATTCGTTCGTTTCGGAAGCACTTGTGACCGGATTCCTGAGACACTCCAACAACGGTCCGATCATTGTCCGCCCTGTTTATTTATTGTGGTTCGGCTTAAAATCCAGGGCCTTTCAAAAGTCCTCATTTTTCGTAGAGAAATAGCCGATCTTCTATTCAAAGGAGATCAGAAAAATGAGTGTTGCCGCTGAAATTTCGCTTTTCGATGCCTTCAAGCAGGTTCCCGATCCGCGCAAACCG
>JBBRQD010000213.1:0-5740 GCA_038227045.1 Planctomycetota bacterium
AGCGCGGCAAAAGGCTGGAGGAAATTAAATAAATCGGAGTTGTTGGCAGACGTGATCAAGCTTGTTCGTTTCGTGGATGGCATCAAGGAAAACGCCGCATGATTTCAACATCGCCATCCACATCATTTGACAATTGCTCAACCACGTCTGCTCAAGACCAGAGCTGCCAGTCGATCTGCTGTGCACAAACGTCGGCATAATGTCTGGATGCAAAAGCTGGAACCACAGCGACTGGCTCTCCGGCGGAAGACGATCGCCGAACCAGGTGCGCGAGGTAATGATGAAGGCGAGATAATTTCCAAATCCACAGAGAGGCATCGCCGCGAGAGTCAAAGCGGCGCGGAATTTTCCACGGTGCTCTGCCACGTGAGGCTCGGCGATGGCCAAACCACCGAGGAGTCCAAAAATCGGAAAAATCATTGCTGAAGCAATCCAATTCGTGCTCAGTGAAGTCCAAGTCGAAACAGCGGTCCAGGCAATTGCCGTACCGATGAACAGACCCAATACTCCCAACGCGACCGATGTCAAAAAATATTTGAACACGAAATCCCCCTTTAAAAAATAAATTGCGTTAGAGCCGATTAAGTCTAAGTAAAAAAGCCGGCGAATGCAACGCATACTTTCAACCGCCGCCCGTTGAAAGTTGTTGTGCGCAAAAAGGTATGCGATATACGCAAAATCGTATGCACGACCTGTACAGTACGGGGGTAATTAGGAATGGAGCGACTAACTGCAACAAGAGCCGTCCGGAGGACAAGACTTTGTCGAGCGCCTGCCAGCATTGCCCAACCTATCGCACCCGCTCCGGTTTGTCCGTGCTCGTGGCGCTGGCGTTGCTCGCCATTGGCGTTGCTGGTAGCGAGGAAAAGAAGCCCTACAGCGGCGCGGGATGCGCGGCGGTCGCGGACAGCTTTTTTACGAACGAAGTCTGGGTCAAGGTCGGCGCGCAGTCCTGTCTGAAATGCCACAAGCTCGGCGGTGAAGCCGAGGACGATGGCAGCGAATTCGTGCTGCAGGATCCCGAACGAAGCCTGGGTGGTGCCCGCGACGAGGTATTGCGGCACAACCGCGACGCGTTCGCGCAGATGGCGCGGCGGAAGGAAGGCGAACAATCCCGCCTGTTGTTGAAGGCTACTGGCAAACTCAAACACGGCGGCAAAGAAGCGCTCAAACTGGAATCGACCGGCTATCGTGTGCTGGCCGATTTTGTCACTCGATTGCATGTCCCGCCATCGGCAGCGGCACTCGCGCGCGCAATGGTCGAGGACAAAAATGCGCCGCCGTTCTTCGATGGCATCGTGATGATGGACAACCAGAAACTGTTGCGGCGCGTGACGCTGTCGCTGGCCGGCCGTCTCCCAACCGATGCCGAATTGGCCGCCGCCGGCGGTGCCGGAGCCGGAGCCAGCCAGGGCCGCAAGGCCTTTCCAGCTTTGCTCGACACTGTGATGAAAGAAGACGCCTTCTACGAACGGCTGCGCGAAGGGTTCAACGACATTTTCCTCACCGTCGGCTACGACGACGTTCCTGAAAACGCCCTCTCCTACGAACATTTCAGCACGACGCGCGGCTGGACCGAGAAATACGACTTGAGCAAAATTGCCGATGAAAAGGCACGGCTTCAGGCCAAATACAAACTCTCCGGCGACTATCGAAAAGCAATGCTCGGCGAGCCGATGAAACTCATCGAATACATCGTCCGGAACGACCGGCCCTTTACCGAAATCGTAACCGCGGATTACATCATGGTCACGCCCTTCACATCGCGCGGCTACGGCGTTTACGAGGAGTTGAAACCGAAGTTCAAAAATCCGGAAGACCCGTTCGAGTACATTCCGGTGAAGCTCAAGAAACTCGTCGGCCGAAACCGCGACGAAGACGAGGATTCGCCCACGGGCTTCTATGCACATGCCGGATTGTTGAGTAATTTCCAATATCTGAAACGCTACCCCACCACGGAGACGAACCGGAACCGCCAGCGCGCCCGGGTATATTTCCTCCAATTCCTCGGCATTGATGTGCTGGAGTTGGCCGCGCGCGTGACGGATGCCGCCGCCGTCTCGGCGAAATACGAAATCCCCACGATGCAGGCCACCGAATGCGTGGTCTGCCACAAAACCATCGACCCCGTCGCCGGGCTGTTTCAGGACTACTGGAAATTCGAAGGCGTGTATGGACAGCGCAAGGGCGGCTGGTTCAAGGACATGTTCGGCCCCGGCTACGAAGGCGAGGATCTGCCGGTCGAGCAACGCTGGCGCGCGCTGCAATGGCTCGGCGAACGCACCGCGAAAGACCCGCGCTTCGCCGTCGCAATGGTCGAGCATGTAAATTACATTCTCACGGGCCGCAAGGTGCTGCTCCCACCGAAAGATCTCGAAGACCCGCTCTTCAACGCGAAGCGCCGCGCCTACCAGGAACAGCGCAAACAGATCGAAGCCATCGCGCTCCGTTTTTCCAAAAATGGTTTCAACCTCAAGAGTGTCTTCAAGGACATGATCGACTCCGATTTCTACCGCGCCGACGGTCTCGCCTCCGTCGCGGCTGGAAAAAGTCCGGCCCGGCGCGTCGAGTTGGACGATGTGGGCCTGATCCGAATGCTCGCGCCCGAACAAGTCGAGCGAAAGGTCGCGGCCATCTTCGGACAACCGTGGGGCAAATTGAACGACCAGATGGCGATGCTCTACGGCGGCATCGACTCGAAGGAAGTGACGGAGCGTGCCGCCGACCCGAGCGGCGCGATGGGCGCGATTCAGCGCATCCTCGCCAATGACGTGGCCTGCAAACAAACATCGCTGGACTTCAGCCGCCAGCCGGTCGATCGCAAGCTGTTCCCGGAGATCGAGCCGAACGTGCTCCCCGGCGCTTCGCCCGAAGCAGATGCGAAAATTCGCAAGACAATCGCCCATCTGCATCAGTGCGTGCTGGGACGCACCGACGCGCCGGATTCGCCGGAAGTGCAGCGCACCTACGAACTCTTCGCCGGCATCGTCACCGACGCCGCCGCAAGCAAGAACGTCAGCAAGGAAGAAAACTGGTCGTGCCGCCAGGGGCTCGTCGCTCCCGTTCCCGATCCGAAATACACGGTGCGCGCGTGGCGCGCCGTGGTCACTTACCTGCTTCGCCGGCCCGAATTCCTCTACGAGTAACAACCATGAGACGCGATTTCCTGAAACTCTGCGGTCTGGCCGGTCTCGGCTTTGCATGTCCTGGTGGCGTCAACGCACTGCTCGCCGCGGACACAAAAGAAGAGCCGCCTTATGACGGGCCATACTACGTCGTCTTCAACGCCTCCGGCGGCTGGGATACCACGTACCTCATGGACCCAAAAGGCATCAACGAAATCAACCGCCTCTACAAAGACGGCGACATCCTCACCAAAGGCCAGCACAAGTTCGCGCCGACCGCGAAGCAAATCAAGGCCGGGATGAGCAACGAGGATTTTTATAAAGATTACGGCGACGAACTGCTCGTCCTCAATGGCCTCGATTATTCGGTGAACAACCATTCTCCCGGCGCGCGCTACATGGCGACGGGCAAGCTCGACAGCATGGCCTACCCGACTTTCGCCGCGTTGGTGGCCGCCTGCAAAGGCCCGTCATGTCCGCTGTCGTTTCTGACCTTCGGGAATTACTCGGCCACGGGCAACATCGTGGCCATGTCGCGCGTCCCCTACCTCCCCTCTCTGCAAAAAATCGCCAACGCCGACGCCATCGAAGGCAACAAGCGTTCCCCTTATCACGACGATTTCGCCATTTCCCGCATCGAACAGGCGCTGCAAAGCGAGAACGCATCGCGCGCGGCGGAAGTCCGTCTACCGCGCCAGGAGCGCGCCGAAAACATGCTGTATGCGGCGCAGGTGAATTCCAAAGCCATGCAGCGCGTCACCCCGTTCATCCCCGCGAACAGCCCCAAGGAGCGCATGTCGCAGCAGGCCGAGATCGCCCTCGCCTCGTTCAAGGCTGGCGTCTGCGTCTCCGCGAACATCTCCATCGGGCAGTTCGACAGCCACGCCAACAACGACGTCGACCAGATGAAACTCATCCCCGAATTCCTCGCCGGCATCGCCTACTTCCTCCGCCGCGCGGAGGAACTGAAGATTCGCGAGAAACTGGTCGTGGTCATCCAAAGCGAAATGGGCCGCACGCCAAATTACAACAAAGGCAACGGCAAAGACCACTGGTCCATCGGTTCAATCATGTTTCTCGGGCCAAAAATCAAAGGCAACCGAGTCCTCGGCGCGACCGACGACAAACAGTTCCACGTCCCGCTAAACCCCCAATCCTTAATCTGCGACAAAGAAAAAGGCATCCGCGTCCGCCCCGAACACATCCACACCGCGCTGCGCCAATACGCCGGAATTGTCGACCATCCGCACAGCAAGAAATTCCCGCTGGGTGTTGCGGACAAGGAAATCTTGCAGTGCCTGTGGGGCTAAGACTGCAAACCGTTACAAAAGATGCACTATGTATAGTCCCATTTGGGCCGAACTACATAGTTCACTCGATAATCACACGTTTTTTCGTTGCAAAAATTGCACAATGCGTCGTTAACTGCAAATTTTGCGCACTTGCCACTCTTATTCCGTTCCACAAGTTGCACATGTGCACGATTTTCCGCTTCTCTATTTGATGCACAATGTAAAAAGAACCGGACGAAATTGAACACATTTGGGTAACTCGACACTTGATCTACTTAGTATTATTTTACCCTATTTTTGTTTAGCTTTCAACCGAAATCTGAAATAATCTCGAAAAAATGGTCACCACCATGCGCGAATTCCTCGTTGGCTCCATCTCGCGAAAAAGAAGCTTTTAAGGTAACGGAGCTAATAATTTCATCTGGTGAGGTGACGCAAGGCGGAACGAATTCAATCTTGATTGAGCGGATTCACGGAAGGTAAGAAAATCAGTGACGGAGCTCTGCCTTAATGTTGGATAAGCGAGTGCTCTGTCCCGGATTGCCCCGGTTTTCAATGAGCTGAAACTCTGGCCGGGCATCGCTATTCCCACGATTTTGCCATGCGTTCCTACGAAACCGAAACGATCGATTCTATCATCATCTGCCCATAAAACCCTTATTCGCGGCGATTTTAGCCAAAACAAAATAAATGAACAGGACGGTGTATGGAAATTTGCAAATAAAATGGATTCTCATGGCGATGAATCGTCGTGTTCATGCCCTTAAATGAAAGGAGACACAAATGTTTGGCAAGCTCTTCGGTGGTGTCAGAAATTTGGGTCCAAGCGCATTTTCATCAACTTTCGCAGCCCTGGCTTTAAACATGGATCACGCGCTGGCTGATTACATTAAAACTACAATCGAAAATGGAAATGCATGGGATCGTCATGGTGGTGCTCATTGGTCAATAACTCTAGAAAAGAATCTACGTTATCCTATTCAGCGAGGGCTACTGAATGCGAAACCACTTTTTCATGCAATTGCCAAAACCGGGGAGTGCGCAGTCGTCACAATGAATTTAGAAGGAGGTATCTGGTTGGATTGGGATTCACCGATCACCGATTTGAGTGAGGTTGAGTTGGCGGAGTTGGCCCTACCACCGGAGGCCAGCAATGAAGAGAGCATTTTTTATTGGGGAATGTGTGTCCAGCGACAATCATTCCTCCGGCCGACGACAATTAGATTTCCCGGTTCGCCTGGGCAACGATCGTTGCGCTGAAGCAGGCTTTCTTTACGATCCAACTTGACCAGCGAAACGGAAGCGAGCTCTGCTGAGGAGCAA
>JBBRQD010000214.1:0-5545 GCA_038227045.1 Planctomycetota bacterium
AACGGCACAACATTCGTAACCTGACTCATGTGGCGTATCCTTTCTGGCCCGCTGTGGGCCGGTTGGTAATCTTGATTCGATCACCAAGGATATGCCGCACTTTTCAATTTCGCTCATCCACAACTTTTGACAATATCTCACTCTTGGTATGGTTCATAAGTGAATGGTGGATAACGCGACGTAAGTCGAAGAAGGGTAACCCGTGACAGAGCACTTTTTTTAGCGCGGTCGTCGAGCGCCTTCAACAAAAACGGAAGCGCTTTGGGACCCAGCTCGACAAGTTCCCGAAGAGTCTTCGACAGTTTCAGCTTGTGGTCCGTCAATAGCTGCGTCCCCGCTTCCATCTGTCCATCGATGGGCATTTCGGCCCCAGCTTAACAACCGGAACGTTTTCGCTCATTAAGGAGGGCCACTCACGCTACCGGCTGGTATGAACTCCGCTTTAACTCCATACACAAACGGCCGAGCCCCAGTCTGGTGAGCACCCATATCCGGCGCACTCGTGACGCCCTCGCTGAAATTGGGAAGGTACTCGCCCTTTTTTAGGCCCGGGCTGCCTTCGGCCTGTTGGAAGTTGCCCGTCTTGGTTTCAAATGAGAATCCCGCGCCGGGGACATACTGCGGTACGCCCGGAACTCCGTGTTTTTCCTGATTGGCTGGATACTTCGCCGCGGAGAGCAGGTCATAGTCAAAATCATTATCGACGCTGCTCTTTTTCTCCGTGGAAATGCAACGCGTGTCCGTAGACCTGACGTGCAGGATATTGTTGCGGGTGACGCAGTGCTTGATAATGCGATCCGGTCCGCCCAGCGCGTTGGCGCCTTCGTCCTTGGGCTGGAGAATTGTGTTATTGAAAACGTACATGTGTCCGGTCATCCAGTGTTCGCCGTCCGCGTAGCCCATCTTCATGAAATTCCCGTGTGTCAGATCCCACTTGCTGCCGGGAGGACTATACGATCGCCCGCCAACGTTGCGCCAGATATACAAGGGGCCGATGGACGTAGCCGCATTGGCGATCGTCATCATGGTGTTTTCGATGTAGTTATTGAAGACGCGGACATTCTGCCCTCCCCCTTCGGCTTCAATGCCGTCGTCCCAGCAATTGGCGACGTAGTTACAATAAATGTCGCTGTCGGCTCCCGGAAAGCCGCGAAAACTCCCATTCTGCCCGGCACCCATGACATCGTTGAAGTAATGCTTATCGTCCGACCAGCATTCATTGTAGCGGATCACGTGGTTGCCTTCAGACTCCCAGAATACCACGGTTTGCGGCCCGGCCGGGTGGCGGGACCTATTGTGGTCTTCGGCCCAACTGTTGGAATTCCACGAGGGATGATGAAGCTTGCAGCGTTGAATCACTACGGCGCGAAGGTCTTTATTATTGCTAAAAACGGCACCCTGGTAATCAACGCCGAATCCTTTCTCATCTTCGCTGCCCCATTTGCTGACGTCACAGTCTTCAATGACGATGTGATGCCCCTTCATGATCCGGATGCCGTGCTGTTTTACGTTTTTGATCGTGAATCCGCGCAGGATGACGAACTGCGCGTCCACGGCAATGCCGAGATCGGACGTATTGTTGCAGTCGATAACGCAGCCGGTGCCGTCATAAAGCAAATACCCGTCTGGGGTGCCAGACTTGCTCGCGGCAAAGGTCTTGCTCTGATTCTCAACTTTGATCGTGGAGGCCACCGGAAATTTCTCGCTCCATGTGGCGGCTTTCAGAGACGAGCGAATTTCCGTGTCTTGCAGAGTAAGTTCAATTTCGTAGCTGGTGCCGGGCTTCAAATTGACGAGGCTGCCACGGTAGTCGCCCTTGCATTCCGGCGTTTTAATGGCGTTGTAGCGCAATGGGAATCCGTCGCGCCAAGTGCCCTGCGGCACCGCGCGGAACTTCACCGCTACATTCTTTCCCGCCGCACCATTTTCAGGAGACCAATACAGACTAATACAGTGAAACGTGGAGATGCTGACAACCTGAACTTTGGAAGTGTTGGCGGGTGCGTCCTCGGCCTTGAGCGCCAATACAGACGTCATGAGCACGCTAGTCAGGAGCAGATCACACAGCATTTTTTTCTCCACCGCCGCCCTCACTGCCCCGCCTTCCTCTTCCACTCCTCCAACAGCGCCTGAATCTCCTTTAAATCCGCTCTATTCGCTTTGAATTCAGGATCGGATTCGATCAGTTTAATGGCTTCCGTGTATTTCTTCTGCGCGGCGTAGTTCTTGGTGATCGCGCGCAAATTGTCCTGAATCACGTTGATGTCTTTCTGGCGCTTGAACGCGGCGGCGGCTTTGGGCAGCAGTTCCTTTGCTTTTTCCGCGACTTTGGTCGTGGCCAGCGCGGGGTTTTCCAGGATGCTTTTTTGCAGAATGGCGACCGTCACTTCGAAATTGCCGGCTTCGAAATTCTTCTGCGCCGATGCGTACGACTCCTCAGCCTTTTTCTCCGCGTCGACATTCAGCACTTTGCCGCCGATCGAATCGATCAGAGCCAGAATATCCGCCAGTGCGGGGGCATTTTCGCTGTTTTTCCAAACTTCTGCGTGCCGTTGATGCGTCTGACGCGCTTTGTCGACCAATTCGGCGGTGGGCGTGTTTTGCAGTATTGAGAGCAGGCGGTTGAGCTCGTCTTGCGCCGTTTTCCACGCCGTGTCCTTCACCGCGGCGATCTTGGCGGCTTCGTCTTTCGCTTCGGGAAAACGCGCGTTGTATTTTTCGGAGAATGCTTTCAATTTCGATTCGACCGTGCCCCATTCCTTGGCGTCGGCCAGCTTCTTGATGTCGGCCGCCACCGCGAGCATCTCCTGTTTTTGCGCCACGTCTTCGGGCGCCATCGAAATCAACAACTCGCTCTCGAAACGGATTTCAACCAGCCGGCGCTTGCCTTCGCGCTTCAAGCGGATCGCGGCGGGCTTGTCCTTGTTGAAGACCAGATCGAACTGCGGCGCTTTGCCCGCGTTGAAAAGCGCGCTCTTGACCCCGGTCTCCTCTTTGTCTTCCGTGCCCAGCACGCGACTGATCGTGCCGTCGGCTTTGGCGATTTCGATGTCGCCCTGTCCCGCATTTCCGGCAATGAAAAATCGCAGCACCGCCTTGCTCGTCGTATCCGAGGACAAATCCAGCGACGCGCTCAGATCGACGCCCGACGCGCCGGGCTTTGCCGCGATCGTAAAATTGGCGAAATCCTGTTGCGCGAAATCGAAGATCTTGCCTTCGTATCCGGCCGAGTTGGACTCGCCCCCTTTAGTGACGGTCAGCGTGGGCTTGAAGGCGGACGATAGATCGCTGGCGGCTTTGTTCTCGACGGCTTCGAGCCGCAGCGTGCCGTCTTCCAGCACCGCCTTGCCTTGCGACGCGACGCTGAATGCGCCCTTCGCGCCCTCGAATTGCAGCACGATGCCGTTGTTTTTGACGCTCGGCGCGCGTTGCGCGGCGGTGCCCGTTTTTTCTCTGAAGCTCACGTCATCGAAGCATGATTTGCCGTTCTTGCCTTGAACGAAAACGCCGACGCGCGCGTGGCTGGCCCAGACTGGCGGCGTGACGGTCGCCGATTTGGCTTCCTTGCCCCACCCTTGCTGGCCTTTCAGCACGATTGGATTTTCAACGAGGCTGCGTTCGCCGCCCACCCAGGTGACCCGCATGCCGTAGATGCCATCGTCGTCGTTGCGCATCCAGGCGCTGAGTTCGTATGCTTTGTTGGGATCGATGGCAAGCGGGTCGCGCGTTTCGACAACCGTGGGCTTGAGCAGCGACTTCGCGCCGCCTTTGCTGATTTGCAAGCCGTGCTTCTGCGCCTCCGGTTTTTCGCCGGGATGCTCCGCCTCGGCGGTGACGCTGATCGCGGCTTCCGGCGAGCCTTTCTGAACTTGAAACTCTTTCGGATAACTTTCATCATCCACGTCCAAGTCGAACCCGCTGTTGAGAACAAGATTCACCGACGGCTTTGCCGGAATGGCGTCCGTGGTGCCGACTTTCGTTGGACCTTCGCCACCGCGTTTCATGAGCGCCGGAACGAGCCAGACGCTCAAGCCGATTCCGGCGAGCACCGCGACTGCCCCGCCAATTTTCAAGCCCCACCCCGAGCCGCCGCTGCCTCCACCGTACGCGCTTGCGGCGTTCGCCGACGCGTTGATCTGCGCGTCGAGTTTCTGCGCGTCGATCGCAACCGTGCCGAATGCCGGATCGTCTTCCTCCACGGTTTCGCCGATGTTTTGAAACTCCAGCAGCGTCTTGCCGATTTTGATCTGCATGCCCGGCTTCAACGGCGCTTTGATGACCTTTTCGAATTCGGATCTGTTCTTGGGCTTGACGCGCGTGCCATTCGTCGAACCGAGATCGGCGACGACGTAGCCCATCGGCTCGCGGGCGACTTCGGCGTGATAGTTGGATGCGGCTTCGTCGTCGACTTGAATGGTGTTGCTGGCATGGCGGCCGAGCGTGAGCGGATCGCGGCCCAGTTCGAAAATCTTTCCCGGCGATGTGCCTTCGATAACGCGCAGAACGTAAAGCGGGCCGCCTATGCGCGTCGGGGGTTTGTTGTCATCGACGCGCGTCGGCACCGTTTTATCGTTGAGCATTGTAACTTTGTTATTGGTTTCAAGCTCGACAAGGGGGTCATTGGTGACCGCGGGCGGCAGATTGGAACCGGTCCCGTCGTCGGCGTTGAACTTCAGCGCGACTTTTCCGACGCTGACGACGTCGCCGGTGCACAGTTGTGTCGGAATTGAAAGTTTCGAGCCATTCAGCCGCGTGCCGTTGGTCGAGCCCATGTCGACGACATAGAAACCGCCGTCGCGGCGTTCGATTTTGAAATGCTGGCGGCTGGATTTATCGTCGTTAATTTGAATCGTATTCGTCGACGCGCGCCCGGCCATCGTAACCAGATCGGTCAGAATATATGCGCGCTCGCGCCCGGATTCGTCTTTGATAGTCAGCTTGGCCATTCCAACTCCCCGATAATTTTCGCCATAAAATAACATTTCAATGACGAACGCGCCACGAATTTACTGCGAATCAATTGGAGTGCGTGGCTTTAGAGAGTGTTTCAAAACCGAACGCGAGCGGGAAACGAGCGATTTTTGTTCGGATCGAGGCGCGAACTTCATGCGCTATCCAGAGGAGATAACGCTTGAAGTTCGCAACGAAGAACCGGACTAAAAGCGCCGTTTTACGCCGCGTTCGGTTTTGAAACACTCTCTATAAATTGTAAAAAGGGACTTTAACACCATGGCGCAAAGACACGAAGAGAAATAAAGCGAATCGTTATTTTCACTCACAAATAAGGCTGCATACTCCGAACTCAAATTGCGCAAATCCCTGCCATTGACGGATCGGTAGCCCCCTTCTACATTATCTCGTCTGTCCTTTCGCGTCTCGCGACACTAATTAGAGAGTATTTCAAAACCGGGCGCGAGCGGAAAACGAGCGATTTTTGTTCGGATCGAGGCGCGAACTTCATGCGCTATCCAGAGGAGATAACGCTTGAAGTTCGCAACGAAGAGCCGGACAAAAAGCGCCGTTTTACGCCGCGTTCGGTTTTGAA
>JBBRQD010000215.1:0-5318 GCA_038227045.1 Planctomycetota bacterium
CGTTCTCGCTTGCGGCGGGCGGCGTTGAACTTCGTTGGCCTCGCACGGCGTATCCTCTTGATACGCCTTTGCTCGACCGCCTCGTTCAACTTGCCCGGCGCGGCGCGATAACGACGCTTTAGAAATGCGCGGGTCAATAAGGTAAGGCTGCAGAATGAATGCGGTTGTTTTGTGGTGCGGCTTCCAGCCTGCATCGCTGGAATTGCAGGCTGAAAGCCTGCACCACAATTCGCCATGCACAATCCTATCTTTTCATTGTTTTGACCTTCATCAAACGTTAAGATGACTGATTCGAGTGACTCCGACTTGCCGCCCGCCTGGGCGGCGGACAGCGGTCAGGAAAGGTTATGAAATCAATGGCGCGAAGAACTGGTGGAGTGGGCCCGGGACGCATGGAACTGTGCAGCTTCTGCAATCGCACGGCGGATCAGGTCGAACGACTGATCGCCGGGCCGCCCGACATTTATATCTGCAACGAATGCGTCGATCTGTGCAATTCGATTATCGCCAAAGATGCCCCGCAGCGCGGCAAGAATCCGCTTAAACTCAAGCGCGTTCCCACGCCGCAGGAATTGAAAGCGGATCTCGACGGTTATGTCATCGGCCAGGAGCGCGCGAAAAAAGTTCTTTCCGTCGCGCTGCACAACCACTATCAGCGCATCCTCAACAAGGAAAAGGCGCGCACCGAAGACATTGAACTCGAAAAGAGCAACGTGCTGCTGATCGGACCGACCGGCTGTGGCAAAACGCTGATGGCCAAAACGCTGGCCAAAACGCTGCAAGTGCCCTTCGCCATCGGCGACGCTACTACGCTCACCGAAGCCGGCTATGTCGGCGAAGACGTTGAGAACATTCTGCTGCGGCTGCTTCAGGCCGCCGATCACGACCTCGACGCCGCCGAACGCGGGATCATTTACATCGACGAGATCGACAAGATCGGCCGCAAGAGCGAAAACCCCTCCATCACGCGCGACGTCTCCGGCGAAGGCGTGCAACAGGCGCTGCTTAAGATTCTCGAAGGCACCACCGCCAACATTCCGCCCCAGGGCGGACGCAAGCATCCCGAACAGAAGTACATCCAGATGGACACCAGCAACATTTTATTCATCGCGGGCGGCACATTTGAAGGCATCGACGAACACATCTCCAACCGCATCGGTAAAAAGCGCCTTGGATTCGGCGGCGAAGGCCACGATCCCGGCATGTTGAAAGACCGCGCCAAATTCCTCAAGCACGTCGACACCGACGACATCCTCAAATTCGGCATGATCCCGGAATTGATCGGCCGCTTCCCGATCGTCACAGCGCTCGAACCGCTTGACGAGGCCGCGTACATCAACATCCTTACTCAGCCCAAGAACGCGCTGGTCAAGCAATACAAGAAGTTCCTTGAAATCGAAGGCGCATCGCTCAGTTTCGAACCGGAGGCTCTGCGCGCGATCGCCACGAAGGCCGCGGCAAAAGGCACCGGCGCGCGCGGCTTGCGCAGCGTGATCGAGGAAGTCATGCTGGAAATCATGTACGACATTCCCTCGCGCAAGGACATCAAGGAAGTCGTTATCACGAAGGAAATGGTCGAACGCGAAGCCAAAGCCTTCTCGCTGCCGAAGCCGGTCAGCGAAGCACTGCCGAAGGTTACCGAGGAGCGGCGGGAAAGCGCGTGAGGCGAAATGAGCGCAATGGATCGCATTGCGCTCATTCCCGATGTTTCATTCGAAACGCCGCATTCGATTTATTTTCCAGGAAGCTTGATGCCCCGCGCCGAGAGTTGACCCTGTCGCGCGTAATCCGTTGCCTCGGCCAAAATGCGCGCCGATTCTTGCGGAGCGTGAAAACCCATCGAGTTTTCCGCGGCAACAAAATCAAGCCGCCACTGCGCTTTTCGATGGAGCAGCCGTGCTTCTTTGAGCTGCTCGTCGGTCGCGCCATTTTTTCTGGCATCGTTGATCGCGTCCATCATGTCCATCAACGCCTTCGCCGCCCGCTGCGTCAAATCTTGCGTGCGATTTTGTATCGTCTCCACGCGCGACTTGATCTCCTCTTCGGGATAATGGTGACACTGCTGACAGGCCCGCGCGACGTTCAACAGGGGGCTGCGGACGTGGTGGTCGCTGACTTTCATCGCTCCCTCGCGTTTGAATGGCATGTGGCAATCCGCGCACGATACACCACTACGCGCGTGAATGCCCTGGCTCCACATCTCGAATTCCGGATGCTGGGCTTTCAAAATCGGCGCGCCGGTTTCTCCATGCGTGTAATCCGTAAAGTTCTCTTTGTCGTAATATGCCTCGATCTCTTCCACCTTCGTTCCGTTGGCCCACGGGTACGTCACGACCTTGCCTTCTCCCCTGAAGTAATATTCGACGTGGCATTGTGCGCACGCGAAGCTGCGCATTTCCTGCCGTGTGGCGTCGCGGTTCACGTCGTAATCGGAAACGCCCTGCTTTGCTTTCAGCGCTTTGATGCCGGTCATGAATGCCGGCCGAGTGACGCGCAATTTCATGGTGTTGGGATCGTGGCAATCGACGCAACTCACGGGATGAGCGACGAGTTTCTTTCCGGCGCTGTCGAGCAGATCGTGTGCGTCTTTATATTTCATCGCGCAAACGGCTTCGAAGCCTTTTTGCACGTCGCCATTGCCGACGTAACGATAAGCGGGAATGACGCTCGCATGGCAATGCAGGCACGATCCGGGCTGCGATTTTTTCGTGACACGCTCGGTATGCTCCTGATCGTACAGCATGAAGGCGTGGCCGCGGCGGTCGCGATAATCCAACGAAAACGCGTAACCCGCGAACATGCGTTTCAACCATGGATCGCGCTCAAGTTTCTCGGCGGGCATCGCGTCACTGCCGCCGTACGACGTTTTGGCGTGCTCGGTCGTCCGTTTGTAGCCGTCGTACTGGCTGGGGAAATTCATCCCCCATTTTTCCGGATCAGTAGTGGTTTCATCCACTTCGACCAGTTTTAGATATGGATTCTTCGCTTCCTGTTTTCGCTCGAATATGGTCATCAACAATGCCGCGGTGCCAGCCATCACAACAGCGGCTGCGGTAAATAGAAATACGGCCTTCCAAAACCGACGCTTCGGCTGGGGTGTCTGTGTTCGTTCCGCTTCCATTACATTCCTTTCGCGCTTTAAATCTCTTCACAGTTGGATTGCGAGTGCTTAACGGTGTCCCACATGAGAATGACAATGAATGCACTTCAATTCGTTTGCTTGCCCTAGATCCCCGGCGATGTCGTGAGTCAACTGGCCATGACAGCGAATGCAGTTCTCTTGCAGGATTTCAACATTTCGCGGTTTGATGCTGATGGGCTCATGAAAATCCATGAACGTGAAGCCCTTTGAATGGCGGTAACCATTGTCAGATTTGGCAATGATTTTCGCAATCTTGCCTTCGGGCATGTGACAATCCACGCACACGCCAGCCGCGTGATGGCTGCTCTTATTCCACGAATCGTAAAACTCGTTCATCACGTGACAATTGGCGCAGGCTTTGGGATCGTGACTAAAGTACGAGAAACCTTGGGCATAGGTGAATGTATAGAACCCCAATCCGGCCATGGCTCCGCACAAAAGGATAAGAAGAGTCATGGCATTTGGACGCGATAGCTTCATCTGAATTGGCACCGGGGGGAACTTGTCGTCCGTCGTACATAAATCAAGAGCAACAACTGCGCCGATATCAGTGAAGAACTGCATTATTTTGAGGCGCGGTGGTTCGCGAGTTGGTTTCGCAGCGTGAAGGACTTTGATATCCAGCAATTCGAAGGTATGATGCGACAGGCGAAACCGGTAAAGAATGTTGTCGCGGATGAATCCATGATCTTCATACTTCATCGTTCAACATTCCTCAGTCATCGTTTCATTCGGAGTTTTCATGGGTTTTAACTGCGGTATCGTCGGACTTCCCAACGTCGGCAAGAGCACTATCTTCAATGCGCTGACCATGACTCAGGCGGCGCAGGCGGCGAATTATCCGTTCTGCACGATTGAACCGAATTCGGGCATGGTTACTGTTCCCGACAAGCGGCTCTGGGTGCTGAAAGACATCGTCAAGACCGATCGCGTCGTGCCGACTAAGATCGAACTGGTGGACATCGCGGGACTCGTGAAGGGCGCGGCGGAAGGGCTCGGCAAGGGCAATTCGTTCCTTTCGGCGATCAAAGGCGTCGATGCGGTGCTGCATGTGATCCGCTGCTTCGAAGACCCGGACGTGGTTCATGTCGATGGCACGGTCGAACCGGTGCGCGACATTGAAGTGATCGACATGGAATTGATTCTCAAGGATGCGGAGACAGTTCAGACTAAATTCGACCGCAACCGGAAGCGCAAGAACGACAAGGACTCGCTGGCCACTCTGCCGGCGCTTGAAAAGACTTTAAAGGGTCTGAACGAATTCAAGCCGGTGCGTGCTCAGCATCTGACGCCGGAAGAATTGAAGGATCTTGACGACTGTCACTTGATCACTCAAAAGCCGATGCTCTTCGTCTGCAACATCGGTGAAAATGACATCCCCAATCACGGCAACGATCACAGCAAAGCGGTCTTCGCGCACGCCGCGAAAGTGGGCGCGAAAGCCATCTGCATTTCGGGGAAAATCGAGGCGGAACTGGCGCAACTGGCGGAAGACGAACGCATCTCGTTCATGGAAACGCTGGGCATGACGGAAGCCGGTGTTGACAGCCTGGTCCATGCGGGCTACGACCTGCTGGGGCTTGCGACGTACTTCACCGCGGGTGAGATCGAAGTGCGCGCGTGGCAGATTCAAAAGGGCTGGAAAGCGCCGCGCGCCGCGGGCGTGATTCACACCGATTTCGAAAAAGGCTTCATCCGCGCGGAAGTCGCCAGCTACGCCGATTTCGTCGCCAATAAAGGCGAAAAGGGCTGCCGCACCGTGGGCAAGCTGCGCACGGAAGGCAAGGATTACGCCGTCCAGGACGGCGACGTGATGCACTTCCTGTTCGCGAAATAATTTTTTCACCGCTGAGGACGCAGAAGCGTTCCCTCTCCCCTTGAGGGAGAGGGCCAACGCATGTACTCATGCGCGGGGTGAGGGGTAATCGTCAGATTCCAGTGAAGTTCCACGCTTACCCCCTCACCCGGCGAGCGAGTACGCTCGTCCGCCCTGCTATGTAATGCGATTGCAAGCCAAATCTCGAAACAAACAATATGCATGAAGTCGTTGATCGTGCAATCTGCTATTCAGTCGTTTTCTGTTGGGAAAAGACTCGTTTATCGGAACGCTGGTATCGGAACAAACTCTCCCACGGGTTTTCCCAGGGCTGACACGTTCGCGATACCTCCGGTGATC
>JBBRQD010000216.1:0-5289 GCA_038227045.1 Planctomycetota bacterium
TCATTCACGCTTGCGGCGGGCGGCGTTGAACTTCGTTGGTCTCGCACGGCGTATCTTCCCAATACGCCTTTGCTCGACCGCCTCGTTCAACTTGCCCGGCGCGGCGCGATAATGACGCTTTAGAAACGCGCGGGTCAATAGCCATCCCAAAAGGAGAATGGCTAAAGAACCGCGGATTTTTGGGAAGTGGGGCGATTATTTGCCGGTTGTCTGAGTCCTCAGGTAATCTAAAATACCCTGTAACCAGGCTTGCTTGCCGACATCGACGCCGTATTTGTTATCGTGCCAATCTTGTGCCATCGCGCGCGCGGCTTCGTACTGAATCCTGGCTTTGTCCTTTTCTCCGGATTTTGCGTAGACGTCACCGATGCCGACGTTGGACGACATGACTTCGTCGCTCTTCGGGTATTTCTTGATTGCCGTTCGGTAAGTCAATATCGCGTCCTCGAATTTATTTTGTTCGGTCATCAACCGGGCCAATTCGACCAGCGATTTTGCGGCAAGGGAACTGAGCGGAAAGCGTTTTTCAAAGGCGCGCAACGCCGCTTCCGCTTTAGCCGCGTCATGCAGCGCCGTCTCCTGAATTTTCGCCAGGTCCAGCAGCGCATACTCCGCCAGCAGATCCTGGCCATATTGGTCGAGCAGCGACTGAAGCGCGGCAATAGCCTCCTCGGGCTTGCTCAAGGAAGTGTCTTTGCCGGGAGTGTAGAAGGTCGAGGCTCGGGCATACGCCGCGCGCGGCGCGACATCGGAGAGCGGGTATTTAGCCAGCACCCGATCGTAGGCGGCGATGGCTTCCGCCCATTTGCGGTCGGACTTCAACGCGTCGGCGTCGCGAATCATTTGAGCGGCTTCGCCATTGTAAGCGCTTGCGAGATGGCGGATGGCGGCGCCGGCCGGCGGATCGAGGGCGATTTCGATGTCGGTGATGGGCTTGTCGCCATCCAGAAAACGCGCGGTCAGCAGGTGTCCGCCAATGGCTTGATCGATCACGCACAGCAGCGGATTCCAGCCCTTTTTCAGCGGCGCCGGGCATTGATCGCCGTCATAGGTAGGGCTGCGCTGAATCTGGTTCGACCAGATCTTCGCCCCATTCAAGACTACTTTCAACGCATCGTCCGAACTGCCCGAAAAAATGGCATTCGGATGGTCGGCTGGGCTATAAATGTAAACCATGCAGGCCGTGATTTTGTAGTCGAATCCGTACCCTGCTATGTCGAACAGCGTGCACATCGTCGGGCCTTCCGTCGAGCCTCCGAAACTCATCTTATGCCAGACTTTTTCCTGCACGCGGTCGCCGGCGCGGGGCCGGACGTTCAATTCAGTCCGCGCGTCGATTTTGAAAACGTCGTAGCTCATCGAGTCCCCGATATAAGCCGCGTTGTAGGCGAGCGGACTGATGCACAGCCACTGCATAATGGAGCCTTCATCCCGCACGGGGTAGACCAGCACCTCAGCCAGATCTTTGGCCGCTTCATTGCCTTGAATCGGCGCTGCAACGAAGAGAGTCAGGCTTATGTAGATGAACAGCAGGAATTTAATATGTTTAAACATTTTCGTCTCACGACCGATGTATGTGAATTGACCCATTGAATCCAGTCTTACTACTTGCGCTGCCCGAATGCCTGTACTTCCATCAAACCCACGGTGCCTTCGGGATCGTTCGTAGCTTTGACGACAATACGGATTTTCTCCGTTGTCATGGGTTGCTTTAATCGGCTGATTTTCGACACGCGGGTGTTTCCTGTGATCGAATCCACCGTCACCCATTTCGCGCCGTCCCAGGCTTCGACGTCCCAATCGCGCACGCCGCTATTGATCGGAGTCCAATCGGAAAACGCTATAGTGTAGACCGCGACGGAAGAGATCGCTTTGGGGCCGTCGAATTTCACTTCCAGCCACTGCGGCAGAGCCGCGCCGGGGGCTGCCATCCAGGTCGTCGGGAAGAACTCGCGCCAGCCCTTGATCAGGCGCTTGCCGTCGATGGCATTCTCCGCCTTTGCTTCGAGTTTGACTTTGGCGATGCGCGGTTTTTTGGCGCCCCAATCCTGTTCGGCGACTGTGATGTCTTTCGTCATTTCGGACGACGCCGTCGCACTTCCACCGTTGCTCTTCAGCGCCCAATTGACGAGATCGACGGACGCGCCCGCAGTGGTGCCGGGCGAAAATATCTGCATCTCCGCGACTTCCGCGCGGGTGCTGTAACTGTCTAAAATCGTGAGTCTGACCTGATCCGTCACCAGTGCCGGAAATGTTTCGTTTCGGAAACGGCGGTAGGGCTGATCGCGGCGCGACGCCAGCTTTACCCATTTGCGGTCCGGCCCCATGGCTTCAAGTTCGTAGCCTCGCGCACCGTAGCTCCACAGTCCCACGCGGTCGATCGACGCGGGGCCGGCCAGCGTTACTGTCAGCGACTGTGGGAATTCGTTGGGAGTCAGACTGCGCCAGGATGTTTCAGATGCCGTATTTCCATCGATTGCGCCGACCGCGGGCTGCGTGCCTTCTTCCGACGTGGATTCGGCCACTGCTCCCAGGGACGAGAGGGCCAGATTGCTGCCCCAGTTTTGTTCCACCGGTAAAATCTTTGCCTTTGCGGGCAGCACCAGATATTCCGGAAATGTTCCTACGGATAGCGCGAGTTTTCCATTGGCGACTTTCACTGGAAGCGCGTTGCCGAATGTGTCGAACAATTGAACGTCGGTGCTGTCTGTTTGGAACTCGATGTCCGTGGTTGTCTCCTGATCGCGATTGCTTGAGGTCCATAGAACGATTACGTGCCGCTCGCCGAATGCCGCACCTCGGACACCGTCGGCGTTACCTGCGTAGGGGTAGAGAAAAGCTCGGACATCTTCAAGCGAACCGAAACTAAGTTTTTGCGCCCTGCCCTGTCCTTTTACAAAGCCTGTATAGGTGCGCATGGCCACAGCCGCGGGGGTCAATTGATTGGAACGCAGCCAGAAATCGAGGTAGCCCATTTGATCGGTGAAGTAATAAAAATTGTGGCGATAGTCGATGCCCATGATGGCATCCTGCCATGCGTATTGTGAAACCAGGTACTTCATCATTTCGCGCAATGCGTAAAGATCGCTCCAGCCGCCATGCCCATATCCCGCTTCGGTGAAATGGATGGGCTTGCCGGCGTCTCCATTGGCAGCGATAACCTGCGTAATCCGCGTCATCGACTCGATCGCCGAACCATCGTCGAAATTGCCGGAATATGGATGAAAGCTCAATTCGTCCGTCAGGTTCTTCAGGCCGAGTTTGTAGAGTTCCTGCAGGTATCGCGCTTGATCCCCGCTGATCCCGCAGAGCACCGGCCCCACGACTTTGGTATCGGGCGACGCTTTCTTGATGTTCTCGTAGGCGGGGCGCAGAAACGTATCGACATATTCTTTCGGTTGCAGCGTGCCATTGGGCTCGTTGATGATTTCCACGCGCGGGATTTTCTGTGTGCTCTTGCTGAACACTTCAAAGCACCACTTGCCGAATTTAACGGGATCGTTGCCGACCTCTCCGGGCGGTCCCTCGATGGCGTAGGAAATGTTGACGTCGGTGTTTTTGACCTGCTCCAGCCGCTCTGCAACAACCGTGTCCTGTGTCTTCGAATCTTTTTGAATGTTCTCACGCGTGAGGCCCAGACCGAGTGTGTAATCCGTTTGCATCTGGTTGGCAAAACTCTCGCCCATATTCGGCTGGCGTTTGAGGATTGAGAACAGAAAGCGCTCTTTTCCCTCGAGTAGGCTGTCGGCCGCATCGTTGACTGTAAAATACGCGCGGTACCATCCCAGTTTCTTGAACGGAAACGGAACCTTGATCACCAGCGGGTCCGCGCCGCTCGACAAATCCAGCGCCACGCCGCCCTTGAACACCGTTTTTTCAAATGCATCCTGCACTTCATACTTGATGCGAAGCCCGGCAACCTGAGCCAGTTTCAGATAATCCTTTTTTGCGATTTCCAGCGTGGCCTGAATTTTATCGTCATCAAAAAAGACACCCGGAGTGCGGGCTTCAACAATTTTCATCGGGGGCGCTCCGAGCACTTTTTTGGCGCCGCGCTCGGCGATCAATGTGTATACATATTCACTGTTGGCGACGTAACCGCCGCGCGAATAGCGATAGCCCCCGACGCCGCCGTTTTCATTGGGATTGAAGGGATTGCCGGCGCCTTCGTTTAGAATGCCCAGCGTGGCGCCGTTTGAAAAATAATACTTCACCCGCATCCACGGCGAGCGTCCCTCCAGGACCGGCACCGGGATCGCCTCTTTGTGGTCCAGCGAACGAACCATTTGGGCATCCGTTCCGATATCGAAGCGCATACCGCGCCCCGAAACCTGGCCCACGGTCGAGTATGTTTTCACATAAAGGAGCGACGCCTGCGGTTCGTAACTGATGCGAAGCGCCTTTTCCACCAGCTTCTTGTTATCTTCGGCGCTGAAATACGCCAGGATCTTCGTCGGCGATTCCTGAGCGACTGAAACCTTTACGATGGGCCGCGTATCGAGGTCGATCGACGTCTGTTCGAGCACGGTCATCCCGTCAACCGTCATTTTTCCCACCAAGCCGCTCTTGCCGTCGATGCGGGCTTGATAGACTGGCGTGGTAATGACAAAATCGTCGCCGTCTTTTGCAATCTTCACATCGCCGGTGTTGGGCTCGCCCGCTTCGGCCGTCGAGCGCAATGAAGCGGTTATCGCAACGATTGCGCAGGTCATTAGAAGATAGAGCATTCTCGACCGGATTGATTTGAATGGTGAATGCACGTCCGACGCCTCCTACAATCGCACGAGCAAATTTCGCCGCGTGAGAATGATCGTTTGAATTCTTGCTCGATCTATGAGTTCGCACATACACCAAAATTTCAGTTTGGCGCGATTGAATGTCACTTAATTCCCCAAATCATTGATGGGCAACGCGGGATCGGGGCGAGTTATACAACCGTGTTGGGCGGACCTTCCTAACAAAGCCGGAAAAATCAGCGGTTCGGCGTGTGCCTCGTCCAGCGGCTGTTCGTGCTTTTTATCTCTTTGCCGATTTTCTCCAGGAGTAACGCTTTTGCCGCTTGTTTGGTTTATATGCAAAGGGCGGCGGCATCCGCGAAACCGCGGCCAAAACCTTCTATTGACCCGCGCATTTCTAAAGCATCATTCACGCTTGCGGCGGGCGGCGTTGAACTTCGTTGGTCTCGCACGGCGTATCTTCCCAATACGCCTTTGCTCGACCGCCTCGTTCAACTTGCCCGGCGCGGCGCGAGAACGACGCTTTAGAAATGCTCGGGTCAATAAGTTCGAA
>JBBRQD010000217.1:0-5265 GCA_038227045.1 Planctomycetota bacterium
ATTATCGCGCCGCGCCGGGCAAGTTGAACGAGGCGGTCGAGCAAAGGCGTATTGGGAAGATACGCCGTGCGAGACCAACGAAGTTCAACGCCGCCCGCCGCAAGCGAGAATGATGCTTTAGAAATGCGCGGGTCAATAAGTCAACGGTTGATGAATCCCCTCCACTCGACTCTCCCCTCAACCGGCAGAAATGGGAGGGCAAAGGGACTGCCGCCAACGCGGGCCTCCGATTCATTAGTAGCGGTAATAGTTGCGCCAGCAATTCCGCCAGCAATTGCGCCAGCAGTTGTGCCAGCCGCAGTAGCGGCCGCCAACATCCTGCCCTGCAGTCGCCGGAACACCCTGCGCGGACTTTTCGCCACCCGCCGGTGGACCCTGCATCGCGCCACCACCACCGCCTTGGATGTAATTCACGATGATCTGAATCGGCGATACGCCAGCACCGCCCGAACCGACCATGCCGGAACCCTGCGACAGCGACGGACCGCTGGAGCACGTCTGAGCTCCCGCCGGCACGTCTTCCGACTTCATTTCATGCAGCTTCAACACATCGTCAGGCACTTCAAAGAAATGCCCATCTTGACTGCGAACGATAGCCATTGTGGCTTCTCCTTCATTAAACTCCGGAAGCCCGCCTCCCGGAAAACTGCTTTGGAATCCGTGTCTTTTTTTCACCGCAGAGGACGCAGAGAAGCAGAGGAAACGCAGAGGGAAATGCGGGGATGAAAAACGAATGGGTTGCGTTGCTTCCGATATTTCGTTACCGCCACCCGTTCGCTTCTCAATCCCTTGCCCTCTTTGTCTTGCTGTCCTTTGCGCACCTCCGCGCTCTCTGCGGTGACTATTTTTTATCGGTACGACGGCCCCTTCATCTTCTTCTTGACGCCGCGCTGAATCTTTTCGACCTTGTCGAAGTTTTCGGCCATGTAGCGGTACATCATTTTTGTATACGAGCAAGCTCCTTCGCGGTAGCGGATATCGTTGAAATCGCTCGTCGGGCAACTGAAGTGGCAGATGCGTTTGGCTTCGCAGCCGAAACAGCGGACGTACCAGGCGTCCTTCTGGTGCAGGCGCTGCCGGACGGAGCGGATGTTTTCGAGATTGAAGTTTTCGTAGATGCTACCGAGGCGGTGCTTGGACATGTCCGTTCCACACGCGAAGACTTCGCCCTTGTGGCTGATCGCGCAGTAAGAGCGTCCGGCCTGGCATTCCAATTCCCAGCAGCTTAGCGGAATTGAGGTGGTCAGGCGGCCTTCGACCATCCGGTGAACCGCCTGCATCGTGTCGGCTTCGATCACCGACGCATCGGTCTCGGCCATGTGGTCAAAGACGTCTTTCATGCCGGCGAATATTTCGGTGTCCGAGAGCAGATCGGATGCCATGCCCCAGCCCTGCGGCTGCATCGGGTTGACGCGGAAACTGCGCACGCCGAGCTTCTGAAAGTAGTCCATGATTTCGCGCATGCGATGGCAATTCGCGCGCGACATCACCAGGATCATGCCGAAATCCTGCTGCTGGGCGACCATGCGCTTGATCACTTTTTCGACCGAGGAACCGGCCATGCGGTTGATGTCGTTGATCTCGGGCGTGCCGTCGAAGCTGAAGCCAATTTGAATGCCCAGTCCCAGCAATGTTTTCTGGCGCTCCTCGGTCAACAGCGTGCCGTTGGACTGCAGCGGATGCTCGATCGTTTTCTTGTGCTTTTTCGCCAGCGCCTGCGCGTAACCGACGGCTTCCGTGTACCACTCGTCGGAGTGCAGCAGCGGTTCGCCGCCGTGAAATTCCAGACCGCCGTAAGGCAGCTTGGTGTTGGGAATGTAGAGATCGGCGATGTATTTGAAGGTCTCCATCGACATCTTCGGCGTGGAGGGATGATCGGCCTCGACGTTGCAGTAGCCGCACTTGAGGTTGCAGCCGTTGGTGACTTTGAGCGTCACGTACGAGATGGCGGAGAAGAACTGCTGCGGGGTGACCCACTCTGGAGTTCCGGCAGGAGCCGTCTTTTCGAGAATCGCCGGAGCCTGGGCAGAACGTGGAGCTGCGAGCTGGGGTTCGACGAGGGCGGCGGGCATGGGATCGACTCCGAAAGAAAGGGTTAGGCGCTGGTGGTTAGGGTTTCCTGTTTTCGTGGCGGGACCGTCCCGGTCCCGATGTCGTGGAATTCAATACCCTCTACTTCTTTCCCGTCTCCGGGCTGTCAGGAATGTCGTTGGGATTCTCGGGCAGATCCTTTCCGGCCGCAAGCACATCGCGGAAGCGCATGTGTTGCGGAAGGCGCACAACTTTTTGCGTGGCGCGCTTTGTTTTCTTGACCGGCGCATCCGACTCGCTGAAGGAAGGTTCAATATCCATCTCAGTTGTGCGGGTGATCGTCGGGGTGGGGGCGGCCGCGAGCTTGGTTTTCAAGCGGGCAATGGCCGCTGAAAATCCGCCAGCGGGCTCCGGGATGCCCTTCAGCGTCGCCCGAAGAGGCGCGTCGATTTGCTTCATCGACTCGGCCCGTTCGGGGGACATCGCGGGGGACGGCGCACTGCGCAGCGCAGCCAGCACCCGTGACAAGCCTACGGTGGGCGGCGGAATGGTGGCGAAGAGGTTCTTCAAGGCCCATTCGGCGGCGAGCTCTTTTTCCATTTCAGCGCGCGCCATCAAGGGGTTGTGGGCTTGTTCGATCGCGCGCTCAAGGCTGGCCAGCGATCCGCGTCCTTCGACAAACGCTTTGACTGTTTCATTCAACATGGGACACCGTTCCTTTTCGCAAGATGCGAACTTTGCTCTTGCGCGCCATAATTTTTTTAAGGGCCGTTCGCGCGCGATGAAGCAGCGCGGCGACCGCGTTTGGATTTTTGCCGAGCCGTTCGGCGATCTGTATCACGTCCATCTCTTCCATATACCGCATCGTCACAACCGCCGATTGTTCCGGGGAGAGTTTGGCGACCGCGTTCCGCAGTTCGCTGCGCTCTTCCTCGGCTTCCGACTTGTCCGTATCGCGGACAGCCACGGTCGGTTCGAGCATTTTTTCGCCATCCGCCAGATTGCTCGCCAGGATGGGCGCGTGTTTCTTGCGCATATCGCGTGCAATGTTCTGCACGATTCGAACCAGCCAGCACGACACCGCCTGAGGATTGTCCAGCGAGTTCAACTGGGAGAAGGCTCGCAGCACCGCTTCCTGAGTTGCGTCTTCCGCGCTTTGCGGATTGCGCAGGATATTGAACGCTATGCCGTACATCATGCGGTAGTTCTCTTCAACCGCGCAATCAAACCAGCGTCGCGCTTCCTCGGGTTCCAGCATGGCCATTGACCGACTCCTGTCTCGCCGCTCATGCTTCCGCTAGGATTAACGAGCAACGCGGGTTGCGATGACGCGGGATTTAAAGAAGATTTCAAAATTCAGTGGTACCGCCGGCGTTCCGTCGGTGCTAGGGGCTAGGATTTAGGGGTTAGGGGTTAGGGGCTAGGGAAAAGCACGCACTGTTTCCCTAACCACTAACCCTTAATCCCTGACCCCTAATCCTGCTTCGCCAACTCATACAGCGCCGACTTAGCCTGGCACGCGTTCCAATCCGGATGCAACTGCCGAATTCTCGCCGCTAGTGCCGCCAAATGCGGCGACGCGAAGCTGCTGCCGGTGATGACCTTATGGCCTTTGTTCGTCCACGCGACTCGGACGTTGATCCCCCGCGCCACAAATTCAACAAGTTCCCCTTCCGTCCGCTTGATTTTCATTGCATTTAAATCGCCTTGTGCAGTCGAGAGCACGGTCGGAAAGAACGCGGGATATTCTTCGGTCTTGAAATCCTGGTTGTTGCACGCCGAAACCAGCCAGACGTTTCGACAGAACGCCTTGTCCACCATGCGTTTGTAGCGGTCAATAAATTCCCTCCTGCCGGTTCCGAACGAACAATTGACCACGTGGAATTTTTCCTCGATGGCCCACTTGAAGCCGAGGATCACGAATTCGGTCGATCCCCGGATGTTCTCGTCCAACACGCGCAGGCTGTGAAGTTCGATGCCGGGCGCGTTGCTGTGCAGAATCGAACAGACTGCGGTGCCATGCCCGTAAGCATCGCCGCCGGCATCTTCTCGAATGACCGGATCGCCGTATGGCCCAGCGCAGACTTTCCAACATTTGATGTTCACATTTTTAAGATCGGGATGGCTGGGATCGACGCCGGAATCCATCACCAGCACACGCACGCCCGCGCCCGTGGCTTTTTCGATTTCAGAATAAGAGATCGTCATGTCCAAAGTCCATGGTCCAAAGAAATCGAAATTGTCGTATTCGTCCGCACTAACCTGATACTTGAAACCTGGAACCTGAAACCGGAGTTTAGTCGTCGCCCTTGAGAATATCCGCGAGCACCAGTCCCAACAAATAGGCTTTCCATTGGAGTGTTTCGAGGTCTTCGGGTTTGAACTTTTCGCCGTCGATGGCATTGATGGCGGAGACGACGCCGCAGATCTGCGAATCGACGGTGACTGGCGCGGCGACCATGTTGCGAACGCTGAATTCCTTTTTGATCTCGGGATTCATGAACTCGCCGGGGCCGACGCACAACGAAATGCCGGCGGTGGCGATCAATCCGACGACGCTGTCATTGGCGTGCACGGCGAGTTTCTCGACTTTGTCGCAATCCTTGCCGGAATTGATCGCGCCTTCGATGCGCTTTCCATCGGCGCTGATGACCCAGAAAGTGGATTCGCTGGCGCGGCAGCAGCCCGCGGTTTCGACCATGAAACGGCGCATTAGCTTGCGGGTGCGCGGGGTATGGCAAAAATCCCAATCAATGCGGAGTGCGAGCGGATGCCGAACCGGCTCGCTGGGCGGTTGTGTGTCAAGCATTGGAGTGCTAACCATATTCTTGTTCCTGGACAAGTTAATCGGCACTGCTGACGAAAGTCGCTGCGCTGCACGTTCAAGTAGAGTGAGGCTTACAAATATGCTATTCTGGCGATGGGCGCCCAACGGTATCGTTCGAAATACGGCTCCACATATAATGAATAACGGAGCAAAGGCAAAACGAAAAAAAGAGTTTTGATATATTAAAGAGTGTCCAGTCGCATGGTGATTGAGATTCAGTCGTGGAGCGGGGTAATGCAGCCGCAAGTCCGGTGATGCGCCCATTCTCTCAGGGCCTTTCAAAAGTCCTCATTTTTCGTAGAGAAATAGCCGATCTTCTATTCAAAGGAGATCAGAAAAATGAGTGTTGCCGCTGAAATTTCGCTTTTCGATGCCTTCAAGCAGGTTCCCGATCCGCGCAAACCGCG
>JBBRQD010000218.1:0-5260 GCA_038227045.1 Planctomycetota bacterium
AGCGCGGCAAAAGGCTGGAGGAAATTAAATAAATCGGAGTTGTTGGCAGACGTGATCAAGCTTGTTCGTTTCGTGGATGGCATCAAGGAAAACGCCGCATGATTTCAACATCGCCATCCACATCATTTGACAATTGCTCTACAATGTGCGATGTGCATAATTATCTCAATGGAAGATAGGCACTACAGCAAGCCACAATAATTTTCAGCCCATGTTCCCTTGAAGTCAAGCAGATTCTTCCCAGGATACGAGGGACAAAGTGCGTCACGTTAGCGCACATTTCCAGCGGGTGCAAATCCCGTCCCGGTCCGGGTTGCTTGCGAAAAAAAGGACAGCGCACTCAATTATTGAAGGTAAACAATTGAGTATACTATCCGACTGTGCTACAAAATTTCGTCCCGCCGTGGCACCGAATACAATACCCAATCTACTTCGCGCTTCGTCCTGAAATATTACCAAACCCCGCGTTGTTGGGTGTCTGGAATCCGGCTGGCGCGAGCGCTTCGTAGGGCACGCCGTCCAGCAACATGCCGATTTGAATCTGGCGCGGCGCTGTCGCTCCGTTGGCGGCATCTTTGGCGCTTTTGACGATGCCTTCCGTGTCGAAACCGGCGGCGATCAGGCCGGCTGTGCTGATCGTCACGTCGATGCGGGCCGTTTCGCCCCCTTTAGTGAGTCCGTGCCGCGCCGAGCGGGGGTACATCACCTTTAGACTTCTCAAGATCGCCGGCGAGCCGGGAAGCGCTCCGATGCCGCTGGCGCTTATCGTTGTGGTGGTGACGACGTTGCCGAGCGCCACCGAGAATTCGTGCGGTTGGGAGAGGTCGAGGCCGGTGGGCAATTCGATCGTGCCGCTGAACGAGACGGTATCCTTGGAACTACCGCTGAACGTAAACTTGCCCTGTAAATTGCGCAGAACAATGGTTGTGTTCGGCGCGGCACCCACAGCTTTTCGCACGCCCTCCGGCCGCGCGCTGCTCGGCAGCACGTCGCCTGTTTCGTGGGCGCTGATGACCAGGGTCTTGCGGGCCATTCCCAGCACCGCGCCCGTGTCGGGGTCGGTGACGGTGGTCTTGGCGACAAAAATTCCGTGATGGATGTACTGATGCACGGGACGCACGCCCGGAACTCGGGCGGAACGTCCGGCGATGTCCCCCCAGTCCGTGCTGACATTCAATGCCCCTCGCGTGAAAGAATCGAGGTCGATGCCGAGTTGAATGACGCCGCCGTTGCTGCCGATGATCTGCATTCCAATCCCATTGGTCGGGTTAATGACTTCGAAAACATTATCCGCAATATTTTTGATGCCCATACCCGGCGCGGCCGGTGGCGGAACGGCTTGCTGCACGGTCTGCGACACCGTGGTGCCGCCGTCGGAAACGGTGACCTGAATGACGTAGTTTCCGGACACCGTATAGGTGTGCGTCAACGTCACGGAGGTGCCCTGCGCAAACGAGCCGGTCAAGAGCGCTGAATTGTCGCCGAAATCGAAGGTGTAGGTCAACGTCGGCGAATCCGAATCCGTGGCGGTGAGCACATAGGAGACGGATGTGTTGATCAGCGCGGGATTGTCATTCGTGGTGAGCGACGCGATCACGGGAACTCCGTTTGCGCCGAGTGCCGTGAAGGTCACGGCGGGCGCGCTGCCGTCGGTGACGGTGAGCGTGTTTGTTCCGGAATTGGGTCCGAGCTTCCAGGTTCCGAGAGTGGCGATACTGTTGATATTCGTCGTTGCGTTTCCCGCGAAGACCGAACCCCCGCCGGTCGCAACCGTGAATGTCACCGCCGTTCCCGCACCGACGCCGACGCCATTTGAATACGTCACTTTAACCGACGGCGCGACCGACACGATGGAGTTGATGCTCGCCAATTGATTGTCTCCGGCAACGATGGTGACGACCGTCGCCAGAGCCGTGCCTGGATCGTAGATTTCGGCGGTGGCCAATGGATTGAAGCCCATATCGGATCCACCGGCGAGAAGCGTCTTGCCGTTGGGCAGCAGTGTGGCGGTGTGCGTTTGGCGGGCATAGGTCAGTGTCTGCGAGGTGCTTGAAAACGAATCGGTGGATGGGTCGTACAGTTCCGCGCTGTTCAACACGACCATTCCATCTTGAATTCCGGCCGCGAGCAGCACGATGCCGCTGGGCAGCAGCGTCGCTGTGTGGCTGTTGCGCGAAGTGGCCAGCGACTGCGCACTCGCCGTCCACGTGTCGCCGACTGGATCGTACAATTCCGCACTCGCCAGCGACGCGAATATCGGACCCAGCCCGCCCGCGACGAACACTTTTCCATTCGACAGCCGCGTGGCTGTTTGAGCAATGCGCCCGGTGGTCATCGGTTGAGCCGTGAGCGTCCAGGTATCCGTGGCTGGGTCGTACAATTCCGCGCTGGACAACGCGCCGGCGCCGCCCTGTCCGCCGGTGACGAGCACTTTGCCGTTCGAGAGCAGCGTGGCGGTGTGGTTGAGCCGGCCTTGGTTCATCGGTTGCGCGGTCAATGTCCACGTGTCGTTGGCGGGATTGTAAATCTCGGAACTGGCTAAAAAATTATCGCTGTCGTCTCCGCCGCCGGTCACAAGCACTTTTCCATTCTGCAACAGCGTGGCGGTGTGCAAGGTGCGCACGGTGCTCATCTGGGTCGACGTGAACGTCCATGCGCCGCCAACGGGATCGTACACTTCGGCGGTGGAATAAAAACCGCCGCTTCCGTTCGCGCCGCCCGCGACAAGCACTTTGCCGCTCGGCAACAGCGTCGCCGTGTGATCCCCGCGCACGCTGTTCATCGGGATCGCCGCGAGCGTAAACGTGTCGCCCGTCGGATTGTACAGCTCCACGGTGGCCAGCGTGGCCATTGGGTTATATCCGCCCGCAATCAGAACGCTGCCGTTGTTCAGCAGCGTCGCCGTATGATTGGATCGCGCGGTAGTCATGGGCTGCGCGGTGACAGTAATGGAATCCGCGGCCAGCGCCGCTGGAAGAACCGCACACAGCGCGGCCAGTAGAATGCTCTTTAGTTCGATCCGTCTCATCGATTCTCCGTCTCCTGAATTCCAGCGCGTTCGCACGTCCCAGCAAGGGCATGGATTCTCTATCGGCAGCGCACAATTTACCTCAACATTCGTGCGAAAAACAGCGAAAGTGGTTACCTTCCAAAGAGATTCGTGCTCGCCAAAGAATCGTTCGAGTGTACGTAAAGCCAATGGAGACTCGCCGCATGACCGCTTCCCGTTCGCTGCGACCGCTCGCGCTTTGGATAATTCTCGCAGCCGTCAAATGCGCCGTCGCGGCGGATCCCGAATCTCCGCGCCCCGCGATGACCGACGACACGCCGGCCGCCGGAAAATTCGTCAGGCAGATCGCCGAGGAATACCGCGGCACGCAGGTCTTTCACGGGCTCTATCTGCCGTTGAATTGGCAGCCCGGAAAGTCGTACCCCGTCATCGTGGAATACGCCCCCAACAATTCGCCCCAGTACAAATGTTCGGGGCGCGTCGAGGATTGCCGCATGGGCTACGGCCTCTCGGGAGGCCGCGATTTCATCTGGGTCGTCATGCCCTACGTCAATTCCCAAAAGAAGGAGAATCAGCTTACGTGGTGGGGCGATGAGGACGCCACCGCCCGCTACTGCGTGGCCAATCTGCGGCGAGTCTGCGAGCAATTCGGCGGCGATCCCAACGCGGTGCTGGTGACGGGCTTCTCGCGCGGCGCGATAGCCTGCGGTTACATCGGCCTGCGCGACGAAACGATCGCGGATATCTGGCTGGGATTTCTCCCGCACAGCCATATCGACGGCGGCCGCTTCACCACGAAAGGCGCGCTGGAGCGTCTCACCCGCGCCAGAGGCCGCCCCACCTTCGTGACCTACGGCAGCGACGACAACGGCAAGCCAGAAAGCATCAAAGGCGCGGCGATTCTGCGCGGCCTGAAATACCCCGTCGCCGAACGCGAGATCCCCAACCTCGGCCACACCGACACCTGGATCGAAACCGAAACCCCAACCCGCTCCGACATGCGAACCTGGATCGCCGAAACCCTGAAAACCCGCCCCGGAACCCACACGCTGACCGGCAGAGTCCTCGACGCCGCAGGCAAAGGAGTCGCCGGCGCCCGAGTCCAATGCGGCGACTGGCACTGGGCCATCACCGACGCCGAAGGGCGCTACACCATATCCGCGCTTACCCCCGGAAAACGCACACTGGCAGCAACAAAGCAGGGAACAACATTCAAACCCGAAAAGCAGGAAACAGTCATCGAATCAGAAGATATTACCACCTCAGACTTTGTAACGATTCAATAGCCCATCCCAACAAGCTGTTCCTACGCCACATTTCCGTTCCCAAAGATGCACATTATGTGGTAGCTCAAGTCCACACTCAATCCAACTATCCCACATTTCCGTTACACAAAATGCACATTGAGCAAAGCATCGCCATAAAAATCATATAATATATCAACAAGATCATACCAATCATACCCTTACATTAGACGCGTAGCCACCCAAATATATTCCAAAAATCTGAAAGAAATCCAAAAATCTCGGTCGCATATCTGTTACACACAAATTGGAAAGTAATGCGTTGCTTGCCACCACCTTCAGGTCTTGTCTTTACCCACATCTTCGGAGGGAAACTGGACGAAATATAAGGGAGACCCTGATTAGAGGAGTGGCTCCCATGAGAAAAATCGAATCGGCTGGAAATTGGGCGGAGGCGGAGTTTGGTGAGGCGGATCTTCAGTTCAGGGGACAGTGCACTCCACTATTTTCGTTAAAATAATCGAGTGCACTGTCCCCCTGAACTCAATTAGCCGAACATCATCCGCCTTTGCCCAACATAGCGCCTTTCACCAATTCATAATCACTCTCAGTAAGGGGTTCTTTGCAAAGCTCATTGACAAGCCACAATCCATGTTCGCGAATTTTCTCTTTCGGTGAATGTAGTCCTAACCATTTTTCGGTCGGAACGCACTCATTACATAGCGAAACAGTAGAAATGATTTTGGATTCCAATTGAAGTCGCGATGCTTTATCATCCACGCGAAAGACAAAGAAAGAAAAGTTGTTCTGGATGTAATCGGTCACCCGCATTTCCATTTCCCTTAACTTTTTGGGGTCAACAGTTTGACCTTCCCCACGTTTAGCGGACGCGGCCCTTTTGACTCAGTTGGCTGCTGCCTCGAACGATTCGGGGCTGACGTAGCCTAACGAGCTGTGCCGTCGTTTCCGGTTGTAGAACACTTCGATGTACTCGAAGATCGACTGC
>JBBRQD010000219.1:0-5209 GCA_038227045.1 Planctomycetota bacterium
CATGCGCAACGCCATCCTTTCGGTTCTGCGGCAAAACAAAATAAAGAACGTCGCGCGAGCCTTGCGGCGCTTCGCCGCACACCCCGGCGAAGCCATCGCTTTGCTGGCGCGCAAGGCGACGGACTTTTGAAAGGCCCTGGCGACCAATCCACTTTCCACTTTCTTCACTTTCCACAGTTGATTTCGGCGATAGGTTTCGTGCTTCATGAATTCTATACATAACGACGAAAAACCACTCGCGGTCTCTATCGCGGTGATGTGTTACAACGAATCTGGAAACCTCCGGCCGATGGTCGAACGGACCGTTAAAACGCTGCGCGGCATGGGCGTTTCATACGAGATTATGATCGTCGACGACGGCTCGAAGGACGGCTCCGCTCCGCTGGCCGACGCGCTCGCGATGGAATTTCCGGGCGAAGTGCGCGTCCTGCATCACGCCACCAACACGGGCATTGGTTCTGTGCTGATCGACGGCTATCGTCAAACGCGCGGTGAAATTGTGGCGATTTTGCCGGCCGACTTGCAATTCGCGCCCGAAGATTTTCCCGCCGCGTACGCAAAAATGAGCGATGCGGATGTGGTCAATATTCTGCGCGACACGCGAAAAGATCCGCGCATGAGAAGCCTGATCTCGTTCTTCGACCGTTTTCTCGTGTGGCTGTTTTTCGGCTACAGCACGGCCGATTTGCATTGGGTTAAAGTGTACCGGCGTTCGCTGCTGGAGCGTATCACAATTCAAAGTTCAACGCCGCTGGTGGATACCGAACTGCTCGTCAAATCCAGCCGCCTGAAGGCGCGGATGGTCGAAGTCGCACTGCCTCACTATCCGCGCGTGAGCGGCAAAAGCCACGGCGCGCCGATCCAAGTGTTGATCAAGACTTTTATCGATTTGTTGAAACTGCGGTGGCGGTTGAAGATTTGAACAGCATTTCCCATTTTCCATTTGCCATTTTTTATTTTCCATTTCCTTCGGCGATCCGCGCGCTTCAATAAATGGAAAATAGGTCGTCTGCGATTAATTAAGAAGTTGACTTTGGAGAAGCCACACGCGTATCGCCCACGATCTTCGCGGGCACTCCCGCCACAACCGCGAAATCGGGCACGTCTTTGGTCACCACCGCACCCGCGCCGACGAGCGCGTTTTCGCCGATTTCGATGCCGCACAGGATCGTTGCGTTGCTGCCGATGCTGGCGCGGGCTTTGACGCGCGTGGGCACGACTTTCCAATCGGCCGCGGATTGCAGGCTGCCGTCGGCGTTGACCGCGCGCGGATGCGGGTCGTTGATGAACATCACACCGTGTCCAATGAACACGCCATCGTCGATCGTCACGCCCTCGCAGATAAATGTGTGGCTGGATATCTTGCAGTTGCGCCCGATTGCAGCGTTTTTTTGAATTTCGACGAACGTGCCGATCTTCGTGCCGTCGCCGATCGAACAGCCGTACAGGTTGACCAGATCCGGGTGAAAAATAAGCGCGCCTGCGCCGAGTTTTACATCGTTTGAAATGGGCATTCAATCGTTCCGCAAGAAAATCGGGGAAATAATAAGGAGTGTTGAATCGCGCAAAACCACGGCGTTCCGCATTCCTCGTGCGTCATTCTATAGTCGAAACGCAAGCGAATGACAAGCGTTCGAAGCTACATTGCCGCGTCGGATTTTTTCTCGCCGGACACCAATTCGCGAATCTTTTTCAACAGCTCGAAAATCTCATAGGGCTTCGCGAAAAATGCGGACGCGCCGTCTTTCGCGAATTGTTCCCGGTCTTTTTCAGATGCGAATGCGGACACAATGACCATCGGCGTCGTGACCGGAGGGGATTTGATGCGACAGAACTTCAGCACCGTACCGCCATTCAAGCCAGGCATGCGCACATCCATGATCGCGGCGGCATAATTCTTCCCGCTTAAACGGCGCAACGCCACATCGCCGCTGAACACGGCCTCAACGGAATACCCGTCTCTTTCCAGACATTCACGCAGGAGATCGGATTGGTCGGGGTCGTCTTCGGCAACCAGTACGCGGGGTTTCAGAGGGTGGGAAATGTCTTCTGTAATCAGGCGCATTTTGACGATTCCCGAATTTCGGCGAAAGCGCATTTAGCGATGGAGCGTGACAACACCCTCCGAACGAAAAATTCCCTCCACTCAAGACCAGCATACCACATTTATATTCGCATGTCTGGATTCAACTGGGCGCTGAGTCCATTCAGTTCGAATAATTTTATGCACAATCAGTTATGTGGAAATAAGCTATGCACATATACAATATATGTTTAAAAAACTATAAGGCTCATTGTGCATTCTTTTTCTAACATTCAAGACAAGTATATTTCCCTTTTGCATAATTATAGAATATTATGCCGTCAGGAGGTATTAGGCGAATGTCACTGGCACCTATTCATCGATATATTGGGCGAATTATTCATTTGATCCGCAAAGAGAAGGGCATGCGGCAATCGGAACTTGCTTCCCTTACAGGACTTAAGCAGCCGAATCTGTCACGGATCGAGAACGGCTTGGTTTCGCCCCGGCAAATCACGCTGGAAAAGATCGCACGTGCGTTGGGCGTGGAAGTCGGCGTCTTTTACAGCGAAAGCAAGGTGCAGGAAGTCGAACGCAAGTGGGCCGCGTCGCTCGGACCCAAACATGCCGCATTGATGTTGGCCGGAAAACTAGCGCCCGTACCGTTGATCACCACCGCGGCCGGATACCCCAATCAGATTTCCGAATTGGGCGAACCGGAAGGTGCGATGGAACTGGTGCTTCAGTTTCCGCCATTGAACGGCGAATCCGAACACAGCCAGCGTTTCGCCATGCGCGTTCACGGCGATTCCATGCACGCCAGCGGCATCGCCGACGATTTTCGCCCTGGCGAAGTTGTGGTATTCTCCAGTGGTTTCGAAGTGAATTCCGGCGACTTCGCCTTTGTCATGACTCACGATGCGGGCACGTTTCGGAAAGTTCAATTTAACGGATCGAACGATCTGAAACTGCTGCCGTTAAACCCGAATTATCCCGAGAATACCGTCCTTAAATCGGATATTCGGCAGATGTGGAAATTGGTGCGTCACGTTCGGGAATGTGTCGCAGTGAATTGAAGAAGTGAACGGGCTGAAAAGGAGTCGATGGATCGAAAGAACTTCTCTTATTTAGAGCTTATTTAAATTGCAGTTTTGTAAGACTATTTTTTAATTTAAAGTAACGAAACTGCGTGAATTGAACATTATGTATTAGATATAAGCCTATAGGTAATATATTTTATCATGGATGAATTTTACGACTTTACCGCCAAGCTCGCCAGGTGCGTGGACACGGCTGATTTGTCTCCCGACGATGCGTTGAAATTAAAAAAGCGCCTCGAACAAGTTGCGCTTGAACACGTCTTTTTTAAAACACTCTTCGACACCTTGCCCGACCCCGCGTTCTTGAAGGACGCTGAAGGCCACTATGTGTGCGTAAACAAGGCGGCCGCTCGTTGGTTGGGCGTTAAAAAACCCACCGATTTGATTGGGATGGGGGCACAAGAAATATTCGACAGGGATCATGCCGAGATTATCACGTCGGAAGATCAAGCCATATTTCTGACCGGCAAGCCGGTGCTCGAAAAATCCGAGATTTGCAAATGCAGCGACGGCTCAGGCTTCTGGGTCTCCATCAGCAAAGTGCCGGTGCTCGACGCCGCCGGCAGGATCACGCATATCGCCGGCTACCGCCGCAAGATCACGGAGCACAAAACGACCGAAGATTACTTATGCGACGCGCGCTGCATTCTCTGGACCGCGCGCGTCCAGAAAACCGGCAAGGAATTCAAGTGGCAGGTCACCGTCGTTTCATCGCGCATTGCGCGGCTGGAACTGGGGCTTTGCGCGGAAAGCAACGATCTATGGGGCGGGCTGGCCAGTCCCGAGGAAACCCGGCGTATGAACGAGATCGCGCTCCAGGCGCTGCGCCGCAACGCGTCCGGCTACGAAAACGAATTTGTGATCAAAGGGCTGGACGGTTCCGCAAGGCATCTGCGCGAAGTCGTCCGCATCACTCCCGTCTCGACGACCGAATGGGATCTGGTCGGCGTCGCCATGGACGTCACGGAACAGGAGCAGGCCGAGCAGGAACTGCAAAAATCCCTCTCGATCGTCAGCGCCACGGTCGAATCCACCGAGGATGGCGTGCTGGTAGTCAACAGAGAAAGCGAGATCGTCTTTTTCAACAGCCGCTTTGCCGAAATGTGGGGGATTCCCGAGCAGGTCATCCTCTCGTGCGACGATTCCAAGGCGCTCGACTTCGCAATGAATTTGCTTGTCGATCCCGACGCCTTCGCCAAAAGAGTCCAGGAAGCCTACGCACAGCCCGACTCCGTTTTTTACGACATCTTGAAATTCAAAGACGGCCGGGTCTTTGAACGCTACTCACACCCGCAGCGCACCGGCGGAGAAAGTTCCGGTCGCGTCTGGGTTTTCCGCGACATCAGCAAACGCGCGCGCATGGAGGAGCAGTTGGCCGCAGCCAACGCGCGGCTGATCAAACTGGTCAAGGAAGACGCGCTCACCGGACTGCTCAACCGCCGCACCGTGCTTGAGTCGGCGGAGCTTGAATGGTCGCGCTGGCTGCGCACCCACAAGCCGTTCTCCGTCTTGCTGATCGACATCGACAATTTCAAGAAAATCAACGACCGTTTCGGGCACCTCACCGGTGATCATGCGCTGCGCTTGATCGCGGACTCGCTCAAGGCCAGTCTGCGCGGTCTGGACATGGTCGGACGGTACGGCGGCGAAGAGTTCATTGTAATCCTGTCCGAAACGCCCTTGGAAGGCGCGACCGTCGTGGCGGAAAAAATGCTCGGCGCCATTCGCAAGTTGACTCTGACGGCCGAAACGGAAAGCGTTCCGTTGACCGCCAGCATTGGCGTGGTCGCGGCGGCGGCTCACGATAAAGACATCGACGCCCTGATTCACCGCGCCGATCTCGCCATGTACGGCGCGAAACGCGGCGGAAAGAACGCCGTCATGACGCGGGATGACGCGCAGCCGGTGTGAATTCAACGTCAAACTTAATCGCAAATGAGCGCAAATTATTGACCCGCGCGTTTCTAAAGCGTCATTATCGCGCCGCGCCGGGCAAGTTGAACGAGGCGGTCGAGCAAAGGCGTATTGGGAAGATACGCCGTGCGAGACCAACGAAGTTCAACGCCGCCCGCCGCAAGCGAGAATG
>JBBRQD010000220.1:0-5139 GCA_038227045.1 Planctomycetota bacterium
CGGTAAGCGGGACGAGTCGTCCTGCCGCCGTGTGGCCATCAGCCGTGCCCTTGTTAAGCACGGCGTTCTTTCGTTCAGGAGGGGTAGGTTTACTCTGCCACTTAAACAGCGTTCTGCGTAGTTTATTTCGTAGGGGGTACACTGACCGTTCTTGACTTTTGCGGGGACTCGCTTCATACGGTATAGTTTCGGCAAGCGCGGATAGGGTAATTCCCGACAAGCTGGTTCTATCCAAACTAGTTTCCGCGCGGATTTTTAATTGGATGCGATGGGAGTCGCCACTATGTCATTATCAAGCCTGTTATTAGCCGTTGACCCTCAAAATATTCATACCGTTGAGCTTAAAAAGTTGCTTTGTAAATATTACTCAATAAACGATGATGTTGAAAATGCGTATTATCACTTACTTATTAAAAATATTGTCGGTATTATTGATGAAGATTGGACCCGTTTAAGTTCGCAGTATCCTATAATCGGCGAAGGCGAGAAAGTAATATTAAAATCACTGACTGTGCCAAAAGCTGAATATATACGCAACATAAATGACGATGAGCATATACAAAATATACAGTTGGCGTTTAATAAACTGCCCTCCTTTCTGCTCAAAATATCGAAAGCCGTTGAATCTGAGGATGTCGTTCCATCGGTTCGCAAATGTTTAGAGAACGACGGCTTAAAGGCTCTTATTATGAGCGCAGTTAAAATCTATTTAACTGCCCTTATTAGACGGCAACTTGAGCAACATTGTATTGAAACAAATATCTTCTTGCCTGCATCAATTATTGAAAGCGCACTTTCAGAGGGGATTGAAAGTAATACTAGTAAATATGTAGATGAATTCATCGCGGGCTTTTCCGGCACTCTTCAAAAGATAAAAGAAGCTATTCACAGATTTAAATCAGCATATCAAATTCACCAAATTAAAAAAGAGTTGGCCGCGTCCCAATCTCTAGTTGTAAGGCTTATCCCGACCAAATTAAATTCTGTTGTATATTCGGAAAAAGAATCTGAAGAATTGGGAATTGATAAGCTATATGCAACAATGAAAAAGAGAGGCTTTCGGGATATACCAAAAACCGAGAAAGCGCTTGCCACCAAATTAAGAAAACTGGTTGCTGAGGGAAAACTTAAACCAGTTAAAAAAGGCGAAAGGGGCAGAGGAAATGCTGGAACGTTCTATTATGATGACGTGATAAAATGCTTGTCAAAATGAATCAAAATAATCTTTTCTCCTATGAGATATAATAAATTAAAAATGCAGCTAAAAAGAACTTTCTAAACCACTCGTAGACTGTGTCCGTCAAAGCGTCGCAATTGTAACACGGCGCGAAACGGAGACAACGGCTATGAATTTCCCCATCTCGACTGGCGACGTTACCCGCCTACTTGGCGTTCCTGAATACAAGGTTACGACTCCGATACGCCTCGGAAAAATGACTGTCCCGTACATTTCCGGCCGCCGCGCGTGGTATCCTGAAAATATTATCCGCGTCGCTCGAATCATCGGGCGCGATTCCCCTGAACTCCGCAACATTATTCGTGGCACACCGTTGCGGATCGGCGGTGATCGATGAGCTTCCTATCTGTTGTCATCGCCCCCGACGGCACCAACAAAATCCGCGACCGCACAGAATTCAAGGTGCTGCTGGAAATCTTCTCCGGAAAATTCCCAGACTCGGAAATCGTCGTGCACTGCGATGAGGCAGGCACCGACACGACCGCCGCGCGCGGTCATAGCGCCGAGCGGCAATCATCAAAAATTTAATCAAAATCACGCGCAAAGCATGCGCATAACCGGTGCACATCCCGTGCACACAAATAAGGAGCACCACATGGTAAATGATCGCGGGAATATGGACGTTGAAAATGTCCTCGCCCTAAAGCCCCAGGACGAAATTGTCGGCTTGCACAATCAAGTCGAAAATGCAATGGCAAGGAGTCTGCAAAACGCGTTGCGTATAGGGGAGATCCTGACGCAACAAAAATCCAAACTCAACCACGGACAATTCGTGCCGTGGATTGCTGAAAATCTACCATTCGGCGATCGTACAGCGCGAAACTATATGTTGCTGCATACCCGGCGCGACGAACTGAAAACGGCAAGGATTGCCGGTTTGAATGCCGCTTATCGCCTGCTCTCCACTCCGATGATGGCCGGGGTAACGGTGGAACAGGATTCAAATACAGAGGAATTATCGGGCTTGTCACCAGCAGAACGCTTCGAAGCAGCTTGTAGCAAATTCAAAAATTGGGCGTTTTTTCGCAAGCAAGCTGCTTCAAAGGCGACGCTGGAAGAATTGGAAGCCGGCATCGAAAAGAACTTGCCTGGCGCGATTACCGGTGCGCGCTCTTTTATTGAAATTCGAGATAAAAAGTTGTGGCAAGTGGCTTATTCGAGTTTCAACGAATTCTGTCTGGCCAAGACAGGCCTACCAGCAGAATTCATCGACGCGTTGAGTGCCTTGACTATGTCGTTTGCCGGAGATTCGCCGCGATGAATCAGTCTCTATTATCAGCCGCCCTACAATATTCGCGGCGCGGCATGTCCATCATACCAATCGGCCGCGACAAAAAGCCGCTAATTAAATGGACACCTTGCCAAACGCAACGACCAGGCGAGCCGCAGCTTAAAGAGTGGTTTACTCACAGTGACGTCACCGGGCTGGCGGTTGTTTTGGGGCGGGTATCTGGCGGGCTGTATTGCCGGGACTTTGACACCCACTCCGCATACGCGGCGTGGTGCGAAGCTTATCCTGATTTAGCGGCGACTTTGCCGACCGTCATCACTGCACGCGGCGCGCATGTCTATTTCATTTCGGCGAACGAGTACCGCGTCAGACAGGCTGACGTGGGGGAATTGCGCGGCGCTGGCGGTTACTGCCTTTTACCACCGAGCCAACACCCGGACGGAAAGACCGTGTACAAGTGGAAAGTGCCGCTTCCCGATCGTCTATCCGACATTCGATGCTTGGAACCTACGGAAGCCGGACTTGGTACTGAGAGGAACAGAGAAGGACTGAGTGGTACAGAGAAGACAGAGTACACAGAGAAGACAGAGTACACAGAGATAACCGCCTCTGTACCTCTCTGTCCTTCTCTGTACCTCTCTGTACCAGACAGAGAAACGGGTATTTTGAGCATCGAAAACGCCGTAGCTCAAACAATACCGACCGGAAAGCACACGAATCACAAGGCATCGTTCAAACTTGCGCGCGGGCTTCTCAGCCTTGAAAAGCAATTGAAACGGCCGCTATCAACGCAGGAAAAAGACATTGCGTTCAAACTTTGGTACGAGCAATCGAAACCATTCCTTCGAGATGGACAATCGCAAGACGACTATCGTTTTGAGTTTCTCGACTCCTGCAATAACGCTCGCAGTCCTTTGGAGGATTCAATTATGCCTACCGCAATTACCCACGCACAAAAAAACCCGTTACCTGCAGTGGCTCTACAATTCGAAACGGAAGACGTACGTTTTACCGTGGCGCTATGCAGGGAGCTCCAGCGCGAACACGGCGCGAATCCGTTCTATCTTTCATGCCATACATTAGGCCGGATTTTAAAACATCCTTGCCACACAAAAGCCAACAGGATTCTGAAAGGGCTGGGTCTAGCGGGCATTATTAATATTGCCGAGCCGGGCACCAAAACCAAAGCAACTCGATACCGATATGTTCCACCGCTGGACGAATGATAAATCCGACATTTCACCCGCCACTTCAACCAAAGGAAACAAATCAAATGAACACCAATGCCACCACGACCGCCGCCGTTCTGACCACTACCACCGAAACACTTTTGAGCGTACCCGAAGCCGCAAGGTATCTCCAAAAATCACCGCGTTGGATCTGGTCAGCGCTGACCCGACGCCCTGATGAACCTGGCAGCATACCGCATGTTCGTGTGGGATCATCGCCACGCTTCTTCCCGGACGATCTGGCAGCCTGGGTTCGCGCGGGCTGCCCGCCGGCGGCAACATTCGCCGAATGGAACGCTGCGGAACAAAAGCGCCAGAAGCGCGCTGGATAACCTTGATTAAACCGCACGTGACGCCCTGATGGTCGTGGAAGGAGTGACCGAAAAAATGGGAAGAGTTTGCAGACCAAAATACGCATGGACGAAGGCGAGCGGCGAGCGGGTCGAGCGCGTCACCAAGGCGTGGTACATCGAGTTCACTGATGCCCGCGGAAAGTTTCACCGCAAAAAGGCCGGCGTCACGAAGGAGCAGGCGCTGGACGCGTTGCGGAAAGCTGAGAGCGACGTGTTGAGCGAGAAGAACGGATTGCCAGTTTTCAAAGCCGGCGAAATCGTTATGGAAAGTTTGATGCAGGCGTATCTGGACGCGAAGCGCTCACGCGTAAGCAAGAAATTCATTGAGCAGGCGGAATGGGAAATGCGTCGGCTGTTTACGACCCAACGCGTGAGGCTGATGAAAGATCTCACACCTGATGTCGTCGATTCGTATCTGAACCGTCGAATGGCCGAAGGCGTGGCTGCAAAAACAGCGAATTGCGTTTTGGTCTGTTTGAAAGCCTGTTTGAATTGGGCGGTTCGGATGCGTCGCATTCCGTACAATCCCATCGGTTGCATACAACCCGTTCAAGGCGAGAAACGCCATGTACGCCGCGCTCTGCGGGAAGATGAAATCGTGCGCTTTCTCGCCGCCGCGCTTGAAGGCCCCACGCGTCGTGGTCTCCGCAAATATCAGAATCGTCCGCGAAAGGACGGCACATTCAAAGCCGCCGACGTTTCCCTTGATGTTCGTGCGAAGTGGGTGGGGGAAGGGCGGAACAACGTTCTCGCATTCCGATTGATGTTGGAGACAGGACTCCGGCGTAACGAATGTCGTTCGATTTCCTGGGCTGATATCGATTTAGAAAACGGAACACTCACCACCCGACCAGAATGGGAGGGCAATAAAAATGGCAAAGAAGAAGTCTTGCCGATCACGCCGGGATTACACGAAGCGCTCCGGCAATGGAGAGTGACCCATCCGGGTTCCGAGACATCGCCCGTCGTCAAAATAACGGATCGACTCTTGCGTTGCTTCGATGACGATTTGGTCGCCGCTGGACTGGCCAAGCGTGTCGTGGTCGTGATCGATGGGAAAAAGAAATCGAAAATTGAGAAGCGCGATGC
>JBBRQD010000221.1:0-5075 GCA_038227045.1 Planctomycetota bacterium
ACCAGCAAGGCGTTTCAGCCTTCCATTTTATTCGAGATGCCGTCCAAGCCTACTTCACCGGTGAAAGTGCACCGCATTTGCTTCCTGCATCAATCTAATCCGTAGCGTTTCTTGCCGCGTTAGCATCGTGAACGGCTACTTGAAATCCACACGTCCGCTGTCGATACTTGCCTGGATTCGTTTGTAAACCAACAACCGCTCACGGCGATCTTCAGGGTATTCGAGCTGATATGGCAATCCTTCGGAACCTGAATGAAAACTGCGCCATGAGATATCTAATTCTCCTAGATCCGTATATCTATTGTCAAAATCGATCATGGCGAAACGACCAAGCTTTTCAAAATATTTCCCAAACGTTTCGACGGGATCCTCACGGAACGTGACACTCTCGCGATAGGCTGAAAAGTCTTCCGGTCGTTTCGGAGGATCGTGCATCAAGATCGATTGCAAAACGGACGCTACCTTCGAGTCTATCGTGAAGAAAGAACGCTCACCGACATGCAAAGCGTGACGGCTAAATACGCACAAACTTTTCAAATCACGAGCCGCCGCCCGATGATCGCCGTTATGGGCCATCCAGCGCGCATGAGCCAACAGCAGATCGACGCAAAAACGCATTGACGATCCTTTTTGACTAAAAGGCCTATTTATAAAACGCAGGTCGTCGCCTGGGAACACCATCTCGCATGTTTTCTTTTCAGTAGCGCGGTAAAGATGATTCAACGCGGTCGCATTTGCGTCAAAAATTTTCTGTGCATCGTGACCGTCCCAAACTTCTAGTTTGGTCTCTAGATCAAACTTCACCTTCTCGCTTGTTACCGTTTTGAACGCCCTAATGTAATCTTCAAAGGCATTTTCCGATTCCGGCGCAACGGGTTTTTCATACAGTTTTCTGAACTCTTTTCGGCCGATGTCGCGATTCCTGATTGGCTCTATAAGAACGCCGCGTAGTATCAGGACGACAAAGACCGGAACGAGTCCGGCGGCGATAATCATTTTCCATAGAAAACGATGCTTCGAGCACAAATACCAGTCTGCGATGAGTTGCTGTTGCGAGGATTTGGACGCGTCGTCTTGCTCTTCCATATAGTGATAAGGATTTGCTCGCACGAATTACGTCATTAAATAGCAAAGTGCTCATCACGAGCGCTTTGTTTTTCGTTTCATTCGCATCGTCCACTTTTACGCCGACGCTTTCGCGGCGAAGCGCGCCATTTCGCGTTCGCGGCGGGCTTGCATGCGCTTGTCTTCTTCGCGCGACATGCGGATGCCGTTGGCCATGCGGTCGCGCTTCTTCGCCGGGATCGACGCCAGAATTCGGCGTTCGTCTTGCCCCAGTCCCGTGTGTTTCAGCGCGGATTCGCCTTCCTTGTCGATTGCTTTGCACAGCGCCGGTTCGAGCAGAATGCGCAGCACGACTTGCTGAAATTTCGCCAGATCTTCAGAGTACGCGGGCGCTTCGTTCTCGGCGGACGGGTCCGGTGCGACGCGCACCGTGGGCTTCAGATCCGCGGGCGCTTTTGCGGGGCGGTGCTTGAGGAAAATTTCCTTCGCTTTCCACAATTCGTCGATGACAGATTTGAACGGTTCGAATCCGGCGTCGCGTTCTAGAGTCAGCGTGCGCAATGCTGTTTTGGCGAGCGTGTGATCCAGTAATTTCCAGACTTCCGGCAGCGTCCGTTCTTCATGCGTGTCGAGGAAATAACCGTCGTGCTGGCACAGCGCGCCGCAGAAATGGCAGTGCAGAATGCGTTCGGCTGGGAGTGAGTCGATGAATTTGAATCCGTCGTAATGATGGTTGGTGGAATTGATGAACACGTTGGCGATGTCGAGCATGATGCCGGTGTCGGCGCTTTTCACGACGTTGCTGATGAACTCCGCTTCGGTCATCGTGCCTTCCGTAAAGCAGAAATGATACGTGACGTTTTCGAGCAGCAGCGGGAGGCCGACGCGGCGCTTCATCCATTTCGCGTTGCCGACGGCCGCGGCGAGGCCCATGTCGGTGAAGGGCACGGAGACGAACGCGTCGACGAATTCCGCGCCCGAGCGCGTCCACGCCAGATGGTCGGAGTATTCGAAGAACGGCGCGCGCCGGCAGAGATCGACGACGTTGTCGAAATAATCTTTTTTCGGAGCCTGAGCCGAACCGATGGACATGTAATTGCCGTGGCCGATCACGGGAAAACGCTGGCAGGCTTCGGCGAGCAGCGATTCATCCGCGTCGGCGCTTTGGCGGCGTTCTTCATTGACATAGTCTTCGGCCGGAACTTCGAGGAAATCGATCAGCTTCGCCCAATGCATGATGGGCTTGTGAACCATGGGGCGATAAGCCATGCCGACTCCCCACGCGGGGCGGCGTTCGAGATTGGGGTGTTTTTCAAGCGTGCTGGCCGGAAGCATGTTCTCTCCTAAAATTCAACTCCGCATATTAAACGAATCAGGCGCGGATCAATGACGCTAAAATCGAGTACGTTTGTAGTTCCGCCTTCAGGCGGTTTTTATTGCCGGACCGCCTGAAGGCGGAACTACGAACAACCTATTCCACGCGTTGAACGTCCCACATCTCGCGGTACAGCCCGCCGCGTGCCAACAGTTCCGGGTGCGTGCCTTGATCGACGATTCTCCCTTGATCGAGGACGAAGATCAAGTCGGCGCCGCGGATCGTGTAGAGCTGGTGCGTGATGACCACGCGCGTTTTGTCGGCGAATTGCGTCTTCAGCGCTTCTTGAATCAGGCGCGCCGTGGCGTTGTCGATGTTCGCCGTGTATTCGTCGCAGACGATCACGCGCGGATCGCGCAGGAAGATGCGCCCGAGCGCGATGCGCTGCCGTTCGCCGGCCGAGAGGCTTGCCCCGCCTGCGCCGACGGGGGCGTCGAGGCCGCCCGCGTTGCGACGCTTGTGGATCAGGCTCTCCAGCTTGGCCATGCGCACGGCGTGCTGAATGCGTTCTTCCGGCACGTCGCCGGGAGGGGCTCCCATTAGCAAATTCTGGCGGATCGATCCGCTGAAAATAAACGGCGATTGCGGAATGAATCCGATGGCGTTGCGCAAATCAATCAACGGGATTTCATTCAGGCGCACACCGCCCAGCGAGAGCGCACCCGCGACGGGTTCCAGCAGGCGCAGTAATAAATAAAATAGCGTCGTTTTGCCGCTGCCGGATTGTCCGACGATGGCCGCAAACGTCCCGGGGTTGATGCGGATGTTTACGTTGTCAATGATCGGTGGCGGACCGAAACGAGCCCGTTTCGAAGGATCGATAGGCCCGCATCGATCGCGCGGAACATCTTCCGGCGGTCCCATTTCGAAGCCTTTTGGCGGGCCGTTTTGCTTGCCTTCAAATCCGGGAGGCGGACCGCTCATTTCACCGGGCGACGGCGGTGGCCCACCAAATGGACCGTGCGCGCCATAAGCGAACGTGACGTGCTTGAATTCGATTTCGCCCGACGCAATGGGCTTGCTGAACGGAGGGTCTTTGACTTCGTCCGCGGTCAGGAGGTGCTGGAGTTCGAACAAGCTGGGTGCGGAAAGTTCCGCTTCCGTCGAGAGGCGGAAGAGTGTCATGACCGGGCCTTGCGCCATCGTCAGCAGCATCGCGTAAGACAACACCGCGCCGACCTCGCCTTGATTTCCGGACATTTCGGCGCCATTGACTTTGTAGATGTAATAGCCGAAAGACAGCAGCGCGAAAATCGCCATCGGGACCAGGCCGCTGAGGCTGTTCCAGATTGAGGCCGAGAGGACGTAGCCTTGTTTGAGCGCGAGTTCTTTATCGTAGACCTCCACCGAATTCCGAAAGCGGCCCGACGCCACGAGATCGCGGCATCCGCCAATGGCTTCGATGAAATGCGTCATGATGTCTTCGTACATGAGCTGATCTTTGCGCGCCCAATACCGGACGCGCATGTTGACGCGTTTGACGATCGTCCACACGACAATCAAGGCGACGGGAAACAGCCAGCCGAACTGCGGATTCCAGACGAATAGCAGCACGGTCATGAAGACAAGTTGCAGCGACGACAGAAGCAGTTGCGGGATGCCGGGCGTGACCAGCGAACCCAGGCGCATGACATCGCCCGTGGTGCGCTGCGCGAATTTTCCAACCGACTGAAAACTCATCTCTTCGCTGGGCAGCAGCCCGATCTTGTCGAAGATTGCCAGGCGCACGCGGCGCAGCACGTTTTCGGAAATGCCGGTGATCAGCCACGAGACACCCAATTGCAGCACCAGCACCGCCAAACTCACGGCCAGCAGGCCCAGCAGCAGCATGAGCAAAAAGTGGCGGGTGTCGTTCGTCCAGTAATTGTCGATCAGCTTGGGAATAAAGGCCATACCGACCGTGACGCCGGCGTGGACGACGAGACCGAACGAGACGAGCACGAGTTTGCCGGTATCCGGTTTGACGAAACGCCAGAAATAACTCAACAACTCAATGCTGAGCTTCGGAGGCGGAAGTTCGCCTGGCGGCCCCATCATGCCGTTGGGCGGACCGGCTGTGCCGGAGCCTGGGTTGGGACCGGAACCGGGACGCGGCTGGAATCCTGGCGGTGGGGGCATGGAGCGCGCGCCATTGGGCGGGCCGGACAAATCAGGAGTGTTGGAGTGAGGCGGCGGCGCGGGCGCTTCGCTCATTGGACCCCCGGCACGACCACATTAATAATCAGCTCGTTGTTTGGGCCGCGCTGCATGCGCACGAAGGGATTGTCCTCGAGGGACTGTGCCATCTGCTGCTGCGGCGGCATCGGCTCATTATAATTGTCCCAGCCCTCTTGAGGCGGCGGCGCAACGGGCAAGTCGTCGTGCTGGATCAATTGGCCGACTTTATCGTCGCTGATTTTGTAACGCGCCAGCACATCGTCGGGAACGTTGTATTTTTTTCCGTCGATCGATTCGAGTTGAGCCACGAGACACCTCTTTTTTGAATTCTGTGATGTTTATTGGCCCGCGCGTTTCTAAAGCGTCATTATCGCGCCGCGCCGGGCAAGTTGAACGAGGCGGTCGAGCAAAGGCGTATTGGGAAGATACGCCGTGCGAGACCAACGAAGTTCAACGCCGCCCGCCGCAAGCGAGAATG
>JBBRQD010000222.1:0-5056 GCA_038227045.1 Planctomycetota bacterium
GGCAATCCGTTCTTCTCGCTCAACACGTCGCTCTCAGCTTTCCTCAACGCGTCCAGCGCCTGCTCCTTCGTGACGCCGGCCTTTTTGCGGTGAAACTACCCGCGGGCATCGGTGAACTCGATGTACCACGCCTTCGTGACGAGCTCGACCCGCTCGCCGCTCGCCTTCGTCCAGGCGGATTTTGGTCTGCAAACTCTTCCCATTTTTCGGTCACTCCTTCCACGACCATCAGGGCGTCACGTGCGGTTTAATCAAGGTTATCCAGCGCGCTTCTGGCGCTTTTGTTCCGCAGCGTTCCATTTGGCGAATGTCGCCGCCGGCGGGCAGCCCGCGCGAACCCAGGCTGCCAGATCGTCCGGGAAGAAGCGCGGCGATGATCCCACGCGAACATGCGGGATGCTGCCAGGTTCATCAGGGCGTTGGGTCAGCGCTGACCAGATCCAACGCGGGGATTTTTGGAGATATTTGGCCGCATCGGGTATCTACTCGCTTTGATTCGCCAAGCTCTTTCAAGGCAGCTTTCACCGTTGAAACGCTCAAACCTAAGCGTTTGGCCAATTCTTCGGCCGTGTAAGCCGCACTGTCTAATTCTTCCAATATTCTATTTTGCGTTGTGGTGCTAATGGGCGCGGCCGGCGCGGACTCATTTCCATTCAATCGCGGCCATTCTTCGCACCAAACATCATTGCCAAGCGGCGTGACAACTAGCTGAGTGCCGGGTACTCCGGACATTATTCTCGGGAAATGGTTTTCGGGTAGGGGGACGTTCCAAGATATAATTTGGTCGCTACCCACGATACACTCTTCTTTAAGCCAGCCTCTTTCAAGACAATAGGCTTTGGCGTAATGGTATTCCATCCCAACTTCCGCCCAATTGAAATCTTCAAACACTGCCTTTTCGAAGGTGGGTAGTAACTCTGATTCGTCGTAGTCGTACCAGCGATTGTGAATACCTGCTTTCATAACGAAATTAATAAAATAGAGGGCAAGCTGTCGGTGATTAAATCTGCTGATTTGTTTCACTGTCGCTTCCTTTGCCGAAGCGGGGTCTTTGCGTTGACGTGAACACGGGAAGCGGTGCAAAGTTTCCGCTTGTCGGGTTCGAAGCCCTATCCCGTATTCAATTGGAACTATACCGCGTGAAGCATTCCCCGCAAAGGTCAACTACGGCCAGCCAGCGGCGTTGTGGCGGCTTCGGCGGGCGTTCGTGGGATTCTCGGCTCGAAGGCGTGGCGTCGTCCAGCAGCGCCGCAAATCGTGGCCGTGATTCGTGGGAGCGTGGCCCGGTGCAGCGGCTACGATATGGAATATCCCGTCGGGACCGTTGCGAAATTGACCTTGGACGAATTTGGAGCGATCCTCGGCTGGTTTAAAACAATCCTGAAAGAACAAGTGATGCTGAACTCTATGAATTTTGAGGGCAAAGTGACACGCCGACGAAAGAAGTCTTGGCGCGGTGTCATCGATAATAATTTTTGAAATTTGCGAAACCCTTAAGAATATGATGTGTCTATAATAATGAATGAAAACTCCGAGTCCCGCCGCAAAATTAGGGATGCAATGCCATGAGTTGCACGCGCACATGTGATTCTCAGATTCCACGCCGGAACGCTCGTGCAGGTGTGATAGTGTGTATGTTTGCACTTACATGCGCGCTCGCGGCGGGAGATACTCCGGTTGAAGTTGGGATACATGCCTACACCTATTCATCGAAGCAAGTTGAGCAACCCCTTCGCCGATCGTCATATTGGGGGAATTTTGAACAGCAGGGCCTTGTGCTCTCCGACGGTCGCGTGGCAATGTTCATGTCGCGCGAAGGCGCGGGCCTTGCGATTTTCGATCCGAAGACCGAAAGCATCACGATCAAGAAACACGCCGCACAGCAGAGCCCATTCCATCTTGCGATGCTGCCGGATGATAAAGTGCTGTTGCTTAGTGGCCGGCAGGCGGAGATTTACGACGTCAGGAAAGACGAGTACGCGCCGGTTAAGGGCGAATTTCCGAACGGGCATATCTGGTATTGCGGTTTTTGCCGATTACCGGATGGACGTTATTTTTTCAGTGGTAGTTTCGACCAACACGATTCATCGGACATCTGCTGCTATTTCGATCCGAAGTTTAATACCTTTACGCCCGCCGGAAAAATGGCCAAACCCCGTGCGCGCCACAGCGTCACTTGGATCGGCGACAATCAGATTTTGATCGCCGGCGGACAGGGTAAGGACTACTACAAGCAAACCTACGATACATTGGAGATTTTCGACATTGGGACGGGAACGTCGAGAATGTTACCTGCGACAATGAAGTATTCGCGCGCGGGTCACGGCGCGATTCGCTTGAAAGATGGGACCGTGCTGTTTGTCGGAGGGGAGAGTCCGGCCAACAATCATAGTCCGCCGCCGGAAGCCGAAGTTTTCGATTCGAAAGCGCAAACGGTGTCCCCTGCTGGAACGATGGCACGGCCTCGACGCTATGGGATTCTGGCGCCTTTACCTAGTGGCCGCGTGGCCGTTTTCTATGGCGACGATTATACGCGACTGGTGGAGATTTACGTCCCCGAAACTAAGAGTTTTGTCTTGGCGGACCAATTGACAATGGAGCAGCGCGTGCTTTGTTACACCGAATCCATCGCGATGCCCGACGGCCGCGTTCTCAACGTCGGTACACGCGGCAATTTCAATGACAAAGAGATTGTGGCGTTCCTTGAGTTTTTCACAGAAGAAAAGCGATTGGTGCCCGATTCCATCGCGCCCGGCCCAAAGACGATTCCGGCGGATGTGGCGACATTGTTGAATGATTTGAGCGCTGACGATTTTGCGAAACGCGATGCGGCAACAGAAAAACTTTCGAAACGTATAGAAGAATTGCGTGTCTGGATTGAACCGCTCAAGGACAGTCCCGATCCCGAAGTAAAAGCACGCGTGATGAAGTTGCTTGGCAAAGTCCCAGTCAAGAATCGGGCGATTCCGTGGATGGCCGAGCTTAGACTGAGAAACGGGCAAATGAAGACTGTTACTTTAGCCGATTCGCGGGTCCTCGAATGGTGCAATCCGAAAGACCAGCGCGTGACGCAAATCTTGGCCGCAGCGAGAGAGGAAAAGATCGACGAGATTCTCGTCCGCTTTCCCAAAAGCTATTCGTACCAGACGCAAGGTCTCTTGTTCGAACTGGTGGGTTTGACCGGCGTGCGGATCGTAAAACTTGGCTCGCCGTTGCAAGAATAGATTTGACCGCGTGCCTACCCGCCACAAAATCACCGCCAGCCCGATAACGTCGTCGCGAGTGAACCAAGATTGATGTTGCGGTTCGGTGGGTCGTTGCGTTTGGCAAGGTTCCAAGCGCGTTAAACGCAAGGCGCTATAAAGTGACCCGATTCCCCCTTGGCGGGTATGGGTTCAGGCAACGTTCCCGATTCTCACACACACAAACTTTTTTTAAAAAAAAGTAGAGCGCTTTTTTGAGGGCCTCTCATAGGAGAGACATGCAAAAAACACGTCGAATTATGGGGTATAATTCAGGCCGGTTTAAGCGCGAATTCGATCATTTCTGCCTTAGCAACCGCCATGCCATTGTTGGATTCGACGTCCGCATGTGAACCCATCCATGAAAAGAACTACTCGCGCAACGAGGGCAGTCGCCCTTAGTTTGCCAATATACGACGGGATTCTGTATATTTGGAGGTGTTAATAATTGTCTAATCGTGCTCCAATTTAGATGCCGTACGATCCTTTATACAACTTCTTCCGCATCGAAGAAGGGCTTGGCCGAGGGAGGAGCGGCGAACGCGAATATCAAGCGACAAATGGCGGCATTGGCTGAAAGCGGTGGCGGTGCATTTTCACCTGAGGCGGCGGGAAAAGAAATTATAGGAACAATTGGAGCAAGCTACAATATCAATAAGCGCTGGTCCGTATCGCTGGGAATTAGCTACGACAACAATCATGCTGTGCTAATTCGTCCCGGATTTACGTTGCACTTTTAGGATCGCACTCAGGTAATTTTGTTCCTGCAGGCAATAGAGCTTTGGATTTGCACTTGCTCGCTTGTGTTTGAAAAGTGGAGTTATTATTAATCCGTCACCGGCATCATCATGACCGGCTCGTTTTCAGGATGCGCATCCGTGATGCATGGCGCGTCCATAGTCGTGTCGATTTAAGATTTTGTTGCGTGGAGAAGTATCAATGACAATGCGTGCTTGTTTCCTGATTGCGGCGTTCCTGATGGCGAGCGTTCTATCGAAAGAATCGTATGCGCGCGACGTTGAACTTGCGGTGGGCAACGTGCCGGAGAGCATCATCTCGGCGGCGAAAAACGCCTTTCCGGGGAAGGTCAGCAAGTTCCTAACCGCCGAAAAGCGCACCGTGGATAAAAAGCTGGTGCATTATTCGCTCGAAATAAAATTGAAAGACAAGTCGGTGATCGATGCCTATTTCAACGAGGATGGAAAACTTCTCCGCACCGGCATCAGCATCAAACCGGAAGCGGTACCCGTGGCCGTTCGGGATGCGTTTCAGAAATCGTACTCGGAGTGGACGGTCACCGAACTCAACAAGGAGACAGACGCGGAAACCAAGGCCGATTTCTACAGCGTTGACATTAACAAAGACGGCAAAATGCTTGAATTGGACTTTTCGCCAGACGGCAAGATCGTCAAGATATTGGAGTTAAAGAACGAGGATTAGCTGGTTCACACCACACCGCCTGAGGAAAGTCCAGAGCCGCGCACGTAATGCGGCCCAAGATCATGCCGGGTGCCTTGGTGAAGTTTTCTGTCCCTTTCATGATGCGCTGCACATCGGCCATTGTGGGCGCAGCGCCAGACTCAACGGTGTGCAGGTATTCTGCGCCGAGCCTCGTCAGGAAAAACATCGCGCCTTCGTAATCAACTTTAATGCTGTCCAGTTCCTGCTAAATCAGACGCTCCTGGATTGCCGATGTTCGTGAAACAACCAGCGACAGGTCATCGGGATCAAGAACGGTAGATTCTTTAGTTGCGCGCGGGTCAATAGCTAGTGAGAATTGCAGATTATGAGCAGCCGGTGGTATCGCAAGGGAA
>JBBRQD010000223.1:0-5042 GCA_038227045.1 Planctomycetota bacterium
CATGCGCAACGCCATCCTTTCGGTTCTGCGGCAAAACAAAATAAAGAACGTCGCGCGAGCCTTGCGGCGCTTCGCCGCACACCCCGGCGAAGCCATCGCTTTGCTGGCGCGCAAGGCGACGGACTTTTGAAAGGCCCTGCTATCACAATAGGACTTCACACTCTTTGCGACGAAAAAGAAGATATACTGTGCAGGCTGGAAGCCCGCGACACAATTTCAACATTGGCATAACGAGACGATTTCTTGAACACCTCTGAGATTCTTTGCTACGCAAGTCTTCTGCCCGTGATCCTGGTTGTCGCGGACATGGCCATGCTGTTCATTTACAGGTGCAAACCTCTGCCGGTCTTCGACGCATCGCGCTTTCAGATTTGGATTCAGGATATGCTCGTGCTGAGCGTGAGTTTCATGTTCGCGCTGGCGTTGGGATTCGATCGGGTCCATTGGCAATCGCTGATTCTTCCAGCGATTGCGGTTATCCTGGGCTTTGTCGCCGCGGTGGATGTATGTTCCACATACAAAGGCCTGACGCCCATTTCGCGCGCATTCGTTTGCGTCGTTATTATGGCGGGCTTTATCCTTGGCGTGTGGCTGTTTTCGACGCTTTGGTTTTTCTGGAAGCGCGGGCGCGCGTGGCGGTTGAAGCGGCGTTGCGCGGATCGCGGCGCGGTCGTTATCGCCAGTGTTGTCGTATTGATGTACGTCATTGCGTTTGCGCTGCGGATGGACAAGAAGGAATATTTCGGATTCTTTGCCTATGTCGTTAGTTTTTCGACTTTCTTTAGTCCTATGGAAAAGGATGAACTGAGTTTGCTGGCCCTGGCGTGGCTCGCGAATCCCTGTCTCTGGATCAGCCTCGCATTTTTACTGGAAGAGCGCCGCCGCATGGCCACTGCTTTCGCGTTCGCCGCGGCAGGACTGGCCCTGTCTGCCAATGTCGGCGATCCGTATACGATCTTCAATTCGCCGGCGTACGGCACGTGGTTTTTCAGCATGGCTCTGCTGGCCGTGCTGAGTTTGGCAGCCATGATCGCACGCGCGCGGGAAAGAAAGCAAAGTCCGCAGCAATAAATTGAATCCCGCGCGCGTCGCGGCGTCTCTTTTTGAACACTGCCGTCTTGATTGTATCGATTTGCAAGGTAATATGGTTCACCATGCGCACATCATTCGCGTTTATCGCCCGTCTCTGGTTGCTCTCCCTCACGGTGGCAGTGGCCGGGGGCTGCACCATTAATCAAGACGGCATTCAGACGTTCGAAGTGCCGATCGAAGAGATTCTGCCGCCGTCGCGCGTTGTCGCCAGCTACCGCCAACTGAACAAGCCGCTGCACATGAAAGACAACGAGCTGGTGGAACAATATGGCAGCGCGGAACGGCTCGAAATTGTCGATAAGTGGTCCAAGGGAATAACAGTTTATGCGGATTACGGCATCCCCGACCGTCCGCCCAAAGCGCGGATCTCCGTCACGGAAATCAACACCAAGCAGAACGCGTACGGCGCGTACAGCAATTTGCGGCCTAGCGATCTGAGCGACAAATCCTACATCAAAATCGGTGTGCACGGCACGGTCGTCGACGAGCGCTTGTTTTTCGTGCAGGACCGCTACTTGATTATCGTGCGCGATCTGGCCGGGACGCCGGAACCGGAGCGGCGCACGATGCTGATCAACTTCGGCCACGCGCTCTCCGACCGCCTGCCGCGCGACATCACGGATATTTCGCTGGTCGGCTATCTGCCCTACGAAAATCGCGTGCCCGCGTCCGAGCGCCTGGACAAGGAAGATCCGCTCGGCTTGAACATCTTTAAAGGCGGCGCGGTGACCGCGACGTTCCGGATTGAAACCAAACCCGAAAAGGGCGATAAGAAAGTAACGCGCGAGTGCAAGGTTTTTCTGGCGGATACAAAGGACAAAGGCAACGCAAAGAGCGCGCTGAAATCGATGCGCAAGGAATTCGACAAAACGGGAAAGACTGAGGATCTGGGCTTCTGCGAAGAAGGCTTTACCGGGACATTCAACGGCAGCCCCGCGATGATCGGCAAGCGCGAATCGGTCGTCTTCGGCTGCTATGGCAGTTTCGATGAAAAGGAAATGAAGGGCCTGATGTCCAACATCGACCGCCGCATCAAGCCCTACGTTCCGCCGAAGGTCAAGGAGAAGGAAAAAGATCCGGCGGAAGAAGAAGAGAAGAAGAAAAAGAAGGGCGCATAATTTAAGGGTTAGGATTGAGGGGTTAGGGATTAAGGAGGTTGCGATTTTGAGGCTACGCCTCTTTTCCCTAATCCCTAGCCCCTAATCCCTAACCACCATGCACTATTTTCAGGAGACGATTCGATGCTGGTAGGTTCCGATGAGCGCTGTGCGCGGTGTGCGACCTTATTGAGAAACGGGCGAACGGTCTGTCCGAGCTGCGGATTGGATCAGGCCTCGGCGGAAGCGCAGCCCGCGAAATCGGATGCGCAGTCGCCGGCGGCCGAAGCGAAGCCACCGGCGATCAAGAAGTCGATCTGCCCCGTGTGCATGTCATCGGTGCGCGAAGACGCGTTGGTCGAGCACGAACGCAGCCGCATCTGCCCCGACTGCTTTGAACGAATGAAAGCCAAGGCGAGCAAGAAGGCGTAGAGCCTTACTCCGGCACGATTTCGATTCCGTTGATCACTGGTTCTTTATGTTCGGCCTTGAACAGGATTTCGATTTTTCCGCCGGTCACATTGACGTTGACGCTCTTGACGAGCGCTTTGTTTGCGCCGCCAGCTTCGCTGAAAATATCCAGATCCTTTAATTTCTCGCCCAGCACGTCGATGGTGAAAACGCGGTCGCCGGCTTTTTTTACGTCGTCCGGATTTTCGATGAAATGCAGTTTGACCGTGTACTTTCCGTTCGGCACGGGCCACGTGAATTTTTCCATGTTGTTGTGTTCACTCGTGTAGATCTCGGGATTGTCGGTGTTCTCGACTTTGATTTTTCCCAGATCGACCATCGCTCCCTCGGTGAAGCCGGAATCGGCGCGCCAGATATTACCGTTCTTGTCTTTCCAGTTCCTGTCGGCTCCGGCTTTGATCCGAATCGTTTTGCGCGCGCCGGGATTGACCGTTGGTTCCACCGGCGCATCGACCCGTTTTGTGTCCACCGGTGGCGCATCGACGGGCTTGGTTGTAATCACTTTGGCCGGAACCGAGACGGGCGGCGGAGCGGCGTCGGAATTCGAAATCACCACGTCGCCTGTTTTGTACGGCGCATGTTGCGCGCTTTCCGTTCCGCAATCGTGGCAATGATGGCCGCACGACGTAAACAGCGCGGCCGATGCCAGCGCGGCGAGCGATACGAACAATTTAAGCCAGAGTCGGCGCATAGCCATGATTCCCCATTCCCCAATCCGCTTTCACGGTCCCCAATTCGGCAATCGAACAGATGCAACTCGATTTCATTATCGGACCGGAATCGCGTGCCATTGAGCGAATTTGCCGGCAACGCGTTCGCGTCTTTGCATGAGAAACAGGAATTCGAATTCGAATCGGGTGTATGCAGACTGTGTTTCAAAATAAGAATCAATGCAAAGGGAGTTGTCATGAGCATGAATTGCTGGAAGTGTTCCGCGGCGCTGGCAGTGCTGCTGGCCGTTCGGATTGTTGCGCTTGCCGGGGACGCGCCGGAGGGATTCAAGCCGCTGTTCAACGGCAAGGATCTGACGGGTTGGGAAGGCGACGACAAATTGTGGGTCGTGGAGAACGGCGAGATCGTCGGCAAAAGCCCCGGAATCAAGAAGAATGAATTTCTCGCGAGCACCGAAAGCTACGCCGATTTCATCATGATCTTCAAATTCAAAGTCGTTGACAATCCGAAGGGCGACGCCAACAGCGGCATGCAATTCCGCAGCAAACGCGTCCCCAATTCGCGCGAAATGTACGGCTATCAGGCGGACGTCGGCCAGGGCTACTGGGGCTGCCTCTACGACGAATCCCGCCGCAACAAAGTGCTTGTTAAACCGAAGAAGGAAGATCTCGACAAGGCCATGAAGAAGGAAGATTGGAACGAATACAAAATCACCTGCGACGGCGCGCATATCGTTCTGGAACTCAACGGCGTGGTGATGTGCGATTACACGGAAGCCGAACCGCCGGAAAAAGCCGAGCGCACCGGCTACTTCGGCCTGCAAGTGCACGCCGGCGGCCCGATGGAAATTCACATGAAGGATGCGTATATCAAGATATTGAACGCGAAGTGAATCCCGCGATACACTATCCAAACATGCGCACGCGCTGTCTCGCTGCCCTCCTGTTCGCGCTGTCGCTTCAAGCCGCTGAGCCGTCTGCCGATCCGCTTTGGGACGGTCATGAAAGTGTTGCGACATACGCGCAGCGCGCCCACCTCGACGCAGAGAAGACACTCGATCTCGGCGGCGGCGTGAAGTTGGAACTGGTGCTGATTCCGGCAGGGCGGTTCATCATGGGCACGCCTGAGCCGAGCAAACCAGAAATCACCGTATTAAGCGCCCAAATTTTAATCGGCGTTGGCGCAATGCTTTCACTGGCACTGCTCACTGTTTTACTTCTTTGCAAACGAACCGGTCGGCGCTTTTCGTTTTCACTGCGCGGGTTGCTGGCGTTCAGTTTGGCGTGCAGCATTATGGTGTGGGGCGGGACGCGTTGGCACTTGGCGCTGGTTCAAAATCGGGAATATGCAGCGGCCGTAGCGAGGTCGAAGTATGACGGAGAGTATGCTAACGAAAAGCCAGGGCACCCGGTGCTGATCTCCAAGGCATTTTACATGGGCAAGTATGCGGTGACGCAGGAGCAATATGAAGCCGTGATGGGGAGGAATCCGAGCTATTTCAAAGGGGCGACGAATCCAGTCGAAATGGTCTCTTGGGACGAAGCTAATGCATTTTGCGATAAACTGAATGCGTAGCCATTCACGCGGCAAGATTATACTATTTTTCTAAAATTGAACGGACGATAATCCATGTATGACCGACTCGACATTATCTTCGGAACGCGAGCATGAATTGGAGCATATGATCCGCAGTCTCGCACGTGAAATTGA
>JBBRQD010000224.1:0-4987 GCA_038227045.1 Planctomycetota bacterium
TGCCGAGGACTTCGGCCCAGCGTTCGAAGGGCAGGTTGGTCGTCACTATTACGCTGGTTCTCTCGTAGGCAGTACTGATTACTTCGAACAAGAGTTCCGCTCCCAGTTTGCTCGCCGGGACGAAGCCCAGTTCATCCAGGAACAGCCTGATCGCTCAGCGCGTGTTTGGACTTGCGCTGGGTTGCCCTCGACGCCGATGTATTCGATAAAAATCGTGTCGCCCATTTCCTTTTGCCGGTACGTCTGGACAATGAATGTCTGCGACAACTCTAGCACGCTCGACAACGAGCGTACCGTTGTGGCTTTCGTGGTCAGCACGTCCGGCAGTCCGTTCATCGACCGAATGGTGCGGCCGAAGATGTCTCCAAGCGCCGTCCGTTCGGTCTGGTCCATGTTCTAGCCTTTCATGAGAATGGGGAATGCTGTATAAAGCGGAATCCAAGCACCCGCAACAACGGCACTTCGCGAACGTGCTTCCGCTCGGATCGCCCTTCCGGTGCCACAGCCGGCGTCGAGGATGACGAGCGGGCTTTGCTGTGTTTTGGGCAGTTTGAAAAGCCGGGCGATGGCGTGAACGATTCGGTCTTGGGTTGGGAAATACCCCTGTTGAACACGAGCGATTTCACGCATAGAGTTTCTCCCTTCATTGAAATTGAATTGTGAAGTCATTCACCGCGATGAATTGATTTAACTTATTGGGCGAGGACAACACCGTGTGAATTTACCTGTACGTTTCGCGGGCCGTGTTATTCTCGTTGCAGTCACATATCTGTCGGCAGGTCATGGCGAGGAAACGATTGTGCGATTGGCGACATGGAATCTGAATAATCGCGTTGGAAAGGTTCGTTTCCGCCCGGAGGCGGCGAATGCCGCTGCGGCGCTCAATGCGGACGCGATTGTCCTGACTGAATATTATCCTCAGCGGCACCACCGACAGTTTTGTCGCGTGCTTGCTGATTCGGGACTGAAGTATCGAGTCCTATCGACCAAGCCGGCCGAAATTGCTAATCGCACGCTCATCGTCTCGCGATTTCCGATGGTGCGGGACGACCTCGCTCTGCCGGCGTTCGACAATCAATTCCCCGCGAACACAGTGGCTGCGATCATTCCGTCTTTCGGTCTGCGAATTCTGGGCCTTCGCGTCCCGGCATACCTTCCGAAGCAACGTGATTTGCTTCTGAAATCGTGGGCTTGGCTCGAAGACGCGGCAACCAGTCTTCGCAACTCTCCGGCTATAATTCTGGGGGATTTGAATGTGGGAGCAGTTCCCAAGCGCAGCGGCAAAGGGGAATATTTTCTCAGGATACTTGAGAGTGGTTGGCAGCGGGCCGCACCCGCGGCGGGATATAGTTATCTGGGTCACTCCGGACACAATTCGGAAATCGACCACATGCTCCACACCTCGCGTTGCCATGTCCATGGCGCGGAATATGTCACGGAGTTGGGTGATTTCATTTACGCAGGAACCCGTGATGCCCTTTCCGATCATGCCGCACTTGTCGCAACGGTTGAGGTGAAACACGAATGACGCACTTTATCTTTCCAGGGACTTGTTGACGCCCAAGCAACGGAATCGAATGTTTGAGGATCAATTCACAGAGCTTTCGGGCGCGGGGGTTTCTATTTCGCTGGTTGTGACCGGCTTCATGTCGTCGCGCATCTGGACGCCGATAGAGTGCTCGGGATTGGCCGTTGGACTACCAAATTAGTGTTTGGCTGATCGCTGCGAAATCGTGCCAAAAACGTCATTCGGCGTGAACACGACCGTGACGCTCGACTTGTACGTCATCCCAGCAACAATGGCTGCAGATTGCAGAGAAAGTGTTCGCGGCATTGCACCTTTACTCGGCGAATTCGGAATGGGCACAACTCCATCCGCGCCCAAACCTGCATCACGCAACTCCATTCCGGTTCCTGTAAGCGTAAAATAAATTGTTATTGTATCGGTTGCGACAGTTTTTAGTTTTGCACTGCTAAATTTGGGTAATTTGACTTTGATCGTTTTTGCCGTGAAATGAGCGACGCCCGGCTCTTGCTCCGGCCCACTTTGCAGGCGTCCTTTGGCATCTACACTAATTTTGGTGTGTATGCCGCTTAGCCCGAATTCAATCCCTGTAAGAATATCTTGCATGGTCAAGCCAGCCGACAAGGGTATTACGCATTTCATCGGAATTGCACTGACCTTTGATAATGTAAGCTTGGTAGTCTTGATCGTAAAAGATGTCAGTTTTTTATCCAATCGGTTATCTATTAAAGCGGTCGATGGATCCGTTTCCGGTTTGCCTATAGGTAGCATCAATTTGGCCCCAATTGTTGTGCCGCCAGTCGATGAAGTCACGCCAATAACGCGAATACCCGGTGTCGGAAATTTACCAGCCGTCAATGAACGATTCGAATCGGTGTGCGTCTGTTCAGGTATTTGGAATGTAAATGACGCGGCGGCTCGCAACGCAGGTGCCTGTAAGCTAACCGCATCGAAATTTAACGCGCCACCTTGGCTTGAGCTGACTATGATACCCACTTGATCCACCGGGTTTGTCGCTCCGCCCGTTGCACCGCCGTCGTTGAAAATGTTGGCCACAGTCGTGCCGGGATTCGGACCCAGCGGGAAGATTTCCAGCCGCACCGATTTTCGTCGCGGACAGTTGGACTACGCATTCGTAGTAGAGGATGGCAAGGCGCGCTTGCGGCTCATCCGCACTGGCAATTCAATAGAAGATAAAGCAGAAGTATTGTCAGGGCTGCAAGCCGGCGACATGGTCGTCTTGGATCCACCAGATTCGTTGATGGACGGTAATCCCGTGGATGCCCAACAGGAGGGGAGCAAGCCATGAGTTCCCCCGGATTCGACAAGCACGGAAATATCGCGTCCCGCATCGTCGCACTTTTTATCGACTCGAAAATCACGCCGCTTGTGGTCCTCGGATCGATCTTTCTCGGTGCCGCGGCCATCATGCTACTGCCCCGCGAGGAAGAACCGCAGATTGTTGTGCCGATGGTTGATGTTTTTGTCGAGATGCCCGGCGCATCGGCCCAGGAAGTCGAACAACGAATCACACGTCCCCTTGAGAAACTGCTCTGGGAGATTCCGGGCATTGAGTACCTTTACTCCACGAGCAGCGAAGGACGCTCGCTCGTGATCGTTCGGTTTATCGTCGGCCATTCGGCCAACGAAGCGATTGTGACACTGAACGCAAAAATTGCCGCGAACCTCGACCGCATTCCGCCCGGAGTTTCACAGCCTCTTATAAAAATCCGATCCATCGACGATGTGCCGATTCTTGCCCTGACGTTTTGGAGCGACCGCTACGACCATGCCGCACTGCGGAGAGTCGTCGCACAGGTGGACGATTCGTTGAAGCAAGTCGAAGACGTGAGTGAAACGACGCTTTTGGGCGGCTATCGCCGCCGGGTGCGCGTCACGCCGGATCGTCTTGGGCTAACTGCGCGGGGATTGTCGTTGACCGACCTCATGGGCGCGTTGCAAAAGGCTAACCAGCAGCTTCCTTCGGGCGCTTTGGTGCGCGATGACACAGTGGTGCAGGTTGAGACCGGCGCGTTTTTACAGAATAGCACAGATGTCGAATCGGTCGTCGTGGGCGTTTATGCCGGCCGGCCTGTTTACATTCGTGACGTGGCAAGGGTTTCAGATGGCGCGGATGAGCCAGACCAATATGTCTTCTTCAAATCAGGCCAAGGTCATGCAAGCGTCAGCCCAAATTCCGACAGCTTCCATCCAGCAGTCACTCTTTCGGTCGCGAAGCGCCAAGGCACAAACGCTGTCACCGTTTCCAGCCGCGTGTTGGAGAAGTTGAAAACGTTGCAGGGAACAATTATTCCCTCCGATGTCAACGTGAGCATCACGCGGCATTACGGACAAACGGCCGCCGAGAAGTCCGATGAGTTGCTCTTTCACATGGGGCTGGCGGTGCTTTCGGTGGCGATTCTGATCGGATTCGTGCTGGGCTGGCGCGAATCGGCGGTTGTCGCCATTGCGATTCCCGTAACGCTGGCCCTGACGCTGGCTTCGTTCTATTTTCTCGGCTTCACTCTCAACCGTATCACCCTGTTCGCTCTGATCTTTTCCATTGGAATTCTGGTGGACGATCCCATCGTCGATGTCGAGAACATCGTTCGGCACATGCGGATGGCGGTGAAAGGCACCGTTTTATTTGATGGGGTTCCGCCCGCGCCGGTTGTATACGAAATTACGCCCGACAAGAAATCTGGTTGTACCTGCGACAAGGTTGTGGATGAGTCGCTTGTCGTAGATAAAGCTACCGGCGGCCTGAAATGGGCGATCGTTCGAATCATGGACGCGAAGGCCAAGGACGCGCCGCCCAAACCAGCCGGTCCGGTCCAGATCGACCAGAAGGGCTGCGTGTTTTCGCCGCACGTAATCGTAGTGCCTCCAGAAACGGATTTGGAAGTGTTGAATCCCGATGCCATTCTCCATAATGTTCACTCGACAGCGTACGATTTCGCAAATCCGTCTCAGAATTTTGTGGCCAGCCCGACCGAAAGCAAAATTGTCTATAAAGCGCAGTGGCTGAAGGAGCCAGAAATTATCGAAATCAAATGCGACATTCATTCGTGGATGAATGGCTTTATCGTCGTTCACGATCCTCGCTATTGCGCGGTCACGGGTGTTGATGGTTCATTTGAAATAAAAACGTTCCGGTGGGAAAGTGGGCGGTCGAGATTTATCACGAAAAGTTGGGCGTCAAGACATTGAATGTCGAGGTTGAGAACGGGGCGACAGTCGATGTTGACGCAGTCAAATTCGCACCTAAAAAATAGACAGAAACCAGGGATGCTTATTATGAAAAGACACGATCCGGCCAACGACTGTCCAGCGACAATCATTCCTCCGGCCGACGACAATTAGATTTCCCGGTTCGCCTGGGCAACGATCGTTGCGCTGAAGCAGGCTTTCTTTACGATCCAACTTGACCAGCGAAACGGAAGCGAGCTCTGCTGAGGAGCA
>JBBRQD010000225.1:0-4977 GCA_038227045.1 Planctomycetota bacterium
AGCGCGGCAAAAGGCTGGAGGAAATTAAATAAATCGGAGTTGTTGGCAGACGTGATCAAGCTTGTTCGTTTCGTGGATGGCATCAAGGAAAACGCCGCATGATTTCAACATCGCCATCCACATCATTTGACAATTGCTCAAACGCGGGTCTTGATGCCGCAAGAGTCGTTGCGCTTCGGTCAGCGTCGCGCCAGACTCGATAACCAGTGAGCAGTACTTGTGCCGCATACTATGGGGTACAAGTGAGGTTCAATTGCGCGGGCCAGAACGATTCAAGATGCCGTGTCCGCATTTTTACGTGCACCGGACTCCATGCCCGCCCGCCGTGCCCGCCTTGAGCAGCTCCCCACGCCAGATATTCCGCCACGATTTCAAGTATCGGTCTTGGCGTGTCGCTGGCCTTCGGCGGCTCAATGTCCCCCACTTTGATTTTGATGGGGTGGTCTTCCTTCGAGCGTGCAATACGCAACGTCTCTTTCGGATCAGTCGTCCCCCGAAAGAAAATCTGCTTTCCCCGCCAGTCCATGTACCAGGCGCGGCGCTTGCCGTCTTTGTACTTCCTATTGCAGACTCCGGCCATGTGGCTACTCTCCCTTCGGTGCGTTCAATTCGTCGCGGCGCGGCTTCAAGAGCCACGGCCCCAGTTTCATGCCCGCCGCCTTCGCGGCCTTCGTCCAGACGGCTTTTTCAACGGGCGAAATCCGCATCAATACAATCAGCGTGCGTGCGGTTTTACCCATTGGCGGCCTTCCCATTCGTGCTTTCATTTTGGTCTTCATGCCGACATTTTACAACACGTAATACAGAAAGTCGAATAATGTATTACATAAACTAGAACTTCACGCGCAAACGCCGGGCGTCCGCTTCCATGCGCTCTTCATGATGCCGGATAGGCGAAATCGCCGCCAAGTCCAGAAATTTCCTTCAAACCGGCTTTAGTCGTGACACTGTACCCTTTAACGGCCTTCGATACCCGTCGCTGGCAAATATCGCGGCACACATTTTTGTCTGGCTCAGTCGCGGTCGCTTCTGTCGAGGATACAAGGATAAAGCGGCGCCCGCCGTCGTCTTCGTTATTCTGAGCAAGAACCGCATGGCCCGTAGTACCACTACCCGCGAAGAAATCTAAAACGATATCTCCCGGTCGGGTCGTCTGTTGGATTAGCGCTTGCGTCAAAGAGAGCGGCTTTGGGTACGCGAATTCTTTCGTTCCAAGCATGGCCGTGAGCAGAGACGCGCCTTCCGCAGTATAACCGACTTCAAGTGTTTCGACTTCATTTGGAGCGTTTTCGTCTTCCTTGTCCCCGGTGGAAGCAAGCCAAGTGGAAAGCGGATTGACCGCAGCGTCCAATTCACTTTTGTGCATCTTGTATCTTGGCATTCCAAAGCCAATAGGTTTGCCCACCCAGAACTCCAAATCTGGCACACCCCGCCGAAGATGCCGGGGCGCGGTTCCATGATCAATAGCGGTGACTAATTCTTCTATCGTTACATAGGTAATTACCTTGTCGTCCGAAGGCTAGAGAACTTTGTCTTCGCTTATTATCTGCTCTATCGATTTTCCGACAAGGCGTTGTCCGCTTTTGATCTTTTTTTCGGACGAAAATGCCCACACCCGGTCAGGATTGCTTGGATACCAAATTCCCGTCTTGGGATTCTGCAACGGGTAATAGGACCGGGGACGATCCTTGAAGGATTGTCCTTTCGTCAGATTGAAATTCGCCCAATCGCCGCGCGGGTCGTTATCGGTATTACTGTAGTCTGCGAAGCTCTTTGCTGAACCCGCGAATGAGAAGCCTTCGTTCGCGTAGCAAATTATATATTCATGGTCAATACTGACGAAAAAATCTTTCGCGACGCGCGCCCCACTCCGCGTTTTCCAAACAAATTTTCCAACCTTGCGACCGGGAAAAACACGATCCATCAAACACCCTAAGTGGTCTACTTCTTCCTCTCCAATGTGGACCAGTATTATTCCGTCACCTCGAAGCAGCTCACGAGCGAGCGTTAGCCGCTGAAAGAGGTATTCTGTCCACATCGAGTGCCGCCAAGCATTTTCCTTATCTACAAAGCGGTCGTTGTAAATAAAGTCTCTACTTCCAGTGTTGTAAGGCGGGTCAATGTAGATGCACTTTACGCGCCCGGCGAAAGCCATGCGCAGATAACGCAGCGCATCGAAATTGTCGCCTTCGATAATCAGGTTGTGCCAAGGTGCGCCGCCACACGATAATTCCGGCACCAAGTCCAGCGCCACGAAATCGCTGTTCAGCGCCTTGTCGCGCTCGATTTCGTTGGCTTACCAGACGAGGCCAAAGCGCGTGGCGTCGCGGCGGTCGCGGGCTTCCAGCAGGCGGGCCAGTTCTTCTTTGGAAAGATCATCGTATTTGGACATGGAAGCACACAGGTTACTCTCCGCGCGCGGATTTGAAAAGGGGACGGCGCGCGATTTTTCGTTAAGAACGAGTGCCCCGGGTCTTTAATTTCTTAATTCGACGAGAAGAGCAGCCAACGCGCGCCCGGCAGGCGGCGTGAAGGCGTGCGACAGCATCCAAGATCGCATGCGCGGAAATTTACGATTTTTCTGAGAAAATCGGCGGCACTTCAGCGCCGGGAACAGAAACTAAAGCTCTCGATTTTCATTGCTTTTCACACTATTCGGGCTAAGGTGCGTCAGCTTTTTTATATTCGCTCTGGCATGCAAATTTATTCAATGGAAATTTCACTGTGAACCGATATTTTCGCGGCTCGATTTTCGCAATTCTGGCGTTCGGCGTTTTGGCGTACTCGGCGTCAGCGGCGACGCTGCATGTCCTTAACAACGCCGACTCGGGAGCGAATTCACTGCGCAATCAAGTCGCCGCGGCGGCCAGCGGCGACACCATCGACTTCGTTGGGTTTCCTGCTCCGGGAACGATCACGTTGACGTCCGGGCAAATTGAAATCACAAAAAACCTGACCATTGTAGGCCCCGGCGCACGGCTGCTGACGATCAGCGGAAACAGCGCCTCGCGCATTTTCATGGTAAGCGACGGAAACACCGCGGTAAACCTGACCGTGTCCATTTCGGGAATCACATTCACGGGCGGCAACAGCGTGGGCGAAAACAATCCGGGCGCGAGCGACGGCACCGGTCAAGGCGGAGCCATCTATTGTCTTGAAAACCTGAACCTGACTCTGTGCGCGTTTGCCAGCAACAGTTCCACGAGTTCTTCAGGCGCCGTCCATTTGAGCATCGCTTCGGGTGCGACCACGGACAGCATCGATTCCTGCACGTTCACTGCAAACCAATGCGGAGCAGTGTCCAACGGCGGCGCTTTCACCGCCCTTGGCTGCAATGTTACGGTCGTCAACTCGACGCTGTCCGCCAACATCTCTGGTAACAGCGGCGCCGGAGCGTTCGTGCAATCGGCCGGGGCGTCGGCAACATTTAAGAATTGCACCATCGTGAAAAACACCGCTAACGGCGCCAACGGCGGCGGCGGATTGCGCGACCTCGCCGGGACAACGATCAGCCTTCAAAACACCATCGTGGCAGGCAATACCTGCCCCAGTCTTCCGGCGGGAAACGACATCACCAATGCCGGCACGTTGACTGGCAACAACAACGTCATCGGCGACGCGGGTTCTTCGGGCGGACTGACGAATGGAACGAATAGTAATATTGTCGGCGTGGGCGGGGCGGGAATTCGCGCCCTTTCAACCATCATCACCACGACACTGGCGAACAACGGCGGCCCAACCGACACGCACGCCCTGGCGGCGGGAAGCGTCGCCATCGACGCGGGAAGCAACGCCAGCGCCACTGGCATCACGGCCGATCAACGCGGGTTTACGCCGCGCGCAAATGGCCCCGCGGTGGACATTGGTTCGGTCGAATCCGGTGCTACAAACCCCGTTTCCGTCCCCACCGTTGGCTCAATCGCCCCGACCAGTGGCACCACGCGAGGCGGCACAATCGCGACCATCACAGGCACGAACTTCACGGGAGCGTCCGCCGTGACCATCGGTGGCGCACCAGTGACGAGCTTTTTCGTGGCAAGTTCCACGAGCATCACGGCCGTGGCGCCGGCGGGTACCGCCGGATCTGCAAGCGTCTTGGTGACGACCGCAGGCGGCACGAATTCAGCCAATACGCTGTACACCTACAACACTGCCGTGGCTTCAACCGTTGTCGATTTTGAAACAGCCGCAACCGGCACTCTCTCCGCTGGGGCGCAGACTTTCACCAGTTCCAGCAAGACCTGGACCTTGTCGGGCAACCTGGTCGGAGATCCGATCGCCAGTCTTGGCGCGTCGCCCGTGGGTAATGCGACTCCCGCAAGCAATGGTTTTCTCGATACGGGCCCCAGCGGCGGCCTCCTCGCGCGGCCACTTGGATCTGTAGGCGCGATTGTTGCGCCGGCGGGCAACACGTTCCGCGCCGTGGCCATCGACATCTGGCCGTCCTCCGCCACCGCTGCCAATTCCGGCGTCGGATCGGTCATTATTCCCTACACGATCGCGAAAAACGATGTTCCCGGGGAAACGGGGCATTCCTTCAACGTGCAAGGGTCCAAGAGTGGTATCGTGTTGGTCAACGCCACCGTTAAAGACACGCTCTGCACCCCGCCTCAAGGCGGTTCGGTTGGCGGCGGATATTGGCACCACCTTGAATTTACAGGGTCCTCTTTCGACACGACCGACATCGACAAACTCGAGTTCTTTTTCGTGGCGCAAGCCGGCAACGCCACGGACGGCCCAAATGCGGGCTCACCGCTGTCCACACCCGTCTACATCGCGCTGGACAATTTCATTTATTCCAATCTGGGCTTGGCCAACACGGCGCCGACGATTACCGGCGCCGTGGCCGGCCAAGCCATCACGGACAAAACAACGATTTCCCCATTTCCCGGCGTGACCATCGGCGATGTCGATACACCTGCTCAGACGCAATCCGTCAGCGTGACTCTGGACACTGCGGCAAAAGGTTCGTTTACG
>JBBRQD010000226.1:0-4950 GCA_038227045.1 Planctomycetota bacterium
AGCATGACTTAATTTTGAATGTCTTCTTCATGCCCTGAGATCGCCTTCCTACAAACCCAATACTCCTAACAAAGCGCATGCCGCTGTTTTCCCGCATTTTCAAACCGGCTGATTTACTACATGTTCACACCGGCGCTGACAACGCTGGGCCAATTCATTTTTCCCGAGCCAAATCAATAGCGCGGGATTTCCCTTTTCAGCCGATGCCCATTGTAGTCCAAGCAACCTCACGCGCCGTAATGCGCGGGCTTTGCGCAAGACACGATCAAATTTTCGATGAACAGATTTTTCGGAAATGCCCAGCGCGTCGGCAATCATGTGTACGGGCGCGCCGAGCGACGCCATGCGCTCGACTTCAGCGGATACGTTGACCTTTTCCGCTGGCTTCGCGATAGCCTTCGCGGGTGTTGATTTCATGCGGCGTCCTCAACAAGCGTTATCAAATAAACTGGCTTGCCAGCCTGTTGAGCGAGTGCGATTGTGTGAAGCGTGCCCCGGCTCTTGCCGTCGTGGATCGCGAGCACGGCGTCAGCAGCTTCCACGATTTGAGCATTCCGCAGCAGCGGCGCTTTGTTTTTGAACTTTATATAGTCTGGCGGAAATTCACTCAGCACGTAACCGTTTTTGCGCGCGAATTCTGCCGCCAGCGTGTCGACGCCCCGCGCGCCGCCGGTAATGATCTCCGTGACCGTCGAACGCAGCGCCGCCGGGATAAGATTTTCGATGCTGGCTTGCCGAATTGACCGCGAGCCGATGATTGCGAGTTTCATAAACTGCCTTTTTAGGAAAATGTGGTCATTCCTTTTTGTTTTTGCCGCGTGCGAAGAACGGAAGAGACCCTGAGAAAGCTTCCCCGGGGGGGCTTATTGCTCCGCCCGTCGCCCCTCACGCGGTCGCGCTTTGCTTCGGTTGTAAGTAAGCCGCCGCGCCCGCACCGAACACTTCTGCGGATGTCTGAGCCTTCACCGCGGCTTCCTTCGCCGCGCGCCGCCTGTGCTTCCAGTCTATGCGCGCCTGTGCTACCTCATGCTCGGTTGCGAATCTCCATTCGCTTTGCACAAGCTGAATGCAGAAATATGACGCGGCTGTCGCGCCGGGTTGAATGTCGAAGTAGCGGAAACGTTTATTGATTCGGTGGATTACGGGTACGCGTGCAAGGTCGAAGCCGCGACGCAATGCGATCTCGCGCACGATTTGCGTTGCCTGAATGCTGAAGGCAACGCCGTGCAGTTTGTACATGAATTGGCCAATGGTGATCTCTTGAGCGCTGTTGTCCTTCGTCGCGCGCAAGACCACACAATCGTTGTGCTCTGGACTCCACAAAATATCTGACATGGTTTAATCTCCCTTTGAAACAATGACCGCCGGTGGATTCGTCGTCAGCGTCAAAAGCTCACGCTCGATTTGCACTTTCTCGGACTGACTCAGATTCGGCAGACTCGAATAAATACACTCGCGGAGTGCAGCCCGCCGCGCGGTTGCCGGTGGATTCAATTCGAGCAAAGCTTGCGCGTCGTCCAGCACGTCCGTAGAATCGGGTCGACCGTCGTACAGCCCGGCCAATCGCGGCTCTAAATCCTCTTCGACACGCATTGCGGTTATCATGGAAATTATGCGCTCAAGCGCGTCGCGTACCGGTTCCGCATAGGTGCTTAATAACGTTCGTTTGGCCGACTTGTCTAAGAGCTTGGCCTTTGCTGATTGCCTGGCATTTTGCGGTTGCGCGCCGGTCGGGTCCGCTTGCTGAATTGCAGCGCTGTTGAACAACGCGCGCAAGTCGTCTTGTTGACTCTTGAGTGAATCAAATACGTCTTTTGATGGACTTGCCCATGAGAAGCTGCCGCCGATGCCTACTAAAACGCATCCGAATTCATTCAAAAAAACCTGACTGGCCGTCTTCTCTGTCGCGAGAACCGGTTGATTCAGCGCGCCCGCCTCGACGGCAAACATGCGCGCCGCCTCTGCGTTGAAAAGCGCCCGCGCGGGTCCAATGAGCCGATGCCCCAACGAATACCCATCGCGAATCGAAAGAGGAAACACGGGAATTATACCAAATCGGTTTGGCGTCGTCGATTTTAGCGTCGCCTTACTGCGGTAATCCCAGCGGGAAACCGCCGCGCTTTCTGCCGGATTATAAATCCGTTCGGCTTGGTATTTATAAACTGCGTCCGGGCGGAAAAAGGTCCATGTGTGTAGTTCCTTCGTTGGTGGTAAATAAGGCGCTGGACGCACTAAATCGACACAATGCCGACGCAGCATTATCAACGCGCCGGATTCGTCATGGTCCCAATCATCCACCTGTTCGGCAGTCATGCTATCAATGCGAAAGTCAAATAAACCGGCCTGCTTCTCTTTGTAAAGTGTAGTGCCTTCGGGCATCGCTACAGCAACGGGTATCTTTAATGTGAGGTATGCGCGGCCATGACATAAAAGTTCGTGCAACGCTTCACAAACGACGGCGTTGAAATCCTTGCCGACTCCGTTGCAATCGGCGTTAAGACTTTCCCAATACTGCCCGCGAGCGCCAACCTCTGCATTGAAAAGTATTCTGGGGCGATCGGCGACGATTTCTCCAAGGATATCGTCAATCTTTGACGCGAAATGTGCAGTGTACGCGCTCGACGCAGCGCGGCTGTTCAAATATCCCGGTAGTCGCAAATCTGCGTTGCGCGGGGTCAGCCAGTTCCGCCGCTCCTTGGAAAAAATTCTTGCATCGTAAAGCGCATCGATTTCAGAAATGGATTTGGCAGAATATTCGGGGTGGACAACGTCCAGCGCGCCCTTGACGGGCAGCTCAGCGGGCATTTCAGCGGTTGTTGCCAGCAGTTCATTTTTCATTGCGCGTCCTGTTCAAGATTTAAATTGAAATCGGCGACGCAGCTTTCAATCGCGATAATTATTTCGCCCGCGTTCTCAGCGTCGGCCAATTCCGCGCCCGCCGACTGGATGGATGCGATGATTTCGGACGGTCGAACGCAACTGTCCTGAAAGCGTCGTGATAACTCTTGAAGTGTTGCCCGATGGGTAGCGATTTCAGAATTCGCGGCGTCCGCCAGCGGCCCGAGCAGCTTTGAAACGCGCGCGCGCAGCGTTTCAGCTTCATCGGATACGAGCTTTTTCATGTGTGGAAGGATCGTTTCAAGCTCGTCGAGCCGCGCGCGAAGCTTTTTCGACGGATTCACGAGCTTCCCCGCGTCCGCGCCGTCGAGCACCAGCGCCGCGCTCTTTTGCTCGTGCTCCACGTCTGCCAGCGCGATTTGAGACTTGAGCGAATGCGCCTCTTGTTGAAGCGCGGTAAGTCGCTTGTGTTTCGCCGCCAAATTTGAAATTGCGTCCATGTGAAAATCCTTAATTCAGAATTGCGAAGCGAAAATTGATGATGCTTGAATTGGTACGAAAAATATAGGTAATGTCGCCCGGCTTGCCGTTAATTTCGTAAATCACTCCCGCGACCATTTGAAAAGAACCGCTCGAACCTGGAGCCGGAACAGTAGCGGTTTTCGAGATATTGCAGACTGCTGAGGTAGTCACATAAAGCCGCGTCGCATTCGCCGGCCAAACCAGCTTCACGAGCGATGTATCCGTTGCAATTGGAGACTCGAAATTCCCGGTAGCGGTTCCGGTTGCCGCGCCCGTCACGATATCCGCATGAGTGAATGAGTAAGTAATCGTGTTGGCATCGACGACGCTCGCCACGGTAAAAGAACCGTTGCAATCCGCAAAGAGAACCGGACCTGCGAGCAACGCGACGGTGATTGTCTCGCCGACGACAAACCCGTGAGCCGTAATTGTCAGCGTGACGATATTCGAAGTAAGAGCGAGATTTGACACGGCTTTTGCGCTTGCGGTCGCGTCTTTGTACTGATTTTGAGTCGGGCCTGGAACAACGACACCGACGGCGTCCAGCGGCTGAACGCCAGAGAGCGCAGCGAAGGACGGAGAGCAGAGTAAAAGCGAAAAGAGAATGGGTAAGAATTTCATGACTTGTTTCCTTTCGAACGGGTTTTTTGTTCGTCGAACGCTCACTTACACAAATGGTATATACTATGTAAAATACATTTAGTGTAAAACTATTGTTACAGATTTTGCGGATTTAAAATTTAATCCACAAAAGCCACATTTAGCCCAGCGAAATTGTCGCCGTGTGCTTGTTACCTTAACTCGCAAGCGGCATACGGGGCAAATTAATCGCGGGTGCTTCAATTTAAATTCCCCTCTGCGAGTTACTCTTCGCTCGTGGAATACTCGTATTTCGTTCCCAAAACTTTTTCGCTCGTTCTTCTTTTTTATAGTCTTGAAAATATAAATCAGCGAGCGCCATTTCCATATAGAAATCGTTTGGGTCCGCCTTGAACTTTTCGCCGAAAATTGACATACAGTATTCGCACATGACTTCCGTGCTTTCCTGGTAGTTACATATCATGCAAAGCCGCAGCGCCTTTTTGCGTTTTGTGGCCATAGTTAAAACTCCCCAGCGTATCGTTCAATCGGCCCGGTAATTTCCGCCGCAGCACTCGCCCCAGCGCCGAATTCAGCTTCAAGAGCTTCCAGCGAGTTCGGATCGGGAGCGCTCAGGTCACCGGCCTCACTTAGCCAGCGATTTTTTTGCATATAAAATCCGGTGTAAAGATTCCAATCCGCCTTGTAGTCTGTTCGCCGCATATGTTCAGCGAACGCTTTTAGCATCGCCCAAAGCGTCCTCTCGTCGTAAATTTCACCTAATTCATTAAGGTGTTTTATTTCGAAGGGCGATACCCCGGCGTTGCGAACATGCTTTAATTGCTCATATGCTTTAATCCAGAGCGCGACTGTCAGCGCCGGTGTGAACATGTAGTAAATCAGCCGGTTTGAAAATGCGGGAAAACAGCGGCATGCGCTTTGTTAGGAGTATTGGGTTTGTAGGAAGGCGATCTCAGGGCATGAAGAAGACATTCAAAATTAAGTCATGCT
>JBBRQD010000227.1:0-4945 GCA_038227045.1 Planctomycetota bacterium
AGCCCTTGAAGCCCTTGCCCTTGCGCAGTAAAGTTTTCATCGCTCTCTCTCCGTTTAACGTGTTTGGGACAACCAGTGACCTGGTTAAGCCCGTATGACCACAACTGGAGAGAGAGCCCTTCATATTCACAACATCAGGGTTGGAACGTTCACGTTCCAACCCTGGGAAAAAATTCCCGCGACGCCTTCAGCTCCAGCGGAGTTACGTCCAATTGCAAACCGACTTGCCTGCTTAACTCCGGTCCCAATCAAACAAGAAATTTGAGTGGTCCGCCGCCGTTTTTGTTCTACAAATTGGACATCCAGCGTCAGCTTGATGAGCCAAGCCGGCAATATCTCAATGGAGCGAATGCGTGTCGGATGAAGAACACGAACAAGGAGGGCCGGTCCCGCTCGGCTGCGCGGCTTGGGTGGTTGTATGGTTCGCCCTGGTGTTTGGCTTCGCCGCATTCGGATTCAGGAATGGCGTATCATACCTGATCGGTATACCCATCGCGCTTTTTGTCTTGCCTGTTCTGCTCGCCGGCATTAAGTCCGCTCGCGTTCACCGCTGGCCGCACGAATGGGGCCGCTTCGTTCTCATTGCAGCCGGGCTGAGCTGGATCTGGTACATCCCGCTCACTTTCCTTGCCATCCGCATTCCGCCGAAAGCCGAGGCCGACGGTACCGAACTTTCCGTGACCGAATGTCTCTTCGCCGCGGCCGGGCAGAGTTTCCTTCACCACGCACTGCCGATGCTTCCGTTGGCGTTTATCGCTCTGGTTACACTTCGAAAGTTCTACCATCCGTACTACTGCTATACCGAACGCACCGATTCGCTGGTCTATTCCGGATTCTTAGCGCTCGTCGTATGGCTCAACCCGTTCGTCTATTCGCACTATTATTTTTTAAAAACGCTGACGCACTACCCAATAGTCTGGCTGGTCGCGATTCAACTTTTACTCGCATGCGCCTGCGGCTTTTCAATCGGCTACCTGCCCGTCTGCCAGCGCTACCTCAACTACAAACGCGATGGGCGTTGAGGCCACGATTATCCCGCAAAATCCCGGAGGGATTCAAGCCATTAGCCGGGGGTTGAGGCTGTACTCAGCCGATACCCCCGGACCGAGACAGGTTAAATTTTTGCACCGTGGAGGAGTGCAAGAGAAGAGACCAATCCGGGGCACTCAGTCCCGGTCATGTAATTCATGTGCGGAGACTCCAAACTGAACTATACTGCGAAATCAATGGGTCAAGGGCCTTCGGTGATTTGAAATAAACTGAAGAGGAACACAAATCCATGAAAAAATACCCACCCATCATTGCCGGCATCGTGCTGGGCCTGTTGTTCGTCATGGCCAGCACATTGTTTTTTCTGAAACTCGGGCCAGTGCCGAATTTTCCCGAAGGATCGCCGGTCGCGCATTTCATGGCAGCGTTCATACCGACCGGGTACATGCACTTCGTGAAAGCCTTCGAACTTACCGGCGGTATCCTGGTGGCAATCCCACGCACGCGCAACATCGGCCTGCTCGTGCTCGGGCCGATCATCATCAATATCGTCGCGTTTCACGCCTTCATTACCAGTCCGAAGGATTTGTTGAATCCGATGCTCGGCGTCATCATTTTCTGCGCGCTATACCTGCTATGGGTCGGCCGGAAACAGTTTGGCGCGTTGCTCACATCGACTTCAGAATAGTGTTGAATCTCCCAAGAATATACTTTAACGTCTTCTCAATGTCATACAGCACATTTGTGGTCGAATGAAATGTTAGGCGCATCCAATGGGACATGTCATCGCTGTTGCGGTCAAACTCCAAAATAAGCAGATAAGGCACTTTATTACTTGGGGCAGGACTTTCGAGCGAGTCGACGGAATTGCAATTGCCGCCATCGTGTTGAAGTACGCCAGCGATTACGCCCTAGGAGGGACTCCGATAAAAGCGGAAGTCTGCTATTCACTGTCGGATGCTTCAGAATCTCCGTATTTCCACGAATGTCTTTTACATTTTCGCGATCAAGACATCCCTTCGGGGAAAGTGGCATATCAACGCTGGATCAAGAAGGTGTCAAAAGAACAAGCCGCTGGCCATCACCTCATGTACTGCGGCGACCCCGGGCAGCGCAGCGAATGTCGAGGAAACTATTGGTCCATGCTCTAGTATCCAGGATTGTCTGCCTAACTTGAGCATGAACTGGAGTGCGGGGCAGCTCGTGATCGGACTCCATTGCCACCCGCCGGGGTGAGTGATTGCGGATTTCCCATAATCACCACATGACGACGCCTCCATGGACTGCCTGCGCTCGATTGATTGCGGTGAGGATATTGTGAATCCTGAATTGCAACGACGACTCGCTGTGCGGAACCGCGTCCTCTGTGAATAACTTGATGTTTTGTAGAACGACGTTTGCTTCGTATCGAAGACGCTCTAAGTCATTGCCTTCGCAATACAAATCACCATTAGCCAACGAGGGGAGCAATTGCAGACCCAAGGATAGTGCTGCCTGGCAGCCATAAAACGTCTTGCGGTAGGATTCAAATCCGGCCAATTCTTGTGAATCATCTTCAGGTTCGAGGATATCAATTTCGTCTGCGGCGTTCCTTGTGTAGGTGTTTACCAATAGGCTCATGGTATTCTTTCACAACGCAAATCTAAGTGACAGTGTATTCAATTATTTCAGAGGACAGCGTATCATTCGATGTCAATTCGATAGCTTATCATCCACAATTCAAGTTGTTCAAGTTTGGCTTTCCATCGTTTTTTGAAGGCGAGCATCCAGCGCCGTTGTACCTGCGAATCGGGCACATCAACGACGATCTTCACCAAATTATCCCGGTAGGCGACACCACCATGACGCCAATGGCCCTCGACTTTTTGGGTCTCATAACTGGCCGCGCCAAAATGATCGGTGATTTCCAAAACTGCTTCCGCAAGCCACTCCGCTGGAACATCGATTCCATTGTTAAACTGCAACGGGAGCAGAACCTCGTATCGCCGCAATTTGCTGCTCATAGGTCGCGTTGCCCTTTACAGTAAAAGGTATGTTCTGTGCGGCGAGTGCTTCCAGCGCCGCTTCGGGAACTAAGTGTTCCCCGGTGCGCAGCACTCGTCCGGAAAAACGACCGAGCAAAAAAGCCAGGGCGGTGTTCTCTGTCTTGCGGTCCGGAAAGGTGATCGTGATCATGACGACGAGCCTCCATAATGTATAAATGTCGTCGAGAAACCTGCAATATCAACAGAAATTACTCTGCGCCATTTAATATACTGAAACTCCGGGCTGCAAAAAAGCGCGGATGTCCCACCCGATTCGAGACAGGGGGGTCAGTAAACAATTGAGGACAGGCACAATTTGGCGGGTGGCTCGGGATTTTACCCCGCCAATTCCGGCAAATTGCTAGTGCTGTCGCCAAACTTCTTAACATCCAGTTTCATGCGATCAAGCATGGACACCCAGAGATTATTCAGCGGCGTGTTCTTCGGGTAAACGATGTGGCGTCCCTGCTTGATCGTGCCGCAACCGCCGCCGGCAAGTAGCAACGGCAGATTGTCGTGATTGTGCGCGTCGCCGTCGGAATTGCCGCTGCCGTATGCGATCATGCAATGGTCCAGCAGCGTGCCGTCGCCTTCGGGAACGGCTTTGAGTTTCTTCAACAGATACGCCAAATGCGTGGTGTGAAAAATGTTGATCTCGCGAATTTTGCCCATCTTCACCGCGTCTTTGCCGTGGTGCGAAAGTTCGTGATGGCCTTCCTTGATGTTGATGTTGGGATACGGCTTGTTGCTGCCTTCGTTGGCGAACATGTACGTGCTCACCCGCGTGATATCGGTTTGAAACGCGAGCACAAGCATGTCGCTCATCAGCTTCAGGTGTTCTTCGTAACTTTCCGGAATACCCGTCGGCTTGGGATAGTCCCCGGGCACTTTGACCGGCGGCAATTTCGCCGCGCGGTCCATGCGCGTTTCGATGTCGCGCACCGACGTGACATACTCGTCGAGCTTGCGCTTATCGTTCGTGCCGAGTTTGCCGCTTAAGTCCTTCACGTCCGCGCCGACGAGATCCAGCAGGCTCTTGCGGCGCGCGCCTTCCAGTGCCCGCTGGCCGTCGCTGCCCGTCGTGAACATGCGTTCGTACACCAACTTCGGATTGACTTCCTTCGGCATCGGCTGAGTGGCCGATTTCCAGGACATGTTCGATGAGTACACGCAGCTATAGCCGCTGTCGCAGTCGCCGGACATCGACGACTTGTCGCAGCCAATTTCAAGCGAAGGCAGACGCACTTCAGCGTCGCTGCGAGCCGCCGCGACTTGATCCACGCTGATGCCGGCGCGAATGTCGGTGCCGTCGGTTTTACGCGGTTGAGCGCCCGTCAAAAACGCCGCCAGCGCGCGCGCGTGATCGCCGCCGCCGTCGCCGTGGGAGCGCGCTTTATCCGCGGCTAATCCGGTCAGAATCGAGAACTCGCCGCGCACGTCCTTCAGCGGCTGCAAGATTGCGGGCAGTTCGAAATTAGCGCCTTCCGTGGCGGGTGTCCAGTCGGCCATGTTCTTGCCGTTGGGCACATAGATGAACGCCATGCGGTTGGGCGCAGCCGCAGCCTTGGTCGTGTCTTTCGCCCAGGCGGTCAGTGGACCCATGGCTTCAAGCCACGGAAGAGCGAGCGAGACGCCGAGACCCCGCAAAAGTGTGCGGCGAGAAAGCGGTTGCGATGTCACTGGTTTGCTCCTTTGAGAGGCTAGGATTTAGGAGATAGGGTTTAGGGAAAAAAGCGACTTCGCCTAATCCCTAACCCCTAACCCCTAACCCCTAACCCCTAATTCCTAACCCCTATTGATTCCAGCCTTGCCAAAGTAGACGACAGTAACAGCCGATACATAGTACATGAGACCTATCGGAAGCGCTGAAGAACTTGAACGCCGCCGCCGCCAAGCCGTTGAGGCAGTCAAACGCGGCGAAAAACAAGCTA
>JBBRQD010000228.1:0-4927 GCA_038227045.1 Planctomycetota bacterium
GCGGTTTGCGCGGATCGGGAACCTGCTTGAAGGCATCGAAAAGCGAAATTTCAGCGGCAACACTCATTTTTCTGATCTCCTTTGAATAGAAGATCGGCTATTTCTCTACGAAAAATGAGGACTTTTGAAAGGCCCTGTATGAGTGGGTGCATGGCCGTGGCGCGCCGTGGCATTTTTTTGAATGATGAATGCTGGGGAGAATTGGGGGTTTGATTTGAAATTCGGGCGGGCTGGGTGTGGCTTCTTGTCGCTTTCGCGACACCTCGATGAGTGGGCCACCCCGGCGAAAAAAAAGCGCCGCCAGAAACGCGGCGACAAAACGGAAAACCGTGAACGGAAAAAAGGATCCCAGCACTCCGGCCACAATCCCGCGCGACAGTTTTTCAGGCGATCCGCCGCGCTCAAAAAACCCGCGCAAGAAGCTCAGCAGCTTCAGATCAAGCGCATCGAGAAATACGCGAACCGACGCGCCGCCCCCTGGACACACCGTCGCGAGACAAAGCCCACAGTCACAATATTCAAAAATCCCATTTTCGCGCGGCACCATTTCGACTAGACTGACAAAACGCAGGGCGATTTTAATGAACCACCATTACGAATGCAACAGGAGCGTTTGCTGAGTGGTCGATCGCGATGGTTTTGAAAACCATTAACGTAGCAATACGTTCGGGGGTTCGAATCCCTCACGCTCCGTTTGCATTAAATGACGTATCTCGCGCAGAGCTCGGAAGTTGCGCGAACATGAATTTTCAGCGAAAGAGCCCGTCTGCGCTGGGTCTGCACTTGCCCGCGAAAATGGCCTGAGGGAGGGTTTGATTATGGACGAACAAGCAATTAGAGAAGCAGTTCGTGCATATCGGCTGAAAAATCAGAAAGCGACAATGCAGCACGCCATCGCTGATGCAGCCCGCCTTTATCCCGATGAAATTGAGAGGATGAAGTTTCTCGCTATATGGGGTCGCGAACATCGCAAGACTTTGGAGTTTAATGCCAGCGTCGAACGGAACTGGCCAGTAAGCAAAGGATATTGAGCTCGACGATTAATTTCGACTCTCAGGTTTTCAGAATTACCATTTCATTGTATTCGCTAATTTAATTCGCTCCGCATCGGCCAACACAACCAAATTCACCATCGAATCCGTCAACTCTTGATGGTTATTCGCGGAGCTGTACTTAAGCACCTTTAAGCTCATATTTCTTTCTATGGTGCTTATAACTTCGGCATGATAAGTTCTGGAACTCGGCGTAACAATATAATGAGGCCGCATCGCACCATAAAGAAATGCCTGTCGTTCTAAAAGCATACGAACATCCGGATCTGAAAAACCACATCCTATGAACAAAAACGTATGGGTAAGGGCTAGAGCATCCATGACCTTGTAGAACGCAGGATACGCATGTCTCGCCTTTGCGTATTCGCTTCTGGTAAAAATCATTTCGTCAGAACGATCGATAGTACCATGCGCTTTTATAATTGAGTACAAGCTATCCCTAGCGATAGATGCAATGCCGGTGTCATTATAGCACTTTACAGAAATAGAGCCGTTTGACTGAGTGGCCGAGTATGTGTCATAAATCTTGTCAAAATTCTGCGTCAAGACCAGCCGAAGATCAAGCTTGAAAATGCTATCGTGAATAGGTGCCGGCTGATATCCTGGGACTTGGAATTCCGATTTTACCAGCGCATCAAAAGCATGCCCCATCCGCATTTTTACAATTTCGCAAACAGTCAGAAAGTCGCCTTGGCCAAGAAGTGACTGAAGGTGGCGCCGCGTTCCGGTAGATAAAGTAATCGCGTTCTGTAAAAATGAATGCCAATCTGGCGGACGCTTATTCGCAGCACCAAGGGAATTTGCGGACACTCCCGCGCCAAGGAACGCAATGGCACGTCTACGAGCTATATCCTGTATTAGGTCTTGCGGCCAATTAATCATTCGAGGGCCTCACAATTGGCCTCTAAGCCTTCGGCAATCTTCGCGACAATGTCCTTGTAGTCGCGAACCCTTGCAAAATGAGCTCCCACGACTCCATCCTCAGCCTTTAGAGAAAATATCGGTTTGTGCGCTCCTTGCGATAGAGGAATGAGTGATGAAAGAAAGGGGATGGATCCCAGAAGATATTTTTCCTTTGTGAGGCCCTCTCCCGCTAAATGCTCTGAAATAACCTTCGGAAATTTGTTGACGATGCGTTCGTAAGCTGCTACCGGCCGTGGATTTCCATGCACATCTCTTCGATATGTATATTGTTGAGTCACGTAGCCTGCAAATTTTAGTTTCCAGCGGGCGTTTGGAATAAACGAATCTGGATCGTCTAATCGAGCCAGGCCGTCATTTAGTTTCCCACTCCAATCTGCAACTACTGTTGCGATATTCCGGATCGCCTGCAAACTAAAAATATCGATTGACATCGGTACAATGTAGTAGTCACTAGCAACAAGGACCGCACGATTGATCGCACCGAGGGATGGCCCCATGTCGAAAAATACGTAGTCATAGTCCTGAAAATGAGATAGTAAGTCAGAAAAAACGTATGTGGTTCTCAACCCCCTTTCATTTCCTCCAATAGCGCTTATCCAATCCGCAGACAATAAATCTTCCATCAATGACATCCGAGGATCACCCGGTATTAAATCGAGGTGAAATGAGCGAGCTCGTGTAATCTGAATATCATGGACGTAGCCTTTGCCACTCTTTATCGGACGAAAGATTTCCCAAATGGTTGACCCCTTCTTCTTTTCGTATAGTGTCTCAAGAAGATCGTCGTTCAGCATTCCCTGTGTTGAATTACATTGAGGATCGGCATCAATTACAGCGACCTTTTTCCCAAGATCGGCGAAATAGGCTGAAAGGTTGCAAAGAAGTGTGGTTTTCCCGACGCCGCCTTTGTTGTTAAAAACCGCTACCGATCTCATATTTGATCTCCATGTAAATAGCGCCGTTGTCCGACAGTAACGACCTACCCATCGGGAGATGGCATTCAATTGGAATCGTCTCGATTCAACATATTCAATTTATAGGAAGTGTAAAGCGAATTTAATGCTCAATGGTTTGCCATGTGCGTCGATATGAATTTTCAAGTTCACCACTTCGGTTTACGTGCGGGAATGGCTGGGAGCGCGACGCTGGATGGGAAGGGCTATCCATTTATTGACAGAATGTTTGAAGGTTTCGATGACTCCGGCAACAAATTTCCAATAGCCTCGACCGCCGCCCGCAAATTTTCAGGCCGCGCCTTGGCGTAAATGCTCAGCGTCAATTGAGGCGAGCAGTGCCGCGCCAGCGTCTGCGCCGTCTTTATGTCGGCGCGAATTCGAAGTACACGGGCAACTCGTCGAAGGCCTGGTATCTGCTGTCGGAGCCGAGCGATCTGCCGGTGATCGAAGTCGCGTTCCTGAATGGTCAGGAATCGCCCACCATTGAAACGTCGGAAACCGACTTCAACGTGCTGGGCATCCAGATGCGCGGCTACCACGATTTCGGCGTCGCGTTGCAAGACCCGCGCGGCATGGATAAAGCGACGCTTAGACAATCTTTGCAGTTCGGGGGAACCACGCGTACAACGTGCGAAACAACTCCTCGTTGATCAACGGCAACGCGTGCCGCCGGAACTGCCCTGGCCACTCCCGATCCAAGCGCTCCTGCTTGTCGATAGGCAGGAGATTGGAAGTCTGAAACAAACTGCCTTGTGAATCGCTGCGCCGAAACATGCCAGTCCCTCTCGCCATTTCACTGCACTAAAGAGATATCGGTCGGGAGCAGCTTTTACTGCGAAAATCTATGAGGGTTTTTACGAGGGAATCAAGTTTGCTACATCGACCCCCCATACTACGTCCAAGGGGAAAATCTTTACCGTTATTTTTACCGATTGGGCGACCACAAGCGATTAGCGCAGACGTTGAGTCGTGTCAAATCGAAGTGGCTTTTGAGCTATGACGATCATCACGTTATTGAATTTCTTTACGACGAATACCAGATTCGTCGCCACGACCTTAAATAGGAAATTCCGTGACGGAGCACTAGCTTTTCAATAGCGAGTGCTCGGGCGAAAAAGTATTGGAAATTATTACGAGAAGTGGAGCGGGTCGCCATTCCCGCTTGAATCCGCGAGCCAAGGAGCGGGAAGGGCGTCCCGCTCTACGGGTTCCTTGATCTTTCCTGCTCGCCCCCAATGTAGTTCGCCCCGGTGGGGCTTTTTGGAATCGGGTGGCATTTGGACCCAGGCCTGCCCGGCCTGGGCTTTAGAAGTTCGCCCCTTCGGGGCTGGAATGTGTTGGGAAATTCCGTGATGGAGCACTGCTTTTCAATAGCGAGTGCTCGGGCGAAAAAGTATTGGAAATTATTACGAGAAGTGGAGCGGGTCGCCATTCCCGCTTGTATCCGCGCGCCAAGGAGCGGGAAGGGCGTCCCGCTCTACGGTCATCTTGGCGCCAACTATTTTTTCAGAATTTTGGAATAAAATCGGGTGTTGGTGCGTCTAATATAAGGGTAATGATTGGTCTCGGTTATTTGATATATTATATGGTTTTAGGCTCAGATTGTGCACGTAGTGCATTTTGTGGAACGGAAATTGGTTTTAACGGCGAAGGGCGGTTACTGACGGCCCCCTTACCCCGGAGCCGATACGGCTGGCTCTCGGCCCTCTCCCAAACGGGAGAGGGGAAACAGCTTTTGTGACTACATGATGTGCATCTTTTGTAATGAGAAACGGACGGGAACCACGCAAATAGCACACGTTACTACGGCCCCCTCACCCCGCGAGCCCCTTTTCGATGCAAGTAACCGGTGCTGCTCGTCGGCCCTGCTATGTAATGCGATTGCAAGCCAAATCTCGAAACAAACAATACGCATGAAGTCGTTGATCGTGCAATCTGCTATTCAGTCGTTTTCTGTTGGGAAAAGACTCGTTTATCGGAACGCTGGTATCGGAA
>JBBRQD010000229.1:0-4902 GCA_038227045.1 Planctomycetota bacterium
CGGCATTTTCACGTGCGAGACGGCGAATCAACTGCTCCATCTCACGTTCGCGTTCCGAAGATAATGCCGAGTCACTCATACATAGATTATCGTCCGTTCCATTTTGAAAAATAAGAGAATCTTGCCGCGTGAACGGCTACTCCCCGATTTACCCCGATTTACCTGTCCCCGATTTACCCCACTTGATCCACCAGCCGCTGTGGATTTGCGGTGCGCTGTATGAACTCACTCTGCTGATGAACGCGTGTGCCGCTCCCGGCGAAATGCAGCGTGCAGGGTCATTGGCTCTGAGTCCCACGTCCCGATGCCAGTCTGTCGCTGAAAATTAAAGTTCCAAGGGAAAGTTTCCACAATGACCACCTATAAAAATACCCGCCGCCAATTCGTCAAAGCCGCCGCTGTTGCTGCCGTCTCCACCACGCTCGCTGCGGGGCCTTCGTTGCGAGCCGATGACGCTGTCGGACGCAAAACCATTCAGACGGACGTGCTCGTTTGCGGCGGCGGTTGTGCGGGCATTGCGGCCGCCATTTCCGCCGCGCGCAACGGCGCAAAAGTGCTCCTGATCGAGAAAGCGCCCTTCGCCGGGGGCATCATCACCTGCGTCGGGCTGCCGTTTTTCGACGGCATCGCCAGCATCCGCGACAACCGCATCGTCGTGCGCGGGATTGCGCTGGAGCTGCTGTCGAAGTCCGGCGTTTGCGCGCCGGACGCGAAGAAAGTCGCCAGTCACAATCCCACGATCCGGAATTCCTTCGAATTCAAGATCCTGCTCGACCGCCTCATCCGCGAACAGAAGGATAATCTCACCGTTCTGTTCAACTCTGTCGCCTGTGGCGTCGAGACCAAAGGTAGCCGCATCTCCGGCGTGCAAGTCGCCAACAAAGACGGGCTTGTGACGGTGCAGCCCAAAGTCGTCATCGATTGCACCGGCGACGGCGACGTCGCCGCGTGGTCGGGCGCACCGTTTGAACAAAATGCCGAAGTCCAGCCGCTGACGCTGCACTTTCGCATCGGCCACGTCAAGAAGTCGCCAGACCTCAGCAAGAACTGCCGCGTCGCGTTGGAGAAAGCCCAGCAGCGCGGCGAACTGCCCTTTTACTACGGACCCGGCGTGAGTTTCCTGTATGGCGACGACGAGGTGTACATCCACGGCGTGCGCGTCCCCGCCGATCCGACGAACGCCGCCGACCTCAGCCGCGCCGAAATGCAGGGCCGTTCGGACGCCTACGCCATGTTCCAGGCGTGGAAGCGCGAGGTGCCCGGTTTCGAACAAGCATATTTCCTCGAAGCCTACCCGTGGATCGGAGTGCGCGAGTCGCGCCGCTTGACCGGCCAGCACGTGCTCAGCGAGGATGACCTGATGAAAGGCCGCCGCTTCGACGACGCCATTGCCACCGGTTGCTGGTACCTCGATCTGCATCCCAACAAGACCACCGTCGGCGGCGCCAACGATTTCAAGCCGGAGAAAGTTCAGCCCGAACCCTACGACATCCCCTACCGCTCGCTGCTGCCCCAGAAGATCGAGAACCTGCTCGTCGCCGGCCGCTGCCACTCCGCCACACGCGGCGCGCACGCCTCCACGCGCGTTACCTGCACCGCGATGGCCATGGGCGAGGCTGCCGGCTGCGCCTCCGCCTTGTCGATCACTGCCAAGAAGACGCCGCAAGAAATCGGCGGCGTGACCGTCCGCGAAAGCCTGACAAAACAAGGCGGCGGTCCCTTCACGACTCTTTAAGAAGCGCACGCCTTCCCGTTTACTTTGCCCCATGGACAAGCACGGCGTCTTAAGCTAGATTAGCACCCCTCGATTCAAATCTTAAGCCCCCATCTCGCGGGAGAAAACCATGGAAGAAGCTATTCCGGACGTGGACGACGAGCCGCGTGTCCGTCCCACAGGCGTCTCGATCATTGCGGTGCTGGCGATCCTTTTCGGTATTTTCAATTTTTGCTACACGCCGGTCGGTTTGGGCCAGTTGCTGCTCCAAAGCGATCCCATCTACGTCTCCATGCGCAACGATCCCGTCGTGTATTATTTCAGCATGGTGGGCGGTGTGATCGGCTGGTTTTTGTCGATCGTTCTGATCGTGCTGGGAACTGGCCTATGGAAATTAAAGGATTGGGCGCGATCGAGCATGGCGATTTATGCTGTCCTCGCGGCGCTTTGGACGATTGCCGGCGGAACGCTGAATATGATTTATATCGCGCCAAAAACAATGGAGATTGCCATGGCCGCCCAGCCCCAGAAATTACCTCCCGAAGCATTGAAGATGATGACGCTCGTGATGTACGGAATGGGCGGGTGTTTTCTGGTGCTATTTTTCGGCGTGTACATCGGCATCGCGGTTTACCTGACCCGCGCCAACGTCAAGGAAGCCTTCCGACCGCAGCGCGGGTAATATTTGCCACAGAGGCAAGGGAAGATGAGGGGGTGACAAGGTGAGGGGGTGAAACAGCCCATTAATTCTAATTCCCGCACAATAAGCCGTTTCACCCCCTCATCTTTCTCGTCTCCGTGGTGAAAAAACGCTCATGAACCTCAACCAAATCCAAACCGCCCTGTCCGCCGCCGATCTCGATGGCTGGCTCTTTTACGATTTTCACAACCGCGACCATATCGGCTATCGGGTGCTGGGGCTTGATTTCAAGAAGCCGTGTTCGCGCCGCTGGTTTTGCTTTGTGCCGCGCGCCGGCAAGCCCATTAAGCTCGTTCACTCCATCGAACCGCGCATGCTCGCGACGGTTCCTGGAACGACAATCGTCTATCGCGGCCACGTCGAATTGCACGCGGCCCTGTGCGCGCTGCTGAAGGGCGTGCGCCGCGTCGCGATGCAGTATTCGCCGAACGCCAGCGTGCCGACGAATTCGCTGACGGACGCCGGCACCGTCGAATTGATTCGCTCGCTGGGCGTGGACGTGGCGTCTTCCGCAGAACTCGTCGCGCGGATTTATTCGACGATTGACGCGCACGGTTTTGCGCTGCATGAAGAAGCCGGGCGAAAGGTCCAGGCGATCAAGAACGAAGCGTTCGCGAAAATCTTCGACGCGATCCGGCGCGGCAGGAAGCTCGACGAATGGACACTACAGCGCCATATCCTGGCGCGGTTCGCCGAGGAGAATCTGGTCTGTGGCGCGAGCGCGCCCATCGTCGCCGCCAATTCGCACGCCGCTGACCCGCACTTCGAACCGACGCAAAAAAACGCGCGCGTGTTCAAGAAGAACGACCGGATTCTGCTGGATATCTGGGCCAAAATCAACGCGCCCGGCGCGATCTATTACGACATAACGTGGTGCGGGTACGCCGGAACAAAGCCACCCGCGTCGTACGTGAAACTTTTCGCGCTCGCAATGCAGGCGCGCGACGCGGCAGTCGATTTCGCGCGCCAGTCGCTCGACGCGGGCCGAACTGTGCGTGGCTGGGAAATCGACAAAGCCTGCCGCGACGTGATCGCCACCGCCGGTCTCGAGCGCTATTTTCTGCATCGCACCGGCCATTCGATCGACACGAGCGTGCATGGAGAAGGTGCGAACATCGACGGACTGGAAACGCAGGACGACCGCGCGATTCTGCCGAGCACCTGTTTTTCGGTCGAACCGGGGATTTACAAAGCCGGCGTGGGCGTGCGCACGGAGGTGAGTGTATGCGTCGATGCGAAAAATCGCGTGCAAATCGTGGGCGATATCCAGACGGAATTGGTGACGCCGGAGACGCTCGGGGCGTGAAACGCGTGCTTGCAAAGCGCGCATCGTTCTGTTAATCAATAGCGTCCCGCGCCGCGCGGTTCGATCCACGCGCCACCCGCGCCCATAGCACAATGGATAGTGTATAGGCCTCCGAAGCCTGTGATGTAGGTTCGACTCCTACTGGGCGCATACTCATTAAAAAGAGTGCCTAAGCGCAACGCATTATGGAAGAATCACCGAATTACCGTTACGATCCGTGGCGATTTTTGAAAATCGGCCTGGTGATGCTGTTTGCCGTTTTCGTGGTCAGCTCGGTCGTGTATTATTTGCTGGGAATCTACTATGGAACGCACTGGTCCGTCATGGACTGCGTCTTCATGGTGGCCATCACCATTTCCACGATTGGGTATGGCGACTGGCTGGAACTGCGCGGCAAGATGCTTGCGGAACTGTTTACGATTCTGCTGGCGTTCGTGGGCATCGGCATGCCCGCGTTCATCATTTCAACGGTGACGGCGCTGATTATCGACGGCACGCTGGGCGACACGGTTCGGAGAAAACGGATGCGGCAGGAAATTATGAAGTTGAGCGGGCATACCATCGTCTGCGGCGCGGGTTGTGTCGGCGAACACTGCATCGAGGAGTTGCTGAAACTCGGGCGCAAAGTGGTGGTCATTGACGTCAATGCCGAGCGGCTCAAGCACTTGCAGACCGAATTCGGCGCGTTCCCGTTCATCGTGGGCAGCGCCGAACTGGACGAAACGCTGATCGCGGCGGGAGTCAAGCAGGCCAATCATTTGATCGCATGTCTGTCCGACGACAAAAACAACCTCTTTCTAACGCTCTCCGCCAAAGTGCTCAATCCCGACATTCGGATCGCCAGCGAAGGCATCGACGACCATGTGCGCAAGAAGATGGTGATCGCCGGCGCATCCTCGGTGGTCAGCCCTTCGGCGATCGGCGGCTTGCGGTTGGTCAGCGAACTGATCCGTCCGACAACCACCAGCTTTCTGGATAATATGCTGCGCGACAAAACCAATGTGCGGTTTGGGGAACTTGAGGTCGCGGCGTCCAGCGCTCTAGCCCGCATTTCTCACCGATAGAATAAGACAAGGCTGCCGTTTCTGACACAAAATGTTTGTCGAGAACAATTTGATGTCGGGAAACAGGAGCAGCCTTGTCATGACAGAGTGTACACAACCCCTTTACGATTTCCATAGC
>JBBRQD010000230.1:0-4873 GCA_038227045.1 Planctomycetota bacterium
ATGAAGTGGATATGCTTGATTCTCCTTTTCTGAAGGCTTCGACAACCGCCAGAATAGGCCTGCATATCCACACTTTTTCAACGCACTCTTGCCATTTTTCCGCACATCGTGAAGTCTGCACGATACGGATGAGCCAAAAATGATTCTGCATGACGTCGATTTCCAAATGCAATCGGGTTCTTTTGCTGCGATTGTGGGACAGTCCGGCAGCGGCAAATCCACGATTTTTTACATGCTGCTTCGTCTGCTGGAGCCTGTGGGCGGGGACATTATGCTGGGCGGATTGCCGTTGAATCACATCCCGCTCGCAACGCTGAGGAATTTTATCGGCTTCATTCCACAGTCACCGTTTATCTTCAGCGGATCGATCCGGGAAAACCTGTTGATGGGCGCTTCCGAACAGGATATCTCCCCGGAGAAAATCGACTACGTGGTGCGCATTGCCAAATTGGAAGAATTGATCGCCAAGCGCGAGAAGGAAGGCGGCTTGGACGCTCCGGTCGGCGCGGGCGGAGCGAGTTTGTCGGGCGGGGAGCGGCAGCGTATTGCGCTGGGCCGCATTTTTCTGCGCGATCCGGGAATTATCGTGTGCGACGAATATACCGCCAACATCGACAGCGCCACGGCAAAGCTGATTCACAACACGCTTAAAAATGAGTTTGCCGGGAAAACGCGCGTGGTCATCACCCATCAATTGTGCACCGTGCGCGGTGCCGATTGTATCTACGTGCTGGAAGGCGGAAAAGTCGTCGAACGCGGCAAGCACGACGAACTGCTGGCTCAAAACGGTCTGTACAGGGAAATGTGGGATGTGCAGCGAATGGAATAATAAAAAAAGCGGGCGGGTTAGAAACCCGCCCCGCTTTTCAGCTCTTTACGTTCTTGGATACTGGCGCCACGGACGCGCTTTTTCCCGCTAACGATCCGCGCGGCACTTCGATGTTGAGTGCCGTAGCCAAATCGATGAGATGTTCCTGTTCCTGTTCGAGGATGTGGCGGATGTTTTCGGCCACCGCATACTCACCCAGCGATTCAGCCTGGCGCACGCGATCTCTGTAATTGCGAATGGTTTCGGTCTCGTTATCCAGGTCGAAGCGCAACATGTCCTCCGCTTTGTCCGAGGTCTTGACCGGCTTTGGCACGCTCGCTGGCTTTCCACCCAAATAATCGATTTGTTTGCAGACCAAGAGCGCGTGCTGCAATTCTTCGCCGGCGTGCGCTTCGAGTTCCTTCGCGATGGTCATGTACTGCGGACCTTTGAGTACCTGGCTATAGATAACGTAACCAATGATCGCCTGGTATTCGCGTGCAAGATCTTCGTTCAAGTTTTCGATCAACTGATTGCGAGTGATTTCGTTCTCGTCTTTACTCATGGTTGGATTTTCCCTTTTGGATGGTGCCGCCCCAAGGCATGCAAGATGTAATTTCTCTGGATGTACATGACTGACTCGCAGGGTAACGCAAGGCGCATACCAGCATAGGGTCTGATGCGTTTTGAGAATCTGTACCTAGATGCCCAAAGCTATTCACGTTCCAAGTAATACAACTTGGACGCATGAGTTTGACCGAATATTCGGCATCCCCGCCGAATTTCTGGCAACTTAATTCGTTTTTGATTTTTGTGGCTTCAGACGATCCGAAATAGTTGCATCTTCCGATTCGCAACTTATTGATTTATAATAACTTGCACAAACAATCGACGAGTTTCGAGAGCCCGTTGTCTGAATTATCCGATGGCACAACGATTGCTTTTTCCCAATTCTTCCTTGGGTTCAAAGCGGAGAGAGTTCTTCAATCTGCCACGAACCTACTCCACGAAACACCCCCCCTCCCCCCGCGCCTGAAGGCTTCTGTCTCCGGGCGCCTTTCTTTTTAGTCGTTTTTTCGTCGTCAAAACAAAAATGGCGCAGTCCCTTCCTATTGTTTGAGAAGAAGGGACTGCGCCATGAGTCATCCACAAACGTGGAATCGTGGAGCTAACGTGTTCGAATTACTGTCGAGCGCCGCGCTTCGGACATGCGCCGCATGTTCAAAACAACGGCGAATATCCGCGCTGAACTGTGGTATTCTACAGCCGGTGCAACGGACACCAAGGTGGCGGATGAATCCTTTGCCAAGCGGCCACCGCTAGAACTCAAGACTGTGTGAGCATCGTTGAACATTTTAAGCTAACTCCTATGCCGAACGTAGTGTCACCGTAAATCCTGTTTTCATAAAAATCTTTCAATTAGACTTTTATATCATTAAACGCAAGATCCGTGCCGCGATTGTTTTTATTTGAATTCATGTGCCGTCTTAGTAAGTCCGATAACTTTTTGGGGTTCTACTCATGATTTGAGGCGTGTCTCAGATGTCGCCCTCGGCAATGCGTGCCGATTTACCGGCACGCTGCTTTCGCATCGTCTATGAAGTTCATTGGCCGCGCGTGGTATACGAATTGCTAAAATCCAGAAAACGCGCAATGACGGTTTAGTCTTTTGGAACCTTTAATGCTCGACGAACGGAACAAACGCTTGGATTGCTTTCGTTCGCGAGACTTTGACAGGCCAAGCCTTGGTCGCTTTCTTCTCATTTAGCGCAACGTATTTCCAAAATCCAGTTCACGGAGATAGGCAAATGAATTCCCTGGATGTCACCCCCAATCTCAAAAAGTCGAAACGGCGCAACACGAACAGCACTTCAAATGGTTCAAAGACGCTTTCAAGCGCGGAGCTATTAGAAGGGACGAACCCTGCGACAGCGGCTGAGGCGACAAACGGGACCAGCGCCACCGCAAACGTGGTCACTCCCGTCGACACGAAGAATCTCGAATTGCTGCTGCATGCGCTCGTCGATCTAAAGAAGGGTGATTTCTCCGCGCGCCTGCCCGTGACTTGGATCGGACTCGAAGGCAAGATCGCCGACACATTCAACGACGTGATCGAGCGGAACCAGCGCATGTCGGCGGAATTGGAACGCCTGAGCCGCGTGGTCGGTAAAGAAGGCAAGATCACGCAGCGCGCCTCGATCGGTGAAGTGACCGGATCGTGGGCCGCGTCTGTTTCGTCGGTGAACGCGCTGGTCGGCGACTTGGTGCTTCCGACGCGCGAAACCGCGCGCGTGATCGGCGCCGTGGCGAAGGGCGATCTCTCGCAGACCATGGCGTTCGAAGTCGAAGGCCGTCCGCTCGAAGGCGAATTCCTGCGCACCGCCCGAACCGTGAACACCATGGTGGAACAGCTCGGCTCGTTCGCCGCCGAAGTGACCCGCGTGGCGCGCGAAGTCGGAACCGATGGAAAGCTCGGCGGTCAGGCGCGCGTCGAAGGCGTCGCCGGCACGTGGAAAGATTTGACCGACAAGGTGAATCTGATGGCCAGCAATCTGACCAGCCAGGTGCGCAACATCGCGACAGTGACCACCGCCGTCGCCAACGGCGATTTGACCAAGAAAATCACCGTCGACGTAAAAGGCGAGTTCCTGGATTTGAAATCGACGATCAACACCATGGTCGATCAGTTGCGCTCGTTCGCCTCGGAAGTGACGCGCGTCGCCCGCGAGGTCGGCACCGAAGGGAACCTGGGCGGGCAGGCGCGGGTCGAAGGCGTCGCCGGAACGTGGAAAGATTTGACCGACAACGTGAACTTCATGGCCGGTAACTTGACCAGCCAGGTGCGCAACATCGCGCAAGTGACGACCGCCGTCGCCAACGGAGATTTGACCAAGAAAATCACCGTCGACGTGAAAGGTGAAATTCTGGATTTGAAGACGACCGTGAACACCATGGTCGATCAGTTGAGCTCGTTCTCCTCCGAAGTGACGCGCGTGGCCCGCGAAGTCGGCACCGAAGGAATCCTGGGCGGCCAGGCCGAAGTGAAGGGCGTCGCCGGCACCTGGAAAGACTTGACCGATTCCGTGAATTCCATGGCGCGCAATCTGACCGCGCAGGTCCGCAACATCGCCGACGTGACGACCGCCGTGGCGACGGGCGATTTGTCCAAGAAAATCACCGTTGACGTGAAAGGCGAAATCCTCGAATTGAAAAACACGATCAACACCATGGTCGATCAGTTGCGCTCGTTCGCGTCCGAAGTGACGCGCGTCGCGAAAGAGGTCGGCACCGAAGGCAAATTGGGAGGGCAAGCCGACGTGAAAGGCGTTGCCGGTACGTGGAAAGACTTGACCGACAACGTGAATCTCATGGCCGGAAATCTGACCGATCAAGTGCGCAACATCGCGCAGGTGACGACCGCCATCGCCAATGGAGATTTGTCCAAGAAAATCACTGTGCAGGTCAAAGGTGAAATCTTGGAAATGAAAAACACCATTAATACGCTGGTCGATCAGCTTTCGTCCTTCGCGTCGGAAGTGACCCGCGTGGCTCGCGAAGTCGGCACCGAAGGAATCCTGGGCGGGCAGGCCGAAGTGCGAGGCGTCGCCGGAACGTGGAAAGATTTGACCGACAACGTGAATTTCATGGCCGGTAATTTGACCGGCCAGGTGCGCAATATCGCCGACGTGACCAAGGCCGTCGCGATGGGCGATTTGTCCAAGAAAATCACCGTGGACGTGAAGGGCGAAATCCTCAATCTGAAGAATACCATCAATACCATGGTCGATCAGTTGAGCTCGTTCGCATCGGAAGTGACCCGCGTGGCCCGCGAAGTCGGCACCGAAGGAAAACTCGGCGGGCAGGCCGAAGTGAAAGGCTTCGCCGGAACGTGGAAAGATTTGACCGACTCCGTGAACTTCATGGCCGGTAATTTGACCGCGCAGGAGCGCAACATCGCCGACGTGACGACCGCCGTCGCGAACGGCGATTTGTCCAAGAAAATCACCGTGAACGTGAAGGGCGAAATCCTGGAATTGAAAGTCACCATCAATACCATGGTCGATC
>JBBRQD010000231.1:0-4715 GCA_038227045.1 Planctomycetota bacterium
AACATCCATCATTCTCTTCACCTGTCGATCTGTGACCATTCCGCCCCCCTGATTTGCAGGGAAACAGATTGGCCGATCCCGCCTTAAAAAGCCGGGAATTCTACTTGCCGTCAGGGGGAATTATAATTGTCGTTCATCACAAGGCGGTTAACTGTCCGGCGTCTTGCGCCTTCTTGTTTAAGGTCAGCGTCATGCTAGCCGATTCGAGCACGGAATTGCGCGCGGCCAGGCGCGTGAGCGAAAGCCCCCATTCCGTGTATGCCTTGCGCAACGCGAGATACATTTCGCGGTGTTTGGCGACGTATTCAACGCGCGCCATTTCCGCCGAAATGCAATTCAATTGATCTTGGCGTTTTAAACGTTTTCCTGTGGGAATCGCAAATCCGATGGAACCGAATGGCTCCACGCGCCGACGCAACACGTCCGGCCCGAAACCGAATCGCGGCCCCACTTCGACGCTGGGATTGGGCAGCGGCGTTTTGACTGAAGCAAGCGCACAAGCGCTCTCGTACTCCGCACGAGCTTCTTTCAAAACAGGGCTGTGGGTCGCGGCAAGTTCCGCTGCGGCGGAGAAAGTCAGCGGCTGGCTAATTGCAGTCTGCCGGTCGTTGTCCACGCTCAGTATGATCGCACGGGAGTCCAATGGACGCTGTTGGTAGTGTTCACAGCCGCTGATCAAAATGCACGCGGCTAGGATACAGATTGCTTGAATGGGTCGAAGCACGATTCTCCCGCGAAAATAACCGACATACTGGCGCTCAACTTTTGGTCAAAAAGTTGAGCGCGCCGTGAGAAAGTACATCCGAATGAAAGCGCATGATACGCGCCGAGTTGACCGGCAAATTACCCGAACATTATCTATTGGTAATGTTGGCGGCGGAGATAAGGCAGTCTAATTCTGCGTCGCGCGTCGATCCGCACGGATCGTTTCTGGAATTCGGATCGTAAAAACGCTGCCCGATTCCAGAGTACTTTTAACGCTGATGTCGCCGCCGTGCATTCTGACGAGCGCACGAGCAAGGCTAAGTCCGAGGCCATGCCCTCGTTCGGACCGGCTCTTTTCACCACGAAAGAACCGCTCAAAAATGTGCGGAATATCCCTCTCGGCAATGCCAATGCCACCGTCAACAACATCGACTTGAACTTCGCCGTCGCGTTCCTTCACCGAGACTGAAACATTCCGGCCTGCGGGCGTATATTTGATCGCGTTGTCGATGAGATTGGACATGACGCGTTGTATTTTTTCTTTGTCTCCGTCGATTATGCAAAGGGAGCAGTCTTCTGCCCGTAGGATCACACCTTTGTCTTCCGCTACCGGCGCGAACAACTCGCAAACGTCCTGGATCATTGCGTTAATCTCAATCGGCCCTCTTTTGAGAGGCGTCATGCCCGCTTCGGCCTCGGAGATGTCCAGCATCGTGTTGATTAACCAGAGCAGGCGATCACAGTCCTCGATGGTGCTCGCGGCCATGTTTTCGTATCCTTCCAGTTTTTCGGACCCGGTTATGGTCGTCTCCGCCGTCCCGCGCATTCGCGTGATGGGGCTTCTCAATTCGTGAGCCAGGTTATCGGTGATTTCTTTCATGCCGCCCATCAGGACTTGAATTCTGTCCAGCATTCCATTGAACGCCGCCGCTAATCGATCGATTTCGTCGCCTTGCGGCTTCTCGGGTACACGGGCGTCGAGCGAGCCATGAGCAATGTTCAGCGCCGTTTGCGTCACCGTATCGACCTTTGAAAGCGTGCGCGTGGCAGTAAGCCAACTGACAAGGACGGCGATCGTGGTAACGACGGCCATCGCGGATGCGAAAATCCAGCGAAAATAGCTCAACAGGCGTTCGTCGTCCTTTAACGACAATCCAATCTGAAGCACTTTGTCGCGGCCAATCGACGCGTAGGCGACTCGTATTTGCCCCTGTCCGGTTATGTGCAATGTCTCAATCACGGGATGATCTCTGGTGACGCGTTGCAACGTGACCGGATCGATTTCAAAATTCTTCCACGCGGTTGAATCGGATGAGGCGATCTCGCGGCCTTCGGAAGATATCAATCGAAGAAAAATATCGTGTGTTCCAGACGCTTCCGCAGTGTTGACGAGTTCCACTTTTACGGCATCAACACCCCGCGTGGAAAGCAGCTTCGCACACTCCTTCGCCTGGTCGGTCAGGAGCGAGTCCGTCCGTTGTTCAATGCCGGATTGCAGTACGGCGTAAAATATAAAAAACGCGATGGATGATGCGGATGCAAAGATCACTGCGTGCCAAAAAGTCAGCCGAAATGCGAGTGTGCGCCGCAGCGACTTAATTTTCGCGAAGGACATAGCCCACGCCTCGGATTGTGTGAATTAATTTCAAATTGAATTCACGATCAATTTTGTCTCGCAACCGGCAAATTCTGGCTTCAACGACATTTGTTTCAGAATCGAAATTGCAGTCCCAGACGTGCTCGATAATCATCGTCTTTGAGACCACCCGACCGGCATTCCGCATCAGATATTCCAGCAGCGCGTATTCGCGCGCTTGAAGATCGATTTTCTGCCCGCCCCGCACAACATCCCTGGACAACAGGTTAATGGTGAGAGTGGAAACGGACAGCTTGGTCGCTTCGGCTGCACCCGTCGCTCGCCGCACCAGCGCTTGAATGCGGACCAGCAATTCCGAAAAAGCAAAGGGTTTCGTTAGATAGTCGTCCCCGCCTTTTTTGATACCGGCAATCCGGTCGTCCAACGACCTTTTGGCACTGAGAATGATGACCGGGAGATTGATCTTCCGATCCCGAAGCTGCTCAATCACGCTCAATCCGTCCAACTTCGGCAACATCAAGTCGATGACGGCCGCGTCGAAATTCTCCGTCGCGGCAAGATGCAGTCCGTCCTCGCCATTGTCCGCGTGTGCGACAGCAAAACCGGATTGCTTCAAGCCCTTCATGATGAACGAAGCGATCTTTTGATCGTCTTCGACAACTAAAACGCGCATGTCAGACCTCGTGCCGAACAATGCCGTGAATGCTCATCTTCGATCCGACGCGCATTTCAATCCAGTGCGGCATTGTCAATTGCGAACTTTTGCTCCGCAGTGTAATCTCTTTTTGGAAACCATCCATGCGGAGAATTTAAATGCGAATTCAAGCCAAGTTTAGTGTAGTCGTTTTGGCGTTCGGGCTGGTGCTCGTCCTCTCGGGTTGCGGTGGCGGAACGGGGCAAGCCAACAAGCTCCCCGGATCATGGCATTTGAAGCAGGAGCAAGTGAGCGGGAAACTCCAAGAGGCAGACGAAAAAGAATCCTATGCGTTCACTGCGGACGGCACATTTTCGCATTCGCTCGACAAACAAAAGGATGGCAAAAACGTCAAGATGGACACCGGGAAGTGGGAAGTCAAAGACGATAAACTGGTGCTGACCAACCCGAGCGGAAAATCGCACAGCTTCAAAATCGTCATCGCCGACGGCCAATTCACAATCGACACGAGCGACGATGAAAAGCAGATTTACGCTCGAGATTGATCGTCGGTAGCAGGTTTTTTGTTTTTTTGAACACACACCAACGCAATGAGGAAAACCGAGGCCAGCGCGCCACATGATACAAAACCGGCGCGCACCCCGAAATATTGTGTCACGAGTCCGATCAGTACCGGCCCCACCATGTCACCGAATTCCTTAAACGATTGAGCCGCACCGATGCTCGCTCCCATTTTGTCTTTATCTGCCAGAGCGCACACCAGCGCATCTGCATTGTTCCAGACCGTGCCGACGCCTGCTCCGCCTAAAATCACAACCGCCAGCAACAAAACGCCGGATGTAAACGGGATCGCAACGATGGCCGCTGCTGCGAGCGCCAATCCGGTAAGCACCGTCTTTTGAATGTCCATTTTATCGGCGAGATAACCAGCAAAAGGCTGCACCGCCAGATAGCTTAGCGTCGTTGCGCTGACCACAATTCCTGATTCCAATGGCGAATAGCCAATGCTATAGAGATAGACTGGTAGAAATCCGAACAGGATGCCTACCATAAACATGTTGACCATGATCACGGCGTTAATGGGCAGCATGCGCGGCTCCTTAAAGATGAGGAAGAATTCTTTGAATGACAGATCATCGCCGTCATCGAGTTCTTTGGCATCATCGTTCGGCAGCCACAGGCTCAACAATAACGCCAGCGCGCCCACGCAGGCGGAGACAATGAAAATCATTGAAAAGCCGTAGCTGCGAACCAGGAATCCGCCTAGCGCCGGTGCGATGACGTATCCCGCACCTTTAACCGCGTTGTAAATTCCGAAGGCTTTGCCCCTGCCTTCGACAAAGTACGTGGCCACCAAAGTGATTGAAACGGTCGAAAGCGCGGCTGCGCCCAAGCCTTGAATAAAGCGAATCAGCAAAAGCCAGTGCGCTTCGACCACAAAGAAAAGAAGCGTGCCGAATATGAAAACAATCAAGCCCGTAAACAGCGTAGATTTCATCCCACGGCGATCAGCGATAAATCCGGCGACAGGCTTAGCAAAGAGTTCGGCGAAGTCATAAACGCCGATCAAAAGCCCAATCATGAACGCGCCGACGCCAGCGGTTTCGGCGTATCCCGGCAGATTCGCAGCCACGATATGAGCACCGAAAGAGGTCACGAAACCGGACAGCGAGAGGATTATGAGATACCAATAGCGCTTCGACATGGATTTACTTTTTAAATGTCCACTTCACAGATGAACTTATTGTAAGTCAGTAG
>JBBRQD010000232.1:0-4653 GCA_038227045.1 Planctomycetota bacterium
AAGCGCTTCATGCAGCGTGCCGGGAGTTTCTGGCCCGCGTCAATCAAGCCCCGCTGGCCATGGTCGAGCGCCTTTGGCCGCGCTGGGAACTCGATCCCGAAGAGGAAAAACTACGGGTTTCTGCTTAGATTGAGTTTAAATGCTGACCTTTAGTGGATTGTCGAATCAAAGCGGGCTTCCGTTGACTTTAGTCCATGGCGAAAAAGCGCCGATGCCGTGGAGTTTAATCACGCGCTTCCATACCTTGTCGCCGCAAAATGCGTAGAGCGTGTTGAATTCGGGGCCGCCCAGACACACTCCGATCACTCGGCTGCGGTCGGGCACAGGCAGGATGGCTTGCGTGGGCCCATCGTCAGCACATACCTGGATGCCCATTCGCGTGGCAACAAACATCTGTCCCTCCTTGGCATAACATATCGACTCCGCGCCTGCGTTGTCTTCCCAATCGGGTACGTGCAACCAGAAATACCGCTCTTTATTGGTAAGAGCGCCATCGGGATTGATCTGGTAACTGTACGCCCATTTCGAATGGCCATCGGCAACGGATAGCAACCACTGGTCGGGGCGGCAGGCAAGACCTGTGGGAAACTTGATGCCCGAATCGACGGCGTTCTTTTTCCCGTCTTTCACAAGCCAGATCTTGCCTCCTTCGTCAGGCTTGTCCCCGGCACTGGTCACGTACAGAGCACCGTCCGGCCGGGCGAGAACATACTGCCCTGGAATCCCATCGGCATAAACGCGGCCATTTCCGGCGGTGTCGTAGCACATAATATTTCCGGTGCTTTTCGAAACCGTGTAGAGTTCGTCTTTGGGGCCCACGGAAAGGCTATTGGCTTGAGCCGCATCGGCCAAAAATACTTCAGTCTTTCCATCGAGGCCAATGCGGTGGATTTTGTTATTTGGAGTATCGACGAAAAACACTTCTCCTTTGGAATTGCACGCGGGACCGCGCGCGTCGCGGAAGCCATTTGCGGCCAGCTCCCATTTACCTTCTGCGGTAATGACATCGCGCACGCGGGGAGCGCTCGGCCCGGCTTTGACCGGATCCGGCCAACCCTTCCAGATGAAGCGCATTGCTTCAGGAAAATGTTCGTTCCACCCGGCGACATGACCGCCTTCGATGGGGTGGAACGAATAATCGTAGCCCGAGAATTTCATCGCCTTGTCCATTTCCTGATCCAGCAGATACCAATCGCCGGCGGCGTTCTCCATGTCGTGTGTACCAGTGGTGAGATAAGCGCGGATGGGCTTGGCTTCGAACTTGCGAATCAGAGTCGGGAATTCGTGTCCGCCGCGAAACGCGACGAAACTGCCGCTGTTGGCATACACACGGGAGAACGCATCGGGGCGTTCCCAGGCGGCGTTGAATGCGGATATCGCTCCGCTGCTCCCGCCTGCAATGCTGCGGTCGTTGCCGCTGCTGGATAATTTGAGGTCAAATGTTTTTGCGATATACGGCAATAGCTCTTCCACGAGAAAGCGGACATAATCGTCTCCGACGCCGTCATACTCAAAACACCGGTTGCGGCGACCAAGTGTATTTTTCATTGGAGCCGGCAGGGATCCGGACGAGACGAAGACGCCGATGGTGACGGGCATCTCCTTGGACGCAATCAAAGTCTCCAACATGCCTTTTTCCTTGGCGTTGTAGCCATCCTGGCGGACGTATACACAGGCCGGTTTTGTGCCATCGTATTGAGCCGGAATGAATACCGTGCCGTTTCGCTTCGTTCCGGGGAAAATGGCGCTCTCGGAGAATTCGAAAGTCTTTATGACTCCTTTGGGGGCATCGAGATTTCCGGCAGTGGCGGGGAATGCTGGCGTTTTGGCGCCCGCTAAAGGTTTCAGCATCCACTGCAAGTGCTCGTTATCGGGCTGGTATTCCCAGAGATCCTGCTTCGCCCCGGCATTTCTTTTGCCGCCAAAATCGTCGAGTCCTTTTCCGGAGGCGTGTTTTGGGAGAAAACTAAACGTTCCGTCAGGGTTTCGTTTGATCACCCACAGTTGCCAGGGTTTGCCGCTTTCCGTTTCGAGAACTACGCTCGTGCCATTTTCCGCGCCCCCTCCGGCAGCGGCAAGCACGAGCGTGGCGCTATGGGAGGGCCTGATCAAATAAAAGCCATCACCCTTGGTTAGGAGAGTCCATTTCTGGTTCGCGCTTCCCGATGGACTGCCGATCGATACTTTGGTATTCTCGGCCGTGCCCGAATCGACGGCTTCCAAAACCATCTCCTGCGCGCTGACCGGAACGATCGCAAATGATCCCTCCCAGTCTTGAGCAAGCGCACACAGGCTCGATATGAGAGCCAGGAATACGATGGCTTTGAAAACGGCACGCCGTCGGCTATTTTGGTTAAGCGGCTCGATGGGTTGATCCATATTTTTCCTTTTAGGAGAGCCTCAATCTCAGAGGCGTCCCAATCAGACATTCATCCGCACCCACGCGGCCAAATGTCTGATTGGTATATCTCAAATACACTGGAATGTTCAATTGTTATGACGTTCTTCAGCCAGCTTGTTGCAGCATCAGGTTTTAGACATCTCGTATGTCCCGTCTGTCCGATTCTGAACGGCGGTGTATCCTGACATGATCGGTTATTTTCCCTGGAGAAGACCGCATGATCACACGTAATTCTGCGTGGCCGCTCGTGGCTGCCCTGAGTGTCGTTTGCTTAAGTGCTTTGGCTGGCGAGAAGCCGGACGAACCCATCGATGCCTCGCTCCCCGCCCTGGTGCTCAAATACCAGGCGATCCATTCCAACCCCGAATTGTCTCATTACGAGGAGCGCACGTCAAAACTCTTCGCGGCGGAATTGCGTAAGCTCGGGTATGAGACGACCGAGGGCGTGGGCAAATACGAAAATCCAAAATGGAAGTGTCACGGTGTTGTTGGGGTGCTGAAAAACGGCGCTGGACGAACGCTGTTGCTGCGCACGGAACTGGACGCGCTCCCGATTATCGAGCAAACGGGTACGGATTACGCGAGCAAAGTTGCCATCAAGAACGACGACAACGCCGACGTGGGTGTGATGCACGCCTGCGGGCACGACATCCACATGACTTCGGTTCTAGGCACGGCAAAGCAGTTGGCTGAATCGAAAGGCAAGTGGAGCGGGACGATCGTAATTGTGGGTCAGCCTGCCGAGGAGACGGTGGACGGCGCACGCGCCATGCTCAACGACGGGATGTACACACGCTTTCCGAAGCCGGATGCCGTTCTCGCGCTGCATTGCGACCCGGGAATAGAATTGGGGAGAGTGGGAATTTGCCCGGGCTATTGCGCCGCGGCTGCCGATGCCGTCGAAATCACGGTGCGCGGCATCGGAGGGCATGGCGCGCGCCCGGAACAGACCAAAGACCCCGTCGTCATTTCAGCGCAGCTTATCCTGGCGCTGCAAACCATCACCAGCCGCGAGAAGTCACCCTTCGACCCGGCAGTCGTCACAGTCGGCTCGATTCACGGCGGCACCAAATGCAACATAATTCCGGATGAAGTGCAATTGAAGCTGACCGTGCGGACATACCGCAGCGAAGTGCGCAAACAGGTGCTGGAGTCCATCACGCGCATCGCCAACGGTGTGGCGCTGACGGCGGGCCTGCCGGAGGACAAGGCCCCGCTGGTGAAACTCAGTCCGGTCGATCACACCGAGGCGACATACAACGATCCGGAGTTTTCCAAGAACGTAGCGTCGGCATTGCGCAAAGAACTGGGCAGCGAAAACGTGCTCAAAGCCGAGCCGGCCATGGGAAGCGAAGACGTGGGTGTGTTCGCGATGGACCAGAAAATCCCACTGTGCTATTTCAAACTGGGCACGTTCAATCGCGACGGGGCGCAGGCGAGCAAGGCGTTTACCGCGCAGCGGCCGGGGCTGCATTCGTGTTTCTTTGCGCCTGTGCCAGGTCCGACGATCCGCACAGGCGTGAAAGCGCTGACCGCAGCGGCGCTGGATTTCTTGGCGGTGAGGAATTGAAGGGTTGCGAGCAGATGAGGGACATGCGGCGCATGTCGAACGAGGAAAACGCAACTTATCGCGAGAGGTGTTGAAAAATCGCGCCAACAAGTAGGATTGTGCGAATCGAATGAGTCATTTTCGGGGAGGTTGTGCTTATGTTGACAAGAACCATGATGTGTTGCAGCGCGATAGGACTGGCGCTCCTGTTTTGCGGTACGCAAATTCGTGCGGAAGAGGCCGGTCCCGGATCGGTCGGCTTTATCATATCCCACGCAAAAGAATTAAGTTTAACCCAAAAGCAGAAGACACAACTGCACGAGCTTGCAAAGGAGGTGCGCAGCGGCGGTGACCTTCCCGCGCAACGCGCTGCCAGGGAGAAGGACTACGCGGACGGGGTGGCGTCGATCCTTTCAGCCGATCAGCTCGCGAAATTGAAGGTATTCTGCGATCAAAGCGCGGGGAAAATCCGCAAGGGTGAAACGCCGGCGAAATAGCAGTCAAACGAATACGATGACGTGTGCTTTTTCACGGTCGCTGTGTCCATATATAATTTTATGAAGTAACTGATTACCGTGTTATTAATTTGACCCCATCCACTTTTCACTATTTTTCTGCGCCCGTGGTCCGATGATATTGGCATGGACGAGCGAAGCTATCAAGAGGACATTGCCAGGCTGAACGCGCGGATCGAGCAGTTGGA
>JBBRQD010000233.1:0-4627 GCA_038227045.1 Planctomycetota bacterium
AACACGAACGATTTGCGCACACGCCTGCATGGCGAACTGACCCATCTGCGCAATCGGAAAGACCTGCTTGCGTCATTCGTCCAGCATTCCAGTCCGCTCTTGGAATGAGCGTCTACTTTGACTATGCTGTAGTCAATAAGCTGGTTTTTTGATTTGAAAAATATTCAATCGAACTTAACATACGGCATAAATACGACACCGATCCCTGGAAAGTCGCTTGCGCGACGATCAGAAGGCGATGGTTAAAAAACTTGAGAATATTTGACAAACGATCAACTGAATGAGCGACACTGCCAATATCACACGGCTAAGGAACTCGCCGGAGTTCCAACAGTTAGGCAAGCTCCGAGAGGAGTTCAATGCGTTATCGTGTTTTGAAGATGCCTTTCATGAGAATGTAAGTTCTCGAATGTTGGGCTATTTCCTCGACTCACGCAAGCCGCATGACCTCGATATTATTCCAATGACGTTATTCGTAGCAGAATTATTTTCAGCCACCAAGTGTACGGTTCTCCAAAAGTTTTTAAAGGTTCTAAAACCTAATTTCACCCGTACTCTTTCAGTCTTGGAATGGGGCACGGTTGAACGGCGCCGTTTGGATATATTGCTCGAAATTCAGAATCATAAAAATAAAGTCGTCGCAGTGCTCGGCATCGAAAATAAGATTGGCGCTGGCGAACAGCCATACCAAGTACAAGCCTATCAAAAGGCCATCTGCAGTAAGTTTCCCTCTGTGCCCAAGGCAGTCGTTTTCTTGACGCCCGATGCTCGTGAACCTGAAACTGGTCACTCATCTACCGAATGCCCATGGATTAAATGTGGGTATTCTACCGTAATAGAGTTTTTAAGAAAGTTACTTCCGAAGGCAAAGGGTGAAATTGCTGTCGTGGTCGGATCATTACTTCGATTTCTGGATGAACAAGTTATGGGCACAAGCAAAATTCAGCATGACGCAAATGCATTATTCGAAGAGCTATATAATGACAAAGTACATCGCAAAGCGATGATTTTGATTCGCGATCTGATGCCCAAGAGCGACGTGAAACTGATGTATGAAGGCCTGATTAAAGATTTGCGCGCAAAGGGACAACTGAAAAGCCTTGGGAACTGGAAAGAACAATTCTTGCTTAATGGACGCCAACCGCATGCAACTATTTGGTTCGTTGAAGAAAAGGATTTTAGCCTTGGCTACATGCTGCATACGAGGGGATCGCCCGTTGAAATCGGAAAAAGCGCTACCATTCGACTGATGGCTTGGTGTGAAACTCACTCCGCGAGGCGCAAATTAGAAAAGGCATTCAGTAAATTCGACCGTGGTGAATATGAAAGTGCCGAATGGAACAAAGATAAAACGAAACGATTTTGTCCTTGGTTCAACATCTGGACGGGAAACTCCTATACATTGCAAGATCTGTCCGCGACGGATCAAAAGGAATTGAAAAAGTTGCTTATCTCAGCTGTAAAGGAAACGCATGCCCGTGCTACGAAGATTCTCAAGAAGCTTTAATTCCAGGCAAAGCGTTTATATTTCGGCATCTATTGCATCTTTCGATAGGCAGTCGGCAACGAGTAATGAGGATTGTATCTTAGATCCCTTTATTAATTAGGGTGCCAATATGCCGACCGGCATTTCATTCAACAAGCGAATTATCCAGGAGGCCGGCGCGTGTATGCGCCTCGGGTTCTTTCGCGTCCGTGACCGCGATGGACAATCCTCGGACAAACTATCCGCCGCCGATGAAATCCGACTGCTTTACGGTATCAAGGTCGGGGAGAAAGCCAGGGAACAGTTTCCTGGCGGCAAATTGGTCCAAGCCAAGACGTTTTCCCGCGCGTTGACCGAGACGAAGGCTACGCTTCAGGGCGGCGATAAAATCATCTTTGAGGCGGCATTCGCTGTCGATGGCATCGGCATCAAGGTCGATGTTTTGCGCCGGCACGACAAAAACACATTCGATTTGATCGAAGTCAAGAGCGGTACTGATCCAGCGAAATATTACGAAGATGTTGCCGTCCAGATTCTGGTACTGCGAAAGATCGGAATCCAAGCACAGCCGTTCCTGATGATCCTCGACAAATACGCGAACATAAAATCCAAATCGCTTTTCCAGTTGATCGACTGTGCTGACGAAGTGGACGAGATCATGCCGGAGATCGAAGAGCGGGTCGAAGCCCTGCGGCGCACCGTGCTGGTCGGGAACACACCCGAAGTTCCGTTCACCAGGGCTTGCCGCGACTGCGATTATTTTGGCGCGTGCCTGCCGAAATTGCCGGAGCACCACGTTTTCACGCTCTATCGCGGCGGCAAGAAAATCGACGAACTGTTGGTGGCGGGGATTCGTTCATTAAAGAAGTTGCCGGCCGACTTCCAACTGTCCGATCAACAGTCTGTTCAGGTCGGTGCCATCAAATCTGGAAAGCTGTGGAAGTCCGCCAAACTCAGCAAGACCCTCAGCGGAGGAATCAAATACCCGCTGTTCTTCTTGGACTTTGAGGCGGCTGCTGATCCAATCCCAGAATTCAAGAACCAGCACCCCTATGATCTGCTCCCCTTTCAGTGGTCCTGCCATATACAAAACGCGCCAAGCGCTGATCCTAAACACCGTGAGTTCCTGTTCGACAAGGCTGGTGATCCACGCCCGGCGTTCGCAGAAAGCCTGCTGGAATGCCTTGGCAGCGCCGGCACCATCGTCATGTACACACCCTACGAAGCGCAAGTGATCAAAGCTATGGCGATAGTTTTACCGTCTTGCCGCGAAAAACTCCTGGCGTTGATTCCGCGCCTCTGGGATTTGTGCGATGTGATCCGCAAAAATTTCTATCATCCGGATTTCAACGGTTCGTATTCGATCAAGAACGTCCTGCCCGTGCTCGTGCCCTCACTTTCTTATGACAATATGGAAGTCGGAGAGGGTATGGCGGCCGTGTTGGCGTATTACCGATTGATCGCCGGCAAGCTGCCGCTAGCGGAGCACAAGGTCTTGTCGGCGGCTCTACGCGAATACTGCAAGCTGGACACGCTGGCGATGGTCAAGGTATTTCAGGCATTGGGACGCGCTCAATGAGTGCGCCTTACGTCAAAGAAGACTGCGGCATTGAAGATTTTGCCGCAATCAGGACGAGTCGTCCTGCCGCCGTGTGGCCATCAGCCGTGCCCTTGTTAAGCACGGCGTTCTTTCGTTCAGGAGGGGTAGGTTTACTCTGCCACTTAAACAGCGTTCTGCGTAGTTTATTTCGTAGGGGGTACAATATGTGGAAGTCATGCCCGTGCTGGGCGCGCCGGTGCCTGTAAACTCTGCCGTGACGGTGCGTACTTCGTTCACACGCGCATGGCGTGCTTGGATGAGAACCCAAGCAGCAAAGAATGTTGGCAAAATACTGGTAGATGGTCAAAGTATTGAAATGAAGCAACCCGCATATTATGTTTTTCAACAATATCATGATTCGGAACAACTGATGGCGTCTGGAGTTGGAAGCATTACTAATCAAGACGCGACACCTGCTAGTCCAGTTATTTACTGGAAGGCGAACAAGAAAAAATCGGATGCCAATAAGCCCGCGAGCGGGCCAAGCAATTATACAATCACTTTTCCTTAGCAAGGAAGGATGTCTTGAGAAAGCTACTAACCTATCTCGGATCGGGTTGGGCAATTTTATTTATTGGCGTGACATTGGGATCGGCTTCCGGATCTCAGGTTTCAGGCACAGGCGAAACTGAATGGCAAATCAACTTTGGCATTCCCGCCTGGTTAGGTGTTGAGGGATGGGGAAAATATCCGGGAGTATGGAAGGGCATACTTCGGGGGCAGTTTGGGTGGTCTATTCCACACTTTTTTGCAGCCACCGCGATTGTATCTGCTCCACTAATTGGATGCATTGTTATAATGCTGCTAAGAAAAGGGCATCTACGTGTTCACTTAAGCACTGCACTGTTTCTGTTAATTGCAGGCGGAGTTTTGATATGGCTGAACGTCATGTATGTTCAAGGGATTGGATCACAAGCATGGGGATGGCCGCTTCGGAATGATAAAGAGCCTAGTGTGTACATTACGGTAATTGCTGATGTATCACTTGCGTTCACGATAATCATTGGTTCCGCATTGCTCCTTGAATGGAATAATTGCCGTAAATGTACCGGCTGTGGCGGCCCAGGAGACTGTAATACAGACAGATGAACGCCGATGCGCTCAGAAATCAAAAAAATACCCTTCCGATGGTTCTGCGTGGACGGAGTTTCTCTGCGCGGGGGAACGGCAACGAATTAAATTGTCAAAGAGCCGGTCGGGAACGATTGCCATTGCGATTGAGCGGGAGCAGCAGTTGGCGGGACATTGCGTCAGAATTTATTCACGCTAATCTGACTGGCAACACCGGAATCGCCACGCATGACTCTCGAAGACACCATTTTTCAACGTCTCGCCAATACGCCAGCCACATGGTCCGTCCTGTGTAAACGGCGGTCGAAAACTGGAGCGATGGGCGGGGGCCGAGCGGCGGTCCAAAAACGTAGCACTCTTTAAACGAGACCTTGTGCAGACTGAGGAAGTGGCGGCCGCCAGGCCGCCCCTCCGCAGCACAGCGCAAGGAGAAGAAGGGTGTATACGAATATGGAACAGTGGGCAGAGAT
>JBBRQD010000234.1:0-4607 GCA_038227045.1 Planctomycetota bacterium
CAAAGCCAGTGGTGCGTTCCCGACGAGACCGGCTGGAAAGTCGGCGGACTGCTGCAATGGCTGCACGTGTTCGTGACGGAAAGGGCCACCCTGTACCTGATTCGCCCCAGCCGTGGTTTCGACGTGGCCGCGGAAGCGCTGGGTGCCAACTACGCCGGCGCGCTGACGCACGACGGTTGGAAAACCTACGAGCAATTCGAATCCGCCGTTCTCGTATCAATTACCGAGAAGATTGACACTACCAGCGCTGCCGGAAAAATGCTTTACCGATTGCTCTCCGTACTCGCCGAATATGGTCTGCGCCTGTCCCTTGAAAAATCCCGTTGAATGCCTGCCTGAAGGCTCGCTCGACAAGCGGCATTGGATACGTGATACCGTCGCGAGTGACTGTTTGAATCAGGCTGTAGCTCGGATTTCGGAAATCGGCTCATGCTCTGATTCGGCTGTTACATGTTTCACAAATCTTCAAGTGAGAACTTTACCTCTTGAGCGCACTGTATCCGGTTTCCTCGCGCACCTATTCTATTGATGCTTTTTTATTAATTGCTCTTCGTCCCTGAACTTAACTTCACTTTCGTTATCGCACATTCTTATTTTCAACACATTTGAAAAGAGTTCGAAAGGAACACCGTTATCATCTAAACTACTTTTGAATACCTGAACAAAGTATATTTCTGAACAATGCATATCAAAACATAAGTTCAACGGGACTTCAATACTAATGGACTTACCGGCAGCCAGTGAAACTGAATTATTAGTATATTCGCTCTTAAATTTTGTGAAAAATCGACTCTTTACAGCAACAATATTACTTGATAATATTCCATTCGCAATTTCTCCATCGCGTGTTATCTTATATAGGTAATTCTGAAAGCACTTTAATCCGGAAAAAGAAATTGTCTCTTTACCTCCGTTCCGAACCGTGACTACCAACATTGCAAGATCGCCTTGTTTCACGTTGTGCCTTTCTGAGGATATTGACAACTGCGGAGCACCCCCTCCTTGGTCCACTCCGTCAGTAGTTTTTACCGACTCAATAAACTTATTCGCTTTAATCTCAACAATATATGGTTCAGATTGAATATTTAATTCTCGAACGGAACTCGCTCCCTTTTCACCGGCTCTAGGTAGTGATAGTGATGTGCTTGCGATTACCCGGTACTTGCCAGGATAAGAAAAATCAAAAAGGCGACTCAACTCCGATTTTGAAACGATTTCGTTCTGAGGAATAAGCTTAAGGAACAAAACGTTGCCACCATTTGGCGCGCGGTTGGCACTCGTCTTACTTATAGATTTAAAGCGTCCGTCGGATAGTAATTCTTCGACAACAAAGTCAAAGCTTTGAACTCCACTTCCTTCCTGATAGGATAGTTCGACCGATTTGCTATTATTTTTAACCGTTAGAACAACTGGTATAAGCGCACCAGCATTAATCTCTTTCGGTATCTCAATCGTTAGTGACGCCAACGCTTCAGCCGAAAAACTTCTGACACAGAGGAAAAGCATAGTTAGAACCGAAAATCGTATGACATTCATCGCTAAAACCTCCCTCGTGTTGGGTATTGCGTGGAAAGTTTCGAGGCATCGCGTGTCCACTGCGGAAATAAAAAGGGCAATTCTGGCTGTTGTACCCCCTACGAAATAAACTACGCAGAACGCTGTTTAAGTGGCAGAGTAAACCTACCCCTCCTGAACGAAAGAACGCCGTGCTTAACAAGGGCACGGCTGATGGCCACACGGCGGCAGGACGACTCGTCCCGCTTGCCCTGCGCCACCTTGCCTTCGGTATCCGAAATGATCTTTCGTTATCAAAATTGCTGATCAACCTACTGCCCCCTTGGTTTTTAGCCAAATCATTGGTTTTGAACAGAACGGACGCTAGTCCTTCCTTGCTTCTTGCCGGTAGTAAAAGCGTCGTAGGATTATCTCGACTAACACTGTCGTAGGTATGACAATAGCTATCATTATCCCTATGTCGTACAGGCAGTATTGCAAGCTAAAAGTCGCTTCACCTGCGGCAATATTGAATCTTTTGTCGGCTAGTTCCTGAACGAAATATTCCCACGGCCATCCATATATCTGGTAACCATAATTTCCTTCACAATTCAAACTCTTAATGTTCAAATATAGCACCGTGCCAATTACCATATTACAGAATAGTACACTAAGCAAGTGTACCCGAAAATATGCTGATATGCTTCTTCTCATGTGGATCATTTCGCTCTAGGGATGTCTTTCGTCGGCATCTTTTGAATCTAATAGCTTGTGGCTCGCCGAATCACTTGGGTAAAACAGCGGTTCCCCTTCCCCTGGATGGGCTGGATCGTGTACCCCCTACGAAACAAACTACAAGGAACGCTGTTTCAGTGGCAGAGTAAACGTACCCCGCCTGAACGAAAAAACGCCCTGCTTAACAAAGGCACGGCTGATGGCCGCGCGGCGGCAGGACGACACGTCCCGCTTACCGAGTGGGATACCTGGCAGCAAGAGCTGCTGTTTGTCTTGACGAAGTTCCTGAAGGATCTCCTGCACGGATTGTTCGAACTGTTGGCGCGAGAGCGGATCGACGGGCTTAACGTGTGCCATTACAGTCTCGGCAAAGCACCAACCCGCCGCTGATTTTACCCGCCGCGCTGAATTTGTTGGGAAATTTCTTTACTCGATGACTCGGAGAATCCGTTGGGAGCGGCTCTTGAAAAAATGGCGACTCGTGATTTTTGGCGGCGGGAATCGGTCTGTAGCCGCCCATTTTCCCCGTTTCTGACCGTCTCTATGCGCTTCCAGTAGCGATTATGGGAGCGGAATGCCCCTGCCCCCGCAACCGCAAGACCACCAGCCGTTACAGTGAGTGACACACCAGCGGTCTCGGGTGCCAATACCAGTCCATCCGCTGCTGCACTGCCACCTCCGATTACAGCTTCGCCACCCAAAAATACCGCTGCTGCGTGACCCATATTGCGTGTGAATTGACACGGACCGGACGGACTCGGAATCTTAGTTGGCCCTTTGTCAGGTATTACTGATTCAGCAAACCCCCAAACAAATCCTCCTTAAAGAGTGTAGTCCGAATCGACCAACTTCATAAGCGTAAAAGCCACCGGTGTCAGCCGCATTATTAATCCAGTTTTCAGCCCTCCCAAATAGTCCTTCTTCATTGACTCTAAAATCTACAATTTCTTTTAGGCTATCATAGTCCGAGTTGATGGATCTAAGAAACGCAGCATTACTGGCAATCTGGAACGAAGTATGTGCACGTATCATTTTTATTGCGAGGTCTTTATGCTTTCCTTTAAGCGAAGGGTCGAGAGAACCTTCTGAAATAACTTCGCCATTAACGATCAATTCCGTCCCCATAGGATCGCTATTATTAAACGGATCGCCCCCACAATACCCATACAAATTCATCCCACCCTGATACCCAATCGGATCCATCGAATCAAACTGGCCCGTACCGGCGTCGTAATACCGATTCCGCATGAAATATTCATTCGTCTGCGCATCAAACCACTCCCCCTTAAACCGCAACCCGCTCGCCGTCGGCGCGTGCTCCCCCAAATAATCCGTGACCTTGAAGTTCCCGAACCCGTCATACCCAAACTGACCCACCCAACCAGCCAGCGTATACTGCCCGTCTATGTTGCCCGTCCCATCGTAAGTATAAGTCGCTGGACCTTGCCACGTTCGCCGCCACTTTGCTGGCGCTTTTCACGAGCAAGTGTACAGGTCAAATTGTGTGCCATTCCCGGCTCCAACCCTTCCGAGGGCACATCGAATCGAATCTTTGGGCGCGGCGGGCGGCGGGCAGGACGGTTGCACGATTAAGCGACGCTCATTCAGCATACGCTGCTACCCATGCTTCTTTAACAGTCGCTTTGGTTGCGCGCGGATCAATAATTCGTCACCGGCATTGTTGGGACCGGCTCGTTTTCAGGATGCGCATCCGTGATGAAATACGGTTCCAGCGGCACGCCCTCTTCGTCCGCCCATTTCTTGAGCGTCTGCACGGCGGTGACTCGGGCCATGTGGCTTTTTGAGTTTTCCGCCACCCAGCACAGCGACTCGAACCAGCTTTCCTTTTTTGCCTGAAGCCGTTCGCTCAAGGGCAGTTTGGCCGTGATCTTCGCCGTTACGGCCTTTTCGTTGTCCATCTGTTTGATCTTCGCCAGGAACGCGAATTCCGCTGCGGTCAGCTTGTCGCCGCTTTCTTGCCGCTCGAGGAGCTGCTCCATCGCCCGCCGTTCGATCTGTTCCGCAAACAGAGTATCGGGTTCTGCGGTTCGAAATAGAGCTGCTCGGAACCAAGAGGCCAAAAGTATTGTGAGTGTAAAGTAGAGAGTCCTTATTAAGAGCGTTGGCATCGGGGAGCCATTCTGAATGACAATTTTCAGCGGATATTTCAAGGAATGGACGCTTCAAACGCTCGTGCTCGGCGCGGTTATGATCGTTTCATTCTATGCCACAGTGGGGTTCCCGTTCACGATACTAACGCGACAAGAATGGTGATGGATTAGATTGATGCGGGAAGCAAATGCGGTGCGCTTGCGCCGGAGAAGTAGGCTTGGACGGCATCTCGAATAAAATGGTAGGCTGAGGCGCCCTGCTGTTGG
>JBBRQD010000235.1:0-4559 GCA_038227045.1 Planctomycetota bacterium
CGGCACAACATTCGTAACCTGACTCATGTGGCGTATCCTTTCTGGCCCGCTGTGGGCCGGTTGGTAATCTTGATTCGATCACCAAGGATATGCCGCACTTTTCAATTTCGCTCATCCACAACTTTTGACAATATCTCCATTCGGAGCGGCAATTGAGAGAGTCGATCTGTACCCCCGCTGCCAGACCAGGGAACCGATCATACCCGGGCTTGAGTTCATGCGGGATCGATTCCAAGCTGGACTGATGACGTTACCTTTCATACGCTTCCGCCGAAAGTCCCGGCAGTTCGAAGTCTCGTTCGAGAGCCAATGGGTGCATTCAAACGCAATGTTCGGAGCTACCGTGGTCGATTTGTCGCCAACGGAGTTTAATTGCTTGTGTCGGGAATTCGCAGCGGGTCTGTCACTTATCCGGCGTCGGCTCAAAAGGGAAGACGACTTCGACATAACGAGCATGGAGACGCACTTAAAACGCCGATTGGAGCAATTGGTTCATTCGGTTCCTGCGTAGTCGAATCGTTTAGCTCATTTGCTGATGTCCGCGTTTCTCACCGGCGGAATTCTCACAATTACTGACCCAATACTCGTCCAATTTGACTTGTCTCAGGGAGCGACCGCTCCGCCTTTGAATCGATTCAAGACGAAGGCAAAACGCTGCGTCCGACCCCGCTCCCAACGCGATGCATGATCTTCATCTTGGGCAAAAGGCTGACACCCCGACGAAAAAAAGTCCGCAGGGCAAATCATGCTTGTGCCGCACTTCGAAAGGCCAATTGTCAGCCGCTTCATAAAAATGGAATCGTACCGACTCAGCCTTGAGTTTTTCAGGCGTTTTTCAAAAAGGGAAAGACTGAACGTTCAGGAAATCAACTGACGGGATTGGCGTCAAAGCCAAATCGTAGGCACGGAATTGGCACAAAGAAAAGTCTCGTTCTTATAAGTCTAAGCGGGCGACGGGCATCGAACCCGCGACCTTCGGCTTGGGAAGCCAACGCTCTGCCACTGAGCTACGCCCGCAACTACTTTACTAGTATGGCTTTAAAATATTCTGCGTATTTTCTTTATTTTCCGCTGTCTTATTCGCACTACGCCATTAATCTATTCGGGTACTCCTTTGGAGAATTCCGGCATGGCTAAAAAGTACAGCGTCACCCCCATTCAACGCAATGGCACATTTTACAGCGCGACGTTTCGCGATGCAATGGGAAAAAGGATCACGCGCGGACTCGGAACCGCCAATGTTGAAATAGCTCGCGTCATTTGTGCGGGGCTGGTGGGGTTGTTTAAATCCGGCGTGAAAATTCCCGACGACGTTCCAAAAAATCTTGACGTTCACCCCGACGCGCGCAATTTATACTTTGGGGTCACCGGCGACGAATACAACGCGGCAACTATTCAAGGGCCGTTGAAAGCCGTCTATGCGATCTTGGAAGCATTTCCCGTCGAATTACGCGCAACCCTGCTTCCAGTGTTCTTGGAACGCAACAAACTGCGTGAAGCGCACGCGGCGCTCAAAGTCACGAACAAAGATCAAGCTGCCGAGATAAGCCGTTTGAAAGAGGAACTCGCGGCGCTGAAGCGAACCGTAATCGGTCAAATGCTCGAAGCCGGAAAGAATGTTCCCGATATGGCCGACGCAATCAAGCTTTTTGAAGCCACGATGAAGGCTGAGACGACCGAATTTAATGCGCGCGTCGTTTTATCCGTCGTCAACCGGTTCATCGCGTCGTTGGAAGGGAAGCGCAAGAACGCGGTTGAAATCACTGCCGACGATATTGGCCGGTTTCTGGACGCTGAGACCGCCAGGGGGGAAGACATCAACAAAAAAGCGACGCGGCGCGACGCGATCCGGCGGCGCGTGGGCCGGTTTATCAATTGGAGTGCTGACCGCTGGCTTTACACGTCGCAAATGAAGGCAATCGCGACCGGCGACCTTGGCCGCGAAAAGTCCGATCCGCATTATCACGAATTGGCCGACGTGAAGGCCGCGCTCGAATCACTTCCGAATGACTACTGGAAAACGCTTATTGCTACGCTGGCGTTTGCAGGCTTGCAACTGGCTGAGCTTGTTTGGTTGCGAAAATCGGACGTGACGATTTCAGCGGACGGAACAAGCGGTAAGCTGAGAATCACGACCGTGGACGACGGCAACGGCGGGAAGCACCTTCTTAAAACCGATCACCGGCGGCGCGAGGTCAATCTTCATCCAACGCAGCTGCTTCCACTCATAAAATCGTTTCTGGCAAGCGAGCACCCGGGCGAAATATTTCTCTTTGCCATTCCGAAGGCTGACCGCGTGGACGATCGAGAACGCTGGCTTGTGAATTCACTGTCATGCAAATTGAACGGGCACCGCGGCGGTAAGCGACGCAGGCCGACCGCCGCCCTACTTCCCGCTGGCATGAATGCGAAATCGTTGCGGCGCACGTTTGGCTCGTTGCTTTTACGGTCAGGAAAAACGACGGTAGATGTCGCGGCGGCGATGGGTAATACTCCCGAAGTTGTCACCCGCAACTATGCAAAGCTGCGAGGGCATGAAGTGACTGTCAATTTTTAAAGAAGTGAAGTAAACTGTGTTTTCGCGCGGATAGGGTAGCTCCCGACAAGGCTGGAAGTCCACCAGTTTTCCGCGCGATTTAAAATGGACCACTGCGAAAGGGACAACGCACATGAGTACCGCTAAAGAATTAGCAGATGAGCTTTTGGGTAGAAATGACTCGGCACTAATATCTCTAAAAAAGCCATGTTCAATTTCGCACAAAAACCAAATAATAATAATAAATTGGCATTAGTCACTGAGTATGAGCGTTTTGGCTACTGCCATAATTATTGTGATACTGTAAAGTTGGGACTAGAATTGCGTAATACTGGAAACGCGAATATCATTTGTGATGTGATATTTCAAACGTGGACCTTATCGCATCTTGAATCTGCATATGCGGTAGTTTATAATACCCCAAAGAATGAAATTTTTGAGGAGTGTGTAAGTATACTCCGTTCACATGCGTCGGAAGTATTATTGACGTTGTTGGGAATCGATTTGCCGATTTATAACGAAATGCAGATTAGTCGCTTTAAACTTATGGCTCTCGTTCAAAGCTGTTTAAAAAAGTCAAGCGATGCCAGTCAGGGCGATCATGATGAATTAAATGACGCGTTATGTCGTATCGATGCTTACGTGAAAACGAATATCGCACCGTTTCCCGCGTCTAATAACTCCGAAGGTACACGAGTGCCAAAAATCGATTTAGCCTTGGCGACGCTCGCTAAGAATCCAGGATGGACCACACGCCAAATTGCTAACCACGTAGGCACACGGGAAGATTCGCTTTCAAAATATCCTCGTTTCAAAAAAGCTCGTAAGGCTCAGAAACCAGAGCGACAACCTGCGAGTTACGACGTTCGCACAGGCGGGCGTCAAATAGAGAGTGAATAAGTATGGGGTACCCCATACTATACCCCATACACTAAAAATTTCTTTCTATTGAGCATTCCTAATATTATTAAAGAAAATACACCATACCCTACCCCATAACGGGCCATTGTCATAGGCATTAGGAGCCGAAGACAATGGCCACAGATAAATGTCCCACACTTCCCACGCAAGTAGTCGCCGAATTCAAAGATGGCTCACAATGGCCAATTTATGATGCCAAGTTAAGCCTAAAAGAAAATTGCGCTCTCGCGGACGCACTCGCGAAAGAAGGCCGTCGTCGGCTCGCGGCTGGATTGTCCGATTCATTTCATATTTGCAAGCGCGAAGCAATACCGACGGGTAAGGCCGCCCGCGAAGATGAGGTGAGCGTATGTTAGATATTCGCCTCATGGTTGATTTTGCGGACCATGACAAAACCGACGACCTTGTTGGCATTGCCGGCGAAGCCGCGGTGCGCTGTTTATTGCGTTTGTGGTCATGGGCTGCGGAGCATAGACCCAAGGGCATTCTTGACGGCAAAACGGTAGAAGAACTCGAACGTAAAGCCAAATGGCTTGGCGAACCCGGCGCTTTCATAGATGCGTGCATTCGCGTGAAGTTTATCGACATGCTCGACGACGGCGCTTTAATGCTCCACGATTGGCAAGAGCATCAACGCTGGATTGTTCACGCACCGGAGCGTAAAGAGAAGGCGCTTAAAGCGAGTGCCGTGCGCTGGGAGAAAAAGCTTTCTCCTATGGAGAATGCTACAAGCATTGCTCCGAGCAATGCCCCTTCTCCTAATCCTTCTCCTACTCCTAATCCTAACCCTTCTCCAAATCCTTTAACAGCTAACGACAATACGCAAAAACAAACAGCCGTTTTTGCGTTCGCACAAGAAAATCAAGTTTTGGTACAGCAAGAACCGAAAGCCGTTTGTCCACCAGGAAAACGCAAACGAGAAAGCCCCCCAAAAGCCCCCCGTCGATGCAATGCGGTCGCGTGTCAGCGCCAGTCCGAAACTACGCCAATTCAGCCGGTTTGAAAATGTGCCTCATTTCTGGCTCAGCCGTTGCGGTCTTCTTCAGCATGACTTAATTTTGAATGTCTTCTTCATGCCCTGAGATCGCCTTCCTACAAACCC
>JBBRQD010000236.1:0-4484 GCA_038227045.1 Planctomycetota bacterium
ACGGCACAACATTCGTAACCTGACTCATGTGGCGTATCCTTTCTGGCCCGCTGTGGGCCGGTTGGTAATCTTGATTCGATCACCAAGGATATGCCGCACTTTTCAATTTCGCTCATCCACAACTTTTGACAATATCTCCAGTTTGTGCTACACGCCAGATTTAACCCTAAACCTTTTCGCCGATTGAATCACCAACATTGGGCTGTTATCGTGTTGCATGGATCTGGGTCGCATTGTTTATCGCATGTCGCTAAAATTCAAAGCCGGTTTCATCGCCGCTTTACTTTTTGTTGTGCTGGGCTTGTCGCTGATGTTGAGCGCAGGTCGATGGTCCCAATACGTTTCGCGTGAGCGCGAAGTATCGCGCGGTGGCGCCGGTCAGACCGATTCAGCGAGTACCCCTAGCGCGCATTCGCCATCCGCCGATCATTCACTCATTCCAATCAATCCAACTCCTGTCATTCCCACGATTGAAGCCGACCAAACGGCGCGGCGCGACGGCGATTTCTGGCCGCAGCAGCCGCATCCGGTCGCTCTGCGACGGCGCATGATTGTGCCATCTCGCGAACTCGGCGAGGCGGCGTTGCAGGACAAATCTTCGCACGTCTGGCTGGCGCAATTCGGCGGGCCGCTGGGCGATAAAGACAAAGCCGTGCTGCGAAAAGAGCATCGCATTGAGGCGTTGTGCCCCAGCTCCGACATGTGTTTTTACGTGCGCGCCGCGGCGGCGGATTTGGCGGATGCGGCGGATCGCGTCACGCCCGCACTGCTCGGCTGGGCGCGGCTGGAAGCCGCGGACAAATTTCTGGATGCGGGCTTTCCACGAGATGCCGCGTCCGCGCAACTGCGCGTGGAACTGCATTCGGGGGGCGATCTTCGTCGTGTGGCCGAACGTGCCGAATCCATGGGCGGGAAAATTCTGCGCAAGGGAACAAACTGGTTTGAGACCGAGCGCACCGCTGCGGACAGCCTGGCTCTGTCGCTCGCGGAATTGGACGACGTCTATGCGATCGAACCCGTACGGCCGCATTACGTCGTGAACAACGCGGAGGCCGAGGCGAATTCAAACGCCACACCGCTGTTCTCACCGCCATTCAATCTCACCGGCGCGGGGATTAATGTCATGGTCCGGGACGAAGGACGCATTTTCGCGCACCCGGATTTCGGCTCGCGCCTGCTGTTCGGCCCGGACGTCGCCGGACAGCCCACCGTCCAGCACGCGACGCACGTGGCGGGCACGATCGGCGGCGACGGTTCCACCATCCCCGCCTTCGGCGCGCGCGGTTTCGCGCCGGGCTGCACGATTGTGTCCTACGATCTCAACGGCGACGAATCGGCCGAACCGCTGCAAGCATTTCAAACATTCGGAGCGGTGCTCTCCAATCATTCCTACGGTTTCGTGACGGGCTGGGACAGCAGCACGGGGATCTTCACGGACAATCAGGCCACGTTCGGACTCTATGCCACGTTTGCGCGAAACTGGGACAATCTGGTGCGCACGCAAAATCTCATCCTGATCAAATCCGCAGGCAACCTGCGCAACGGCAGCGGTCCGGGCCACCCGCACAACGGCACGCTGGCCGGAGACGGAGACTACTACGACACCGTCGACGAATCGGGGACATCGAAAAATGTGTTGATCGTCGGCGCGGCGAGCGATTCGGCCTTGGCCGGATCGCCCAGTGCGTCGACACTGGTTCTGCCATTCTCCTCCAGCGGCCCCACGAGCGACGGGCGGTTGTGCCCGGAGATCGTGGCCAACGGCGATACGCTGTTGTCCTGCGATGATACCACTCACACCGGCAACACCTACGTATCGCTCTCGGGCACATCGATGGCGGCGGCGGCCACGACGGGCACGACGGTGCTTTTTTTGCAGCGCTACAAGCAGCGTTTCGGCGGGTCCGCGAATTGCACGCCGCATTATCTGCGGGCGACGTATGCTCAAACGGCCACCGATCTGGGCCGGCCGGGGCCGGATTATTTACACGGTTACGGCATGTTGGACGCGTCCGCCGCGATTGCGCTGCTCGATGCGGACGCGGGCACTGGCATGCGCATCCTGTCGAGTTCGGCCAGCGCCTCCAATCCTGAACGCTTTTTCCTGCTGAGCAGCGACGGTTCGGTCCCCATTAAAGGAACATTGTGCTGGAGCGACGACCCGGGCGACGTGCTGGCCAAAAAATCGCTGGTGAACGACCTCGATCTGCGTCTGATCAAAGCCAACGACCAATCGGCGTCCTTTCCCTATACGCTCAATGCCGCCATTCCCGACGCGTCGGCCAAGCCGGGAATCAATACGGTCGATACCCTCGAGCAAGTCCTGATTTCAACGCCGTTGGCGGGAAATTATTTGTTCGTGGTGCGCGGAACGACGCTGATTTCCACGATGCCGTTTGCGTTGGCGAGTTCGCACGCGTTGACCGAAGTCCTGCCGCCCGTGCCATCGATAACCACCAGCGGGACGACCGGACCGCCGCCGTTTCAAGTCAATTTCAATGGAAGTGGATCGACGGCCGCGCCCGGAGCATCGATCATGCAATACCTATGGTCATTCGGCGACGGCTCCTCGGCTCAAGGCGCGATGGTTCAGCACATCTATCCCGCGGGAATCTTCCAGGCCGTGTTGAAAGTCATCGACACGAATGGCGCGTCGGCGTCTTCGACCGTCACGATTTCAGTGGCCAATAAGCCGCCCGTCGCGGTGCTCACCGCATCGCCTCCCAACGGCGGCGCACCCTTGAGCGTGCTCTTCAGCACGGCGGGCAGCGCCGATCCGGATGGCACGATCCAATCCTTTGATGTCAATTTTGGCGACGGAACATCGGGCGGCGGCGCAAACGTGTCGCACACTTATTCGTCCCCAGGATTGTATCTCGCGACCCTGACCGTGACCGACAACGGCGGCGCGACGGCATCTAAATCGACGAGTGTGTACGTGGGAGAAATGTTTCCGCCATCGACGGCGCGCTTCGCGTTGAATTTTACCAAAACGTTCAAAGATACGTTCTCGATTTCGACAACCAACCTCGCGATTGCGCCGAACATCGATACGACCGGCCTGCAAGGCACCGTCGTCGTCGGCCAGGCCAGCTATAATTTCATTTTGGATGCCAAAGGCAGTTATCGTACTCCGGGGCTAACCGTCAAAATCATTCCGCTGCGCGCGCGCATGACGATCCGCATCGCGCAGACCAATCTGACGGGCGCATTATCCTTGTCGAGGGTTTCAAACATCACCGTGAAAGCGCAAAAGGTCTACATTCCGTTCGCGGTAAATATAGGGGCCAGCGACTCGTTCGGCTCTCCGGGCCTGCCGTTCTCCTTCACAGCAAAACAGAATTCGCACGGAACCGGAACGTTCTTGAAGGCTCCGTAGGCAGGGATGCAACTCCATGAAGAAGACAATTCTTGCGGCATTCGCTGCGATGGTCTGTGCCGGCATTCTGGCCGCCGACCCCATGTTGCAGGCTTCCAAGGAAACCTACGACTACGCGCCCGCGATGAAGGAAGTGGCGCGGAAATTCAAAGGAACGCCTGGCGTCATACTGCTGATGGGCGATTCGATTACTTATGCGAACCAAAACACGGCCTGGGCGATTGCCGGCAACGGCCAGAGCGCCGAGGTAAAGGCATTTCTGAAGTGGTCTCACGCCGGCGAAAAGAACGATGCCGATGGCTGGACGGCGGCGCGCGTCGATGTTGAAAACGGCCGCAGCCACACAGCGTCCAGCGGCATCACCACGGGCGAATATCTCGCGGGAGGCCATCACGGCCTGCCGTCGCTGGCGGAGCTCATCAAGAAGTACAATCCGCAGATAGTGATTTACATGCTGGGAACGAACGATGTAAACCGCGGTGTCGCCCCGGCCGCTGCCGCGGCCAACGTGGAGAAAGCCATCGATGCCTTGCTGGCCAACGGCACGATTCCAATTCTCTCCACCATTCCGCCAATGAAAGGCAAGAATGCGCAGGTCGAAGCCTACAATGCCGCGTTGAAGAGTCTGGGCGAGAAGAAGAAAATTCCGATGCTCGATCTTTTCAGCGAAATGAAGGCCGTGAACGCGAACCTGGACGAATGGCTGAGCGATGGAATACACCCGACGTTCGCAGACCCGAACGGCGCGCCGACACTGGCAAATTTCAAAAAGACCGGCTACCTCTTCCGCTGCTACTGCAACATACAAAAGGGCATGGAAGTCAAGGCGCGCGTCATTGACTCGAAGTGAGCGGCTGTGCCGCGGCCGGGTTGTCTTCGCGTTGTGGCTAGTTCGAGCGGTGGATTAGAGGGAATTCATTGCGGGATAGCGCATCGCTTTTGATACTGAAACTTTGGGACAGATGGGAATGGCACATAGTTAAGCCGTTTTCAAGAGTTTTGCCCTCAGGACTGCGCGGGGTTGGTTGAGTAAATCGTATTGTTTGGGACGCCGCTTGACGGCCCGCGGTTCGACCCGGCATGGGCGATGTGGATTAAGATCGCG
>JBBRQD010000237.1:0-4446 GCA_038227045.1 Planctomycetota bacterium
AGCGCTTCATGCAGCGTGCCGGGAGTTTCTGGCCCGCGTCAATCAAGCCCCGCTGGCCATGGTCGAGCGCCTTTGGCCGCGCTGGGAACTCGATCCCGAAGAGGAAAAACTACGGGTTTCTGCTTAGATTGAGTTTAAAAGCAGTTTTTTCTCCATGTCAACCGCGTTTTAGCGGCTCACAAACGGGCTGCCTTTCACGCAGAAGCGCAGCGGCAAATCTGCTGCAACCCTGATTCCAATACGCGTCGAAACTTCGATTTCAAATTTGCCGCAGCCTCCAAAACTCTCGCGCGAATGGATCGTCAGCGCTCCTTTTGTTAGAGCACAGCCGTTGTGTTCGGGGCTGATTCCCATGGCCAGGACCAGCTTGCCCGGACCGCTGCAAAGATTCTTCACGACGTTTGTGTTTCGCCGACGCTCCATAATAGGCAGGCCTTTCAGCGGTTCCACCGCGCGAACCAAGACGGCTTCGCCTACTCCTTCTGGGGCCGTGACGACATTGAAACAGTGATACATGCCATAAATTAAGTAGACGTACGCGTGTCCCGGCGGTCCAAACATGACCGCGTTGCGCGGAGTTTTTCCGCGGCTGGCGTGGCAGGCCGGGTCGTCTTTGCACAGATAAGCCTCGGTTTCGACGATTCTTCCGGCCACGAAACCTTGTTCCGTTTCGTTCACAAGACACGTTCCCAGCAGCGCTTGCGCGATTTCGATGGTCTCTCCATTATAGAAAGACTTTGAGAGGATTATTTTCATTCTTGGAAATTCCGTAGTATTCAACAGAAAACAATCAATTGATATTGATTCTCAATTAAGTATTGACAATGAAAAAATAGAGTATATATCGAGACTCATTCTCAATTGGATATCCGGGGGAGCCATGCGCCAATCATCTTTTCTTTTCAACGTACTGCGCCTTTGCGTCTTTGCGAGCAGTTTTCTTTTTACTGTTTCGCGCGCCGGCGAAGCCAATCTTAACTCGCTGCAAGCCGAAATTCGAGCCATGCGCCAAGCCTATGAAGGCCGCATCGCAGACCTCGAATCGGAAGTCAAAGAACTCCGCACCGGCACTGTTCAACAGGCGAAATCCACCAACCAAGCCATCGACGAAACGCTCGGCAAGAAAACGCTGGCCGACAAAGCGCTTTCGGACGCGCCCTTGCCCGCACCGTCGCGGTCCTCTCCCGGCCAGAGCAACGTTCTGCGCACCTCCTCGCGCGTTGTGATCGGCGGCTATACAGAATTCAGCTACACCGACCGCGGCGATCGCGTGCCGCAGTTCAGTCTCGACAGAACGGTTCTCGAAGTCGGCGCGTCGCTCAGCGACCGCATCAAGCTTTACATCGAATTCGAGCAGGAGACCGGCGCGACGCTTGAAGGCGGCAATGCCAACGGAGGCGAGTGGGAAGTGGAGCAGGGGTATCTCGACTTTTCGATCATCAAGGAACTCAATTTTCGCGCCGGCACGATGCTCGTTCCCGTCGGCCGCTTCAATTTGAATCACGAAGGCTTCGTCAATAATTTTGTGAACCGCCCGCTGGTCGACCGCTTTGTCATGCCCACGACGTGGTACGAAGAAGGCGTCGCGATTCATGGCGATGTGGTCGACACCAAATCACTTGGCATCAATTATGAACTTGGCGTCTACAATCCAGCGGTTGCCAGCGAGGCGAATTCCGACATTGGCTTCCGCGAAATTCGTCTTGAAGGCGCATCCCCCACTTATCGAGGAAAAGGCACGGCGATGCGCGTCGCCTTCGAACCCGCGCGCGGCGCGAAGTGGTTCGCCGACAATCTCGAAATCGGCGTCTCGGGATACATGAGCAACTATCACTCTCCCGCCGTGACAAACGCGGCCGGAGACACGTTTCCCAGCGCTCACGGCGCCCTCGACATGGCAGCGTTCGATCTCACGTACGAGAAAAATAACATCGGCTTCCGAGGCGAAGCCGTCACTGCGCACACCAGCGCCGGAGCCAACGACGAACGCCGTGCGCAGAGCGCCCGCGGATTCTACGCCGAAGCCTACTATAATTGGAAGCCGTGCTTCTTCAAATGCGGCGAGTTCGCCAAGCGCTACAAAGATCCGCGCATCGTCTTCGCCACGCGTTTCGATTACGTCGAACTCAATCCCGGCCGCGACGACACCATCGACTTGAAGCGCCTGACCGCCGGCATCAGTTTCCGCCCGCTCGCCAAGACGGTCATCAAGCTCGACTATCAAGCCGACTTCAGCCACTCCGGCATCGGACCGGACCAACTCTACGACTCCGGAAAGGGACACCGGACGGATGCGGTGATATTTGGTATTGCGACGGGCTTCTAACGAAATAAAGCGATCTCCTGAAATCATTGAAAAAGGATTACGAATAATGAATCCGCCGAACCCCTTCGAACGGCACATGACGCGCCGCGATTGCCTCGCCTGGCTGGCCCGCGCGGCAGCCATTCCTCTGGCCGCGAAAGCCTGTTCTCATGCGCACGCGGACGGCGCGGCCGTGGCCAATTTGATGAGCTTTAAAAACGAATCGGCGCGGCTGCTGACCAACCCCGACGCCATCCTCACCCGCACGCGCGCGGGCGTGGCCTGCTTTTCGTCGTACTGCACGCATCGCCGCAACAAACTCGAAGTGGATAAAGACGGTAACATCTCCTGCCCGGTTCACGACAGCGTCTTCGACCTGAGCGGCCAGCCCATCGGCGGTCCCGCAACAAAACCCTTGCCGTGGTTCGCGACGCAAGTCAGCGATACTGGCGACATCACCGTCAACGCCGCGCAAACGGTGGCGAACGGAAGCTGGGCGGTGCTGCCGGATTGGGCGAAGCCGAAGACAAAGTAGGATTCACAACGTCTTAAGATTGACGCATAAAAAAACTCCGCGTTGGACGCGGAGTCTTAAAAGCAATTTCTTATTAAAGTGAATTACTTGACTTCAACTCGCACCGCACGGGTCGTGGTAATGAACGTGTTGTCATTGCCGATGCTGCCGTACACTGTGTACTCACCCTCGTCCTTGAAATGATCGCCGCGAAGGATGTACGTCTTGCCGTCGTAATCTCCGACCCAATCGTTTCCGCGGTGGTGAACCTTCATGCGCCAATTTGCCTCGGCGGCCGCTTCGCGCGCTGCGTCGATGCGTTCGGCGCGGGTGGTAGTGATGTACGTGTTGTCATCGCCGATCGTGCCGTACACCGTGTACTCGCCGGCATCCGTGAAGTGATCGCCGCGCAACCGGTACTCGTGGCCGTCGTGGATACCCACCCACTCTTTATCGCCTTTACGTTCGACCTTCATTTTCCAACTACCGTCCTTCTTGTTCTCAATCTTGATCTTTTCCTTTTCCTCTGCATGAATTACGACGGTCGCGGTGCCCAGACAGAGCATACACGCCAACGCCAAATACTTGATCATTTTTTGCTCCTTTCAGAAGCTAAACATCACGCTCGGGTATAAACACACTACATGCCAAACCAATTTATTTCTGTTTCGACCGATAATAGAGACTTATGGGCATAACCAAAGATGAAACTGCCGGCCGTTTGGCAAAAGCACAGGTTTTTTCGGCTCGACCGTTTGATAAAAGTTGCTTTAAAGACGGTATGAATGCGGCGTATGATTTCTCTTTAATATGGACCCTAATTTGCTTACTCATAAGACGTTGACGCTTTATGTGCAACGGTATAGGAATATGAATTTTAGAGGAACGGGGAACTACATGACTACTCAACAAAACCAATCCGATATTTTCTGGGCAGAGATTACTCCGTGCGAGCATCTGGTCCAAATTTACGGGGACGACGATGTATTTGTGGATTCGCTTGAGGGATTCGTCGCCGGTGGACTCAAAGCGGGTGACGCGGTGATCGTGATTGCGACCGCCTCGCATCGCTCCTGCCTGGAGTCGCGGCTTATCACAAATGGCATCAGTTTGAGTATTGCGCGTTCGCGGGATCAATACATCACTCTGGATACCGAAGAAACTTTGACGAAGTTCCTCGTTAACGATTGGCCTGACGAGGAACTTTTTGAACAATTGGTTATTCCGCTGATTGAGCGTGCCAGACGAACCGACCGCCGCGTGCGCGCGTTCGGGGAATTGGTTGCCGTGATGTGGGGACAAGGTCTTAATGGTGCGACGGTCCAGTTGGAACACCTCTGGCATAAGTTATGTCAACGAGAAAGTTTTTCCCTGTTTTGCGCCTACCCGAAAACCGGTTTCACGCAGGATGCCCAGGCGTCGATCCGGGAGATCTGCCAGACACATTCGAGGATCGTCCCGGACGCCCTGCCGTGTATAAGTTCCGTTGTAACTGATTACCGTGTTATTAATTTGACCCCATCCACTTTTCACTATTTTTCTGCGCCCGTGGTCCGATGATATTGGCATGGACGAGCGAAGCTATCAAGAGGACATTGCCAGGCTGAACGCGCGGATCGAGCAGTTG
>JBBRQD010000238.1:0-4376 GCA_038227045.1 Planctomycetota bacterium
AACACGAACGATTTGCGCACACGCCTGCATGGCGAACTGACCCATCTGCGCAATCGGAAAGACCTGCTTGCGTCATTCGTCCAGCATTCCAGTCCGCTCTTGGAATGAGCGTCTACTTTGACTATGCTGTAGTCAATAAGTGTCAGAGCACTCGCATCCGATGCCTCTGACTCGCGCCCAGATTCTAGCTCCTGTCGTAAAACCAATCAAGGCGGTATTGGATTTGGTGACGGTCGGAAGTGTGTAGGCCTATTGTTCAATACGTGAGGCATTCTCGGGTTTTTGTCCGCGGTTCCAGTTTTGCACTTGGATATGTCGCGGCAATAATTGAAAAATGTCGTTGATGCCGATGGATTAAAATCGTAAACCAGACTCAACCGTTGAGAGGATTCCAGCATGTCCAAACCCACTCCCCCATCCATCGATCCGAAAGATCTCCCGGCTCTGGCGCATGGCGTCATCCAGGCCGACCGGTTTCCGTATCTGGCGACGATTGACGGAAACCAGCCGCGCGTCCGGCCCGTTTCGCCGGTTCGCACCGATGGATTTATCGTGTATGTAGCTAATTTAAAGATGTACCACAAGACGGCGGAGATTGCCGCGAATCCGGCCGTTGAACTCTGTTACATGGACGAGCACCACAATCAAGTGCGCTTGACCGGGCGCGCCGAATTGGTCGCGGACCGCGCGCTGCTCCAGGAAATCTGGGATGCGAACCCGCTTATGCGGCAGTATCTTGGCAGCATCGATAATCCCATGCTTATCGTCTATAAGATTGTCCCTTCTCAGGTGCGATACATGCTGGAGTGGGCTTTGGAGTATTATGAGGTGCCGATCAAGTAGGGATTAGGGGATAGGGGATAGGGAGATGCCTGCCATCAACATCTGCTTTTTGAATGGCTCTATTATTCTTCCCGACACTACTTTGGACGACGGCGTGATTCTCTGTTCCGATGGCCGGATTTTGGCGGTGGGCAACGCTTCGGAAATTTCAATTCCCGATGGTTGCGAACGCATCGATGCGGGCGGCGGATTGATTGGCCCGGGGTACGTCGATGTGCATGTCCATGGCGGCGATGGCGCCGATTTTATGGACGGCACCGTGGAGGCAGTGAGAACTGCGGCGCGGGCTCATGCCCGATGCGGAACGACCTCGATCTTTCCGACTACCACCACTGGTACGCCCGAGCAGATCGCGGCGATGTTGAGCGCGTGCAAAACGCTGAAAGAGACGCAGCGCATTCACGACGGCGCGCGGATTGCCGGAGTTCATTTTTACGGTCCGTATTTTGCCGAGAACAAAGTCGGGTGCCATGCGAAAGATGGGCGACGCGACCCCGATCCCCAGGAGTATATGCGCGACTTCGATCTGGGCATTATTCAGATCGCCACCTGCGGGGCCGAACTGCCTGGGGCGGAGGCGTTTTACCGCGAGGCGGCGCGGCGCGGCTATCTTGGGACGTGCGGGCATTCCAACGCAAGCTGGAGCGAAATGGCGCGGGCGTACGCGGCGGGCATGCGGCACGTCGATCACTTCTGGTGCGCGATGAGTTCCGTGCCCAGCGTGCGCGAGCGCTTCGGCAATCCGATGCAGGGCAGCATGGAACAATTCGTCCTGATGCACCCGGAGATGAGCACCGAAGTCATCGCCGACGGCTGCCACCTCGCGCCCGAATTGCTCGAGTACGCCTTCCGCATGAAGGGGCCGCGGCGGCTGTTGCTGTGCACCGACGCCAACCGCGCGATGGGCATGCCGCCGGGGGATTATCGCTTCGGCCACAGAGATACGGGGCCGTGGATCACGAGCGACGGCAAAGTCGGATTCCAGCCCGGCCACGGACTGGCCAGTTCAGTCGTGGGCATGGATACGATGGTGCGCCATATAAAAAACGCCACGTCCGCCACGCTCGCAGACGCCGTCAGAATGGGCAGCCTGACGCCCGCCGAACGCGCTGGAATTGGCTGCGAAACGGGAAGCTTGGAAATCGGAAAGCGGGGCGACGTGCTTGTGCTGAACCGCGCGCTGGAAATTCAACGGGTGTTTATCGGCGGTGAAGAATTCAGTCATCGGAATGAGGTTATTCCAGAGCCGCGCACGTAAGTGTGCGGCTCTGGAGATTCACTCATCGCTCGCTCGATTTTCCAATCCAATCCAGCCACTCGGCTTGCAAATCGTCGAGCGATCTGCGGCCAGCGACGCGCAGCAATTCGGCCTCGATTTTGTTCGCGGCGTTCGCGTTTTTGATCAGCGACACCGCTCCAGCGACGCCTTTTTCATGCACGAGATAATTGACCAGCGCGTAACCTTCCGCGTAAAAAAACTCCGGATCGCGCGGGTAATCGCGCGAGGCAACCAAGTCCGCCAGCGGAATGAGATCGCGGCTTTTGATACGCAGCCGCAGGAAATTCATGAAGTACTCCTGCCGAAACGTCGGTTCCATCATCACCGCGAATCCCTCGTGAATGCAGCGCGGCAGCGAAGTCGCGTCGGCCATGCTGGAGTTCACGATCAAATGCGCGATCTCATGAGGCAGCACCGATTTCAACAGTCGCGGCGAGGTCTGCCACGAATGAATCTGCGCTTCCGAGACACGCCCGCCTTCAAACGAGAATTTGGAGCAGCCGCCGGTCCATTCCGGCTGCGCGGTGCGCGCCGTGTACTCGGCCTGCGAGCGGTGCAGAATGATCTTGATCTTGCCTTTCCACTGCGGCGAAAGTCCCAGTTTCGCCATGATGTCCGTGCGCGCAAACTCGGCGGCTTCCCCCGCTTTGTCGGCGACGGCCTGATTGAAATGGACGACCTGAAAATTCTCGGTCTCCTTGATCTGCGCCGGGCCGTCCGTGGCGCTCGCGTAGGCCGATGAATCCGCCAGCCCCGATTCGATCTGCCACGCGTCGCCCTTGATGTTCAGGTCCGTCTCGATGCGTTTGCGGATCTGCGCGACGTACTCCGGAGTGGGGTTCGCGGCGTGAGTCTTCAGCGCGCGGGCGTACTGATCGGCGGCGGCGGACAGCCGGCCAGCGGCTTCGTCGATCCGCCCGGCGACGTACAGCACGCATTTATTCGCCGGCACAAACCCGAGAACGCGGCGGATGCCGATTTGAGCGCTGGGGAGATTGCTGTGGCCGATCTGATCCAGAATTCCAGGCAGAGCGCACGCCACGTAAAACGGCTCGAGCTTATCCGCGAGGCTCGGATCGAACGACAGCGCCGCTTCGACATCCCCGGCCGCTTTCGTCGGCATCTTCAGCCGCGCGTGCTCGGCCGCCCGGCTCACGTAGCAGTGCGCGATCTCCGACGACACCAGTCGCCGCGCATCGGGCGCCAGCCCAATCGCCTGCTCGTACGCCCCAATCGCGCTATCCCAATCCGACTTCTGCGCGAACGTGTGCGCCCGGGTGATGGCGTCGTCCAGAGTCTTTTCGGATTCGGCCACGTGAGTCAGCATGGCCTTGGCGTCGTCGGTCAGCAATTCGCGCGTCTTGCCGTCGGGGTCGAGCTTGATCCAGCGCTCGCAGATATCGCGCGCGTCGCTAAGCCGGTTGTGCTCTTTGAAATATTGAGCGGTCTCGGAATAGCCCAGCGCCAGCTTGCGCCGCGCGAGATCGCCTTTTTTGTCGGCGAGATAAGCCTCTTCGAAAACCTGGATGGCGCGGTCGTAACGCCGCTGCTGCAAGAGCTGCCGGCCGAGATCGAACTTGTACTCCTGGGGCGTCTGCCGCTCAATCGATTCCACATCCTCGGCGCGCAGCTTGATTTCCCCCGACAGCACGCGCACGACGATCCACTTCTCATCCTGCGAAATGACCTCGCCCTGCAGCGTCTTGCCGCTCCGTAGATGCACCCAGTCCGCACGCGCTAAGCGAGCGCAGCAGAGACAGGCGAGCGGCAGCAGCAGAACGAGCCAGAAGCGCATGAAGCCTTTCCGAACCAGGCGGGCCAACCGTCACAGAACATCCCGAAGACCGTAAGCCCGGTCGATAGAAAGACCGCTATACGCCCCCAAGACCTTCAGCAAATCGCCGAAGACTTCAATCCGGATTACAAAAGTTGCACGTTGTGAATGTTCCTCGTGGAACTTAGGGTATTTCATACAATGTCGATCGGATATAAAGACCAAAAAAATCGGCGTTGTCAGTCGAACCTTACCAGCCGGGTTGCGCTGGACGCGGGCGTGGTTGTGGATTGATCGCGATTTGGGAATGGATACAATCACTTTACCTGCGTATACTGGTCAGAGCAATTGTCAAATGATGTGGATGGCGATGTTGAAATCATGCGGCGTTTTCCTTGATGCCATCCACGAAACGAACAAGCTTGATCACGTCTGCCAACAACTCCGATTTATTTAATTTCCTCCAGCCTTTTGCCGCGC
>JBBRQD010000239.1:0-4364 GCA_038227045.1 Planctomycetota bacterium
ACGGCACAACATTCGTAACCTGACTCATGTGGCGTATCCTTTCTGGCCCGCTGTGGGCCGGTTGGTAATCTTGATTCGATCACCAAGGATATGCCGCACTTTTCAATTTCGCTCATCCACAACTTTTGACAATATCTCCCCTAGCCCCTTCGTTCATCAGATTGTCAAAAAAAAGCATAAGAAGGATTGCAGTTGATTCGTCAATCATTCTGGTAGACGAAACGGTGCCTGTTATCACCGGTCATTGCCGTGTGGAATCGTTATCGAATTTGAGGAGAAAGCTATGGCAATTGCGATGAAGCGCTTGGCGGGTTGTGTAAGGATGTTGGCCGCCATCGTTATGTTCAACGCCGCCGCTGAAGACCGTACCGTTTTTGCCGAGAGCATTAGGGAGGTTCCCGCAGGCGTGCAAGCGCGAGCCGTTCTAACCGACGTCGAATCCAGCGCGCCGATGGAGTTCATGGTGTCGTTGAAGATGCGCAATTTCGCCGAACTGCAGGCGCGGATCGCCAAAGGCGAGATGATCTCGCCCCAGGAAATGGCAGCTAAATATTTTCCGATGGAAGCCGATTTTGAAAACTTGAAGGCATGGGCGGCGGAACAGGGGCTGACGCATACCCTGGCCAGTTCCAGCCGGCTGAACCTCTTTCTTTCCGGTTCGGTGAAACAGGTCAAACAGGCGCTGCAGATCAATGTCGCCAAAATGGCCGCGGGCGGAAATATGTATATATCCGCGATCACAGCGCCCAGTCTTCCGACTCACCTATCCGCCGCAGTGCTGGGCGTTCACGGCTTGCAGCCGCACATTCAGCGGCACAAGCACATCGTCAAGGCCGCGCCCAAAGTCGGCGCACGGGGCTTTAACCCCAATGGCTATATTCCCAGCGATATTTTGAAAGGCTACGGCGGTGGTGCAATCGCAGTGGACGGTTCCGGGCAGAAGATTGCAATTGTCATCGATTCGTTTCCAAATACGAGCGACTTGACCCAATTCTGGACGGTGGCCGGCATCAATCAATCGCTAAACAATATTGAATTCATCAACGCTGCCGGTAGCACATTGCCCGCGCCTTCCGGGGAGGAGACCTTGGATGTTGAATGGACCAGCGGAATGGCTGCCGGCGCAAAAGTGCGCGTCTATGGCACGAAGGATCTATCCGATCTCAATTTGGACAAAGGTTACAACGCCATTATCAATGATATTCCAACTCAACCCACCATGCACCAGTTATCGTTGAGTTTCGGCACGGGCGAACTAAACGAGCCTCTGTCACAAATGCAATCGGATACGCAACTCTTCGCCACCATGATTGCAATGGGTGGCATCACGGTCTTCTGTTCGTCGGGTGACGAAGGTTCGCAGACCGATGCAAGCGGCAGTGCCCACAAGGGACCGTTTCAGGTCGAGTCGCCGGCCAACGATTCGAATGTGACCAGTGTGGGCGGCACGACCCTGAATCTGAGTTCCACCTCAGGCAACATTACCAGCGAAAGCGCCTGGGCCGACACGGGCGGCGGAGTGGGAACGGTCTTCAGCCGCCCTAGCTGGCAGACGGGCGCAGGCGTTCCCAGCGGCTCATTCAAATTCGTTCCGGACCTGGCATCCGCAGCCGACCCCAACACGGGCTGCCTGGTGATTCAGGGCGGTCAGGCGAACCAATTTGGCGGCACGAGCTGGAGTGCTCCGACATGGGCCGGTATATGTGCGCTGATCAATCAGGCGCGCGCCAATAACGGGCAACAGCCGCTCGGTCTTTTGGGTCCGAAGATTTATCCTTTTATCGGCACGTCGAAATTTCAGGATGTCACGAGCGGCAGCAATGGCCCCAATGGAATGTGGGATGCGGGCGTCGGATATGATTTGTGTACCGGGGTAGGAACGCCGAATATTTCAGCGCTGCTCGCGTCCATGGCGACCCCCTCGTTGATCGTGTTCGCATCTTCTCCGTCGGCCACGCCAAATCCGGCTTTGGTCAACACGGACATTGCGTTCTCCGCCTCCGCCACCTCCGTTACCCCGGTCGCGATTACCTGGGACTTCGGCGACGGAACGTCGAACGCGATCGGCTCCAGTGTGACTCACTCCTATAGCACCGCCGGAATGTACATTGCCACGGCGACGGCCGACGATGGTTCCACCACCAAGTCGCAGACTGTTTCGGTCACAGTCATCGGCCAGTTCGTCGTCACGAAAAGCGCGCTGAGATTCAATTTAAAAAGCCCAAGCGATTCATACAGTTTTTCAGGCCCAATCACGTTAGCCGCCAATTTCACGCCATTAGATACGCCGGTATCGATAACAATCGGCGGCTACACCAACACCGTGATGTTGAACAAGACCGGCAAAGGTGGGCTTTCGGGCAATCAGATCAGCGTGACGGGCAAGTTGAAGAAGGGCGTATTTACCACGACATCGGCTTTGCTCAAGGTCACGCTCTCGCGGCAGGATCTATTCGACAGTTTCGCGGTATTCGGATTTACCGACAGCACCGTCACGTCGGCCGGCCCGTTTCAAATCACCGCCACGGTGACCATTAACGGATCGCAATATGTGACAAAACCCACGTATCTTTACACGGCGAAGCAGGGTATTTCGGGGAAAGGCGTGCTGCAGCCCTAGATTTAGTTGTCACTTCTTCTGCGTGCCGTCCGAATCCGGCGGCGCAAAGCGATAAGGCCCGAGATGCAGCCGCCGCATCTGCGCCCTCATTGCCACCACGGTGGCCGGGTCGGGATATACCTTGGTGTCGTTGGCGGTCGGAATGTCTTTCCAAATGTACGTCGACATGAGCAATTTATTGTAACCATAAGCCTGCTTGTAAATGGGGATGGAGCACCAATACGCACGTGCCGCTATTGCGGTAAACGCGAAAAAAAAGGCCCATGCAAATGGCGCGACGTACCTTTTACGAGAAGTAGACTCGTACTTAAGTATGCTCAACCAGTGTACAATCCAAAATAAGCCGGCATACAAAAGGTAGGATGAAAAAAGAGTGTAACGGCTCGCGTTTGCATTGTCCAAACCGCCGACAAAAAGCGCGCGGCCGTACGCGGTGACGCCGGCGGAAAACAGGCTGAATACTGTGAATCCAATGACCAGCAGCGCAATTTTGGATCGCTCCAACAGCCACGCGCGCCAGTACACCGCGGCCACTCCAAACAGCAGCAACAAAAATGCGCCTGCCACCATATTTGACCGGAAATTCGAAGGCTGATCGACAAAACTGATGTACGGAAAACTGATTATTCCGGCGAACGGTGAGCCGAGATATGCCAATGAGAACTTGGTTAAATCTTTTATACTCGGCATTTTGGCGGTCTCCGGGCCTTCGGACAATCCGGGCAGGTACAATATCAAAACAAGCACAATGTTGACGATCCAGAAAAAAGTTCGCCACTGCAGGCGAAAAGGTTGTTTTAAAGACAGTTGAGCAATGAGCGCGCAGGTAAAAAAGGCCAGCAAACCATTGGTCGAAGTATAGGCCGCAAGCCAGCAGAAAATGGCGGACTTCGCATGGCCTTGCCATCTGTCGTGCTGAAGGGCAATTCCGCTTATGCTCAGCGCAATAAGTAAATGAGTGAAGGTCAAAATGATCATCAACGACCACCAATGATTGTTGTGGCCTGTCGGCGAAAATTGCAGAATGGAAAGGACGCATAACGCAGCGAAAAACGTCAACGAATCCCGCCCACCCGCCGCATGCGATAGTGCTCGTCCCAATACTGCAAACGCCGCGATCAATGACCCATACAGATAAGTGTATTCTACACGAATATCCCAATTCGTTACAATGCCGGTAATTAAAACGACGATTCGGTAGGTCATCGGATGGCCATGGTTTTGCGGCGCCCACAACATACTGGGAGTGAAAGTACCATCGTAGTAGTGCACAAATAAGTGGTGGATTTCGCAGTGGTCCCAGTATGGAACAAGGATCGCCGACCCGGTCATCATGCAGAACACGAACAGCGGTGGAATGGCAACGATGAGCAGTAAAAAGCTCCGAAGCGCCCAAAGCAGGAGCGGCTTGTATTTCTCACTTGCGCTATGCATAAGTGGATCTTGCAATTTCGATTTACCTCATTAATGCAAGCTCCCGCATTGACACCGCACATGCGTCACCTGACAAAGACTTGAGTTTTAGACGGACATGCTTCATAGCGTCCATCGGAAAAAAGGCAAGAAAGTTTTACGAAGCGCCATTTTGCAAGATTCAAAAAAAAGTCTTTGTTTACCGTGTGCCTTCATAGGAGAATCGCCACGAAAAACGCATGTAAATTGAGTTTTTGGGGCCAAAATCCGCAGCAAAGTGTTATGCACTCCTATGAAGTTTTCGCGTTAACCCTTCAAAAAGGCGGTAAAC
>JBBRQD010000240.1:0-4316 GCA_038227045.1 Planctomycetota bacterium
AACAGCTTCAACCGCCGGTGCAAATCGCTGATATCTCCCACGGCCACACTCGCATCGTCCATAGGCAAATCTCCAATGTCCCGGTTATGACATCGGCATTTACAATTTGAAAAATGAGCTTAACTTAGCGTTGTAGTGTTAACACTCACCACATTCGAATCCGAGCCGACAACTCCGCCGGCCGCTTCCGCAACCACCTTGTAATAATAGGTCGTGCCGTTTACGAAGGTGGTATCATTGAAGCTCGCCGTGGTATTGTTGGCAAACGCCTGAAGCAATGCAAATGGCCCGCTCGCGGATGTGGCGCGATATAGTTTTTGCGCGACCGCTTCGTCGGCGCGCGAAGGTTGCCACGAGATCGTGCTTTGATTGCCTCCCAGCAGCACCGCGCCGGGCATGGCACTGCATGTCATCGTCATCTGCAATTTGATATTCGATACCGTCGGCCCCGTTCCACCATCTCCGCGGAAATACGTAACCCGGGCATAAAGCATGCCATTCGCACCGAATGTCACCGGGTTGTTGACCCCCGAATCCTCCCCAGTGCCATTGCCGGGCTCGTTTTCGGAAAAGACGCCCGTATCGAAATCTTTCTGCGCTATGAACGTAAAGGGCGACGGATAGATGTCATTGTACCGGCCGATTTGGCCTGCTCCGATCTTTCCCGAAAAACCCGTGCCCCGGTCCAGTGTGTTCAGGGGCGAAACAATAGCTTCACAGTCATAATTCCGGCCGGCCCCGCCGGAATCATCGGTGTAAGTTATTTTCATGTAGTTGATGGTGGCGGTCGGATCTGAAAACACACCCGCAGTTTCCACAGTTCCATGAATTGAAGGTTCACGGGTAAAGACGCTCCCGGATGGAACCGTGTAAGTTCCCGGCAACGGAATAGTCAAATGCCAAGCCTGTGCCGCATGAGCCGTAAAATGCAGAGTGGCTACAACGAAAAAAGCCGCAAAGAGACGCCATGAATTAAACATTAGTCCTGTTCCGATAATTTTTGAGGCCGATGCATATGCGATCAGGGATTCTGAATGCCGGGTGGCATCAAAAATACGAGTCATGGCGCGGGTTGTCCTTCCGCGCGTTTTCTAACGGATGCATTATAGCCCCCACCCGAGAGTTTTACATCTTTTTCCAAAACTTTATGCGTCACCCTCGTCTCGTCCCCTTAACTCGCGCCATTGCGCTGATAACTCCCTGCCCCTTCACAACGTTGCTATAACTTGCGCGAAATTGCAGCCCTGAGCGGTATTTATGGAGAGCGATGCACGGGTGCGAACGTGGCGCACATCAAACGCGCCCGTAATAACGATTGAATTCGGCGGAGGAGGGTTTATCGTAGCCAGCGGTAGAAGCAGGCACTCTGCGCTATTTAATAAGAACGCACAATCTCTGCAACGCTAAAAACGTGAATATCGGAGTGCGAAACGGAATTTGGAACTGCACCTATGGCACACTCATTGCAAATCGTTAGGTGGCAGCATTTCTTGGCCACGCTTGCCCTTGTTCTTGGCGGTTTAAATCCTCGCGCCCTGTTTGCACAATCTTTTGGGCCAGCTCAAAATTCCTTTACGGGAACTCTTCCGACGTGCGTAAAAGCCGCTGACTTTGACGGAGACGGTAAACTCGACCTCGTGATCGGCCGCGATAATGCTGCAGGACTGGCAATTCTACTCGGAAATGGAGATGGCACGTTTCAGCCAGCAACCAATCTTACTGCCGGTTCGCGACCGCTTATTGTCGATGTCGCCGATTTTGATGGCGATGGGAAGATGGATATTGTCGCGGCAAACTACGGCGACAACGCCATCAGCGTCCTACTCGGCAATGGAAACGGAACCTTCAAACCCGCCGTTAACTATGCGGTGGGCACCAATCCGCGTTCGGTCGCCGCAGGAAATTTAAACGGCAAGATGGGTATCGTCGTGGTCAATGTCACAGACAACAGCGTGAGTGTTCTTGTTGGAAACGGAGACGGTACATTTAAGCCGGCCGTGTCCTATCCTGTGGGTCAGAACCCGCTCGGCGTCGCGCTGGGCGATTTTAACGGAGACGGCAAGCTAGATATTGTGACTGCCAACTATATTGGTAACAGCGTCAGCATCCTGTTGGGCAACGGCGATGGCACTTTCCAGACCGCGACAAGCGTTTCGGCAGGAACGAATCCATCCTTTGTTGCGGTTGGCGATTTCAATAACGATGGCATCAGCGATCTGGCCGTCACCAATGCAAATGGGAACAATGTCAGCATCTTGCTAGGGAACGGAAATGGCACCTTTCAAGCCACGCCGAGCCTTTCAGTTGGCTCCGATCCACGCACCGTGGCAGTCGCGGATTTTAATCATGACGGTCATTCTGACTTAGCGGTCACCAATTTCAATGACGGTAACGTGAGCGATCTGCGCGGCATTGGCGCGGGGACATTTCAGCCCGCTGTCAACCATTCGACAGGCGCCGGCGCGGAGTACGTTCTCGCCGCCGATTTCAACGCCGACGGATTCGCCGACCTGGCGGTGGTGAACGAAAACGCCGGCACGGTCAGCATTCTCCTGAATCTTCGAACGCCGCTTACCGTCACCGCAATGTCGCCTTCGCCCGGAACGACCTTGACTGCATCGCCGAGTAGCATTGTCCTAACGCTCAGCGCCCCAATTGATCCTGCCAGTGCAAACGCGCTTTCGGTTCAATTAATCCGGGCCGGACCGGATGGCATCTTTGGCACGGCAGACGATCTGGCCATTGCGCCGACCGCTATATCAGCCGTCAACGGCAATCAGATAAGCCTGGACCTAAGTGGACTGTTTTTGGTTGCTGACAAATACAAAATTACCTTGAGTAGTCCTGTCAGCCCCACGTCGAACGGATTGGCTGCATTCTGGACGTTTGACGAGGCGAGCGGCACAACCGTGGCGGATTCTTCCGGCAATAATAATACGGGTACACTCAATGGCGGAACAAATCGAGTTTTGGGGCTGGCCAAAAATGCAGTCAAATTCGACGCCCCCACGTTTGGCGCAATGAAAGTAACACGCAATTCCACACTTGAGCCCACAACTGCAATTACGGTGAGTGTTTGGGGAAATATTACAGATGCTATGACCGGCAATGTTGGCGATCTGCTGCGAAAATCGGTTCCGCAGGGGACCGGCTATTTACTACGATGGAGCAGTGGCCCGGGCAAACTTGAATGGCGCATCGACAACGGCGGCAACTCGGTCTTCGCACAAAACCCTCAGTCAAATACCCTCTATTTGAATTCGTGGCACCACTATGCCGGTACGTATGACGGGTCAACAGGTCTTTGTTCACTATATGTCGATGGGGCGCTGACAGCGAGCGCCTCAGGGACACCGGCAAATCTGCAGCATAGCGATGACCTTTATATGATGGACGTGAATTATGGGAGTCAAATAGGAGTACCGGGGACGTTAGAAGATTTTCGGATTTACGGCCGGGCATTGTCAGCGGCGGAAATTGCAATTTTGGCGAAGCGCGGCATCCTGGATACAAGTGGCAATGCGTTAGACGGTGAGTACAGCGGAACTTTTCCATCCGGTAATGGCACTGCGGGCGGTGATTTCAGTGCGCAGTTCCAGATTGTGTTTCCACCGCTGACTATCACTGATATGTCACCCGCCCCAGGCTCGGCGCATAATCTGGGAGTCAATTCTGTTTTGATGACATTAAGTAATAACATCGATTCCAGCTCTGTTAATTCTAATTCGATTGTACTTAAGAGCGCGGGGCCGGACGGAATAATAGATACCGCGGACGACGTCACCGTCACGCCGGCGGCGGTAACTGTAGTTAACGGAAAACAGGTTAAAGTCGATCTGCCAGCTCAGACAAAAGCCAGCGATAGTTATCAAATCACACTCAATGGTTCATCCCCCCAGATTTCAAGTACCGAGGCATACTTCAAGTTTGACGATGGCTCAGGGATGGTTGCTTTGGATTCATCTGGTAATGGCAATACAGCATCATGGAACGGTACGCCTGGTTGGACGGCAGGCAAGGTGGGGGGCGCTCTATCACTCAGTTCAAGCAGTTATCTAACGGTCAATAATACTGCTGTGGGGAATTTTGGAACCGGCGACTTTTCCGTATCTTTCTGGGTTAACACTCAGACAAAGAGCTGTATCATGTTGGGGAATCGATATTCCAGTTTTCATTCAGAGCAATTGTCAAATGATGTGGATGGCGATGTTGAAATCATGCGGCGTTTTCCTTGATGCCATCCACGAAACGAACAAGCTTGATCACGTCTGCCAACAACTCCGATTTATTTAATTTCCTCCAGCCTTTTGCCGCGC
>JBBRQD010000241.1:0-4234 GCA_038227045.1 Planctomycetota bacterium
CAGTCGATCTTCGAGTACATCGAAGTGTTCTACAACCGGAAACGACGGCACAGCTCGTTAGGCTACGTCAGCCCCGAATCGTTCGAGGCAGCAGCCAACTGAGTCAAAAGGGCCGCGTCCGCTAAACGTGGGGAAGGTCAGTTCTTCTTTTATGAAAAATCGGTCGAGGCGCTCAGGCGACACGTCGGCGAGGATGTTTTCGGAGAAGAAGCCTTGGCGTGCTGCGCCTACTGCATCACTGTCGAGATCCGTGGCAAAGATTTGAAGCGTAAAATTTCCTTTCCGCTTGAGTCCTTCCAACGCTTCTTTAAAGACAATGGCCAGTGAATAGGCTTCTTCGCCCGTCGAACATCCCGGTACCCAGGCACGCAGCGCGCGGCCTGTCGTTTGATTCTCCAGAATTGAGGGCAGCGCCTCGTCGCGCAATTGGTTCCACGACTCTGGATCGCGAAAGAAGCTCGTCACGCCGATCAGCAATTCTTTGAAGAGCAAATCAACTTCCTGCGGATTTTCTCTCAGGTACCGGACGTAAACGCTAGTTTTTGAAATCTGGTGCAGCCCCATCCGCCGCTCAATGCGGCGATGCAGCGTGTTGCGCTTGTACAGTGAAAAATCATGCCCCGTCTGGTTTCGTAGCAGGATCACCACTTTATCGACCATACTTTCAACTCCGCTTTCGCCCGGAACTTCTGCATGTGCGAGCAGTGGCGTGTGGCGCAAGTATGCCATTAGTTTTTCCGGCAAATCCTCCACCGGTGCAACAATATCCGCCAATCCCGCATTGATCGCACTGCGGGGCATGCCATCAAATTTTGCCGAAGCAGGTTCCTGCACCAGCACGACGCCGGCGTGTTCCTTGATTGACTTCAGTCCCTCCGTTCCATCAGTGCCCATGCCCGAGAGAATGATGCCGATACTGCGTGTCTGCTGATCTTCTGCCAGTGACTTTAGAAAGAAGTCGATGGGCAATCGCAAACCCCGCGGCGCGGACGGTTCGAGCAAGTGCAGCACGGCGTGGAGCACGGACAAGTCCTTGTTCGGCGGAATCACATAGACACAGTTCGGTCGGATCTTGGTGCGATCTCGCACCTGTATGACTTTCATGGCCGTGCTGCGCTGGAGTAATTCCGGCATCATGCCCTTTTGGGTCGGGTCGAGGTGCTGGACGATGACAAACGCCGCGCCGCAGCCGGCAGGAACATGTGATAAAAATTTCTCAAGCGCCTCCAGACCGCCGGCCGAAGCCCCAAGCCCGACAATTGGAAACGCGCCGTCCGGTTGAGGCGCTGCAATCCCCGCCGCCCCCTTGAACAAAGGCTGCGTTGACTTGACCGGTGATTTCGACGATGTCTTTAATTTCTTGCTCATGATTTAGGACTTCCAGCGGGACAATGATTCGATTCGAACTGTCAAATCGTATAGAGCGTTAATTCAGTACTGATTTTATCGATCCGTACGCGGCAGGACGAGAAACAATGCAAACGCGAATTAATCGCGACCGCACTCAAATCCTTTTCTGTCGCAAGGCTCTCCAAATACACTCTAGCATCCAATTCCCAACGATTGCTTAGAAAAAATCGACATTTCGTGTCATCGTCCCACCGGTACAGGATCGCCACTGACGCCTCGTTGAATAATCACCGTGTTTTGCCCGCGGTTAGCGCTGCATGAATCGTGCCCCATATCGTGAACCCGTCTTCCAAGCCGAGCTGGCCGTCACTGGCCGACAAAACTTTGTACCCAGACGTTGTCAAAATCTCGATCATGATTACCAAGTTGATGGGGTCGTCTTCCACCAGCAAAATCGTTTCTCGCCCTGTATGTGCGGCATCGTCACGGTGTTCCGTGTTGGCGAGGCATTCAACTATCTTCGTCGCGGTGTGGGTGCGGCTACGCGACCCGAAGATTTTATCGGAACGGTAGCCACGAGGCGCCCACAGCGCTACGGAGCGCGAACGTGGGCGTACTGGCCGCGAACGGGCGGGCGGCCTCGGACCCGATTCCCCCCCTGGCGGGCGTGGTCTGAGGCAACGTTCCCGATTCTCTCACACACAAACTTTTTTTAAAAAAAAAGTAGAGCGCTTTTTTGAGGGCCTCTCATAGGAGAGACATGTAAAAAACACGTCGAATTATGGGGTATAATTCAGGCCGGTTTAAGCGCGAATTCGATCATTTTCCGCTTTAGCAATCGCCATGCCATTGGCGGATTCACCATCCGCATGTGAACCCATCCACGAAAAGAACTGCTCGCGTAACGACGGCTGCCCGGCCTTCCCTGACGGAACTGGACCCCTCTATCTCGCTTTCACGGTCCGCAATCAAAACAAATTAAATACTTTCCAAAAGAGGACCCCACAGGGTACAAACGTGGCCGATGCGTGTTTCACTCGTTTCATCCGCCGTGTTCGCCATGTGCTGCTTTCTGGCCGTCACTGTGCCTTCACTTGCCGCGAGCGCACGCGAGTGGCCCTTGTGGGACGGCCACGAATCCGTCGCCGACTACGCCAAGAAGGTCAACCTTCCGGCGACGAAGAGCATTGATTTGGGCGGCGGCGTGATGCTGGATTTGGTGCTGATTCCTGCCGGTCAATTCGTGATGGGCACGGCCGAACCGCCGAAGCTGACGATTACGATTGCGGGCGCACAAGCCCTCTTGATCGTGGGCGGCGTCCTGGTCTTGGTGTTGTTGCTGTTCCTGATCTTCAAGAAGCGGAAGGAGCGGCGGTTCTCATTTTCGCTGGGCTGGTTAGTGCTCTTCACTGCGGCAGGCGGGTTATTGGTCGGTGGCGTTGCCCGTTGGCATCTGGCCGTTCAAGAAGCGGCACGCTACGAGGCAGAAAAGGCGGTTTACGACGAAGTTCGCATTTGGGAGATGCGCGCGCATCCGGTGACGCTCTCGCAGCCGTTTTACATGGGTAAGTACACGGTGACGCAGGCGCAATACGAAGCGCTGGTCGGCGGGAACCCCAGCCACTTCAAAGGCGCCCAATTACCCGTCGAGCAGGTTTCGTGGGGCGAGGCCACAGCCTTTTGCGTAAAACTCACCGAACGGCTGTGGGACAAAGCGCTTGAGTCGCGCTTGCCAACTGAGGCGCAATGGGAGTATGCGTGCCGAGCGGGAACGACGACGGCATATTACTCGGGGAATCAAGAGAGCGACTTGGATGCCGTGGCGTGGTATCAGGCAAACAGCCAGAACACAACCCATCCTGTCGGCGCAAAGAAGCCGAATGCGTTCGGCTTGTACGACATGCACGGCAATGTGTGGCAGTGGTGCGCGGACGCGTGGAAAAAAGATGATGAAGCACGGCCTGCCGTCGATCCGTTTAACGACAAGGGTGCCTCGCGTGTTTTGCGTGGCGGTTCGTGGGGCTTCTATCCCAGGGGCTGCCGGTCGGCCTTCCGCTACAGCTACGATCCCGACATCCGCAGCTACTACTTCGGTTTTCGGGTGGTGTGTGTGCCGTCGTCCAGGACTCCATGACACTTTGCACTTTTTCTTTTTTACACTTTGCGCTGATAAACGGAAGGCGAACGAAAAGCAGAAAAGACGCGGGTAAAGAAGTATGGCGGGGGTTTGGGGGCGGCAGCCCCAATCGCGAGCGGAAGGGGTATAAAGCTCTGGTGGGACTTTAAAAATGGCCGAAAAGCAAAACGAACTTCCGGTGATTTTGAAGCTGTACGACTTGATCCTCTGGACGATGAATCACACGGCGAAGTTTCCCAGGCATCACCGGTATTCATTGGGCGCTAAAATCGAAGCGACGTTACTGAATTTATTGGACATCCTGATCGAAGCGCGGTATTCAAAGGACAAGCTGAAAATGCTGGAACGCGCCAACATTGTTTTGGAACGGTTCCGGTTTCAAATGCGCTTAGCGAAGGATTTGGGCGTTCTCGCCATCAAGTCCTTCGCGTATCAGGCGGAGAAAATCGAAGAGATTGGCCGGATGATTGGCGGCTGGCGAAACAGCGTCGCCAAATAGCCCTGCTCCAGCCGCTTATACCAGATCACGAAGCCGCTCCGGTCCCAAAATAAAAGTTTGATCCGGTTGCCGCGTTTGTTGCGAAACACAAACAGATGCCCGGAGAACGGATCTTGAGCCAGCACCACGCGCGCCGCTTCCGCCAGCCCGTCAAATGAGCGGCGCAGGTCCACCGGTTGCACGGCCAAAACTATTTTCACCGACGGCGGCAGCATCAGCACGGCCCGGCCTCCAACGCCGACGCCAAG
>JBBRQD010000242.1:0-4223 GCA_038227045.1 Planctomycetota bacterium
ACAGCCTGGCGTTTAAACTCGTCCGTAAAAGCGCGCCGTTTCATCTTCTGTGATCTCCCCTTGCGGTTGCTAAACTATCTTACCGACGCGTCCACTAAACGTGGGGAAGGTCAGAACAACGCTACCGTGTGAAAAAAGAAATTCGTGAGATGATCAACTTTGCATCACAGAACCTCATTATGGACCCGCCTTTCACCAAGCTGGATATTTTGACGTGCCGCAACCTGCTCATTTATCTTGCGCCGGAATTGCAAAAGAAATTGTTTCCGCTATTTCATTACAGTTTGAATCCGGGCGGAATACTGTTCCTTGGCAGCGCGGAAAGTATTGGAGGATTCACCGATTTGTTCGCGTCCGACCACAGCAAATCACGAATTTTCCTCCGGCAGCATTCGGGCACGCGCGGCGGCGCGATAGAGTTTCCTTCAGCGTTTGTGGGCGCTCCACTGCACGAATCGAAACGAATACGTCCGCCGGTCATAAACCCCGACAGTTTGCAGACGTTGGCCGAACAATGGCTGCTGCAACACCACGCACCGGCGGCGGTATTGGTCAATAATCAAGGCGATATCCTGTTCGTCAGTGGTCGCACCGGCCGATATCTGGAACCGGCTTCGGGCAAGGCCAACTGGAACGTATTCGCGATGACTCGTGAGGTTTTGCGTTACGAATTGTCCCGCACTTTTCAAAAAGCACGATCGCATCACGAACCTGTGACCAGTCGCCGGATCGAACTCGACAGCGACAAATCGACTTCCTTCGTCAGTCTCACCGTACAGATTCTCAACGCTCCACGAGCATTGTCCGGATTGGCGATGATCGTGTTCACTGAGGCCGGCCACGCTCTGAAAGAGAAAGGCGAGTCCCCGAAAAAGACCAGTGCCAAAGGTCACGCACTTGAATTGGAGCAGGAACTTCTTCACGCCCGGGAAGAAATTCAGAGCACCCGCGAAGAGATGCAAACCTCGCAAGAGGAACTCAAATCGATGAATGAGGAGTTGCAATCGGCCAACGAAGAACTCCAATCCACCAACGAAGAACTCACCACGTCCAAGGAGGAGATGCAATCGCTGAACGAGGAACTTCAGACCGTCAACGCTGAATTGCAGCAGAAACTGGATGAATTGTCCGCCGCGAGCAATGACATGAGAAATCTTCTGAACAGCACGGAAATTGCCACGATTTTCCTGGATAACGCGCTCTGCGTGCGGCGCTTCACGGCGCAGGCGACCGCAATCATAAAGCTTATTCCTGGCGATATTGGCCGGCCGGTTACGGATCTGGTCAGCAATCTGCTTTACTCCGGGCTCGCAGAGGATGCGCGCGAGGAATTGCGGACGCTCGCACCCATTGAGAAAACACTTGAAACGCACGACGGTCGTTGGTTTGCGATGCGCTTGATGCCATACCGTACCATGGACAACCGCATTGACGGCGTGGTAATCACCTTCACCGATATGACGGCGGTTAAGAAATTGGAGGCTAAGTTGCGTGCGAAGGTTGACAGTTCCGAAAGGAAGCAGGCAAAATGAAGCCCAGGAATCTTGACGATCCAGCGGTTTTGCGTCGCGCTGCCGAAGCGCATTTGAAAATCAGGCCGCCGAATCCTCCAGCCAAAGACGAAGGAGAGTTGCGGCGTCTGCAGCACGAACTGGAAGTCCACCAGATCGAATTGGAAATGCAGAACGAAGAACTTCGCGCCGCGCGCACGGCAATCGAAGCCGAATTGGAGCGATACTCCGATCACTTCGATTTTGCTCCGGTCGGTTACTACAATCTAACGGCCCAAGGAACCATTCAGCTTGTGAACTTGACAGGGGCAAAGTTCGTAAACGTGGAGCGCGCTCGTTTATTGGGTCGAAGTTTCACGCTGCTGGTCGCGCCGCTCTATCGGCGCGCCTTTAAAGATTTCTTAACGCGGGTTTTCACCGCGAAGAGCAGACAGACATGTGAATTGGCCCTGGCTACTAAGGGTCACGACTCCTATTTCGTCCGTTTAGATGCGACATTGTCTCCGGACGGCATAGAATGTCGTACAGCGATATTGGACATCACCGAACGCAAGCGCGGCGAGGAGAGTATCAAACAATCCGAAGAGCAATTGCGAGCGCTGGCGGCGCGCTTACAGTCGATTCGGGAAGAAGAGCGCGGGCAGATTGCGCGCGAAATCCATGATGTATTAGCGCAGGAGTTGGCGCTGTTGAAGTTCGACGCCGTCTGGGCCGGTCACCGGCTTGCAAAAACGGTTGACGAGCCGGGACGTCTGGCCTTGCTCGAAAAGCTGAACGGCATAACACTTCGGACAAATTCCGTCATCAGCACCGTGCAGAGAATTGCCACAGATCTGCGGCCCGTGGTGCTGGACACACTCGGATTGTTTGCAGCCGTTGAATGGCAGACTGCGGATTTTGCGAAACGCACGGGCATCGTCTGTCCCACCTCAGTGCCATCCACTGAACCTGCTATCAGCCGGGAGCAAGCCACGGCCGTTTTCCGCATCGTCCAGGAAAGTCTGACCAATGTGCTCCGTCATGCGCATGCCACGCGGGTGGCAGTCACGCTAGCGATCAAAGGCGAGCAGATGTCGCTGACCGTAAGTGACAACGGCTGCGGAATCGCGCGGGAAAAATGGAGCGATATCCATTCCATCGGATTAGCAGGCATGCGCGAACGGGCGTTTGCTTTCGGAGGCCAATTGGATATTGCCGGTTCACCCAGCTCAGGTACAACTGTAGTAATGCTGATGCCGCTGATTCACCCCGTTAAGATTGCAAAACAATGACGAAAATTTTAATCGCAGACGACCACGCAATTCTCCGGCAGGGCTTGATGCAAATCCTCGCCGACGAGTGGCCGGGGGCACAGTTCGGCGAAGCGGGAACTGCCACTGAAGCACTGAAGTTGATTTGGCGGCAGCAGTGGGATGTGATCGTTCTGGATATCAATATGCCGGGGCGCAGCGGATTGGAAGTGTTGCAGGAAACGCGCGTCTCATATCCAAATCTACCCGTGCTGGTGCTCAGTTCAACGCCGGAAGACCAGCTCGCTGTCCGCGTGCTCCGAGCCGGCGCGAGCGGATATATGAACAAACAGGCCGCGCCGGAAGAGCTGATCAACGCCATCAAAAAAGTGCTGGCCGGCGGCCGCTATGTGAGCGCTGGACTGGCAGAACAACTCGCGGCAGATGCGAGCCGCGTGGATGCTCGACCGCGACACGAATGTCTCTCGGATCGGGAATATCAAGTTTTCGAGATGACGAAGTCCGGCAAATCGGTGAAAGCTATTGCTACTGAACTGTCGTTGAGCGTCAAGACGATCAGTACATTTCGTCGGCGCATGTTCGACAAACTCGGCGTCAGCAACGATGTCGAACTGGTCCGCTATGCGGCAGAAAATTCGTCGAAAATTGATCCAAAGCAATAGGAGAGTGTTTCGAGACTGAGCGCGGCGTCAAGCGGCGCTTTTGTCCGGCTTTTCGTTGCGAACTTCAAGCGCTACCTCTTGCGGATAGCGCCTGAAGTTTGCGCCGCGATCCTAACAAAAATCACTCGCTTGCAACTCGCGCCCAGTTTTGAAGCACTCTTTAACGCAATGACGAAACTTCTGAATACGCTACTAAATCTCCAAATCTAATACCACCGCATTGATTTTGTAGGACTATTCTTACGCGAATGTGAGTCCTTTCTTACATCCATATAGGAGTATTGCTTATTGAGAATTCGACCGTTCTGGGCGAGGATGGTTTCAGCGAGATTTCCAACTTCACACTGCTTAAATGTATACGTCTGCAATTATTCTCGCTTGTGCATCAGGACGAATGCGGCATGTGTGATCCAGAGAGTTGAAGGTCTGCCAGTTTGAGGGGCATCCACATGATTCAGATCCAATGTGGAACGGCAAAAAGATTGGAATACCTGTCACAGGTTATTCTTGAATTGCGGCCGAACACTGCGTTATACGAACGCATTCGAGCGGAATCCAGGAAGATCAATAGCTGGCTACAGTCGCAGCCAAACTTGAAACCAGGAACCAGAGTTGAGCAACAAACTTCAGCAGGGCTTAGCGAATTTAGGACAATACGCTATGCCGCATTGGAATAATGAGATTGACCTTCCCCACGTTTAGTGGACGCGGCCCTTTTGACTCAGTTGGCTGCTGCCTCGAACGATTCGGGGCTGACGTAGCCTAACGAGCTGTGCCGTCTTTTCCGGTTGTAGAACACT
>JBBRQD010000243.1:0-4122 GCA_038227045.1 Planctomycetota bacterium
ACCGACGCCGCCACTCCGCACGCCGAACCGCCCACCGTGCCTGCTGTCCGCACTTGCCTCGCGCCATGAGTCTTCCTCCTCACGCGCGTTGTAGCAGATGACCGGCTGTGTTGGGTAGATGTACTTCACCGGAGGGATACAGAATTATCCAAACCCCACGTTCCTTTCCGCGCCCTGCGGCGACGGATTTGCCATTCGCAGATAAACCATACCGCGATAAGTAACGCAAGCCCAATGGCAGAATCAATTATTAATGAGGGCCAGAACCAGTTCGTGTATGCATGTTTCTTCGGTTGTCGAAATGTGTATGGCCGACCTTGATTTTCGCTTCGAACTGATGAAACTGCCCCATTGGATGTGGTCCACTCAGTGATTCCATCAATTGTATGGATGTATGTATTCGCCCAAATCAACCCACCCGCCACAAACATCAGCACAACAGCCGTCGAGAGATGGATTTGAAAGCGCCTGCGGCGCGGAGGCTCCAGCATGTCTCAGACATACCACACCGCGAAAAAAATAGCCAGCGCGCTGGCGGCATTCTGTTCTCCGTGCCCTCTGTGTCTCCGTGGTGCAAGAAGCCGTTGCGCAAGAAACGACTAATCCACATCCGTCTGTATCCCAAGCGTCGATTTAGTCATGTCGTGGCCGGAAACTTTCGCCCCTTCGCCCCAGACGCGGATGGATAGAATTACCATTGGATAGCCCAGCCATTGCAACCGATTTTGGATGGCCGCCGCCGTCTGGTTGTGCAGCAGCCGCTGCAATAATGTTTCCCTGTTAAAAACGAGTTTTCCGGCAAAGAACATGGCTCTCCTGAAGCGCAGACCCGCTTCCACGCACAATTCGATGGCCGGCTCAACCGGCTCGTTTCCGGTCTCCATCATGAATGTGGCGGCCATTCCAAATTTGTGTGCCAGAGCCACATATTTTTCCAGCGAATCCTGAGTCTGTTTCTTCAAGGCGCTCAGTTCGGCGGCGCCTTTGAAGTTGCCGGAGTCGAGGACGGCGACGGACACAAAGACGATCTGTTGAAAATGTTCGGGAAACAGGCGTCGAATCTGCGTAAACGAATGCACCCCCATCCCGCCATTGCTGCCGACCAGCAGCACCGCCGTTGGCTTTAATGGATTCATCTGCACGGGCGCAACCATTTCCTTTTCCGGCTCCAACTCCTCCGGATTGATCGTGACCAGCCCCAGCTTTGAAAAGACCGTTCTGTAGTACCTGCGAATCATGACACACAATCCAATCAGCGCGCCGGTAACCACCAGCGTCATCCAGGCACCCTTCTCGAATTTTTGGTAAATGGTTAAACACAGGATGGTTGAGCACAGGCACAACCCCGTCAAATGAATGGGCAGCGCCTTCTTCCATTCTTTATGCTGTTTACGGTGTGTAATATAAAATCTGCACATGCCCAATTCAGTCAGCGAGAAGGTAATAAATACGTTGATCGAGTACATTGTCACCAACGTGTCCACGCTGCCTTGTGTATACCAGAGAGAAGAGAATGCGGCGGCGCCGATGAGTAACACGCCGTAGTGGGTCGTCAAGCGTTCGCTCAGAGAACTGAAGCGGTGCGGCAGCCATGAATCCAGGGCCATATTGGACATGACGCGCGGACCGTCAATGAAACCGGTCTGCGCCGCGATAATCAGCAACAGGGCTTCCGAAGCCAGAGCCAACACGACGAACCAGTTTCCAAAGAAGCTGCTGCCTTTGACCAGTTCTTCAAGCAGAATGGCATTCATCGGCTTCTCGGCGTCGTGCGAATCGGGCACGACTTTGGTGAGGTAATAGGCGATCAAGATGCCGCCGGCGGTTAGCGCCAGCGATGCGGCCATGTAGATCATGGTGCGCTTGCCGGTTTCAACCTTGGGGTCGCGCATAATGGCCAGGCCGTTCGAAACCGCTTCGATGCCGGTGAACGTGCCGGCGCCGCGCGAGAACGCCTGAATGAAAATACCGAACATGACCAGTAGGCCCGCGGAATGATAATGGTGGGTCGTTTGCGTAACCAGTTCTTGGTATTGAGTTGGAATTTCGCTGAAGTGTTTGAAGAAAACCGAGGTGAGCATGACTGCGTGAGTGAGCACGAAGAGCACGAAAATCGGCACGAGTATCGTGATCGATTCCTTGATCCCGCGCAGATTCATGATCAGCAGTGCGCCCACCGCGGCGTATTCGACCGGCAGTTTCAGTTCCAGCAGACTTCGGCCCATGAACGCGGCGTCTTTCGGCAAAAATGCGAAAATCGCATCCGCGCCGGCCGCAATGGAGACGGTAATCGTAAGGATATAATCGATCAGCAGCGCCGAGCCTGAGACCAATCCCGCAGGCGCGCCCAATAATTTCGTGGCGACGACGTATCCGCCGCCCCCAGTGGGAAAGTGCTCGATAATGCGGCTGTAGGCGTATGAAATGATGAACACAGTCAACGACGTAGCAAGCGCTAGATACACCGCCATGTAACGGTGCTCGGGACCCAGCGCTTTGAAAGCTTCGTCCGGTCCATACGCGGAAGAACTCAGCCCGTCCGCCCCCAATCCGACCCACGCCATAAATGCGATCAGCGAAACGCTGTGAAACAGTTTAGGATCGTCAATATCGCGCCGCCCGCCGACCAGCAGATGCTTGGCTCGGCCGGGCGCGCTGGAAAGCCAGCGCGTGATGCGTCGAAGTTTATCTTTCTTTTCATTGAGCACAATTAAAGACTCCAAAAAACAAGCACGTACCTGCCTGAATCGAAGATGTTTCGACGCAAGCACGGTGCAATTAATCTATCTAAAGGGATCTTTACGCGCTCAATCGCGCGGGATAAGGATCGCCCTTCCACATGCCTGCGAAGTTAGCTGCCGGGCTCGGTCTGGAAAGTGACCTCGAAGCGAGTCTCCCCGCCTCGTACGCCCCGTCCTTGCGTACGCCACAAGGAAATTGGGTCCTCCGCACCATTGGCATATCAATGGTCTAGGCTGCTTTCGTAACAAAAACAATATTACGGCATGAATAGAAAAAACGGCTGATCTTTACGCAATATTTACGTCAACGATTCAATCCTTTACGCCGCGCTTATGCCTAAAATTGACCACTTTGTCGTACACGCTTTATGCTCTGGATTGGACCGACAGTGCAACCGTGTATTATTCCATCGTTCTGGAGAATGGAACCGAGGAGGCTAAAGTTGTCGAAAAATATCCCAGCGACGAAGACATGTTGGATATCGATTCGTTTTGGTGGCCGAACTTTCAGACACGAAACTATTTATTGTTAAAGGATCATCTCGTCCGTACAACCTTGGCGGTTTCATTTATTGGCATCCTTCTGCTCGCCGTAATTTCAAGCATTCCGGTCTGGCTTTGCTCGGATTGGCGCTCGCTTTCGCTTTATATTCCGGCGGCTGCTGCCGTGCTATGCATCGCCAATGAAAATTGCCAAACGGGCGGGTGGCGCTGCGACGCTATTTTTCTTATTCCGGCGTATGCAGTCATTGTGGTTGCGTGGTTGTTTCGCGTCATTCACGTTGCTCAAAAATAATATAGGCACGAGTTTACAAAGGGATATTGTCAAAAGAATAGTTGAATTCTCAGCGGGGTATTCCACACATCACTCGTCGCGCACATAAAGCGCGGCGATCTTGTGCGCGATGCCGTCAGAATCGAATTTCGAAAAGTTGGATAGCATGATCACGGTCAGTTTTTTATCCGGCAATCGCAAAATTTCAGTCTGGAAGTCCAGCCATGAACCATTGTGCGAGACTTCCCGCGTTTTCATGAACTTTCCCACTTCGAAGCCATAGCCGTAGCCCGTTCCTTTACCATCGTTGGTTTTTCCTTCGGTCCAGGCTCGATTCAATGTTGGAGTGCCGACAAGTTTCTCAGTATAGAGCGCCTGATCCCACTTGAAGAGGTCGTTAAGTGTCGAATGAACGCTTCCGTCGCCATAGACCGCGTTCAATTCGCTTTTGGATGTGTTTTCAAATCGTATCCCTCCGGTGAAGTACATCTACCCAACACAGCCGGTCATCTGCTACAACGCGCGTGAGGAGGAAGACTCATGGCGCGAGGCAAGTGCGGACAGCAGGCACGGTGGGCGGTTCGGCGTGCGGAGTGGCGGCGTCGG
>JBBRQD010000244.1:0-4121 GCA_038227045.1 Planctomycetota bacterium
ACGGCACAACATTCGTAACCTGACTCATGTGGCGTATCCTTTCTGGCCCGCTGTGGGCCGGTTGGTAATCTTGATTCGATCACCAAGGATATGCCGCACTTTTCAATTTCGCTCATCCACAACTTTTGACAATATCTCCGTACGCGACAACACAGGCGCGGAATTGAAACAAAGTCCAGTCGATTTTCAACACGGCAAGCGCTAATATGGTAGCTCATTCAAAAATAGGATCCCATTCATGAGAAAGCTTCTTTGTCTGGCAGTGCTGTTCACGTCGCGCCTTCTGTTCGCTGCATGGGACGGCAAGTACGATCTGGACGCCTTGCCTCTTACCAATCCGGATTTCAAGGTCGTGTTCGTCGCCAAAGAACCGGAACTGATGCATGAAGTCTGCATGTGTTTCGACAAGAAAGGCAACTTGATGGTCGCGGGCGGTGCGCAGTTTCGCTGGCCGCTGCCTGAAACGCCCAAGGATAAAATCAAGGTTCTCATCGACAACGATGGCGACGGCAAGAACATCGAAATAAAGATCTTCGCCGAAGGCTTCAATTGCATCCAGGCGATGGCCTGGAAGGGCAACGATCTGTGGGTCTGCCACTGCCCCGACGTGACCATCTGCCGCGATCTCGACGGCGACGGCGTCGCCGACGAATTCATCGATGTCTTCACCGGCCTGGGACCGCTGCGCCACGGGCTGCACGGATTCAATTGGGGGCCGGACGGCAAGCTGTACATGTCGCAAGGCAATAACACGTGTTCAAAGGATGCGCCCAAACCCTGGCGCGACCTGATGCATGTGATCTCCGACGCGCCCGACATTCAGACCCTGCACAAGTACACGAAAGCCGAATGGAAGAGTCATTATTCCAAGCCGCACAATGACGAAAGCGAAGGCGGCATTCTGCGCTGCGACGCCGACGGCACGAACCTCGAAATCTTCGCGCGCGGCATGCGCAATCCGTGGGACATCGCCTTCGATTCCGAGTTTAATTGGATGGGCGGCGACAACGACGACGGCCCCGAGCACGACCGCGTATTCTCATTTTTCAACGGCGCAAATATGGGCCACCGCCATCCCTGGAACAAGAGCTGGACAGGTGAAAATGCTCCGGGCGTCGCGCCGAGTTCGACGCTCTTTGCCGCCGCGGACGGCTCCGCGGTGGGCACCGTGTTCTACACTTCAGAACAGTTCCCGCCGCAATACCGCAATGGCTTTTTCATGGGCGATTCGGATGGCGAGAAAGTCTATTTCTTCCGGCCTGAGTGGGACGGCGCTTTCCGCAAAGTGAAACTGGAGACGTTCATTCACACCAAACAAATCGGCAAATCCGCGCTGTTCATGCCGACCGATGTGGAGGTTGGGCCGGACGGCGCGCTATACGTGATCAGTTGGGGTTCTACCTACGGTTCCAAATGGGCACCCTACCATAAAGGCAAGGACGAGGTTGCTAAGATCAACGAAGGCCGCGTCTTCAAAATCTGGTACGACAAGGCCCCGCTGATTCCCCGCACGACCTGGTTCCCAGCCAAGCGCGAAAAAGAATATGCCAACTGGACCTTTGACGAATTGCTTCAGGACATGGGCCACCAAATTCCTGTCTGGCGCGTCAGCGCTCAGGACGAACTCGTGCGCCGCGGCAATGCCGTGAAAGAAAATCTGCTCTCCGCGATCAATTCAGGCAAGCTCAACATCGGGCAGGAAACCTGGTCCATCTGGGCGCTTGGGCGCATGGATGCCGGCGACAAAGCCGCCGACAAATTATTCGAATCGCTGCTCGATTCCAAGAACCTCAATCTGCGCATCCAATCGATTCGCATTTTGGCCTTTCGCAAAGCGATCGACCTGGCCCCCGCCCTCGCCCGCTTCGCGAAAGATCCGGAAGCGCGCGTGCGCTTCGAAGTCGCCGAAGCACTCTGGCACCTGTCCGCAAAAGCTCAACTGCCCGCGCTGATCGACGCCGCGGCCGTTGAGACTGACCGCGTTGCGTTCTATGTGAAATGGCGCGCGATGCAGGAACTCATGCCGGTCGATGAGCTCAAGAAACTCCTGGCCGACGAACGCGGCGGAGTGCGGCGGGCTGCGTTGCTGGCCTTGTTGGAGACGTCCAGCATGACCAGCGAGGAAGTGCTGGCGATGGCGCGCGACAAAGAAGCCGAGACGCGGATGATCGTGGGCATTTGGCTGGCAAAGCTTGGCAAGAATCTGCCGGCTGACAGCCTGATTGGGATGCTCTCCGATCCCAACACGGACACGCGCAACACGGCGCTGGCCTGTTTAAGTCGCACGAAGCTGACTGCCGAAACGATCGTAAAACTCACCGACTTGCATGCGAAGGCAACCGGCGCGGACCGCGCGTTGATGCTGAGCGCGCTGTGTTCCGATCCGAATTCGCTCGGCATCGCCTGGACGGAAATGAACTCCGACGATTCCGCCGTTCGCCTGGCGGCGATCAATGGCTTGAGCAAACACGCGCCGCAGTTGGAGGCTCTTTTCACCGAGCACGCCGCCGACGCCAGTGCGCTCCAGCGCGACGGTTCCGTTGTGGCGCTCTCGTATGTCAAGAAGCTGAAATGGCCGCTCAATGCCGCCCGGGTTAAAGCGCTCACGCAAACCTACGCCAACCCCGACAGCCTCGCGCGGCGCGCCGTGGTCAATGTCATGGAGACGGTGGCGATCGAGGAAGACGCCAAACTCGAGGCGGGCACACTGGCGATGCAGGCGACGATTGATGCCGACCCGGAAGTGCGCCGGCTCGCGGAACAGATTTGCAAGAAGCTCGGCGTCAAGACGCTCGTGCGGAAAATCGAAGGCATTCAGATCGATCAAGTGGTGCCGCTGGTCGCCAAGGGCGATCCGAAGAAGGGCCGCGAAATCTTTAACACGGTCAAGATCGGGTGCTTCAACTGCCACGTGCTGGAAGGGAAAGGCACGGCCATCGGCCCCGATCTCTCGGACATCGGCCTGCGCGCCGACGCGCCCAACATCACCGAATCGATCCTCGATCCCAGCAAAGTCATCATCGAAGGTTTCCAGCCGATCACGGTGAAAACCAACGAGGGGACGGTCGTCACCGGCCTGCTGCGCGACGAAAGCGACGAAGCGCTGTGGTTGCTGGAAACCACGGGCAAGCTGAACGAAATACCGAAAAAAGAAATCGCCAAACGAACCTCGCTGAACATCTCCTTCATGCCGGGAAACTTCAGCGAACTGCTTACGCCGCAGGAATGCGCGGATTTGGTGAGTTGGCTGTTGAGCCAGAAACAGCCTAAGGCGAATAAGGCTGCGGTGAAGAATTGAGGATTTTTTGACGCGCACGAACTATAGTCGCAAAGATTTGTGCGCGTCCTCCGTTATTCGATTTGTTGTTTGAATAGTTTCGTGCACGTCCCTGTTTTTACCTTGGAAGAGATCCGGTAAAATTCGAAACAAGAGAGGTTTATTTGTGGACCAGCGATGCGGGCGGCACGGACGGGGAACCAATACTTAATTATGCAACAAAAGGGGAAACAGGAACAACCGAGCAAATGAATTTTACGCGCAAGGTTCCTCGGGCAGTACGGTTGGACTGGCATTCAGGCGGGAATACGGATGACAATCATTTGAAATTTGTTGATTGGATTGGATTTCAACAGAGCTTTAACTTAAGTCTTTTAGAAAACAGTGGCGATAAACATTTGAAGCCGGGACTTCGGAATAATCAAGATGCGCAAATCTTGAATCTCAGACATTCATGGGAGATTCGAGTGAAAATTCCCAGAGAGACGCCCGATACTCATTCCGCGGTCAATCCTATACATTTAGATAGCACACTGGTGATTAAAATAGTCGACTTGGATTTGGGCCAGCCTGGAGTGCTTGATAAATTCAATATACAAGTAGATTACAAATTGAACCTTAGACAATAGGCTTAATTTAGTTTGACGCCTAAGCTTTCAATGAGATACACGTTTCGAATGTGGGATTGCAAATAATGAAAATATGTAGCCGTTCACGCGGCAAGATTCTCTTATTTTTCAAAATGGAACGGACGATAATCTATGTATGAGTGACTCGGCATTATCTTCGGAACGCGAACGTGAGATGGAGCAGTTGATTCGCCGTCTCGCACGTGAAAATGCCG
>JBBRQD010000245.1:0-3951 GCA_038227045.1 Planctomycetota bacterium
ACATTGATGATGGTCTTCAAGCTGGCTCAAAGCGCGGCAAAAGGCTGGAGGAAATTAAATAAATCGGAGTTGTTGGCAGACGTGATCAAACTTGTTCGTTTCGTGGATGGCATCAAGGAAAACGCCGCATGATTTCAACATCGCCATCCACATCATTTGACAATTGCTCACGGAAAAGGATTTTATCTGTGGATGTTGCGAAAGTGTTTTGGTACTCAACTAGCGTTGTAGTGTTAGAGAGTGTTTCAAAACCTCAATTTAAATTATGTATACGTCGGGCGCAAATGAGTGCAGCGGCAAGATCATGAAAGGCTTGAAAGTGTGCTTCGGTTTTTTCATAACACAGCCGCAGTCTTCGGTTGAATCCGAACCAGGTGTGGGTTCGTTCCACAACGTAGCGCAATCGTCCCAGGCCGCTTCCGTGTTCACGACCACAGAGGGACTCGAACCCCCGACCTCGTGGGTGTGATGGACAACGCATACGATTCGTAACTCTCAACTCAATTGTGATTTATAAGATTTTCAGAATTTTGCTTGGCGGTTCCTTGGCGGGATGGGTTGCACGGTTTTGCGCGCGGGTGCGGTTTTTCAGCCCAACATCACACGTCGTCCGCATCAAGCGCTTAATAATCAGCCGTTGTCGCAAAAAACTGTCCCGCTCTCGAACAATCCTCCAGCGCCAGACCAAGTCAAATGTCAATCGTGGCTCAGTGGGCGGCTCAATCACTATTATCACGTCGCTGCGTGATGTCAAATTCTGTCGTATTCGAATTTCAATGAGCTGAAAATCTGTCCGCATACATCGGCGGTACTGCTTTGTGCCACATTTTTCTGCGAAGACGAAACGATCTTTCTACGCGAATCTGTTACTCAACCAGTTGCAAACCTTGATTTTAAGCGAAACACAATAAATAAACAGGACGCTCACGAAAAAGGTATTGTCGATCTCTTCAAAGAGCACAAAGTCGGCACTGAGATTTTCGTCACCATCGCCACGCTCGTCGCTGTGTTCGGCGGCGAGACCGTTGCCGGCGCGGTGCTGATGGTCATCATCCTTATCGCTGAATTCATCGCCGAGCTGAATACCGATCGTGCGCGCGCCTCGATCAAGAATTTGATCGGCTCCGTGCCTCAAACCGCGCTCGTGAAACGCAACGGCGGTGAGCAAACGATCGGCATCAATGAGTTGAAAGCGGGCGATATTATTCTAGCCAGGACCGGCGAAAAAATTCCTGTCGATGGAACGGTCGTAGGAGGAGAGGCCTCCGTCAACGAAGCGCCCATCATGATTCGGCGGGAAATAGAGTTCCATCTTACGGGGCTTTCCTGCGGATTCTTTGTAAACGTAAACTTTGCCAGCCGGTTCGTCAGCGGCGTGGAGCGAGGTCAGTGAAGCGAGGAAAAAGACTGCGACTGTGACGAGCACAGTTTTGATTTTTCTGGGATTGTTAGTGCATTGGTCGGATGGGTTCATGGAGTTTTGACTTTCTGTTTATGGTTAAAAATTTTCACCGGCCCTGCTCTGAAAAATCCAGCACCCGCTTCATGGGGCCAACGGTCACGGTAATGCGGTCGCTGCCGAAGGCTCCGTTGAGATAGGGGCTTTGATAAGTTGCCGCAGGATGCAAGTCCACCGGTTTGCCGTTGATGAGCGGGAGCGTAAAGCGATCAGGTGCTTCTGGGTTGTAGCGCGTGACTTCGAGATGATTGCCGGACGGTCCGAAGTGGTAGTCTACTTTATCGGCGATGACTTTGAGGTCGTTCGCAAGCACGGTGGACTGAAATTTCTCGAAGGTGCCATCGCTTGTGATGTCACCGGCGTGGAGGAGGATACGCGACAGGTCTTTGTCATTATCGAAGTGCGCGGGCGTTGCCACCGCACCTTTCTCGTCCCACTGATACGCGCCATCAAGGAATTTCACGCCGACGAAGGCCTTGCCGTTGCTGGCGAAAATCCAGCGGTCCTTTTCGACGCGTTTCAGCGCCTTGCCCTCGAAGCCGATGCCGACGTATCCCGTGCTATAAGAACCCATGAGTTTATCGGGCGCGATACGCTGAAGGATGAGCACGTTCTCGTGCTGGACGCTCCAAAACGGATGCTGCGCGCGGCCACCGCTGCCATGCTCGATGACCGAATGCACGGAACAGATTTCATCGCTCGCCGGATCATCAAAGAGCATCCCGCACGCGCGATTCTGCTTGGAAATACCAGCATAGACCACTGTTGCCTTACCTGTTTTCGGATCGGGTTTGGAGAGCGCGGGATTTTGCAGCGTGCAGCCGAGAAGGTAATGCGGCGTGCGGTAGGCGTAATTGACAAGGGCGGAATCGGCGGCGAGCCGCTGGCTTGATTCTTCCTTTGCCTTGGTCGACGCTAGCTCCCCGAGAACCCGGTTGCGGATGACGAACGGCTCCGCCGCCGGGAACGCCCGGTAGCGCAGGAAAATCGCTTCGGGCGGCAGTTGGTAACGGCTGGCTTCGATGACGCGGGAATGACTTGATCCCGCAGGCTGGCCTTTCGTCGCATAGAGCAGATTTTTGTAGGACTCGAAATCATTCCTGCCGGGATAGGCGCGGCTTCTTCCTCCGCCGCGCCGGCCCTGCACGGAGATTTGTTCTTCCTCAATGAATGCGAGATCGAGCAACAACCCAAAGCGTTTCCGAATGAGCGGATCGGGAGCGAGTTCGTGCAGGTTGAACAGGCCAGGCCAGGAGTATTTCTGATAGGTGTTCGAACCGATCTCGATCCACAGTCCCGTCTCTGCCCGTTTGCGCGGCCATTCGCGGAAAAAAGCCGTGTAGGCATCGGCATGCTCGGCGACGGTGTGGCCGTCCTTCAACTTACGGTCGCGGTAGGCCGGATCGTCCTTCAGCAGCGTGGCGGCAATGTAATAGACCGGACGCCTGCTCAGGTCGTGGTTCTCAGTGCCGAGCAGCAGCAACAGATTATCCATGCCGGTGTCGGCGATCCGGCTTTCCCCGCCATCAGCAAACCGCCCTTCCCCGTTGATCCAGAGCCAGAGCGCTTCCTTCATGGCAGCTTCCGTTTCGGGCTTGAGGCGTCCGGGGAAATTGGGACTCTTCGCATGGAAGAGGCAGAGCGTCCGAACATAATCCGGCATATCAAACATATCCCATGATTTGGCCGCTGCCTGTTCAGGAGTGATGGCGTGCTCACCTGCGTGCTCAAGGGCGATGTAATCCTTCGCCAGCTTGAGCAAGCGTGCGTTGGCCTCATCCGTCTTTTCGTTCAGGTAAAGCGCGGAGAGGCACCAGAGATTGTTGCCTAAAATGTTGCCGGGCCAGGCCGTGTCCTTCGCGATGGTTTGGCGCAGGGCCTCTTCTCGCAACTTGAGTGAAGCGACGTGGGTTTCGGCCACGAGTTTTTCATCGTCGGCGTAGCGTCCAGCGGATAGCGGCTTAGGCGTGTCGGCCGCGTGGACGAGCAGGGTTCCAAAGAGGAAGACGCATAGGAGTGATTTCATGATTGTGGTTTCAAAATAATGAGGCTGTGCGAGCCAGCGGTGACTATCGCGCCGCGCCGCTTGACGGGCGCTGAATCGTTGTCCGCATAACGTTGATCACCGAGTTTCCAGCTCCGTGCTTCTTGGTTGTGTAGATAATCATACCCGTGTCGCGTAGATAATCTTCGTCGAGTTTATCAATATCTGGTCCGAGTTTGATGACCCGGGAATGATCCTGGTCCCATAGGCCGGTCACTTTATGCGAGTGCTTGTCATCGCCACTATCATCCTCAGTATCACCTTTGTTCATGAGCACTCCTGCGATGTCAAGCCAATTACCAACTGCTTCCCGCCCGATGCCACGCTGGTGGCCGTTTGTGGTGATTTTGCTTGCCGTCGTCGGAATGTTGGCTGGTTATATTGCCGCGAATCGGCAACGTGCGAATCAGCCGCGCACTATCCAGCGGCCCGGCTCCGAACGAGCGAT
>JBBRQD010000246.1:0-3937 GCA_038227045.1 Planctomycetota bacterium
CATCCATCATTCTCTTCACCTGTCGATCTGTGACCATTCCGCCCCCCTGATTTGCAGGGAAACAGATTGGCCGATCCCGCCTTAAAAAGCCGGGAATTCTACTTGCCGTCAGGGGGAATTATAATTGTCGTTCATCAGATGTTCCCAAAGGGGCTGCGAATCGGCGATCGATGCTGGCTTATTTGCGGACACGGAATACGACGCCTCCTAAATGGGTTGTGGTTAGCGGGCTTTGGCCGGAGGTTGAGAAATCTGATCCTGCGCCTGTTCGGCGGAAGAAGATTCGGGCGCTTTATAAGGCGGCTGTGCTTTTGATTCGACGGGAGTTGAAGCGGCATGAGGTGGATGAGTTTCGTGCTGAGCGGACTGTATTTTGGGATCCTGTAGTGGAGGTTTGCCGGGAGATGGAGATTTCGCAAAGTAAGCTTTCTTCTTTTTGTAAGGAGCTTACTGGGAATTCTTTGATTCAGGTTATTGATTCGATTCGGGCGGAATCGATTTTGGAGAGGATGCGGGTTGGGGTTCGGGGGTTTTTGGCGGAGTTTAACGCTCGCCCTCACCCCGCGAGCGATGGGGCTGCTCGTCGGCCCTCTCTCCCGCTGGGGACAGGGGAAGGATCGGATGCGCACTGTGCATCTTTGGGAACGAATTTGGATCGGTGGGTGGTTTGGAAGGCTTTGAAGAAGAGTCGGCGGTGGCCTGAGTTTTCTTCGAATTCTTGGGCTCAGGGGTTGGGGTTTCCGAATTGTTCTGTTGTTATACATCCACGCAAGTAAACATCGCATGTTGCCACGTGTTGAACTTGTTTTTTTCCCCACGCTACCGGTACGAACTTCAATTCAATTCGTTGAACTACTTCGCTCATGATTGCGCGTAACCGACTACGCTCTGATTTAAACAAGTCGCCAAGAAGCCGTTTCGCATTCGACATGATCGCCTCAACCAGCGCCTTTGGATCAGTTTGACTCCGTGCGGCGGTCAGTTGACTCTCCAACGATTGGACGCGCTGGCGCAATGTTGTCATTGCCTTGTCCAGAACAGGCACATTTTCAGGATTGGCCTGGATCAAATTTTGTGCTGCTCGATCCAGCGCACTCCGCGCGTCAGCAAGTTGACGCTTCACATCGCTGGAATTATCCGGCGCGCTTCGCGATTCCACTCTGCGTTCGACCGCTGCTCTCAGGCCGTCCAAGTCGCCGCCGTGCAGCACTCGATTCATAATCAAATCCCGGATGACCTTGTGCAATCGATCTTCGCATACAGAATTTCGGTGGCAGGTTTTGTTTCGAAAATGTCGTGCACACACGTAACAATGATCTGTGCGATTTTTTCCGCTGTGTCGCATTCCGAGCATAGGACCGTCGCAGTCTGCACATTTAGCAATTCCCGAAAGCGGATGGGTTTGGCCACGGCCCCGTGCACGGCGAGAGCGGTCGAGGGCACGCGACTCACGCTTTCGGTTGGCCGAGTCCCATACCTCAGACGTGACGAGTGCCAATTCCGGCACGATCCGCGTGGCACACCGCTCAATGGGATTTCGAATTTGACGACCATCCTCCGGCGCACTATCGACGCCATTACCTGCGACTCGATGGAATTTTCCGATCGTTACCCGACCGTAGCAAATAATCCCCTTGTACAGTGGATTTTTTAGCATACAGAGGACAGTCGAGCTGGACCATTCCGGGCCGCGCGGTGGGCGCACACCGCGCTTGTGAAGTCTGTTCGCAATTTCGGAGCACCCTATTTCTTCGCGGACGTAAGATTCGAAAATCTCCCGGACGACAACCGCTTCGACCCCGTCGTCATTTGGAACGAGCGTCATTTTCCAGCCTTTTTGTATCAAAACGCGTTCACCATGCTTGAGTCGCTGTTTCTGTTTCCCATTTTCATCCAACAACATCCGGTCAAAACCGTAGGGTGCACGACGGCCAGGAAGTCCGCCATTCTGAAACGAATACAACGCGCCGCGAGAAACATCACGACTTAAAGTTTTCAGATACGCGCGATTTTGTATGCTCCGAGCTGCTTGAAGAAATGCACCGGCATCGCCCTCAATATTGTCTTCTGCGACATACATGACCGAAACGCCCGTCCGCTTGAGCAAAAATCTGTAGTGTGCAACTTCGTCCGCCTCCATGCGTCCGAATCGCGCGCTATTCCAACATAGAACGACGGAGAAGTCGTGCTTCGTCTCCGCGTCTTCGACCATGCGTAGAAACTCCGGGCGCTCGTCACCGGTAGCGCCGGAAATAGAATCTACATACAAACGTACAATAGAAAAACACTTTGCCGCTGCGAAACGCTCAATCTCGCAGCGTTGATCATCGAGCGACGTATCTTGCTTAGTAGTGCTACGCCTTAAATAAGCGACGGCTGGAATCATGATGATTGCTCCGAATAATTTTTGAGGTGCAGGTCGATTAGCGCATCTGCCAGAACATCCAGCATCGAAGCCGCCAAACGCTTAGGCGCATGTACAATTACGGGGGCAGGCGGGTGCTTCCGCAAATGCTGTTGAATCAAGCGAAACTGTTTGTTTAGCCCGATCATTGACGGAACACTCAGCGGAACCGTGAGCCATAGACATTCGCACCTCGATTGATTTTCAATCTGTGCTTTAAACTCCGCGATCATTGGAGGAATCTCATTCATACGGTCCGTCCTTGTCTGGTACAATCGGCCTAAAAAAATTCTATTTTTCAATCACAAGAATGTCAATTTTTTTATTCAGAATTCCCTAAACTTTTTCCGCTTTCAAAAATTCTGATTTCTCCGTTCGTCCTTCTTGACACATTTGGATTCCATGGCTCCAACTGCTCTTTATCGTTATACAAAAGTTTTGCGTTCTTAATGCTAATGATGGGTTATGTTTTCCATTGAACGTCTCCGGTTTAGTAGGCAATAACAAAAAAACCGGCGCATCGAGCGCCGGTTTTTTTATTAGGTTATGTGATTACCGTTGTGATGAAATGCGCTTACATCATAGTTAGCCCCTGGGAGAGGCACTGTATAAAATTTTCATCAGCAACGGCAGAACCGGCTGGTCCACCCATGTCAGTGGGGCTTTTCGAGCGAAGACCCACCACGATCTGAATGCTACTGAGATATCCGCCAAAATCAACAAAAAACTTTAATAAATAAAATTGGGCACCAAAAAGCTCAATCACAATCTGCCCTATCTAAATGTGTAGTTGACCTTGCATGATCACGAGAAGGATGTTCCAATCCATTGAAAACTCCGCCTACTGGCGCTGGTGTCGCACGCCTGTCCGCGAAGCGCCTTCAGACGCCTGTATCGTCTTCTCTTGCGCGACTTGGCTCGCGATCTCATTCCGCATCGCGCATGCCGGGTCGAACCCCGGGCCGTCAAGCGGCGTCCCAAACAATAAGATTTACTCAACCGCTGCATGAATTCTTCCGGCCACCGGATTGTAAGACGCTGATCCGGTGGCCATTGGTCAATGTCTATTTCCCGCTCTTTAGGCTTGCCACCAAAGATTCAAGCGCGTTCACTACTGCGTCCGTAACAGTCTTCTGAACCAACGCTGTAATATCCAGTGGGCTTGATGCCGGTGCTGACGCTGTTGGTGCCTTTGTGGCAGGGGCAGTAATGATTCGTGCCTTCCGTTTCTGTCTTGTCTTCTTAGCAGTGGCTGCGGGTGCTTCTGTTTTGGTGGCCTTTGTCTTTTTAACGGATTGGCTTGCGTTGACAAGCTGAACTATCCCACCGGCCGTCCCTTTGTAACCAGCCTGCTTTGCGGGTTCCAAAGTTTCCGCCCAAGTTTTACCGCTCTTTCGTGCATCATGCACTGCTGCAATGATCGCTGCCTTAACCTTTGGCTCATAGCGTGTTCGTTTCATTTGAATCTCCATACATTGGTTGCGCTAACTATCTAACATTACTGCCTAGCCCTATTATCGCCCATTAACGTTA
>JBBRQD010000247.1:0-3812 GCA_038227045.1 Planctomycetota bacterium
CATTATCGCGCCGCGCCGGGCAAGTTGAACGAGGCGGTCGAGCAAAGGCGTATTGGGAAGATACGCCGTGCGAGACCAACGAAGTTCAACGCCGCCCGCCGCAAGCGAGAATGATGCTTTAGAAATGCGCGGGTCAATAGTATGTGTATTCTTTTATCCGGTAAAGTCTTGCAATTTGCAGAACCTTAAAGATAATGCCACGACTTTTGGAGGACGAGTTTTGCGCGGCTTTCGTGTGGTGCTGATGTTGACGGCAATGCTGTCGGCGGAGGCGTGGGCTTTGACCGTTGAAGAGATCGATATTGGCGAACAAATTCGCGGGCCGGTCCCGAAGATGACCGCCAAGGATTTCTTGGGCAAAGTCGTGCTTGTTGATTTGTGGGGCATCCGTTGCGTACCGTGCATTGCGGAAATGCCCGCGAATCAAGCGCTCTACGCGAAATACCGGTTTGCCGGATTCCACATCGTTGCATTGGAACGGCAAGGCAAGACCAACGGCGAGGCGTTTGAATTCTTCGCGACCAATCCGATGTTTAGCGGCACGCAACTTCAATTTCAATTCAGTTACTCCGGAAGAACTCCCATTCCCGGCCGCTTCATTCCAGCCCTGCCCGCCAATTTTTTGTTCAACGCCGACGGTTATCTGATCGGTTCCGATCTGCATGGCGACCTATTGGAAAGCAGGGTTCAAGAAGCCTTGGTGGACTGCCTGGCCGGCATCACCTCGCCCGGCGACATCGGACGCCTGGCCGATTACGAAGCGAAGCTGAAGACCGGACGGGATTTGATGCCCACACTTTCGGATGTGGTGCGCAAAAAGCGGGAGACACAGGATCCCAAGGTCGTTGACGAAGCTACGAAGCTGTTCACGGGCGTTTTCGAGTGGGCGAACAAGAAATTCAATCGGGCCATGACGGAGCGGGAAAAGAATCCCATGGCCGCTTTGATGCGCCTGCAAACGATCGCGCGGGAACTAAAAGGTACTGACATCGCCGCGAAGTCGGCGGAGGCGGTCGAGGAACTGTTGAAGGACGACCGCGTGATTCGCGAGCAAAAGGCGGACAAGGCGCTGCACGACATCGTGACGCAATACACGGACATGAAAAGCCTGCCCGACGGAAGCAAGGATCCGCAGGATGTGGAATTCCGAAAACTCAATCTGCCCGCGCTGCGGACGATGGCGGCGGATTGCCAGCAGTTGATGTACGTCTTCCCCAACACGGACGCGGCCGCGCATACGCAAACAATCATCACCGAATTTCATTTGAACGATAAAGAGCTGAAGTGAGCGGCGGCACACCTCGAGTCCTGGTCGTCGGCCCCACCCCCCCACCCTTCCACGGCGTGGCGACATTCATCCGCGATCTACTGCATGCGGCGCCGCATTTGTCAAAGTTTCAATTCGATCACCTCGATACCTCCGACCGGCGCGATGCGTCGAATCTGGGCCGCTGGGACGCGGACAATCTGGCGCTCGGATTTTCCAATCTTGCGGAATTGACGTCGCGTCTGGCGCGACGGAGGCACCACCTCGTATATGTGCCGATCTCTCAGAACGTGCCGGCGTTTTTGCGCGATGCGTTGTTTGTTTTTCAGGCGCGGCTCTTCGGCGCGCGCGTAGTGCTGCATTTGCATGGCGGTTATTTCCGCGAATTCTATGAAAAAGAAGCGCCCGGCTGGTTTCGCCTCGTCGCACGGCTGGCGTTGAATCGAGCCGCTGTCGTGGCGGTGTTGAGCGCTGAATTTCGGAGCATTTTCGAAGGGCTGATTCCGAGTGAGCGCATCTGCATTGTGGAGAACGGCGTCCCGGATTTGTTCGGCGAGACCGACCCATCCGGCAGCATCGTTGGCGCGAATCGCGCGGCGGCCCCCACCATTTTGTACATGAGCACGCTGGCGCGAACCAAGGGCATTCTGGACCTGATTGCCGCAGTGTCGCTGCTGCGAAAGGAACTGCCGGAGGTGCGGCTTCGCATCGCCGGGAACTGGTCGGAGAACGACACGCGCGACGAGGCGCTGGGCTTTATTGATCGCGAGCAGTTGGGCGGCTGTGTCGAATTTGCAGGCAACGTGGACAACACGGCCAAGCGCGAATTTTTAGCGAGCGGGGATGTGTTCTGTCTGCCAACGCGCTATCCCTACGAAGGCCAGCCGCTGACTGTCCTCGAAGCCATGTCCGCCGGGCTTCCGGTGCTGTCGACGCGGCAGGGCGCGATCGGATCGACAGTGCTGGATGGCGTGACGGGGCGGTTGCTTGAACCCGGCTGCCAGCCTGACCAATTGGCGGAGGCGTTGCGCGCAATGTTTTCAGACCGCGAAAAATTGCGCGCGCAAGGCGGGGCCGGACGGCGGCGGTATTTGGAAAAATACACGCTTCCACTTTGTCACGCGCGCCTGCTCGAGGCGTTCGAGACGGCGCTGCGCTGATCGATCCCTTTTCGGAGATGAAGAAAAACAACTTTCGCTCGTCACGATGTCCGGGATATATTGTAATAATGACTAAATTGAGATGCCGTTTTGGGCATCGCGTCATTCGCTTTAAAAAGGAGCTGCCATGACCGTTCGTTCCCTGTTCGTTGTCGCCGCGCTGTGGCTTTCGCTGTCGCTGGCATCCAAAGGAGCCGCCGAAGAAAACACCGAAACTCGCATTGCCAAGCTTGGCCAGGATCTTGCCGATGCCTGGACGAACTACCCGTCCGAAAAAGACGCCATCGTCCGAAAACAAAAAGCCACCGATTTGAATGCAGCCGCGGGCACCGAGATCCCCAAGCTGGATGCGCCGGAAAACATGACTGTTCAGAAAGCGATCGATAACTTCGCGAGCAATCTTCAAAAAATCCGTACCTATTTCAAGCAGGATAAAATGAGCGGGGAACGCCAGCAATACGCGTCCTTGTGCGCGCTGGTATTTCGGCGCGAAATCTCCTTCGCCACGGACGCCACACAGGAGCGCTCGGTCAGCAAGTGCTTCGATAAGCTCGTCGAATGGGCCGACTCATCGAAAGCCAGCCTGCGTACGGTTCCTGAGGAGTCGCATCAGCCGTTTTACGTTGGCCTGAGCGAGGTTTTCGCACTTATGCTGAAATCGGCAACCAAAGACACGGACGATCCCACGGTCGTTTACGACCGCCAGCTCAAGGAAGTGAGGCGCAAATTCCCCATAACGTCGCCGCTGTTTCAAAAAGCAAATCAACCCATCGTGATGATTCTGGAGGGCGCAGCGAAGTCGGCCAATTCGTTTAATAAGAAGCCGTGATGTCCTGTCTATTTCATTGGCGGGACAAAGAAATGAGCGTTACTGGACGCCTTGGGGCCGTCGTATTTCACGCCGTAGCTCCCAAAAAGCTGGCCAATTTCGCGAATCTCGTATTCCTCCCAAGGTGATTTTGTGTAGATTATCCACGCTCCTTTTTGATTGACGTATTCCACTACTTGCGGCACAAAATAGCCGCGCGGAATTTCATTTAGAAATTCAGGAACGAGTTCTGCCAGCGTTTTTGGATCGTGCTTGTATTTGGAACGGAAACTCATTATTGCAACACCGGCCGCTGCGCAGTTTCGCCTCTCGGCATTAAAGAATAACCCGTATTGCATTTGCATCAATTCTCCGTGTACAGACGGATCCGACATAGACCATGCGAGATTACCCTCATTCAAGCAGTTCTTGAAATCCGTAGCCGTTCACGCGGCAAGATTCTCTTATTTTTCAAAATGGAACGGACGATAATCTATGTATGAGTGACTCGGCATTATCTTCGGAACGCGAACGTGAGATGGAGCAGTTGATTCGCCGTCTCGCACGTGAAAATGCC
>JBBRQD010000248.1:0-3670 GCA_038227045.1 Planctomycetota bacterium
GCTCCTACTCCACGCCGCCAAATGCCCCCGCCACCGACGCTCCCGCCCGGTCTTCGCATCGCCATCCATGCCGCTTCCCTCCTCGGCACAGCTTCAGCGATTCTTCAGGGAATTGGAAGATGGGGTTGATCGAACGCTTACGCAAAGGAATTGAAAGGCAGGGCGGAATTTGCGTTAGAAGCAGCGACACTCCTTGCCAAGCTCTTAGACGATCCCATAGAACCTGTTCGAGACTCCGCGCTTCAGGCGCTGGTTGCAATTGGCCCCCGCGCCATTCCATCCGCAGTATCAGTACTTACGAACGGTGGCCCTGAAGGGCGTGACAAGGCCGTCGCGGTAATCGTTCAATTGTTGGCAAAGGACAACGAAAAAAAAGATGCACTGAATGAATTAAAGCCATTTCAAACGCAGATCGCTTCGCTGCTTGACGACAAAGCGGCGCCGATTGTAGGAGCAGGAATTACTCTTCTGGGATTGATGGGTCAGGATGCTGAATTCGCAAAACCTCAAATTCTCAAAAAAATACGCGATCCGCAGTTCGCGACGATTGCCGCGATTGTTGTGGGCAGTTTTGGAGAAGGTGCCGTGCAATCCTTGCTGGATATACTGAAAGATAAAGACGCGAATTTGCGCGCATCGGCGGCATTTGCGCTCGGCCAGGTTGGCGTGGACGGAAGATTGGCGCTTATGGAGAGCATTACCATGAGGAGATCAGCCCCCAGCATCAGTGCAATGGATAAGTTCCGTTTCGGAAATAATGCGAAGTCGGCCGTACCCTCTTTGATTACAGCCCTTGATGACGAAAGTATCAAAGTACGGTTAATGGCAACGGTATCTTTGGGGCGTATGAAGGGCGATGCAATCGCAGCGATTCCCGCATTGGGTAAGGCTGCGGAGACAAATGACGAAAATTTGAAGAGCTTGGCTGAAGAAGCAATTGTGAGAATCAAAGAGACGCCAAAAAACGTTAAATGAAAAGGGATCGCCAATTAAGCAATTCAATTCTCACGCAAACGCCTCCACCACCGCTTTCCCGTTATCCGTAATCGGCACCGGTCGATCCCCGTCATGCAGATTCTTGTTCGGATCGATGCCCATCGCCGCATAAACCGTCGCGTGAAAATCCGCAACCGAGACTGGCTGCTTCACGATCTTTTTGCCGAGTTCGTCGGTCTCGCCAATCGCCTGCGCGTTCTTCAATCCGCCGCCTGCCGTCACGCAACTGAACGCCTTCGAATAATGCCCGCGTCCACCGCCGCCGTCGAATTCCGGAGGCCGGCCGAATTCGGTCGCGACGACGATCAGCGTCTTGTCGAACAGCTTGCAATTCTCCAAATCGAGCACCAGCGTCGAGAGCGCTTTGTCGAGTTCGTCGATCAGCACGTGCTGCTGCAATTGTCCTTGGTTATGCGTGTCCCAGCCGGTTCCATTGATAAAATTCAGATTGAACGAGACTTCGCTGAAGCGCACGCCCGCCTGCACCAGCCGCCGCGCGAGCAAACAGCGCTGGCCGAATTCACCGCCGTACGATTCGCGCAGTGTTGCCGGCTCTTTGTCGAGATTGAAGACGTTCATGAATTGCGGCCCGGCGAGTTTAAATCCTTCGCGCGACGATGTCGCGTATTCCGCGATGGCCTTGTCGCCTTTGTTTTTCTCGTTGAATCCGCTGCTTACGCCAGCCAATAATTTCTCTCGCCGAGCCTGGTGTTCGGCGTCAATCTCCGGCGGACGCGTCAAACCGTCGGGGCCGGCCGCGGTGTCCGTCAAATAAAGGTAGCCATATTTCGCACCGAGAAATCCGGGTTCGCGCGTGACGTTAGGATAGCCCATCACGACATAGGCGGGCACGCCCTCAGCCGCCGCGCCGCGCTCGTGTGAGATCACGGAACCGATAGACGGATAAACTACCGAACCGCTGGTCGGCCGGCCTGTGTGCATGCGGTTCACCGCGGCGGCGTGTTCGTCGATAACGGTGTGATTCACCGTGCGAAATAGCGTGAAACGGTCCAACACCTTCGCGCAGCGCGACAAATGCTTCGTGACCTGAACGTCCTTGATCGCGGTGGGAATGGCCTCGTAAGCCGAGCCGGCAACTTTCTTCTTCGGATCGCCAAGCCGCTTGGCATCCCACGTGTCGATATGCGCCGCCCCGCCGCCGAGCCAGAGGAAAATACAATGCTCGGCCTTGCCGAGTGGCGCGGCTTTTTCATCTTTCTTCTCTTTATCGTCCGGAGCGGCAAAGATGCGCGCGCCAGCCATGCTCGCGGCGGTTGCCGCCAAGCCGGATTGCGCGGCGAGAGAGAAAAATTCACGGCGCGAAAAAGGTTTAGTCATCGAGCTGCCTTTCAGTGGTACCCACAACGATTACGGAATAAACACGAACTCCGGCGAATTCACCAGACTCCAGATGATGTCTTCCATGCGTTCGCGCCAGGCGGAATCGAGCCGCTTCGTGGGCGGCTCGCCCAGACGCGCGGATTTCTCCAACTCCATTTTGATCTTCGTCGCTTCCGGGCTGAGATGGTTCGACCACGACACCTGGCTGCTTCCAGCCAGCGCGTGACTCTGCGCGTATTCGGTCGCGATGATGCGCTTTGCGTAGCCGTCCTCAATGAGCGGTAGCAGCATTTTGCGTTCGACCTCGTTCGGTTCGCGGGAAAGTATGCGAACATAAAGGCGCGTCAGCAATTCGACCGGCGTTTGATTTTCCAGACACAAAGTTGTAAACGCGCTGTCGTCGGAGAGGCGCACGATGCGGTTGCCGGCGGGGCCGTTCGCCAGTACGGCCGGCTGCAAGACATTCGGCGCTTCGTCGCGGACGCTCAACGGCGCTTGCCGCGACTCACGCCAGCCGAAGCGCACGAGCATGTCCATGATGCCGCGCGCCACCGGCAGCGAGAGCGCCGGGCGGTCGCGCTCGTTTGAAAGCGACGTGAATTGCCATGCGCGCCGCGGCACGCCCAGATTTTGAAACACGTCCACGTTCTCGCGGCTGTCCACATCGAAATTCAATTCCTCAGCACCAAACGCTTTTCCAGCCACGGCGAACAGCGAATCCGCGAGCTGTTCGGCGCTCATGCGGCGGCGTGTTTGCGAGGCGAAGAGCGCGCGCGATTTCACGGCGTCTTTGTCTGACGAAGGAATTGCCGTGCGTTGATACGCGTTCGAATTCAGGATTGTTTCAGCGACCCGTTTCAAATCGTAGTCGCAGGCGACAAGCATGTGCGCAAGCCCGTCGAGCAACTCCGGGTTCGACGGTTTCGCGGATTCCCAATCGTCGAGCGGCTCGACGATTCCCGTTCCGATGTAGCGCTTCCACAGGCGATTGGCGATGACTTGAGCGAAGCGCGTGTTGCGCGGGGAAGTGATTAGCGCGGCAAGTTTTTCGCGCGTGTCGCCGGGCTTGCGCAGCAATTCGGCCGGAAGGGGATCGATTTTTTCGGAACCGGTCGGCACATGCGCGAACGGAAATTCCGGCTCGACTTTCGTGCCGGGTTTCAGCGTGACGTTGACTTCGAGTTTGCGAATGTCGTAGCCGTTCACGCGGCAAGATTCTCTTATTTTTCAAAATGGAACGGACGATAATCTATGTATGAGTGACTCGGCATTATCTTCGGAACGCGAACGTGAGATGGAGCAGTTGATTCGCCGTCTCGCACGTGAAAATGCC
>JBBRQD010000249.1:0-3670 GCA_038227045.1 Planctomycetota bacterium
GGCTGGCGGGGTGAGTCGAAATACGGACCAGTACGTCGCGCAGGTACTGCACCGGATTGACGCTGTGCTGTTTGCAGCTTTGAATCAACGAATAGAGAATCGCGGCGCGCCGGCCACCCGCGTCGCTTCCCATGAACATGTAATTTTTTCGACTATGAAAAGCTTTTCATAATCGAAATTATGCTGACTTCAGTTTTATGCAGACTTGAGTTCATGTCCGACTATTGACCACTCGACCGCAAACGTTTTCCCGAATCCCAAGTCAGCATAATAATAGGCACTTCTTCGGCCGCATTCGGCCAGAAAGGGGTTGCCCATGTTGGATCAATTGTTTCGCCCACAGCGGCGATGCTTCCTGTTAAGGAGGATTCGCGCCAATCTGCTTGCCGACGAAATCGATTCGTTTGCTCAGTACCTTCGTGACCGTGGGCATACGCTTTTTACTACATTGGCGTATCTCCAGATGATCGAGCATTTCGGCACTTGGCTGCGTCGAACAGGGCGCCCGGCGAAGGCATTGAACGAAGAGGTCGTGGCATTGTTTTTTGATCATTTTCCTCGATGTAATTGTCCGCCTCCAAATTCACGATCGAAAATATCTGCCAGGGCGGCCGCACAGCACTTTCTGCGTTCACTTCGCCAAAGTGGGCGGATACCTGAACGCCTGCCGCGTGCGACCACATTGATCGACCGGGCGATTCGGGATTTCGATCGCCATTTGGTAGAGACGTGCGGGCTGTCGCTCAATACACGGCTGTATCGTCTGAGGCACATTCGTGAGTTCCTCTCACGCAAATACGGGCGCCGTCCCGTAGAGCCGCGCAATCTCAAGGCGCGCGACCTGATGGATTTTATTGCCGACCGGTCTGTATCCTGCACTTCGGGGACCGCGAAGCTCATCGTTTCGTCCTTGCGGAGCTACCTCAGATATCTCCAGCTTAAAGGCTTTTGCGATAGCCGGCTTTTCGCAGCCACGCCCACCATCCCTCTTTGGAGGCAGGCGGGGATTCCAAAGACGATAAGCCCGCAGAATATTAAGCGTTTTCTCAATTCCTTTGATCGGTCGTCCATCGTTGGGCGCCGAGACTACGCCATCGCGCTTTGTTTGGTCCATTGTGGCTTGCGAGTTTGCGAGGTGGCCCAACTTCGGCTGGACGATATCCATTGGCGTGAGGGAACCCTGATAGTTCCTGGCGGCAAGGTCCAGCGCGCGCGCCTGTTGCCATTGCCCACCGCGGTCGGACGAGCCATTGCTGCTTATCTGCATCGACGGCGACTTCACTCTTCGGAACGCGCCCTCTTTCTTCGTCATCGAGCTCCTTTGGGCCGCCCGGTGTCAGCATCACTCGTTCGTGCTGCCATGCGAAGGGCATATGAACGTTCTGGCGCTACACCTTGGACGGGTCCACACGCGCTACGACATACATTGGCCACTTGCATGCTTCAGGAAGGCGCCAAGATCAAAGAAGTAGCTGACATCCTTGGCCACAGCTCGATCGATACCACCACAATCTACGCAAAAGTAAATCTTCCGATGCTCCGGAAGGTAGCCCTCTCTTGGCCGGGGAGGGAACGTCCATGAGATACCGCCGTAAGCGCATGCTGTCCCATGCCGTTGATTATTTGACCTATCGCCGCAAGCTTGGATTCCAGCTCAATATCGAAGGCGGCCAAATCCTAAAATTCGCGCGGTATGTTGATGCCATCGGTCATCGGGGTCCCCTGACGACAGATTTAGCCTTAACATGGGCTCGTCTTCCCAGCACTACAACAAGGCTTTATCATGCACGCCGCCTTGAATGCGTTCGTTGCTTCGCTAAGTACATGGCGATATTTGATTCACGAACGCAGATTCCCGGAAATCGTTTACTGGGGCCGGCGCATTGTAGAACTCAGCCGCACATCTATTCCCCAGCGGAGATCAATCGGCTTCTCCGCGCGGCTCGGTCGCTCGCACCCGTTGGAGGCTTGCGGCCGCGCACCTATGCTACGCTCATTGGACTCTTGGCCTGTACCGGCCTGCGAACACAGGAAGCTCTACGACTTTCTCGGGAAGACGTGGACTTCGAAAGGGGCCTCCTGGTGATCCGCGAAACGAAGTTCCACAAGTCACGTCTCGTTCCGTTGGACCCGACCAGTGCCAACGCATTACAGAAATATGCGCGAATTCGCGACACTCACCGCGAAGCCACAGGGGCAACATTCCTATTAGGAGAGAACGGCAGACAACTTGGATTCAGTACTGTCTATTGGACGTTTCGCAAACTCTGTGCAGCCTGCGAGATCCGCTCCGCCAAAGGTATGCGGAGTCCGCGTCTGTACGACATTCGCCATACCTTTGCCTGCCGTCGGCTTATCAAATGGCACCGACAAGGCGTCGATGTCGAACAAGCCATCCCCGCACTGTCCACATTCCTCGGGCACGTGAAAGTCACAGATACCTACTGGTACCTCTCTGGAATCCCCGAGCTCTTCGCTGTTACGGGTGCCAAGTTTGAACGGTACGCAAGCCAAGGAGATCACACATGAAAAATTCCATCCAAAAAAACAGGTTCCCCGCGATGCTTCAGAATTATTTTTGCCAGAGGCTAATCAACCAAACGAATGCGAGTCCAAGAACCATCGCGTCATATCGCGACACATTTCGACTACTGCTGCAGTATATCGAGGAGCGTCTGAAAAAGCCGCCGGTAACAATCTCTCTCGAAGACTTGGACGCGCCGCTCATCCTGAACTTCCTCGATCACCTTGAGAAAAAGCGCGGCAATGGAATCCGAACGCGAAACCTCCGACTTGCCGCCATCCGTTCATTCATTCAGTACGCTTCAGTTCAGGAACCATGTATGCTCGCCATTGCCCAACGAGTGCTAGCCATTCCGCCGAAGAAATTCCAGAGGCCGCTCGTCGGCTTTCTTTCGAGAGAAGAGATGACCGCGGTCCTCAATTCTCCAAACGAATCAACGTGGAGTGGCCAGCGGGATCGCATGATGTTCGCAACTTTTTATAACCTTGGTGCTCGCGTCTCAGAAATTATTGGATTGCAGGTACAGGATGTTGCATTGGGGTCATCGCCGCACGTTAGAATTCGAGGCAAGGGACGAAAGGAGCGCACCGTACCACTCTGGAAAAATACCGCCAGCCGACTCAAGAAATGGATTGAGCGGATAAATCACCAACCAGAAAATTCGTTGTTTCCAAATCGAATCGGGAGACCACTCACTCGGTCGGGAGTGGAAAATCGATTGCAACAGGCAGTAAAATTGGGTTCAAAAAGCTGCCGATCACTTCTGGGGCGAAGGATTTCACCGCACGTCCTGCGCCATTCAACGGCGATGCACTTACTACAGTCCGGCGTGGACATCTCTGTTATCGCGCTCTGGCTGGGCCATGAGAGTTCAACTACAACGCATATGTACATTGAAGCAGATCTCTCGATGAAGGAACGGGCTTTGCGTAGGGTGCAAGAACCATCGACACGGCGCCTTCGGTTCAAGGCGAGCGACAAGGTTCTGCAGTTTCTGGAAAGCCTGTGATTATGCTCAGCAATTTCATTTCGTGAACGGAGGATTGAAACGGAAATCAAGGCGTCTCTCCTGCGCGGACTGCTTGTTCGCGCAGGAAGACTCAAACGCATCTCGAGTAACTCAGCATAAAGCTGAAGTCTGCATAA
>JBBRQD010000250.1:0-3615 GCA_038227045.1 Planctomycetota bacterium
AAACATCCATCATTCTCTTCACCTGTCGATCTGTGACCATTCCGCCCCCCTGATTTGCAGGGAAACAGATTGGCCGATCCCGCCTTAAAAAGCCGGGAATTCTACTTGCCGTCAGGGGGAATTATAATTGTCGTTCATCATCATCGCTCGGCGATCCAACTGCGGACGAAATCGCCGATGCGTTAAAGCGATCTCCGGCGGGGTTAACCCGAAACGAAATTCGCGATCTCTTCGGACGCAACAAGTCCTCGGACGAAATCAGCCGCGCGCTCGGAGTTTTACTGAAAGCCGGCAATGCACGTCCCACGCAAGAATCCACCGCGGGTCGACCAACCGAACGATGGAATTGGTTGCGCGGACCTACGCGATAAACGCGGTAAACGCGGTAAGCCCCCCCCTTTTCGCGTTTAACGCGTTTATCGCGTAACGCAGGTCTGATGAAAACAGGCTTTTGGCACGACTCACAATGTGAACTAACAATTGATTTGGCTCATTCTAGAAAAGGAAAACGAAGATGATAACGGACACGTTCGATCCCAACGCATCGGGAAAAACAACGCTTTGGAGCGTACCCGATGCGGCCAAATATCTCCAAAAATCACCGCGTTGGATCTGGTCAGCGCTGACCCGACGCCCTGATGAACCCGGCAGCATCCCGCATGTTCGCGTGGGATCATCGCCACGCTTTTTCCCGGACGATCTGGCTGCCTGGGTGCGTGCAGGCTGCCCGCCGGCGGCGACTTTCGCCAAATGGAACGCTGCGGAACAAAAGCGCCAGAAGCGCGCTGGATAACCTTGATTAAACCGCACGTGACGCCCTGATGGTCGCGAAAGGAGCGACCGAAAAATGGGAAGAGTTTTCAAACCAAAATATGCCTGGACGAAGGCCGACGGCACACACGTGGAGAAGGTCACAGCCGCGTGGTATGTCGAATATGCTGATGCGTCCGGCCGTTGCGTTAGGCGCAAGGCCGGTATCACGAAGGAACAAGCCCAAGACGCATTGCGAAAATTTGAGATGGATGTACTGAACGAGAAGAACGGTCTCCCAACGCAACGCGCGGCTAACATTCGCATTGAGGATTTACTGAAGGAGTACTTGGTTTCGTTGGGGCAACGGGCGAGCGCAAAGCATGTCTACAGCACCGAGCGAGAAATCAGGAACCTACTAACCTCCATTCGCGCACTTCAGGTCCGCGATTTAACCCCGGGTGCACTGGATGTCTATCTGGCTCAACTTGCCGACGAAGGATACGCGGCAAATTCAATCAACGCTCCGCTTATTGCGATCAAGGCTCTTCTGAATTGGGCAGTGACGACGCGACGTCTACTTTACAATCCACTTACCTGCGTCAAACGCGTAAAGGGCGAACCGGTCAAAGTTCGGCGTGCCCTGAACGAAGATGAAATTTGTCGCTTGCTGGCTGCAGCCGCAGACGGGCCAATGCGCCGATTACGTCGTGCGCGCTCGAATCGTCCACGCAAAGATGGTACCTACAAGGATGTGACAATTCCGCTTTCAGACCAAGCGCGTATGGCCAGTGACGGCCGCAACATGGTTCTGATCTATAGACTGATGATTGAAGCGGGGTTGAGAAAGAATGAAACAGCTTGTCTTCGGTGGGCTGATCTCGACCTTGATGCTGGAATCATTCGCCTTCGCGCGGAGACGACCAAGAACGGAAAAACTGAAGAATTGCCAATGTCGCCAGGACTACTTGCCATCGTGAAGGCCAGAAAGGTGGAGTTGAATCCGCAGCCGATTTCGTCCGTCGTCATGCTGTCGGATCGGGCGCTTCGATCATTCGACGACGACCTTGTCGCAGTGGGGTTGGCACACCGCGTGCCCTTTGATATACGCGGCAACCCAATTCCGATGAACTCCGAAGGGCGCCCAATCCGAACGCCACATTCTTGGAAGATGGAAAAGACTGATGCCGCGGGCCGTAGCATTGATCTTCACGCGTTGCGCCATACCTGCGGTACGCGACTGGTCGCCAATGGTGCAGACATCAAAACAGTTCAATCAATAATGCGCCACGCCTCTGCCGCGTTCACTCTGGCCGTTTACGTCCACAAGGATAAGAAGCGAATGGCAGCGGCCGTCGCCAGTTTGCCGGACCTCTCTCCAACCCGGGAAAGCTCAATTACCGACGCGGGTGCTAACGCAAACGCGGCAAGTTGACTATACGACCGTCAACCGCCTGGGCCCCAGTCGGCAAAGACAAAAGCAATTTCTGAGCGCCGGATTGCTTTTCCAGTTTTTCACAAAACGCGACGCGTCAAACCAAGTAGCTTGCTCCACGAGATTTGTCGGTCCGCCTTTACTTATCTAAGGTTTCAGTCTTATTTTTATTGGGTTTGTCTGAGTTTTCGGTCTTGTCTGAATTACCAGCCTTATCAACTTTCTCCGTTTTTTCTGCTTTCTCAAGCTTATCTAATTTATGAGTCTTGTCTGGATTCTCTGTGTTGTCTGACTTTTCGGTTTTATCTTGTTTCTGGGTTGAGGCCGGTGCTTCAACGTTCGCTTTAGGTTCGGCCTTGGCTGGTACCGCTGCCTTGGGTTTGGTTTCCGGCGACTTCTGCGCTTCCGGCGACTTCTGCGCTTCCGGCGACTTCTGCGCCTCCGGCGACTTCTGCGCTTCCGGCGACTTCTGCGCTTCCGGCGCGTGTGGCGGAGTGCGTTCTGCGGGCGCTTTGGGCGTGATAACTTCGGGGGCAGGTTTCGGCTCAATTGGCGATTTTGGCTCGGTCGCTTCATTGCGAGGAGTTTCTGCTGGTTTTGATTTCAAGTCCTGTTCTTTCGCAGCGCGTTCGGTGGCACGCTTGTCGGCTTCTGACTTTTGTTCTGCCTGACGCTCGGCGGCATCCTTCGGTTTGTCTTTCTTTTCGGCGTGTTTCTTGGCGGTATTAGGGTGGTGCGCTGCTGCTGCGATCGGGTCAACGGTCGCTTTTGCAGCTAATCTGGGACGGAATACTTCGATCCGATTGTTCCGCATCGAACCGGCGTGCACCGTTTCGCCGGCTTTTGCGGGGTTGTCTACAATGGTCACCGGCTTGATGTCTTGTTTCGTGGCGACAGCGACCGTCTTCACTGGAATGCCGTGGTTCACTACACGGCTGTTAGTCGTAGTATAGTTGTTGATCACAGTGGTATTGTTGTAGATCGTTACGACTTCAGTCCGTGGAATCTGATGCGTGTGTATATTGACATCAAGGAAGTTGTTTGAATGAACGAAGCAATAATCGCGTTCGCTTAAGCCGATATTGTGATCGAAATTCCCTGCCGTCAAATTTACATCCAATCCACCGGATGATCCCCATCGTGCTTGAGGCGTCAGGGGTGCCCAACCGTAATAAGTGTCATTGTTTCGCCAGCTAACCCAGGATGAACCCCATACATTATCTGGATGCCAATACCATCTATTCTCGCGGTGTGACCAGCGTCCGTAGTGAAATGCAGCCCAACCCCAGTTGTAGCCTGAGTTCCAGTACCAGCCATTGTCGGTGTAGACCCACGATCCGTTATCAACATACGGGCGCCAATTGGAGTCGCTTACCGCGATCTCAGGAGACCAACTCCAGCCATATTCCTTATCGTTTGTCCATGAACCG
>JBBRQD010000251.1:0-3570 GCA_038227045.1 Planctomycetota bacterium
ATGCAAGCGCTGTCGGCGGCGCCGTGGCGAGGCAATATCCGCGAACTTCAAAATGTCATTGAGCGCGCCATGATCCTGGGCGCCGAACCGCTGTTGCGGAGCGCGGACGTGGCGCCGCGCGAAGCTCTTCTCAGCGGCAGTGTCCCGAGTGACGAGAAAAGTTTAAAGGGAGCCGTGAGCGCTTTCGAGCAAGAGCATGTGCGCCGCGTTCTGAACACGTGCAATCAAGATAAGAAACGGGCGGCGCAGGAACTGGAAATATCGTTGTCGTCCCTGTATCGCTTTTTGGGAAGTGGCGAACAGAGCGAGTAATGCCGATTCTCAAAATGGAAAATGAGGGTTTCAAAACTGAGAATATCTTTTCTCGATCAACCGTGAGAGCGCCCCGCCCAATTTCCGCGATTCACAATTTCGGATGAACTTTTTTTGATGTAGATTTCATTGGGCAAATGAGTTCTTCCTGCCTCTCCTCCCGAAACGACTCGTCACATTCATCCTGGATTTCGTTCTCGTGGCACGCGTCTTGCCTTGTTGAGTTATAGAAACAGTTAACGCGCGCCTTTACGGAGAAGTCAGCCATGTACACTTTCAAACATATTCTCCTGACCACCGACCTTTCGCCAAATTCCGAGGCCGCGGTGCCATTTGCGGTGGCTTTGGCAAAGCAATCTGGGGGGACCATTCACGTCTTTCATGCATTCGAAGATGAAGTGGGAGAGGCTCTCTCATCCGGCATAGTAATCGGAGCGTCGGCGTGGGTATCGTCCGTGCACAAGCAACGCGAACAGAAATTGATTGAATTTGCGGATAAACTCGGCGCAAAATCCAAGGTGGAAGTGACACATGCCTGCGTGCACGGGCATCCGGCAAATGAAACGGTAAAATATGCCCGGAAAATGCATGCCGACCTGATTGTGATTTCCACGCATGGGCGAACAGGAATTTCGCATTTATTTCTCGGCTCCGTCGCCGAAAAAGTGGCGCGATTAAGCCCCGTACCGGTGCTGACGGTTAAGCCCGGAGAGACAGTGCCGCACAAGTTTCGATTTAAGACAATTCTCGTGCCAACGGATTTTTCAGCAAACGCAGAAGCGGCGATACCCTATGCCGTGGAACTGTCCAAGCAGCACGGCGCGAAACTTATTCTGGCTCACGTGATTGAAAATTCGACATACTACAACGATCCGACGTGGAGCGAAGGGATCGGACCGGACGTGGAACAATGGATAGCGGCCATCGAAGCGGAGGGCCGGAAAAAACTGGCTGAAGCCGCGGCAAAGTTGGCCTCGAAATACGAAGTGTCGGTAACGCCGGTTTTGAAATGCGGTCGAGCGTATGAGGCAATTTGCAGTATTGCCAGTGAACAAAAGGCGGATCTTCTGATAATATCGACACATGGATACACGGGTTTTTCGCATCTCGCACATGGTTCGGTGGCCGAACGAGTGCTGCGGAGTTGCTCGGTGCCGGTGATGTCGATCCGAGCGACTGAACACACAACGCGATAGTGGCTTGGTACGGTAAAGCGACTCTTTGGGAGGGATATGAAATGCGGCACATCGATGAGGCACGTTTGGAGAACGACTTGGGGTACCGCTTCGGGTATCTCACTGAATTCATGGGATTCGGGCAGGCCGATATTGAGGCCGTTCTGGGATCGGCGCCTCTGCTTGCGCCAGTGGTGCCTGCCTTGGTAAACGCGGTTTACGCGAAACTCTTTGAATACGACGCCACGTGGCGGCATTTCGTTCCAAAGCAGAGTGGTTACGACGGGGCCACTCCGAAAAGCCTCGAAGAATTGCATCCCGATCACGAGATGATTGCGTTTCGCAAACATAAATTGACCCGTTATCTTACCCACCTGGTAACCGGGCCTTATGATGAAAAGATGATCGCGTATCTGGATTTCGTGGGAAGAATTCACACCGATCGGGGAGGCTCGTCGAAAATCAACGTACCGCTCATTCAAATGAACGCCTTGATGGGTTTTGTCGCGGATGCACTGAACGCCACAATCCTTGGTTTCGATATTCCAGCGGAAGAAAAGGCCGCGGCGTTGCGGGCGTTCAGCAAGCTGCTGTGGATACAAAACGACCTCATCACCCGGCACTATCAACGGTAATCCGGCGCTCGCGCCCATTGCTCCATTGATCTTTGGAATCCCCATGCTCAACAGCGAATTGATTCCAATCCTGCAAATGTCCGTCGTTCCAGTGATCCTGATCTCGGGTGTGGGCCTGTTGTTATTATCGATGACCAACCGCTTCGGCAGAGTCATCGACCGTTCAGCTACGATGTCACCGCCAAGGCCGGCCCCATGGCCGGAAAGCGGATGAAGCTTGATGAGGCGGCGCTTTATACGGTCAAGGATGGGAAGATTGTTCAGGAGGAGTTTTTCTATAGCATGGAGTAGTGGTTGATTTTGGGGTTGTGCGCGGAATTTCTTTGCGAAGTTTCGCGCGCGCCCCGCGCGGTCCTGAGCAATGGGGACGGACACGTATCTAATTTATTTCGTGTCTGTTCCCGGGCCATATACGATCAAACTAAAAAAGAAGTCTTTGCGGACCTCGCGATTTGGCAATAACCTTTTGGATCTGACTTACAAATTCCTCGGTATCCAAAAAGTAGTTCGGGTAGGCCTTTTTTAATTGGTCAATGGGACCTGCGGAAACAAGGACCGCCTCAATCGGTTCGCCGTCTTTCGTTCGCTTTTCTATCGCGGCATAGTCCAGCGATGCTTGGTCAAGACGTTGAATAGAGTAAGGCTTAATCTGCACCGATTTCTCTGTGGAGTTTAGTGTGATGAGATGATAAGCCCCTGTACCCTTCTCTGTTGATATTTGATTTGCCGCAATTGCAAAGCCACGAAGTTTGTCAAGTACCCCCAACCGATTCTCGTCTGTTGACACTTCTTCATATACTTCTCTCGGAGTTTTATTCTCAAATCCGGGTATAGGTTTTGTTCTCTCAACAATCGTTAATGCTGCACTTGCCTTGGTAAAAAAAGTTCTCCATGCGCCATCACCTTGTCCGGATTTCAGTGCTTCTCCCAGAAACGTACCCATCGTCTCTACCGCGGTCGCCCAAGCGTGTTGTAGGCGACTGCGGAATTGTAATTCCAAGGACAATCCATTATATGCCGTTTCGCGATTGTTTTCATACTTGAAGATTAAATGTATGCTTCGGTAGCCATCTCCTTTGGGTTGGTCGATGTAATTTTTTTCAGAAACTAATTTATGCTTAAATCTCGCCATTTTGTAGGCTTGTTGAAGTTTGCGTACCTTAGGCACTGAATCGACTATTGCCCGCAATCCAGCAATGTCTTGCATTTGCGACAGCCTCATATTTTGGAACCGCCGAAGTTTTGATGCGATTGACGGAGTACGCTTTAATCTTTGCGCAACTATTGCTCGAGGATCCAATGTCCCGACGTAGCCGTTCACGCGGCAAGATTCTCTTATTTTTCAAAATGGAACGGACGATAATCTATGTATGAGTGACTCGGCATTATCTTCGGAACGCGAACGTGAGATGGAGCAGTTGATTCGCCGTCTCGCACGTGAAAATGCC
>JBBRQD010000252.1:0-3524 GCA_038227045.1 Planctomycetota bacterium
AAAAGTTAGGCGCCCATGGCCAGAGCGCAAGGCCCACGAAAGCCCGAAAGCGCCCATTTTGCGCAGGCTGACAAAGCCATTGAAAGCCATTGGAATCAAAAACTTGAGCGAGCAAAAACGGATGGCGGGTTAACGGCGTTGAGTGGCACCCAATGAAAAAAGGCTCAAGCTGGATTCGACGGACCACCGTCATCCGATTACGGTAGCCACATTCCGCTTCTGTCCACGGTCGTCGAATCGGGCTCGCACTTGCGGCAGCGCGGGCGGTCGGTGTTGCGGCGGGGTTCGAATTCGAATTCGTCGTGTAAGTGCGGAGCGAATGTGTTGGGCGCGGCATTGTGTGGATTTTTTCGGGGCGCATTTCGTTTCTCTACAGTGCTGTCACCTTGCGATTTCAACGACGCACACAGAAATCGGTTCATGTTGCTGAGCGAAACATACAGGCACGTGTGCGGGTCCATCTTTGCGGATTGGTTTTTTCCGATGCCGGCTATCACCAGCCCGACGACTGTCTGCGACGAGGCATCGAAGACCGGGCCGCCGCTGCAACCTTCTTGGATGTAATCGACATACGCCACGGACGGTTCGATCTTTTTGTGGGTGATCACATACCCTTTAACCGCCCTCAAAGGAACGCCCGCGGGACTGCCGATCATCACGAGCGGCGTTCTTTCGAGTGCATCGTGTTCGGCGAACGTCGCACACAGGGGCAGATCGGATTCGCACTCCACCAACGCGACATCCATTTTAGAATCGCTGGCCAGGACGTGACACGGAACCCAGCGAACAACGCCGTGTTGCTTGAGTTCCAATTTCAGATTTGGAGCGAGGGAACCGTCGTGTTCGCGGATCACGTGACAGGCCGTCAACGCATAGCGCGGGCGATGGTAGCCGTATTCCGAGAGGTCGATGCCGAAGGCGGTGCCGTGTCCGGAGATGATTGAGTTGCCGCGCGACTGCTCCGATTTGATGCGAAACGTGCTCGCCATCGGCGCGGTGATGGGACGTTGTTCGGCGTTGACCGTGTTGACGCTATTTGCCGAGAGCAGGCCGACGAACGTGAAAATCGAGAGTAGACATTGCCTGTGAAAGCTGTTCATCGCGCCTCATTTCCATAATGAACCTACAGCGTTTCAGAGGTTCGTCTGAACATGACGCAGCATCGGTAGAATCATTTAAGAAAATGAGAAAATAAACACAGGTCCGTAAAATATTTATATTATCGGACAATTGGCGGGGTCTCGGCCGCATGTCTCAAGTCTTTGACCGCCTGCCAAACTTTCCATCATTTTCTCTTGCTAAAATCCGCCGTTCTGTCCAAACTTAGCGCCACTCAAATTCCGGCGTCCTAACATTCGAATTCATAGGAGTTATTGACCATGCCAAGCGATACACAGGTGATCGGGTCTTACGGCGCGGAGACTCAGAAAGAATTTCCGACCAGCCAGCCATGCGTCATGCTGATCTTCGGCGCGTCCGGAGATTTGACCAAACGGCTTTTGGTGCCGGCGCTTTATAATCTGGCGTGCGATGGGTTGCTCTCGGATAAATTCGCGGTGCTCGGCACCGCCTTCGATTCGCTGACGACGGAATCGTTTCGCGCGCGGATGAACGAGGACATCAAGAAATTCCACACGCGCGAGACATTCGACCAGGAAATCGCGGACAACCTGATCGGCCGCTTCCATTACATCCAGGGCGGCTTCGCGGACATGGCGGTTTACGAAAAACTTAAGACGAAAGTCGCCGAGCTTGACGCGCAATACCAAATCGGCGGCAACGTGCTCTTCTATTTCGCGACCGCGCCGAAATTCTTCGGCCTGATCTGCGACAACCTGCACGCTTGCGGCTTCAAAGAGGGCTCCGGCTGGAAGCGCACCATCGTCGAAAAACCGTTCGGCACCGACCTCGAATCCGCGCTGAAGCTCAACAAGGAAGTGCTCGCAAACTGGCAAGAAAACCAGATCTACCGCGTCGATCATTACCTCGGCAAAGAGACGGTGCAGAATCTGCTCGCGTTCCGCTTCAGCAACGGCATGTACGAGCCGCTCTGGAACAAGAATTACATCGACAACATTCAGTTCAATGTCGCGGAGGCCGTCGATGTAGGCGACCGCGCCGGTTACTACGATAGCTCGGGCGTGCTGCGCGACATGATGCAGAACCACATGTTTCAAATGCTCGCGTATTTGTGCATGGAAACGCCGGGATCGTTCGAGTCCGACGCGATCCGCAACGAAAAGGCCAAACTGCTGCAAGCGGTGCGGGCGTATACGCCGGAAGAAGTCGCCAAGTTCGTCGTGCGCGGCCAATACGGGCCGCAGTTGAACGAAAAAGGCGAGGTCGTCAAGGCCGGCTATCGCCAGGAAAAAGACGTGAATCCCGAATCGAAGACCGAAACGTATGCGGCGGCGCGGTTTCATATCGACAATTGGCGCTGGGAAGGCGTGCCGATTTATCTGCGCTCGGGCAAAGCGCTCTGGAAGCGCGGCACCGAAATCGTCGTGCAATTCAAGAAGGCGCCGGCCGTCATTTTCCGCGGCACGTCGATCAAAAGTCTGGGCGCGAACCGCCTGATCTTCCACATCCAGCCGATCCAGGGAATCGAAATGCAGTTCAACGCCAAGATCCCCGGCCCGCTGCTGCAGCTTCAGCCGGTCCACATGCGCTTCGGGTACGGCGAGGCCTTCAAGGCGTCGCGCTATACCGGCTATGAAGTAATGATCTATTCCTGTTCACACGGCGACGCGACGCTGTTTTCGCGCGGCGATCTTGTGGAAGCGGCGTGGAAAGTGGCCCAACCGATCATGGATTACTGGAAAGCCACGCCGGCGGATTTCCCGAATTACGCGCGCGGCAGTTGGGGACCCAAAGCGGCGTCGGAATTAATCGGGCGCGACAGCCGGCGCTGGTTCGAAGTGGTGACGGAAGAAGTCTTGAAGAAGATAGCGCTCTTCAAGGACGGTGACCCGCTGTTCCTCTCGCAAGTCATCATGTCGCTGCGCCCGAAACTGGTCACATCCGGCGAAGCGATTATCAAGAAAGGCGAGATGGGACGCGAAATGTACATTCTGGTTCGCGGCGAGGTGGAAGTTCAGGACGATGCCGGCAACGTGCTCAAGACGCTCAAGGATGGCGACTTCTTCGGCGAGATCGGCGTGCTGATGCCCGTGCCGCGCACGGCGCACGTCAAAGCGAAGACGGGCTGCGATCTGTTCGTGCTGGACAAGACGGATTTCAGCCGCATCATGCGCGACCATCCACAATTCGCCGCCAGCGTGTTGAAGATCGCCAAAGAACGCTACAACCTGGCGATCAATCCGGAGCATTTGACCGCGGCGCATTAAGCCATGGTTCAGGGTTCAATGGTGTGCACGAACCGCCCTTATTGACCCGCGCATTTCTAAAGCATCATTCTCGCTTGCGGCGGGCGGCGTTGAACTTCGTTGGTCTCGCACGGCGTATCTTCCCAATACGCCTTTGCTCGACCGCCTCGTTCAACTTGCCCGGCGCGGCGCGATAAT
>JBBRQD010000253.1:0-3519 GCA_038227045.1 Planctomycetota bacterium
ACCATGATAACGTTTTTCATCTGGGCCTGGCCTCCTGATTATTGGGTCAATGGGTTGTGAGAGACTTCATTGACTTTTTATCTCGAGGCTATGGCTCTTTCTATTCCATTACATGGTAACTCTCCCCCAAGGGGAGAGGGGACATTGCAGCGCGTCCTTTTACTACTTGGCGGGTTCGGCGTTCCAGACTTTGATGTCGTCGAAGAAGCCGTCTTTTCCGCCCACGCCGAGTTCGATCTTGGACTTGGTGACATGGCCGATGCCCCCGGATTTGAGGTAGGCGGCTGGCTTGCCGTCAATCGCCACGCGCATTTCTTCGCCCACGGTTTCGACGACGAGTGTGTACCATTTTCCCGCTTCGAGCTTGGCGGGATAGTTGACGCTTTTACCGGCCATGGCTTTGGCGACTTCATCCTTTTTGGCAGGGTCTTTTCTCATTTCCTTGATCGCTTCGTTCTGGTTCCCATCGCGTTCGTCGACGATTGAGACACCATTGAGGCGGACTTGCGCCCGGCAGAGGTGCCCGTAGTGGCTGCCAGTGTATTTGCGGTCGTCGAATTCCACATCGATCACACTCGCGCCTTCAAATTTAATCTTGACCTCTACAACGCTGTCCTTGGTGGGGATTTCGAGACCAAACACGGCGGCGTGAGCCGTAATGGCGGGCTTGCCATCGGCGGCGGGGACGTTCTTGTCGCGTGTCTGCGTGCCTTTCAGCGTGCCGTTCTCGAAAACGAAAGTATCGACGACTCGGTGCCAAACCTTGGCATGCTCAGTACCCTCGAAGTCGTCGGAAAAGAGCAGTTCCTTCTTCTCAGCGAGCGGCTTTTCGGGAATGGCGGGCAGGTCGGCGGCGAAAGCGGCGGTGGTGGTGAGGAGGATGCCGGCGAGGAAGGTGCGGAGGATCATGATTGGCCTTTTTAAATGTCGAGCGGTGATCGGGAGGTTATGGCGTGCACAGCACGCCGCGCCGATAAGGGTTGGATACACCGCGGGGGATGTTTTAGAACACGGGATAGGAGACTTGGGCAGACGGCGCGTTCTTTTGCATCTTTAAATAGTGCGCCGTTTGTCTCGGGGTTCGTTGCTTGGTACTGTCCCTGATTTCCAACAGGCTTTAAAGCTTGGCAAGCAGGCTGCTATAGGCATGCCGGGTTGTTTCGATTATTTCTTCGGGGATGGAGGGAAAGGTGGAGAGCATGTAGGCGAAATCGTCTTCGGTGACGTTGTAGAGGTGCGCGAAGGCGGCGTCGAGTTCCGCGCGGAGTTGAATGCGTTCGGCTTCGCGCCATTTGTGGATGCCGCCGCCCTCAGAACCGGCGAAGCCGCAGGCGGCGGCGAGGGGTTTCATGTCGTCGGCGGTGCAGGTGAGCTTGAGGACGCGCTCGCTGATCCAGTGTTCGAGGGATTCGCGCTTGGCCCAAGTGCATTTTTCGGATAATAAGTCGGGTCACACTAAGGGGGATTTATCGAATATGACAAGCAAATCGGAATGTGCCAATTGCTTTGAAATTGAGTCTTACGGAAACGGATTTGCGTATGAGATTGTCCGCAAAGCCGATGGAGCGACGGTTTTTCTTCAGGGCGATCACGCTATCCGCTTGGGGAATGAGCTCGATCATACAACTGAACGCATTACGGATGATGACGTGGCATGGCAGTATTTCGCGTGACTCCTGAATTCTCAGAGAAAGAACTCGCTCGCGGTCACTCACCCGTTTCACTGTACTATTCCAAAAATCGCGTAGACTACGCGGCAAAGTTTGTGTTTAGAAAATTCTACGAAAGCACGGGTATTCCGAATGATCGGCCAAGTAGAAGCGTCAGCGATCCAAGGGTCGAACGAACTCTTGAAGTCGGTCGAATCGCTTCGGCTAAGTGCAAGTCGCCGGGCCACCCTCTCGCACAAAACTGAAATGGGCCAATTTTTAACTCCGATTTCCGTAGCGCGTCTCATGGCTTCCATGGCCGGTTGCAATGACCCGAAAGTGCGTATTCTGGATGCTGGAGCGGGAGTCGGCACTTTATTCGCCGCGTTGGTCGAAAGACTTTGTCAGAAACCAGTTCCGCCGGAAAGCATTTTCGTGACCGCTTATGAAATCGATCCTTCGCTTTTGGAATCGCTTCAAGCTACGCTTCGGTTTTGTGGTCAATGGTGCAAGCGGCAAGGTATTGAATTTCGAGGTGAGGTGATCATCTCCGATTTTCTGAAAGACGCTGCCGACCGTTTGGATAACGGTTTTTTTGAAAAGACCGAAGCGCCTTCCTTTTCATGCGCAATTTTGAATCCGCCATACAAAAAAATCAATAGCGACTCCGCAACTAGGCACCACCTTCGTCGAATCGGAATTGAAACGAGTAACCTCTATACGGGTTTTGTCACTGCCGCAATTCAAATGCTAAAGTATTCTGGTGAATTAATTGCTATTACGCCGCGCAGCTTTTGCAACGGTCCGTATTTTCATCCCTTTCGGAAATATTTATTAAGCGAAACAGCGTTGCGCCGCATTCACGTTTTTGAATCTCGTTCAACCGCATTCAAGGACGATGAAGTGCTGCAGGAAAATATCATTTATAGCGCAGTAAAAGGTGTCGCTCGACAAGCTACAGTTACAATTACCTCAAATACCGCGCCGGATGCAAAGTGCGAGTCTCGAAAGATGAAGTATGAAGAATTAATCCGGCCGAACGACCCGGACCTCTTCATTCATATCACTCCCGATGCGAAATCACATGAAGCAGCGCTATTAATGACGCGCTTACGGCATTCATTACCCGATTTAGGTTTGTCTGTGTCCACGGGGCGGGTGGTAGATTTCCGGGCCAAGGAATTTCTGAGAATGGAGCCCGGGGCGGGAACCGTTCCATTGATTTATCCTGCACATTTTGACAATGGATACGTATCTTGGCCGAAGAGCAATTTTCGAAAATCGAACGCTATTATCAGTTCGGATGAAACCAGCGAACTACTTGTTCCTAACGAAAACTATGTCTTAACGAAAAGATTCACTTCTAAGGAAGAGCGCCGTCGAATCGTGGCTGCGGTGTACGATCACAACCGTTTTGCCACGAAACTCGTCGGTATCGAAAACCATATCAATTATTTTCACCGACAGCATCGGGGATTGAGCATCGTTTTGGCGCGTGGCTTGGCCATGTTTCTAAATTCAACGCCAGTCGATACATTTTTTCGGCAGTTCAATGGACATACGCAAGTCAATGCCACTGACTTACGAAATATAAAATATCCAAGCCTTGTCCTTTTGGAAAAGCTGGGATCGAAAGACGCATCGGAGTCCCCGATTCAAGCGGAAATTGATAGCCTTGTGAACCGAATGGTTTTCGATGAACGATAAAAGAATAAAACAGCGTACAGATGAGAGCAATTGTCAAATGATGTGGATGGCGATGTTGAAATCATGCGGCGTTTTCCTTGATGCCATCCACGAAACGAACAAGCTTGATCACGTCTGCCAACAACTCCGATTTATTTAATTTCCTCCAGCCTTTTGCCGCGCT
>JBBRQD010000254.1:0-3414 GCA_038227045.1 Planctomycetota bacterium
CGCATTTCTAAAGCATCATTCTCGCTTGCGGCGGGCGGCGTTGAACTTCGTTGGTCTCGCACGTCGTATCTTCCCAATACGCCTTTGCTCGACCGCCTCGTTCAACTTGCCCGGCGCGGCGCGATAATGACGCTTTAGAAACGCGCGGGCCAATAGAGCGTGTACAAGATGTTTGCTTGCAGAAAATGCAGCGGATGCCCATCATCATATTCGTGCCTCATTTCGGGCGCATTTTTACTTGGCCACTTGGGATTTCAAGGATGGCACGACATCCACGCAGCAAAACCCCACGCACCCGTTCGCGGTAGCGGGGACATACCTGGTCAGTTTAACGGTTACTGACGGACACGGTGGAACTGCCGGTGCAACCGTATCCGTCGTGATTCAGTCCGGCGTCCAGAGCAGCCCAGGCGACGCCGATGGCGACGGATTCCCGGATGAAATCGAAGTGGCATTGGGCTCGAATCCGCTCGATCCCAATTCGCGTCCGGTGAATTTGCCCCCACCCGGTCGCGATTGGCCCAGTTTTCACTGCAAACTTGCGCATTACGCTGGATTTCGCCACGGCCAACGCAGATTCGATTGTGCTGACCGGACATTTGCCGGTCAACGGTGTGTACCCTGTGGGCCAGACGATCATCGTGGATGTCGGCGGCGTGGTCAAATCGTTCGTGCTGGACCGGTCGGGACACGCAAAGTTGAATGCAAAGGACAAACTGACGTTGCGAGTGGGTTCAGCACAAGTACAGCCGAACCGCACGCAGCGAAACTTCCGCCTGCAACTCGGCGCGGGCTCGTTCTCCAAGGCGCTGGCCGACGAGCAATTGACCTCCGCCCCGGCGAGCAACGCACCGCGCACGGTCAACGTGACGATTGTGTTCCTGACACGGTCTTTACAGCCAGCGTGGCGCAGTTGTACACGGTCCGCGGCTCGGTTGGAAAAACGAAAACGAGCCGGTAATTTCAGGTTCTTCACGCTCCTCAAAATAATCACTCAGCGGCGGGGAGAAAACGGGCCGCCACGCGTTCGACTCCACCACGAGGCCCCTCAACCGGCGGTGCCGGAGCCTGAGGCTTGTAGCTCGACGTTCCCGCGTCCCAAACGGTCTTGGTCGGATACGGATAGATTGGCATTTCAATCTCCGTCTTGCCGGCGGTGCCGGCGTTGACCACGCGCTTTCCCGGAAGCGCGTTCGGCGCGGTGGCCTTTTCGCGCCAGTCTTTCACCGCATCGAGAAGGTTCGGCGATTGGTTGATCCCCGGTCCTCCTCCGCCGTGAGCCATGCCGGGGATGATGTAGAGCCGCGCAAAAGACTGCGCCTTCTCAAGGCCGCCGCACTGTTCAATCACCCGTTCGTAATAATCCAGCGTCGCGTGGTAGGGCACAATCGAATCGGCCGTGCCGGAAGAGATCACGATCTTGCCGCCGCGTTTGGCGAAGGCGCTCAGGTCTGGATTTTCCGCGTTGAGCCATGGCCCGAGGGCGGCAGTATAGGTGTCGATGTCCGCGCCGAAATTGATGTCGTCGGTTTTCTTCTCTGCGCCGAAGACCCAATTGAACAAGTAGAGATGACCGTGCGCGGATTGGATGGAACTGCCAAATGGGACGCCGTTGAAAATACGTTCACTGGTGACGGAGTGATGCGGCCCGTCAAAGAGCTTGCGCAGCGCCTCGGCGTGCTCCTGGGTGAGAGTCGCATCCTTTTTCAGCGCCAGTGCGACCACCGCCTCTATGTCCTTGGAATTGCAGCGCGGATCGGAAACAAATTTCCCGGCCGCCGTCGGAGTCTCCCGCACGGCCATGTATTCAATGCCGGCAGCAATAACGGCCTCCTCCTGCGTTTTGCTAAAAGGACACTTCTTGAGAATCTGATCGTTCCACAAGAAGTACGCGTGCAGCGGCGTGCGGCAATGCGCCGGGACGGCCGCGGCAATACCATCGTAATCTTCAGGATAACGCTGCGCTTCCTGAAGCGCCTGCTGCCCGCCAGTTGAACCGCCGCTGAAATACGAATACTCCGGCGCTTTGCCGTAAAAGGCAGTGACGAACTGTTTGGCGACGACCGTCATAAGGTGGGTGGAGCGAAAGCCGAAATCCTTCCAGACCTCCCGATTGCCGATGCCTGAGTTGGGTGCTGGCGCTGTCCCCATGTCCGTGGTCGCGACAGCAAAACCCCCGGCCATCCAGCCCGCCAAATTGCTGGAGTTAATGCTCCCCGCCGCACCCCCATTGCCGAGACCCAAAAAGCGACCGTTCCATTTTCCGGTGTCCGGCAGCCAGATTTCGATGTGAATGTTGGATCCTGGGGCCGGATTGAGCAGCGCCTTGATAATAGTTCGGGGCGGGATGTTGTTCCGAAGTACCTTCCCGTCGGGGGCGGTCAGCGCTGGCGAGTCGTCACGCTTCACCGAGTTGATCGTGCCCGCGTTAATTTTCAGCTCTTTGAGCGCTGCGAGCCGATCTTCCTCCGCGTGGATAGAGGTCCAGGCAAGTGAAGCCACCATGCAGAGAGAAAAAAATAGTCTGTTCATTCTGTTGTCCCGGTAAACGCTAAGGATAGATGTTTTTCAAACTTCGATTATAGAGCTAGTCAAGCAGGACGGCAACTGCGGCGCGAATTGAGTTTCGCGGAGTCCAGCCACTTTTGCCGGCGGCTAGATTCCCGTTCACGCAGTTCTCCCCCCACCATATATGTCGTCAAGATCGGAAATCCAGCCGAACCACTGTCGCATAGTATTATGGCCATCTTTTTCGGCTTTCCTATCCGCGCGCGTTCGATAATCTTTACCGTCACAATAAGCCATCTCAACATCTGAAACTCATTCCATTACGGTCGGGAATGAAGCGACAGAGCAATCACCTTTTCGGAATCCGTTCATGCGCCATGGTTTGACACTTGTTTCAATGCTGGCCGCGCTGTATGTCGTCCCATCACGATTGATGGCGGAGACCTACACGGAAGCCACTCGCAGCAAGCCCGCCGCGCAGAACATTGTCGATACGATCCCTCCGCCCCGCGACATTCCGTTTCCTGGCATACTCGATCTGCGCGTCGATGCGTCGGACACCCGGCAGCGCATTTTTCGCGTCACGGAGACCATTCCCGTCACCCAGGCCGGCCCTTTGACACTGCTCTATCCACAGTGGCTGCCAGGCACACACGGCCCGATGGGTGCGATCGATAAACTGGCGGGTTTGAAAATCACCATCGACGGCAAACCACAGCAATGGGTCCGTGACCCATTGAATGTCTTCGCATTTCATCTCTCCGTACCGAATGGCACATAGTTAAGCCGTTTTCAAGAGTTTTGCCCTCAGGACTGCGCGGGGTTGGTTGAGTAAATCGTATTGTTTGGGACGCCGCTTGACGGCCCGCGGTTCGACCCGGCATGGGCGATGTGGATTAAGATCGC
>JBBRQD010000255.1:0-3398 GCA_038227045.1 Planctomycetota bacterium
CTTTCCCGTCTCGTCTCGCACGTGCTCGAAACGCTGTAGGTATTCGGCGACTTCCGCCTCCAACGCCGCGGCCAGCAATTCCTGAGCACCCTTGTGGAGAATGTCGCTCAAAATGTCCCGGCTTGATGCTTGCGAAAACGTCAAAACATTCTAAACCTGACTCATGTGGCTTATCCTTTCTGTAACGATGTGTGCCGGTTGGTAATATTGATTCGATCACCAAGGATATGCCGCACTTTTCAATTTCGCTCATCCACAACTTTTGACAATATCTCGGGCCGAAATGAGAGCATTTAAAACATATTTCGGGCACGAAAAAAGCCCCGCGCCGGGGCCATTTTCACAGGAGGATTGGGTATGGCGGGAATGCATGGGAATCGAACCCACCAGCCACCCTTGCGGACGGCGCAACGGCTTTGAAGACCGCGGAGATCACCAGGTCTCTTCCACTCCCAGATTATTCAAACTGTTTATTTAACTATATTTACAACTAAAAACCACTCAGATTTTAAGTCTCCTAACACAAAGCTAATAAAATCGATTTGTAGTAGTTTTTGTAGTAAGTTCTTGATGCCTCGCTCGCGACCCAACACCGCGCAACGAATCCGTCATCCTCTTTTCTCAGTTACTTTGCTAGCGCAGTTCATTTTAACGCAACCAAATTTTGCATACACTTTATAGCATCATCTCTCCAAATTGTCACGCAATTCCGCACGAATGTCATCGAACAGGTGCGGGGGAGCCTTTGGCTATTTTTTGAAATTTTCGGAAGACGTTGACGTTTGTGCCGTTATTGTGGCGTCACATGTCCGTTGGACTTGGGGGGCGCTGGCATGACACGATGGATTATTCTCGCGGTAATTTTGAATGTGTGGGCTCTGGCGGCAGAGGACGATGTTCCCGCCGGGCGGAAGTATGCGCTTGTGGTCGGCGTGCAGAAGTACGAAGGCACCGGGCTTGAAAATCTGCAATTCACCGAGAATGACGCCAATGGCCTTGCCCAGGTCCTGCGTGGCGAGGGGTACGCGTACAACCGCGTCGTGTTGCTGACGCATTCTGAAGCCCGCAAGCTGGATCGGCCAGATCTCGAGCCGACCGCGCAGAATATTCGCGACCAACTCGTCACGATCCTGAAGGAACGCCGGCCGAAGGACACGGTGTTGATTGCGTTTTCGGGTCATGGCTTTACCACACGAAAGCGACGCGACTTAAAGAGCGAAATCTTCGACGAATTCATGTGTTTCTGTCCGCAGCTTTGCAAGCTCAATCAATTGGACACCCTGATTACTATCGACGAAATCTATAAGGAAATGGGTGAATGCAAGGCAAATACGAAGGTGCTGTTGGTGGATGCCTGCCGTGAAGGCGCAAAGGGCAGCGTCACGTGTCCGGTCATCCCCGACCCGCCGGGCGGCATGGTGGCGATGTTCAGTTGCGCGAAAGGCCAAGTTGCTCGCGAGCGCGACGGCTATGGGTACATGTTCAAGTATGTGATTGAAGGTCTGAAAGGCAATACGCAGGTGCGCAGCGCGCGAACGGGCGAGATCAAATGGCTTAAACTGGTCGGATACGTGGCGGACGAAGTAAAGGATCATGTCCATGACGATTACGGTGCGGAAGCGCTGCAAACGCCGGATGTGCGGGGTGATAGTATCGACCTGGTGCTCGGGTAACCCCAGGTTTTGCCGCCGCGCCCGACCGTTTTTCCCCTATGGGACGGCGTGGGGAGCATGGCGGAGTATGCACGGCGCAACGGGCTCAAGGCGTCGGATTCGCTGGATCTGGGCAACGGTCAGCGCATAGGGCTGACGCTGGTGCCAGCCGGTCAATTCGAGATGGGCAGTCCGCTTAGCGAAAAGGACCGTGACGATAATGAAATACAGCATACGGTCAAGCTCACGCGGCCGGTTTATTTCGCTCAAACGCATGTGACCGTGGCGCAATGGCGCGAATTTGCTGCCACGGGATATAGAACGGACGCTGAAAAAGCTGGGACTGTCTATGGCGAAAAAGGCGATGGAACACTTGGCGTCGTCAACGATCTTTCCTGGAAGAATCCGGGATTCACGCAGGCAGACGATCACCCGGCCGTGGTACTGAGTTGGAACGATGCGAAAGCGTTCTGCGATTGGCTTTCGAAGAAATCCGGCCGAAAAGTGCGCCTGCCATCGGAGGCCGAATACGAGTTTGCCAACCGCGCCGGAACGGCCACAGCGTATCAATGGGGGAACAATCCGGACGATGGAAGGGGTTGGGCGAACTGCGGAGACCAGAGCGCGAAGAAGAAATACCCAAAGTGGACGATGACGTTTTCATGGGACGACGGCTACGTCTACACGTCCCCAGTGAAGAAGTTCAAGGCCAACGCCTTTGGCCTTTACGACATGAACGGCAACGCAGGGAATTGGTGCGAGGATTTCTATGCCAAAGAATATTTCAAAACCAGGCCGACGGTTGATGTCGATCCAAAAGGTCCAGCATCAGGCGACGAAGAGACCAGTGTATTTGATCAGAAAAAATACGCGTCGCGTGTGTTGCGCGGCGGCGGTTGGCGCTACAGCACGTGGGACTGCCGTTCCGCTCACCGGGGCTACGGCACGCCCGACCTCCGGCTCTACAGCCTCGGGTTTCGTGTTGTGGTTTCTCTGGACTTTTAATCGCCCTTTTTTCTTTTTTCTTTTGCCCTTTATCCTCCGCGAAGCAGTCCCGTTCGTAGTTCCGCCTGAAGTTCGTAGTTCCGCCTTAAGGCGGAAGCTGTTAAATACGCGACCGCCTGAAGGCGGAACTACGAATGTATCCTGCGGGACCGAATTTCTCAGCGGCGTGGCAACAACGGCTTGAGCCATTTCGGAACGGGCTTTTTAGTCGTCACCAATCGCCCGTCATCAAAGACTGCAACTTGGCGGAAAGGCGTGCGCAGATCGCCATTGTCGAAAATCAAGACGTGCGGAAGTTCGCGGATTGCGGCCTTCAAATTGGCGAGGATACGCGGGAATCGCGCTTTCAGTTTCTCTGCGGGCACATCATGGCCGCCTTGTGAAACGCGCATGGCGACGCGCTCTTCGCTTGTTTGCGGCCCATCAATACCGATGAAACACAGGACGACGGTATAGCCTGATTGCTGAGCACGTTTCAAAAAGGCCAACTTGTCCCCTGCCGGGTCGGAGAAGATGGTTTCGAAAACGAAACTTTCGCGTTGGCGAACGAGTTCGTCCCGCAGAGTGGCGATGATTCGGGCGGCGGCATAAGCGTCGAGGTGTAGCCATTCACGCGGCAAGATTATACTATTTTTCTAAAATTGAACGGACGATAATCCATGTATGACCGACTCGACATTATCTTCGGAACGCGAGCATGAATTGGAGCATATGATCCGCAGTCTCGCACGTGAAATTGAC
>JBBRQD010000256.1:0-3281 GCA_038227045.1 Planctomycetota bacterium
CCAACTGCTCGATCCGCGCGTTCAGCCTGGCAATGTCCTCTTGATAGCTTCGCTCGTCCATGCCAATATCATCGGACCACGGGCGCAGAAAAATAGTGAAAAGTGGATGGGGTCAAATTAATAACACGGTAATCAGTTACACTTCTTCATGTCCCCAATTGTGACGACAGGCAAATGCTTGGACCCGCAAGAATCGTTAATAACGGATTGCAGAGCGTCTTCGTCATCGTCATTGCGATTGTCAGTGATCAAAATGGCGGAATGCAACTGAACCGCGTTCCATACAACGCGATCGTTGGCGTCGCGTGGAATGTTCAATTCGGCAAATGTAGTTAATTCAAGTTGGTATTCGCGCCAATAAAAATCCCAAGGCGGACGTTGCATCATCTCAGCAAGCGCTGAAATCTGGCCTTCAATGTTGGCATCCGCTACGATTTTCTGCAAGCTCGCGCTCCAATTCAAACCACTTCTGCATCACCTCTTTGCGTTTCCGAATGCGCTCGTCCACCTCCGGATTTCCCCGCGCGCACCGATCCAGCATTTTTTGATACTGAACCATCACATGCTCTTTATTTTCCTCAATATATTGCAACGCCGCCTGAACCTGCTCAACCGTAATCGGCAATCGTTCGGCGATTTGCTCCGGCGTCCAATCGTCCTTGGAATAATCCAAAACGTGATAAACCGTCGTTCGCGTGCCTTCAATCCGCCCACCCGGAATAATCTTCGCGCCCATGACCGTCTCACTTTCGTTCCAAAAACTCCCCGCCTCTTTCATTTACTGTACAACGGCCTCAGCACTTTTCAATTCAAACAAATGCTTCCATCTTAAGAGGCTATGCCCCTTTCTTGATGACCCGCAGGTGCGACACGAGCTTGGACGGCGTGAATTCGACGCATTCGTAACGCTCCTCAACGCCGCCCAGTCCCTCAAAGATGCGCTCGCCCTGGCCCATCAAGAGGGGCACTTGTACCAGATGCAGTTCGTCGATGAGGCCCGCCTTCAGGTACTGGCGCACGGTGGCGGCGCCGCCTGCCAGGCGCACGTCCTTGCCCTTGGCCGCGGCGAAGGCTTGCTGGAGGGCGGACTCGATGCCCTCCGTGACGAAGCTGAAGCGGGTCCCGCCTTCCATCGCGAGCGGAGCCTTTTTCTCGTGGGTCAGCACGAAGACCGGGTGATGGTAAAGAGGGTTCTCGCCCCACCAGCCCTTCCAAGCGGCCTTGTCCTTGGCATCGGGGGGCGGGCCGAACATGTGGCGGCCCATGATGCTCGCGCCGATGTTCTGATCCGCCTTGGCCATGAAGTCGTTGTCGATGCCTTCGGCCCCGCCCTCGCGGCCGTACATGGCGTTGAAGTGCTTGGTCGCAAAGACCCAGTTCATCAGGCGCAGGCCGTCCTTGCCGAAGGGCGCTTCCTGGCTCTGCCCGGGCGCGGCACTGAAGCCGTCCAGGGAGATGGCGAAACTGCGGACTACGAGTTTTGGCATTTTGACCTCTCTATTCTGCGGGCAGCGTCGTCAGCGAAAAGCGCACAAATCCCCGCATGGTTTTCATAACCAACTTGACAGCAAAAGTTCGCAAAAGTTTCGCGGAAAAGACGCGGAAGCAAGAAATAGCAGAAGCAGAATATGAACGAACCGAAAATAATTGAAAATACGAACACAGAGAAAAGTTTAAAATCCCCTCTCTGTGTTCTCCGTGCCTCCGTGGTGAATTCCTACTTCACCGCCTTAACCGCCTTCTCCGCCGCCTCGCTCAACGTGCTCGCGCTGTGAATCGGCAGGCCGCTGTCGGCCAGGCGCTTCTTGCCCAGTTCGACATTCGTGCCTTCCAACCGCACGACAAGCGGCACGCGCAGATTGACTTCTTTTACAGCTTCAATGACGCCTTCGGCAATCACATCGCATTTCATGATGCCGCCGAAAATGTTGACCAGAATCGCTTTCACTTTCGGATCGCTGAGGATGATCTTAAACGCCGCCGTCACCTTCTCGCGCGTCGCGCCGCCCCCCACGTCCAGAAAATTCGCCGGGCTGCTGCCATATAATTTGATCACGTCCATCGTCGCCATCGCCAGCCCCGCGCCATTCACCAGGCAGCCGATTTCGCCGTCGAGCTGCACGTAGTTGAGGTCGTATTTCTTGGCCTCGACTTCGTTCGGATCTTCTTCGTTCACGTCGCGCAGTTCTTCCACGTTCTTGTGCCGGTGCAGCGCGTTGTCGTCGAAATTGATTTTCGCGTCGAGCGCGACGACTTTGTTTTCCTTCGTCACGACCAGCGGATTGATCTCGACCATCGAACAATCGAGTTCGCAGAACGCTTTGGCCATCGCCTGCAGGAATTGCACGCCGCTCTTGAAGCCATCGCCGCTCAAACCCAGGAAAAACGCGATGCGCCGCGCTTGATTGGGCCAGAGTCCCTCGCGCGGATCGAACGGCACGCGCATGATTTTTTCAGGATGCTTCTCGGCAACTTCTTCGATGTCCATGCCGCCTTCGGTGCTGGCCATGATCACCGGCAGGCCTACGGCGCGGTCGATCACGATCGACAGATACAATTCGCGCGCGATGTTGCTGCCGGACTCGATGTACACGCGGCGAACCAGTCGGCCGGCATCGCCGGTCTGTTTGGTGACCAGCACGTTGCCCAGCATCTTAAACGCATAATCGCGCGCTTCGGCTGCGCTCTTGGCAATCTTCACGCCGCCTTCGAGCACCACTTTTCGATCCACGGGATTCAAGCATTTTCCCTTGCCGCGCCCACCGGCATGAATCTGGCTCTTCACCGCGCAAACGGCAACGCCCAGTTCCTTAAACGCCGCCTCGGCCTCGGCCGGATTGAACGCCACAATCCCTTTCGGAACCGCAACGCCATACCCCGCCAAAAGCTGCTTTGCCTGATACTCGTGAATGTTCATTCGATTCGCTCCGTATTTTAAATGTTTAAGAAGGGCGAGAGTATATTGGAACAGAGACGCGACGCAAGGCCACGCCGTGCGAAGTGCAACACGAACAATTTTGCATTTCCCATTTTCCATTTCTCAATTTCCATTTATCCCGCGAGCGCGAGACATGCCTCAAATCGGAAATGAGAAATGAGAAATGGAAAATAAGCCGTTATTGGCCCGCGCGTTTCTAAAGCGTCATTATCGCTTGCGCCGGTCAAGTTGAACGAGGCGGTCGAGCAAAGGCGTATTGGGAAGATACGCCGTGCGAGACCAACGAAGTTCAACGCCGCCCGCCGCAAGCGAGAATGATGCTTTAGAAATGCGCGGGTCAATA
>JBBRQD010000257.1:0-3190 GCA_038227045.1 Planctomycetota bacterium
GCATTTTTACGTGCGAGACGGCGAATCAACTGCTCCATCTCACGTTCGCGTTCCGAAGATAATGCCGAGTCACTCATACATAGATTATCGTCCGTTCCATTTTGAAAAATAAGAGAATCTTGCCGCGTGAACGGCTACGAATCCTTCGTCCGGCGCTTCATGCCCGATCCGTTTGTGCTGGCCATCGCGCTGACACTGCTGACCTTTTTGCTCGCCAAATTGAACACCGATAAATCCGTCGCGGAACTGCTGGACATGTGGTTCTACGGCGTGAAAAGCGACAACGGATTCTGGGGCTTGCTCGATTTCGCGATGCAGATGGTTCTGGTCGTCGTGACTGGCGAAGCCATTGCCGCGTCGCCGCCGGTCCATCGCGTGTTGTGTCGCCTGGCCAAGATTCCCAAAACGGCATTCGGTTCGGCGGCGTTCGTGTCGTTTATAGCGATGAGCCTGGGCTGGCTGCATTGGGGATTTGGCTTGATCGCAGCATCGCTGCTGGCACGCGAAGTGGCGATTCAGGCCAAAGCACGCGGCATGAAATTGCATTACCCTCTGATCGGCGCGGCCGCATACACCGCGCAGTTGATCTGGCACGGTGGACTTTCCGGCAGCGCACCATTAAAGGTGAACGAAGCCAAGCCGCCGCATTTTCTCTTCGATCTAATTGGACAAGTGCCGCTCAGTCAAACAGTGCTGACGCCGATGAATTTGACGGCGTGCGCAATACTGCTCGCGAGCGTACCATTCATCATCGCCGCGATGACGCCCAAGCCGGAGAATTGCCTCGAAGCCTCCGACGAAACGCTCGCCGACCGCCAAGCCGCGTCGTATGTGCCAGACCGTTCGACGCTTGCGGGGACGATCGATGCGTCGCCGCTATCGACGTACGCGCTCGTGGCGATGGGCGTCGCGGTGCTAGTGCTTCATTTCAAAAACAAAGGCTTCGACCTCAATCCGAACATCGTGAATTTTATTTTTCTAATGATCGGCCTGGCGCTGCACGGCTCGCCCGTGGCATACATGAAAGCTGCCGGGCAGAGCATGAAAGGCGCGGCGGGCATCGTGATTCAGTTTCCGCTTTATGGTGGCATCATGGGCCTGATGATCGGCTCCGGATTGGGCGAACAGATCGCGGGCATTTTCACGCATTTGGCGACGGCGAAAACGCTGCCTTTTTTTACATACATCGCCAGCGTCTCGTCGAAACTGTTCATCCCGAGCGGCGGCGGCGAATGGGCGGTGGAAGGTCCGGTGATGCTGCGCGCCGCGAAAGAACTTGGCGCGAACACAGGCAAAACGATCATGGCTGTGGCCTATGGAAACATGGTCGGCAACATGTTTCAGCCCTTCTGGGCGCTGCCGCTTTTGGGTATCATGAATTTGAAAGCAAAAGAGATCATGGGCTACTGCCTGGTGATTTTCTGCGTCGCATTTCCGCTGTTGGGGGCGATACTGTTGTTGTTTTAATCCGGAATGGGTTCTCTCGCAAAGGCGCAAAGACGCAAAGAAAACAATGAACGAAAAGGCCTACTCTCCCGATCATTTTGAAGCCAATCTCGACGCCTTCAAACGCATTCTCTCCGACGCCGTGCGCGACTCGTTCGCGCGCCGCGGAAAAGTGCTCGTGCAGAAGAGCATCGACGAGATTCTGCGCGAATTGAATTTCGATGCCTTGATCGCGCACGGCAATGGCGATTTGCCTGCGCTTGCTAAAGCGATTCTCGACAACAGCAACCGCTTACATCATCCGCGCTACATGGGGCATCAGGTCGCCGTGCCGATGCTCACGTCGGTGCTGGGCGATCTTGTCAACGGCGTCACCAACAACGGCATGGCGGTCTACGAAATGGGGCCGGCGGGGACGGCCATTGAGCGCGGCGTGATTCGCTGGATGCTCGCAAAAGCCGGCGCGGCCTGGAGCGGCGGCGACGGCGTGCTCACGCACGGCGGAAGTTTGGCGAACTTGAGTTGTCTGTTGGCAGCCCGCGCGAAGGCGCTTCCAGACTCATGGCGCGATGGTGTTCCATCGGGATACGTTTTTCTGGCGTCCGAGGCTGCGCATTATTCCGTTTCGCGTGCCGCAGCAATTCTCGGATTCGGTTCTTCATCGCTGGTCAAGATTCCCGTGGATTCCAGCCTGCGCATTAAACCCGGCGGATTGCACGCCGCATTCGAAGAAGTTCAGCGCGCTGGGAAAAAAGTTCTCGCCGTCATCGCCAACTCGGGTGCGACGCCAACTGGCTCGTACGATCCGTTGCGCGAGATGGGCACATTTTGCCGCGACAAAAACATTTGGCTGCACGTGGACGGCGCACACGGCGCGTCGGCGCTGGTCTCGGACCGGCACCGCGCGCTGATGGACGGCATTGAGTTCGCCGATTCGCTCGCGTGGGATACGCACAAAATGCTCAGCACATCCGTGCTCTGCGGCGCGGCGCTTTTTCGCGACGCGGCGAATTTGTCCGACACGTATGCTCAACACGCGCCGTATTTGTTCAGCGACATGGACAAACCCGGCGAAGATCTCTCAAAGAACACGTTCGAATGTACGAAAGCGATGTTGGGCCTCAAACTGTTCTTCAATCTGGCGGCGATTGGAGAGAAAGGAATGGCCGAGCACGTCGACCATCTATTTAAATCAGCACACGATTTTTACGATTATATTCGCGCGCGAAAAGGATTTGAATGCCGCTACGAGCCGCAGTGCAACATTTTATGCTTTCGGTTTGGGAGCGATTCGGTGTTGCAGGACCGCATTAGACAACACATCGTGCGCGAGGGCAATTTTTATATAACTCGCACCACTATAGAGAGTTCGGCATGGCTTCGGATAGTAATTATGAATCCATTTACCGGCATCGGTGACATCGCCGCGTTGTGTGATGAAGTCGAAAAGTTTGCATTGGAGAAGTGAATTTAAAAGTGTAAGCAAGTGCTCTAAAATTTTCTTTTAGAATCTTCAAATCTGCATTGACATTCTATTGGGAGCGATTATAAGAGTTGCCGTGAAGCGTGTGGAACAGATGCGCTGCACAAAAGATTAAACAACGATTTGCGGACGAGATTTCCGGGCTTTTGATTCCGGATGTACCGCTGGTGTTTAAAGCGGTTATTCCGATATGAATTGAAAGGTTGGATATTTGTCGTCTTTTTTTGATTTTAACAATCAAAAATAACAGATTGCGGTAAA
>JBBRQD010000258.1:0-3113 GCA_038227045.1 Planctomycetota bacterium
CACCGTCACATTGATGGAAGACATCCTCCCCGAAATTCCGCCCATCCCAATTCCTGAATACTTCCCCAGCCGGTAATCATTCCCGGATACCGGTGCGGTGCGCCTACATTACATTGACATGTACTTCACCGGAGCATTACCTTAAATCGAATGGATTGAAGAAAATCGAGGGGAAGAAAACCGCATTTTCAAACCGGCTGATTTACCGCACTTTCGGAACGGCGCTGACAACGGATCTCAACCGAACGTGAATTGCTCTAGACTCACCTGCACTATGTGCCTTAAAAGGCACTTTTTCCTCGAAAACACCGCAAACTAATTCAAAAACTAACTGTTTCTCATAGGAGAAGTGCATTTTTGGCGTACATAGGTGAGAGATCATATATTCTCTCACCTTGAGTCGGAATACCCTAGCCCCATAGCCGTAACACTTTACAGTTTTGAGTTCGATTTGTGAAATTTAGCCATGAAATAAATTTTACAGGCCAGATTTTGCATGGTGAAGGTCGCCATTAATTTCGAGGTGATAGATCACGTCTTCTCTCACCTTCGATTATATCAATTACTGGGGAGTCCCGGACGACGGCGCGATCGACAACACAATACGAAAACCGACATTGGAGTACGCGCCGTCGTAGTGGCTGCGGTACCACGCACCGCAGCCACGCAGGGTGCCGTGCCACGAACCTCCGCGCACCAAACGCGACGCACCTTGCGAATTGTATGGGTCGGTGGCACCCAGCTTGTCATAATCCTGCGTGTATGCGTCCTCGCACCACTGCCACACATTGCCGTGCATGTCGTACAAACCAAACGCATTCGCCATCTTCGCGCCGACTGGATGCGTTGTGTTCTTGCTATTTGCGTAATACCACGCCTCCGCGTCCAAGTCGCTTTCCTGATTGCCCGAATAAAACGCGGTCGTCGTGCCTGCGCGGCACGCATATTCCCACTGTGCTTCGGTCGGCAACTGCGCCTCAAGCGTTTTGTCCCACAGCCGCTCGGTGAGCTTCTTGCAGAACGACGTGGCTTCGTCCCATGTAACCGTTTCAACCGGCAATTGAGCGCCTTTGTATTCGCTGGGATTGCTGCCGATGAACGCTTCGTATTGCGCCTGCGTCACCGTGTACTTGCCCATGTAGAACGGCTGCGTGAGCGTCACCGGATGTGCGCGCATCTCATGGACAATGTTTTCTTCATACACAGTCTTTTCCACCTTGTAGCGCACCAGTTCTTGAATGGCCAGACGCCAACGTGCGCCGCCACCGACCATTATCCCGCCTGCCGCAGTGAAAAGCAGCAACCAACCAAGCGAAAACGAAAAGCGCCGCCCCTTCCGCTTCGGGCAAATCAGGAAGAGCAACAACGACAGAACCAAAACGCCGCCGACGATTAAAAGTGTTTGAGCGCCTAACACCGTGACGGTCGGCTCCACCGGTTCCGCCGTGCCCATCACGAATTTTCCAGCGGGAATCAGCACCAAATCGAGCGTGACGCCGCCGCCCAGATCAATGCTCTTCGTCGGCAAAAGATTAACGCGCGCGGCATACGAGGCCGTGGATTCGTGACCATCCCACAAGGGCCACTCGCGTGCGCTCGCGGCAAGTGAAGGCACAGTGACGGCCAGAAAGCAGCACATGGCGTACACAGAGGATGAAATCAGTGAAACACGCATCGGACACGTTTGTATCCTGTGGGTTCCTCTTTTGGAACGTATTTAATTTGTTTTGATTGCGACAGGAAAGCCCGCGCCGGTGACGGACCTACATTCGACACCGTTGCAGTACCGCCCAACGCTTTCTTCAGGCCTTGTTGGACTTCTCGACCTTTGATTCCATGATCTTGCCCGCCTTGAACCTCACAACTGCCCTCTCGGGAACTGTCACTTCGGCTCCCGTTCGCGGATTACGAGCCGTGCGCCCTCTGCGCAAGTAAACCTCGAACACGCCAAAGTTGCGCAACTCGAATCGTTTCTCTGTGGCCAAAACGTCAATGATTCCATCCAATGTCAATTGCACGATCTGCCTCACTTGCTGCTGCTCAGAGTATGTTTCCTGAGCGATCTTTATAACTAAGTCGTTTTTATTGACCGACATCGATGGCTCCCCACAAAGCGCCGTTGCTACAGCATGGTTGTACGTCTTCCAGCATCACGTAAGGGCTTCTCTACGTCAGCATCGAGATGCTCGTTTGCGATAGAAATCTTACACTGGCGCTCAGATTATGTGAAGCTGGAAAGCATCTTATGCTTGATCGCACTTCGGCGTGCTTCGTGGCCTATGCGTTTGCTGCCAGTGTTCTTTGGATTTTGTTTCCGCTGGTGCCATTACCATCATCTGCGCTTGAGGGATGGTCACGAATCCACGGCTTCTTATGCCGCCCGCGTCCATCTTCCAGCAACCCAAAGCATTGATCTGGGCGACGGCGTCACGCTCGATTTGGTGCTGATCCCCGCTGGAAAATTCGTGATGGGCACGCCGGAACCGGTGGAACCGGCCGTCACTGTGTTAGGCTCGCAGATTTTATTGGCGATAAGGGCCCGCCGGGGAATAGGCGTGCGTCGTATTGGCCCCGACGTCGCTCGCGCCGTCGCCAAACGCCCAACCGTATGAAATCGTGTCGCCCCCCACCTCCGAGGCGGACGCACTGAAGGCGATGGTTTGGTGGACACCCGCCGGATTCGGCACTGCCGAAGGACCCGAAGAAAACCGGCGGCGGCGTCACGCTGAACGAAACGCTGGCGCTTGCAGTTCCACCGCGGCCGTCGTTGGCCGTAACCGATACATTGTAGCTTCCCGCCGCGGCATAAACGTGCGGCGGCTGTTTTCCAGTTCCCGTCGAACCGTCGCCAAAATCCCAGGCGAATGCAAACACGGTCGGCACGGCGGACGACGCCGTTACGCTGAATGTCACGGGAAAGCCGGCCACACCGGGCTTCGGGGTTCCGGTGGGTGCAACCGAAATCGTGGGCGGCGCATTGACTCATAGGTTTTGCTACCGAAGCCGAGTCGTTGCCTCATGAGATTGTTACTGAAATCGGAGGCAACGTTATGCGAACGGTCAGCAAGCTGGCGAAAAAAGAATTAGTGGCTGCACTACGCGAGCGCTATGGA
>JBBRQD010000259.1:0-3057 GCA_038227045.1 Planctomycetota bacterium
CCCCTTCATTGAAGGACGCGATTCGCTTTCCGCCGTTGTACGGACGTCAGTCCGGCATTGCAAGGAACCGTGTAAAATCCTGCACGGAAAGGAGTTGGTTGTGGAAAAATATGAAGATATGTGGATGTCCGTCAGCGGGGTTTCCATGTACGCCCGGAGCTTTGTGGGAGGGCAACATCGGGTCCCGGCAATGGTGCTGGTTCATGGATTGGGCGTCTCCGGCCGTTATATGTTGCCAACCGCGGAGGCATTGGCCCCCGATTATCGGACATTCGTCCCTGATCTCCCGGGATTCGGCAAGAGCGGGAAGCCCTCCCACATCCTGAACATTTCAGAGTTGGCCGACGCCCTTGCCGCGTGGATGCAACTGGCCGGGTTAAGCCATGCGTGTCTTGTTGGCAATTCTCTGGCGAGCCAATTCATCATCGACCTCACACTGCGGCACCCCCAACTTGTAGACTCCGCAGTTCTTATCGGCCCCACAATGGATTCCCATGCACGAAGTTTTTGGAAACAAGTCGGCCGCGCTGCGCTAGCCTCGATTTCCACGGCACGCCCTTCGCCTAACATTTGGCGGGGGCGCGGCCGAGAAAACACGGGGATTCTTCGGTTTTGCGTTTGTCATCTTTGGCACTGAAAGTGCCATTTTCGTTTCGTCACCGCCAAAGACACCTGCGGCTCCGTTTTCCGACGTCGGACACAGATTTTTTGTTTTTTTCCTTGATTTTACCGAACAAATGCCAATTTCGTCATTTTTCTCAGCAGCTGCTTGACAGCTGCACATATTTTTGTGACAATTTGTCACTATGAACATCAGGACCAAGGATGGCCTAACGGAGCTTCAGGCCACGGAGTTCTTCGCAGCTCCCGAAGCGGTGGGCCAACGCCAGTACGAGGCGCTGCGTGCCTACTTCGTCGACAAGATCGCCTCCGCCGAGGTCGCGCGGCGTTTCGCTTATTCGCCCGGCGCTTTTCGCGTCCTCTGTCATCAGTTCCGCCACGATGCCGACCTACGTGTTTCCTTCTTTCCCGTGCGGCGTCCAGGCCCCAACCAGGCACCGCTGCGCGATCGAATTCGCGAACGCGCCGTCGAACTACGCAAGCAGTATTTGTCGGTCTATGACATTCAACGCCAACTCGCGGCTGAAGGCCAAACCATTAGCGTCCATTCACTGCTCATTCTTTTGCGCGAAGAAGGCTTCGCACGTTTGCCGCGCCGACGTGACGACGAACGGCCCGCCATCGTTCGACCCCAAGTCGCCGCCATTGCCGACGTGCGGGCCCTCGATCTCAGCCCACGCACTTTTCACACCCGGCACGGCGGACTGTTCGTCTTCGTGCCGCTCCTGCGCGAGTTGCGCCTGCACGAAGTGATCCGTCAAGCCAAGCTGCCTGGCACCGCGATGATTCCTGCCGAGCAAGCGCTGCGCACGCTCTTGGCGCTCAAACTCATCGGCAGGGAACGTAAGAGCCATGTCATGGATCTCGTCACCGACGACGGCATCGCCCTCTTCGCCGGTCTCAATGTGGTGCCCAAACGATCGTACTTGGCCGCCTACAGTTCGTCGGTTGACGACCGCACCAACGAGCAACTCATGGCTGCTTGGTTCAACGAAACGCCGCGTGCCGGCCTGAAGCATGGCGCCTCGCTCGATCTCGATTTTCACACCGTGCCGACCAACAGCAGTGAGGAACCTCTGGAAAAACACTATGTTTCCCGTCGTTCCCGCAGTCAACAGGGCATGCTCACTTTCCTCGCGCGCGATGCCGAGCAGCGCGTCTTGTGCTACGCGCACGCCGGTATTGCCAAGGCCGATCAAGCCGACGAGATCATTCGCTTCGTCGATTTTTACCAGCGTCACACCGGCGTCGCGCCGGCCGAGTTGGTGTTCGATTCGAAGCTGACCAATTACGCCCAACTCGCCAAACTCGACGCGCGCGACATCCACTTCATCACGCTGCGGCGGCGCACGCGCAAGATGCTCGGCGACATCTACAGCCGCCCCGCTTCCGCCTGGCAACGCATCACGCTGCCGGCGTTGACGCGACTCTACCGCACGCCCAAGGTGCTCGACGAACGCATCACCCTCAACGGCTATCCCGGCCAACTGCGGCAGATGACCGTCATCGATCTGGGTCACGAAGAGCCAACGATTCTGCTCACCAACAACAAGAAGATTACGCCGACCGCGTTGGTGACACGCTATGCGCAACGCATGTTGATCGAAAACGGCATCGCCGAGGCCGTGCAGTTTTTTCACCTGGATGCGTTGTCGTCGATGATCGGCCTGAAGGTCGATTTCGATTTGCAGATCACGCTGATCGCGACCACGCTGTACCGCCTGCTCGCGGAAAAGGTCGGCGCCGGTTACGACCACGCCCAAGCGAAGACGCTTTTCCGCAATCTGCTGGAGGTCTCCGCGACCGTGGCCGTGGAGTCCAAGCGGGTCGTGGTGACGCTCGACAAGCATGCCCACAACCCCTTACTGGTCCAATCGCGTCTGGCCGACACGCCAACACGGATGCCCTGGTTCGGCAACAAGGCTTTGCACCTCCAGTTCCGTTGAATAAGATATATTACGTATTTGTGTTAGGTGAATTCCGTTCTGTGGAAATCGAGGCTAGCAGAATGCATTTCCCCGTGATCCCCGTGCCCCCCGTGGTTCTATTGCCTTGCGCCAAACGGGATTGCATCGGCGCAACGTTTCCGCGTAAACTTGAGGGAAACATCGAACCCCGTTTCAGGAGTTCTCCCATGCGCACGATTATCTCTCGCTGGTTCCTGTTCGGCTTGCTGCTCGGCTGGGCGCTGACCCATGCCACCGTGTTCGCTCAATCGAACACGAAAGCCGATCCACCCGTCAACAAATTGCGGGCCGGCCTAGACAAGGCGATCACCGTCGATTACAGCGGCCAAACGATGGAGAATGTGCTCAAGCACGTCTGCGACAAGGCCGGCCTGTCGTTCGAGATCGATCAGAATGTCTACATGCAGATGCAGGTCGGCTTAAACAATCCGGGCATCGATCCGCAGGCCCGCGTCAACGCCAAGAATGA
>JBBRQD010000260.1:0-3037 GCA_038227045.1 Planctomycetota bacterium
ATTATCGCGCCGCGCCGGGCAAGTTGAACGAGGCGGTCGAGCAAAGGCGTATTGGGAAGATACGCCGTGCGAGACCAACGAAGTTCAACGCCGCCCGCCGCAAGCGAGAATGATGCTTTAGAAATGCGCGGGTCAATAAGGCCAAGCGAACAAGCCGATATCGCTTATTTTAGGAGGCGCCGTGCCATGTCCGTACATTGCTCGAAATGCGACGCCGAAATTCCCGAGGCCGACTTCAACGTCGCAACCGATGTCGCCTATTGCCGCCAGTGCAAAACCAATCACAAATACAGCGAGCTGATCACGCGTGTGGAGCCCACGCGGCTCGACCAAACGCGCCTGCCGAAACACATCACGGTCGAAGAATTGCCGGAAGGCATGCGCATGACGTACCGGCGCATTTCGCCGATCGTCTTCTTTTTAATTCCCTTCACCTGTTTATGGTCCGGCGGCTCAATGACCGGCATTTACATCGCGCCATTGATTAGGGGAAATTTAAATCCCGCCCAAGCCCTGTTCGGCCTTCCGTTCCTCTTTGGATCAATCATCTTGTGTTCGGTGATTCTGTTTTTGCTGTTTGGCAAATGGGTCGTCCTGATCGGCAAAGCGGAAAGTTACGTGACGGTGGGTGTCGGCCCGTTCCAATGGAAAAGACCGTTTGACTTGAGTCAATTGCGCACCGTTTCGCTCAAAGACACCGGCACCTCGTCCAATGGAAAGCGCATGCCGGCCATTGAATTGAAATTCGAAAACGACACGACGATGACATTCGGTTCCATGATTCACGAGGACAGCAAGCGCTTTATCGCCGAAGTCATGGCGTCGCTGGCGTCCAAGTGATCCCGAACCAACCCTTCACGATCTACTAAAGGAATTCACCCATGAAAAACGCACTCATTATTCTCCTGCTTCTGGCCATCCTCGGCACTCAAGTCGCGCGTTACGTCATTAAGCCGCCGTCGTTCCCGGTTCCGCCGCCGGATTGGCGCGCCGAATTGAAAGCGAAACTTCCGTCGTTGGGGCACCGCAATTGGATCGTCGTCGCGGATTCGGCGTATCCGCTGCAAAGCCGCGAAGGCATCACGACCATCGTTACCGGCCAGAGCCAGACGGAGGCGCTTAAAGACATCATTAAAATGATCGGCGAATTCAAACACGTCAAACCGAACATTTACGAAGACAAAGAACTGGAGTTTGTTTCGGAAGAGGACGCGAAGGGCATCCTGGCGTATCGCATGGAATTGAAAAATATTCTCGGCGACGCGCCGGTCAACACCGAAACGCACGAAAGCATCATCGCCAAACTCGATGAAGCCGCGAAGACATTCAACGTGATCATTTTAAAGACGGACATGACGCTGCCGTACACGAGCGTCTTTATCAATCTCGACTGCGCGTATTGGGACGACGAGAAGAACGCGCGGATGAAAAAAGCGATGACGAAGAAGTAAGGGAAAGTGGCTGGGCCGTCTCGGCCCAGCATAGGTTTCCTGTGGGGCCGGGACGGCCCCACCACTATCTTAGCAGTTCTTTCGCCCAATTTAATTCTCTGACGATGCCTTCGTGCACGTCCACGGTTCCGCTGGTTCCGACCACCGCACGGGCGGCGGCGTTGCCCGCTTGGGCCAGCCCGGCGAGCACGTTCCAGGTGTATGTCTCCGCGACGAAATTATCCGTCAGATTCTGGCTCAGGGCATAGTCAAGCGCCGGCGCAGCGTTGTCGCGCGTCGTGGTCAGCGCGCCTGACATTTCCGCGAAAAGAGGGACGTGAAAGTGGCAGCGCAGTTCGGCGAAATCAGCGAGTGTCTTGCCCTTAAGCTTGCGTGGATTCCAGAGATGCGGCAGATCTTCGTAGCGCACGATCTCGCCGGAATGGGTCTTGCCGATGACTTGATGCAGATAACGCGGTTCATCCAGCGCTTTCAATTGTTCGAAGGCCGCTGCATTTTTCGCGGGCTCGGCGAGTTTCAGCGCGGCTGAGATATGAATGCCGCTGACCGTCACGCCCGCCGATTTTAAGCGCTTCAATTCGTCGACCGAATCTTCGAACTCAACGGCCTGATGGCAGAGATCGAAGTTGATGGTCACGAAGCGCCGCGCGATCTCCTCCGCCTGTTCGCGCGTGACGCCCAGTTGCGCGGGATATTTTCCGCGCGCTTCGGCGAGGATCGTTTTGAAATAATCGATGAAATTCGGAATCGTTTCGCCGGTCGTGAACGGCTCGGGTTCGAATCCGAGCTGCACGGTCCGCCCCGTGAGCCGTTCCAGGCGCAGCAGTTCGCGGACACATTCGGTGATAAAATGCGCGGCCTGCGTGCGCACTTCGTCGCTGTCGGGATACAGTCCGTTGAAGACGCCCGACGGCACGCTGATCGCGGCGACTTTGCGGTCGATTCCGGGGCGGGCCATGAAATGCGCGAGCACTTTGGCGATCTTCAAACTGTACAGCGCCCGGCCGCCGTCGGTCCACGGCGGCGAATACACTTGCTCCTTGACACGCGGCGCGTGAAAATCGCGGATCGGAAACGCGTTGATCGACACGACATCGAGCTTCGTGTCGTCTAGCGCATTTAAGAACGCGGCGCAGGCCGGCGACGGCGGGGCTTTGAGAATTTCGTCGCTGACGAAGGAATTGCTGGGCAGCGGGGGGTGCGCAAGAAGTTCGTCGGCCTGTTTCATGCCGATGCGCAGATTGGCGGCGGCCACGCGGTCGCCGAACGCCGCGCGCGAAATCGGCGCGACGTGTTCGCGCAGCGAGCGCTCGAGATCCGCGAGCGATTCGGCGGGATGAACATTTGTGGAGTAGGAAAGGTGAATATTGGCTTTCATGATTCAACTGGCCCTTTGGCCGAACGAGTAACACACTGCCGTCCTGTTCAATTATTGAATTTGTTGTGTAAAATTGCGATGATCAACGGGTTGAATAGAGAGCGGTCACGATATATTTCCCCCATTTCTTTGGCGCATTACATGCGCCTCCACTTGTCGAAGTCTTTTTGTCGCTAAAATCACCTCTATCCGCTGTTCAAAAACTATG
>JBBRQD010000261.1:0-3022 GCA_038227045.1 Planctomycetota bacterium
AGCGTTCCGATAAACGAGTCTTTTCCCAACAGAAAACGACTGAATAGCAGATTGCACGATCAACGACTTCATGCGTATTGTTTGTTTCGAGATTTGGCTTGCAATCGCATTACATAGCAGGGCCGACGCAGGTACTCCTGCGCGGGGTGAGGGGAAACGCTACCGCACGCTCGGTTAAGCCCGCGATTCTCAGGTAAATTCTTGTGGCTCGCCAAAACCCCGCCTGTTATATATACTGGAAGCGAAGCTCCTCAAACGCCTCGCCAACACGGAGATTCTCCAATGCGTCCGTCAATCTCGCTCGCGTCCGCTCTCGTCTTGTCGTGCACGGCAATTCTATTCGCCCCGCAATGTTTGCGCGCCGGCGAGGATGGGCCGCCGCAGGATATGGTCGAGATCACGAAAGATCTCGACAAAGCCGTCGAACGCGGCACCGCGTGGTTGGCGAAGAATCAAGGCCATGATGGTTCGTGGGGTTCGGAAGGCAGCAGCGGGCAGTATAAAATGGTGATGACCGGATTGGCCGGGCTGGCTCTGCTCTCCGCGGGCAATCAGCCGGGGCGCGGGCAATATGGCGGGAATATCACGCGCGCGGCGGAATTCTGCATCAAACACGCTCAGCGCGATGGTTTGATCACCTCCGACACCGAAGGCCAGACCATGTACGGCCACGGTTTCGCGATGACGTTTCTCGCCGAGCTTTACGGCATGGATCAGGGCGGCGAAATGGGCGCGCGCTTAAAGCAGGTGCTCACGCAAGCCGTCAAGAAAACGGGACAGTCGCAATCGATCAACGGCGGCTGGTACTATTCGCCGAACTCTGGCGCCGACGAGGGCTCCGTCACCGTCACGCAAGTGCAGGCGCTGCGCAGTTGTCGCAACGCGGGCATCGACGTGCCCGTTAAATTAATGAACGATTCGGTGAATTATCTGGTGAAATGCCAGAACGCCGACGGCGGAATCCGCTACTCGATCCAATCCGGCCAGACGTCGTCGGTGGCGCTCTCTTCGGCCGGCGTGGCGTGTTATCTGATGGCCGGGCGCTACAACGACGATCACGCCAAGAAAGCGATCGAGTACCTGAAGAAGAATCTCGACCCGAAACACACCATCGGCTACCACGATTTCTACACGAATTTCTACGGTTCGCAGGCGATGTTCCAGATCGGCGGCGAAAGCTGGGCAAAGTATTTTCCGGCGATCCGCGAGCGCCTATTGCCCCAGCAAAGCAGCGACGGCTCGTGGCGCGGCGATGACGTGGGCAGCACCTATCGAACGGCGATTTCGACCCTGATCCTCTCGATGCCGTACCGCTATCTGCCGATTTTTCAGAAGTAGCCTTCGCCCTATAATTGTAAGATTTTGAAATTGCCCTCATCCCGAAGGGATTGCAGCTATTAGCCGGTGGTTGAGGCCGTACCCGGCCGACACCACCGGACACGAGCGACGAAGTTTCCGCACCCTGGAAGGGTGCCAGCAATGTTCGAATGTAGAGATGCGTTCTACTCGTTTGACCCATCCCGCTAGCATCCCTGCCGGGATGCGGATCGACTGTATATCCGAATCCGGTGGTGTCGGCCGGGTACGGCCTCAACCACCGGCTAATTGCTTAAATCCCTTCGGGATGACCGAAAATAAAAAAATCTTTAAATATCTCCGAACTCTTTCCGCCGTCCCTCGTATTGAAATGTGTAAGACCTGTATAAGTTCACCGAATGAGTGCGGTGACAGGAAACATCCGGAATTGAAATCCGGAAAATTATTGGCTGAAGGCCAAAGAATTAATTGGAGGTTCAATAATGAACAGTCGCAGAAAGACCGGATTTACGCTCCTGGAACTGCTCGTGGTGATCTCGATCATCGCCATTCTCGCGGTCTCCCTGACGCCGGCATTCTCCCGCGCTCGCGAAGCGGCTCGCCGCACGACCTGCGGACAGAACTTGGGCCAGATCCACAAGGCCATCACGATGTACGAAACGGATTACAGCCAGTATCCCACGATCGGTGTCGGCAATCTGGGTTATACGACCCAGCCTCAAGATGCATTGAATCTGCTCTATCGCCAGTACGTCGATGACCAGCGAGTTTTCATCTGCGCGTCGCAGCAGCCCAAGCCGGACTTGAGCGGCGTCAGCGTCAGCACCGCGGCGGGATATGCCGGAAAAATGCATTCCTCTTACGGTTATTCACCGGGACACACGTCGATTAATTCCCGCGTGATCGTTCTCGCGGACAAACCAGGGGGCGGCAACAACTCGGATAATCACGGCAAAAACGCCGGTCAGAATATCCTTTCGGCCGGTGGCAGCGTAAGTTTCATGCCAGCGCCTCCGAACAATGGAAAGCCCACCAACGACTTGGGCAAGGACGACAACGACACCGCGATTACCGACACGGATATCTTCAACTGGAACGGAGCGGCAACTTACCCGGATTGGGACAGTGGCTGCGCGTGGCAGTAATCGATCCCAAAAATAACGTTGAAAGTAAAAAGCCCCTCGCAATTGCGAGGGGCTTTTCTTTGTTGTGGGTTCCACGGAGCAGAATCGCTGCTCCGTGCTGAGGCGTGGATTGAAAACGCAGTTCAAGCCGAACAATCAGCGATTGACGTGCCACTTTGCCCCGCGACCGCGCCCAATAAGGCGGACCTCGCCCGAAGCCTTTAGTTGTGCAATAACCTTCTTGATCAATTGTGGACTGACTGTGGGACATTGAATTTGGATAGCGGCGAGCATGAATGGATCAACTTGCCGAAAAATGGTTTGCCGCACGAGTTCGGATTTTCCAGATGCGGCCGCGCTCTCCACACGGCGTTCGAATTCCCCATAGGCTCGTTTTAGAATCCCAAGCACGTAATTCCACCATGGAATAAGTTCATTCTTTCGTAGCCGTTCACGCGGCAAGATTCTCTTATTTTTCAAAATGGAACGGACGATAATCTATGTATGAGTGACTCGGCATTATCTTCGGAACGCGAACGTGAGATGGAGCAGTTGATTCGCCGTCTCGCACGTAAAAATGC
>JBBRQD010000262.1:0-3018 GCA_038227045.1 Planctomycetota bacterium
CAGATCGCATCCAACCATGATAACGTTTTTCATCTGGGCCTGGCCTCCTGATTATTGGGTCAATGGGTTGTGAGAGACTTCATTGACTTTTTATCTCGAGGCTATGGCTCTTTCTATTCCATTACATGGTAACTCTCCCCGAGGGGAGAGGGGAAGATTCGGTTTATTCCTTCGTTGCCTTGGCATAAAACCATTTTCCGCCTTTAATCAGATAGAGTCCGATCACTACTTGGAAGACGAGGTAAAAGAATCGCGAAATCAGCGCTGCATTCCATAAAATTTCGAATGCCACGCTCGTCGCGCCGTTAATCATCAATCTGCCAGCTTCGATGAAAGCCGAGAAAGCGAGGTAAAGGAACGGCGGAACCTCAAGGATCACCCACACCAATAGAGCGACCCCAATTGCCTTGATCAGCGATTCAATCAGTTCGTTTCGAGTCATTGCCATCTCCTGTCCTTTCAGCGATCTCGTTCACTTCGTAAACAGAATACTTTCCGTATTCCAAACTTCAAATATATAGATTATCTTCTATCTATATTTATTGAGTATGGCGACCTGCGTGATTGTCCTTATTCTGGCGCTATCCAATTTCGCGAGCGCTGCTGGCATCCCTCCGGGATGCGGAACGTTTGGGGCGTCGTGCCCGGTGGTGTCGGCCTGACGGCCGAAACCACCGGCTAATGGCTTTCATCCCTCCGGGATAAGGGCAATGGAACATCAGTGTTGCACTACAAGCCCCACAAAACGCACACTACTTCTTTTTGTTCACATCCATCACGACGCCCCGATTCAATTCCTTCAGCGCTTTGACAATCGCGCGTTTTAGTTCCAGGGGTTCGACCGGCTTGTTGGCTTTGTAGAGAATCTCGCCCTTTGCGCCGATCAGCACCGTGTAGGGATTGGCGGCGCTCCAGTCGGGATCGAATGCGGCTTTCATTTTGTATGTGTCCACGTCGCCGAAGACATAGTTCTTGTTCGACATCTGAAAGCGTTTGCAGACATCGAGCACGTCGTCCTTCTCGTCCGGCTTGTTCGTTGCGATGGCGATGAATTCGAAGCGGCGGCCGCGGTACATGCGGTTGATCGTGACCAGTTCGGGAAGTTCCAACATGCAGGGCGCGCAGGTCGTGTCCCAGAAATCGACGAGGCGGATTTTGCCCGATTCGTTCTGGCGCAGCGCTTTCAATTCGTCGGCGCCGATTGCCGCGATCTCAACCGGCTCCTTCGCGATTTTGTCCATCCATGCTTTAACGTTGTCTTCTTTCGTCGCCCACTTCGTCGAACAGCCATTGGTCGGCGTGGTCTTGACCTTCACTTCTTTTCCCGCGAGCAGATCGTCGAGCGCGTTGCGCAAGTCGCGAATCGTGACGTACTCTTCGCGGTTGTTGTCGTCCAGACGCCCGCAATAGCGCAGCTTGCGCTCGGAGTCGAAGACGAAGTAATGCGGCGTGACGCGCGGGCCATACGCTTTGGAAACTTCCTCTTTTTCGCCGTCGTCGAGGTACGGAAAATTGAACTTCTTGAATTCGGCGCGAATCTTCATTTCTTCAAACGTGTCGCCGAGATCCGTGTAGCCCAGTTCGTCCAGGCGCAGGCCTTTGGGACTGTTCGGATTGATCGCCACGACCGCGACGCTTTTGTCCTTATAGTCCGACGCGATCGCGATCAACCGGTCTTCATAAGCCTGGGCTTCGGGGCAGTGATTCGACGTGAACGCGATCAGCAGTATCTTGGCGCTGGCGAAATCCTTGAGGCTGTGCGTTTTTCCATCGACTCCCGGCAGGCTGAAATCCGGCGCGGGCGAGCCGATGGCCAGCGTGGGGATGTCGCCGGCGTTGAGCGGCATGAAAACGAATGACGAAAATATAATCAGTGCCGCGCCGGCAGTTCTGCGACTGAGCGAAAAAAGACCGTTGGACCGCATGATTCGAATGCTCCTCGAAGATTTCGTTCCTGAAAATAAATGAGGCAACAGTATAATTGATACTGCGCCGCCGAAATAGAAACTTATTGCCAAATACACCGGATTCGAATCAGGAGCCGACGCTTTGCCCATGCGAGACCGACCGTCCTTGGCCGTGGAAACGCCCGAGCGCCATATTCGCAGGATCGTCACCAAGCTGATTGTGCTGTTGCTCGTTTTGCTCGCCGTGCAGATCGCGGCCGCGTTCATTTACCATTGGCTGGAACCGCAGTATTCGCTGCTCGACTGCCTCTACAATGTGGTCATGCTGGTCACCGCCATCGGCGCCAATTTCGATCCCAAGTCGACGGAAGGAAAATGGTTCAACATCTTTCTGGCACTGTTCTCCGTCGCGATGCTGGTGGGCGTGATGACTCAAATCGGGCAGTTGATGCTGCGCCGCGAATTTCTGACCGTCTTAAGCGACTGGAGGCACAAGAAAATGAAGGACCACACGATCATCTGCGGTTTGTCGCACACCTCGCACGAACTGCTCAACCGCCTGCCCGTGGACAAGGTGGTGGTGCTGGTCAAGACGCATGACGAGGCCCACCGCCTTCAGCACGAGCGTCCGGGGATTCAAGTGCACATTTGCGATTACACGTCCAGCGCGGCGCTCAAGCACGCCAACGCCGAACAGGCCACGCTGCTGATCGCGGCGAGCGAGAGCGACGCGGATAACGCGTTCGCCTGCCTGACGGCAAAGCACATCCGCAAAGATCTGAAAGTCATCACGCGCATGTCGCGCACGGAGAACCGCGAGAAGATGGAGGAGGTGGGGTCGGATGCGATTATTTCGCCGGCTGAATTGGCGGCTAATGCGGTGATGGCGAAGATTGCGGAGTTTGAGAAATCGGCCTAAAAGATTTAACCGCGGATAACGCGGATAAACGCGGATGGGTTTATTGACCCGCGCATTTCTAAAGCATCATTCTCGCTTGCGGCGGGCTGCGTTGAACTTCGTTGGTCTCGCACGGCGTATCTTCCCAATACGCCTTTGCTCGACCGCCTCGTTCAACTTGCCCGGCGCGGCGCGATAATGACGCTTTAGAAA
>JBBRQD010000263.1:0-2834 GCA_038227045.1 Planctomycetota bacterium
AGTGCTGCCCCAGGACAAGGCCGAAGTCATCAAACGTCTCCAAAGCGAAGGACATGTCGTCGCGATGGCCGGTGACGGCGTCAACGATGCGCCGGCGTTGGCGCAGGCCCAAGTGGGAATTGCCATGGGCACTGGCACCGACGTGGCCATGGAAAGCGCAGGGGTGACGCTGGTGAAAGGCGATCTGCGTGGCATCGCGCGGGCGCGGATCTTGAGCCATCACACGATGCGGAATATCCGGCAGAACCTGTTCTTTGCATTCGCCTACAACATGCTCGGTGTGCCCATTGCGGCCGGTGTGCTGTATCCCCATTTCGGCCTGCTCTTGAGCCCCATGATCGCCAGCGCGGCAATGACGTTCAGTTCGGTGTCTGTGATCGTCAATGCGCTTCGATTGCGGCGTCTGAAACTTTAACCCTCGTGTTGTCGAACCACATCCTCGAATTCCTGAAAGGGAAAAGCCATGAATAACGTAAAAGCTGTGACCAAAGACCCCATCTGCGGAATGGCTGTGGACGAATCCACAGCGCTTCACGCCGAGCACAAGGGAAAGACGTTCTATTTTTGCAGCGAAGGCTGCCGCAAAAAGTTTCTGGCCAAGCCCGACGATCTGAAGCCGGTCGATCAGGCAAAAGGCTGCTGCTGCGGGTGAGCATTGTGCGAGACCCTCCGCGCAAGCATCTGAGCAACAACAATGAAAATGAAATGGATCTTCTCGGCTGTCGGGCGCAGGTCCCCGGCAATAGTCGTGGTTACGCAATGGAAAATAGTCGTTATCGGGCCAGCGCCTCCTCCGGTTGGTTCACAACTTTGACTCTCTCGTAAAAACCTCCGTTTCTGGGTGAACGTCCTGAGCGCCGATGCCACAAAAGGAATGTGGGGTCGACGGGGGTGAGATGTTCCGGCGCAGCGATCAGCAGGGCAGTCTGTTCCAAGTGGCAAATCTTCTTTCCGAGGAGAAACGGCAGCGGCTGGAACGGGATTGGCCGGGCCAATTCCACGCTCACGCTTTGCCGCTGATCGAGGAGGAGCATTTCCGCGATCTGTATTGCGCGGACAACGGGCGACCCAACAAGCCGGTGCGGACGGTGGTGGGCGTGCTGCTGCTCAAGGACATGTTCGATCTGACGGACGAAGAGGCTTTGTATCGGGTGGATTTTGATATGGGCTGGCAAGTGGCGCTGGGTTTGACGCCCGAGGACGCGCATTGCTGTCAGAAGACGCTGCACAACTTCCGCGCGAAACTGCTGGGCAATGAAAAGGCAAAGCAGCTTTTTAACCATATGACCGATCGGATGCTGAAGGCGCTGGGCCTGTCCGTGGATCGGCAGCGGTTGGATTCGACGCACATCATCTCGAACATTGCTCGGCTGACGCGGTTGGGACTGTTCTGCGAAACGATCCGGCTGTTATTGCGGGAATTGAAAAGGAGCGCGCCGGAAAAGTTTCAGCGCATCTCCGAGTCGCTGCGGAAACGTTACCTGAAGGAAGACGGGGCGGATTCGCCCTACCACGACGCCAAGAGCACGGAGACGCAGCGGCGCTTGAAGGTCGGCGCGCGCGATACCTTCCGGCTGGTGGATCGCTTCAAGCAGGATGCGGTTGTGTTGAAGCTGAAATCATTCGGCATCTTGATGCGCCTGTTGTTGGAGCAGTGCGAAATAAGCGAGCAGGCGGCGCCTGCGGAGAAGGACGACGCGGACGCGCAAGAGGCGCCAGTTCCGGTGGCGCTCAAAGAGAGCGATGAGGTTTCCTCGGAGTCGCTGCAAAGCCCGCACGATATCGACGTGACCTACAGCGGGCACAAGGGCAAGGGTTACGAAGTGCAGATCGCGGAGACGGTTGGCAACGGAGAGAAGCCGGAACTGCTGACGCATGTCGAGTTGACGCCGTCGTGCCAATCCGACGAGACGGCAACGATGCCTGCCGTGGAGGACTTGACGGCGCGGGCGATTCAGCCCAGTGAATTGATCACGGACACAAACTACGCTTCGGCGGCGAATGTCATCGAGTGCGAAAAGCGCGGGACGGAAGTGGTGGCCCCGGTGCGTGGCCCAGCGGCTGAAAGCTCCACGGAGAATGAGAAGACGCTTGCTGATTTCCAGGTGGACGTCAAAGACGCGAGCAAGCCCGTGCTCTGTCCGGCAGGCCACGCGCCGGAGAGCACGGAGCGAAACGAGAATGGCCGCATCACGACGACATACTCAAGACTCCACTGCGCGAAGTGCCCCTTCAAGAAGAGCTGTCCGGCCAAGCGCAACCCCAACGGCACGCGGACGCTGAAGACGACTATCAAGGAGCATGTGCTGGCAAAACGCAGGAGCTACGAACAAACGGAGGAGTTCCGGCAGCGCTATGCCCATCGGGCCGGGATCGAGGCGACGAATTCAGAACTCAAACGGGCCCATGGACTGGGGTTCTTGCGAGTTCGTGGTGGAAGACGGGTGCGGCTTGCGGTGTATTTCAAAGCGCTGGCATGCAACGTGAAGCGAATGGTGAGGTACTTGGCTGAGAAGGCAAGAAAGGCGGTACAATTCGCCGTTGCCGCATCAAAAACCGCCACCGCCATGATTTTTAGCTCCGTCGCACACTATTGCGCGCCACCGCCCATCCTATTGGCCGCAAACGAAAACGGACTCCTTGCGTCGGCTGCGTAAACCCGTGTCAAAACATCGGGGTTGATACGGCAGAATCAACAATCGATCCATTTCGCTTCCATCAAGGATGAATTGGCTGACGGTATTCCAATTCGAATTCGCCGCTTCAGAAAACATCGACCATTCGACGACTCGGGCAGGCCAGGTAAGAATCGAAGTTACTCCAGACTCGCGAAT
>JBBRQD010000264.1:0-2756 GCA_038227045.1 Planctomycetota bacterium
CGCATTTCTAAAGCATCATTCTCGCTTGCGGCGGGCTGCGTTGAACTTCGTTGGTCTCGCACGGCGTATCTTCCCAATACGCCTTTGCTCGACCGCCTCGTTCAACTTGCCCGGCGCGGCGCGATAATGACGCTTTAGAAACGCGCGGGTCAATAGGGGCATTCCAAGAATCTTAAAATCTCCCCCGCCAGCTCTTCTCGCCATGCTCTCCCATAAAAATTGTGATTCGCGCCGGGGACCGTGTGGAAATTTACTTGGCCTGGCGCGCCCATTCCGGCTGCGTGCAGCTTTTCGAAATGGGTGCGGGCTGGCGGGGCTTCTTCGTCGCCCCCGCCCCATATAAACAGGGCTGCGCCTTTCCAATTCTGTAATTCTTTTTCGATGTCGCGGGCGCTGTCTTTTAGATTGCGGCCTTCGGCGGGCTTTTCGTTTGATGTCACATTTTTCTTGACGCGATCGACGTTGATTTCGCCTTTGACTAACCGCAGCCATGTTGACGGCGACAGTGCTTTGGATGCATAGCGTTTGATATTTTGCCAGCGACGCAGGCGGTCGAATTCTTTCGTGCGCGCGGGCTGGAATGGGAATGGTGAGATCGCGATGACGGTGTCGAACAGAGCGCACTCCTTTAATGTCGCGGCGCCAAGCGCGACATTTCCGCCGGAGCAAATTCCTATTAAAACGCGCCGACCTGTTTCGCCTTTCAGGGGATGCGTGCCTTGAGCGGCCGCATCGATCATTGCGTCGAGATCTATCGGCTCATACGCCGAGGCGTCTCCGCGTCCAGGCAGATCGAGGCGCAGTGCGCTCCAGCCGTGTTCCGCTAATTTCGATGCTAGAAACACGAGCACATCTGCTGGTCCCGTGCGCGGTCCGCTCCAGCCTGGCAACAGAATTGCGATGCCTTTCGATGGCCCGGACGCTGGACGATGGAGCGTGAACGAACCCGCGCTTGAGACACCAGTTTCGCGGATTTCGAGCGGCGAGAAGGCGGTGGAGGCTTCGAGGCAAGGTTCGTTGGTGACTGTCGCTTCCATCCTGTCTCCTCTTCCAGCTAGCGCTCTAGGAGCAACTATTTGTGATCGAATGTAGCTCGCCCCTTTGGGGCTTTGGGTAAATTAAAATCACACGGACCCAGGCCTGCGCCGGAGTACCGGCTCCGGCCTGGGCTGTAGTAGTTCGCGCCTTTGGCGCTGAAGGCATTATGCAATTGTTAAATGCTCTCTCCCTCTTCGTCCCGCGTTTGGCCAATATCGCAATTGAACCGATGCCCATTTCACATTATACTGCGCTTTCATGCGGTCTAACCAATTTTGGAGAAAGTAATGAAGAACGTTGGGATTCTCACGGGCGGTGGCGACGCTCCAGGCTTGAACGCGGTCATTCGGGCGGTTGTCATTCGGCTGGCGCGGCAGAGCAAGGATTACAATGTCGTCGGCTTTATTGACGGCTGGGCCGGCTTGCGCGACAAGAACACGCGGCCGCTGACCAAGGAGAACGTCGATCAAATTCTGCACGAAGGCGGCACCGTTCTCGGGACATCCCGCACCAATCTGTACAAGCCCGGCAAAGAAGCCGATTTGAAAAAGGCCATCGAAACGTACAGCCAGCTCAACATTGACGCGCTCGTGGCCATCGGCGGCGATGATACGCTCGAAATCGCCCATTACCTGAATCGCGATTATAAGCTTAACATCGTCGGCGTGCCCAAGACGATTGACAACGATGTCGAAGGCACCGATTTCACCTTCGGCTTCTGGTCCAGCGTCGAGCAGGCCACCAAGGCGATTGACGATCTGCGCGTGACCACCATGAGCCACCACCGCGTCATGGTCATTGAGTGCATGGGCCGCCACGCCGGATGGATCACCGCGTATACCGGTCTCGCCAGCGAAGCGGATTACATCGCCGTGCCCGAGCGGCCGGTGCACATCGACATGATCGCCAATGAAGTGAAAAACTGCCGCGCGCATGGCAAGCAGTACAGCCTTGTCGTGGTCGCGGAAGGCGCGTCCATCGAAGGCATCGACTTGAAACCGCGCTTGAAGAAAGACGAAAAGGGCGAGTGGGTGATGTCGAAGACCATCGAACGGGACACATTTAATAATCCGATCCTGCGCCCCGGCGAAGTGTGCGAAGCGGTGGCCGACGCCATCGAAAAAATGACCGGCCTCGAATCGCGCGCCATCGCGCTGGGCCACTTGCAGCGCGGCGGATCGCCCTGCGCCTACGACCGGGTGCTTGGGACACGCTACGGCGTCAAAGCGGCCGAAGCGGTCATCGCCGGACAGTTCGGGCACATGGTTGTTTTGAACGGCCTCGAAGTCTTGACCGTGCCCATGTTCGGAAAGGTCCGCGAGAGCCAGAACGTGAAGAAGGTTTACAAGCTGCTGCCTAAATCGTTTTTGGATTTGGCGGAAGTTTTTTATGAATAACTGATTCACCACGGATGCACGGATGAATTGGGTTGAGGTGACGGACACGAGGTTTTTGTTTCGTGTCTGTCACCTTTTTTTGTAAAACAGAACGGCGATAGCGATGACAGCGATAATGTGTTTCATCGTCGATTCTACACCGCCAATGGCATCCGATTTTCAAAAACCGGTTATGCGTCACACAGGGCCTTTCAAAAGTCCTCATTTTTCGTAGAGAAATAGCCGATCTTCTATTCAAAGGAGATCAGAAAAATGAGTGTTGCCGCTGAAATTTCGCTTTTCGATGCCTTCAAGCAGGTTCCCGATCCGCGCAAACCGCGC
>JBBRQD010000265.1:0-2734 GCA_038227045.1 Planctomycetota bacterium
ATTATCGCGCCGCGCCGGGCAAGTTGAACGAGGCGGTCGAGCAAAGGCGTATTGGGAAGATACGCCGTGCGAGACCAACGAAGTTCAACGCCGCCCGCCGCAAGCGAGAATGATGCTTTAGAAATGCGCGGGTCAATAACACAACCAACTATCCCAAAAACCTTGCCGGAGTATGCTTTGATGGATTCAACCCACGTTGATCACCCCCCAAAAAAGGGCATGCACGGCGCTTTAAAATTTTTCCTCATGACCTTCACCGGCTTTTTATCCGCCCTGATTGTAACCCCCTGCCTTTTGGGAATCATGACCTCCGAAACCAAGACTTGGACTTTGAAAGAACAGTACGCGCTCGCCATAAATTTCTTTATTATTACCTCAGTTTTATTTCTGGTATTAACTGGAATGGTTGGGTTTTTCAAGCGCTGGGGCGTCGCGGGATTTCTTTTCGGATTGTCGAGTGCCATGGGGTCCGCCATTCTCATTGCGGAGTTTATGAAAATGTTTGACGCTCCAAAATGACGCGCCGAATACCATAGCGCAGCCCTTAAAATGGGGGCGGCTTGCCTTCTTTTCCCGGTGGTGGCGGAAATAGTGGGAATAGCGGACGTGGCGGCGGTGGCGGATGCGGTGGTTCGCCACCGTTCCCCAAAGGGCCTTTGGGGCGATCTTGTAAAAATGGCTCCATCGTCCTGCGCTGAGATTCATTTAGGAAGTCCATTGGGTTGCCAAAAGGCCGGGGGCCCAATACTTGATCTTTTCGCGTCTTGATTTCATCGCGGATGGAATCCATCGACTCCCTGTCGTGCGTGGCTTCCGCGCTGTGCTGTTTATCCATCAGTTGCTTCATTTTCTCATCGTTCTTGAGCTTCGCGTTGGCCTCGTTCATTTTCTGTTCCATATTACTCAATTGGGCCTGCTGTTCGGCTGTCAGCCCCAATTCCTTTGCGTGTTCCATAATGATGTCCAGCGTGTACTGTTCAGGCGGGCGGATTCTGGGTCCGGACGGGTCCGGGCCGCGCCCTTCATTTCCGTTGGCCTTTACATCGCAGAATACGCGGCTCTCGCCAGCATCCAGTTTCGACAGTTTTCCTTTATATTCCACTTGAGCGGAACCGGATGCTACCGTTACTGAAAGCGAGGGCTGTTTTGCGCTCGCGGCATTGGCGGACTCCAATCGCGCTTCAAATTCTCCCATCGCTGAATTCACCGTGCCCAGCGGCGTCTGCAGGAGAAATGCGTCAGCGCCGGACTTCACGCCAAAGCGCCCGGCGCCATTCATCAACGTCGCGCCGCGTTTGCGCAGCAGCGCGCGAGTGCCGGGGTCTAGCGTGACGTTCGCCCCGTCGGTCGCACGCAGCGATGCCGGACCGCTCGCCGGCACATTGAGCCATTCATCTTCAGCAATTTCCGTTGCATCCTTGCCGTCGATCAAGACGCGGCCCGATACAACGGAATAGGCGATCTTCTTGCCATCGCTTTTCTTGGCGGCTGTTTTGTCGGTCGTGCCGCCAGTGCCTGGATCGTAAATGAAATAAAACGCCAGCCCGAACAAAATGACGATCGATGCAGCCAATGCCGTCCAGGCGGAAATGAGCGTGCGACTGGGAAGACGGTTGGGGCGTTGAGATCTGTTGACGAGGGTCAGCGGTTTATTGATAGATGCCGGGCGCTCGGTTTGGTCCGGTAGTTGGGCTTGATCGGTCGCGGGATTGGCGCGCTTCAAAAGCGTCCTGAGTTGTTCGACCGCGAGCGCTTCCGCCTTTTCGTCCACATGCGCCGTTAGCAATAGCGATTCCATCTGCAAGGCGTCGTCGAATGCCCGCCGGGCATCCTGGTCGGATTCGAGCAGCACGGCCAGCCGTTGGCGGCCGGCGTCGTCGAGTTCGCCCGCAAGGAACGCGTCAATCAGGTTGTCCAGTTCCGCGTTAGACATGGCCTTCAGAATTCCCCAAAAAACAAAACCGTTTCACAGGCTCGTTGCAACTTTCCGTTTGATCCGCTCCCCCAGCATCTTGCGCAGGCGGAACAACTTCAACTTCACATATTCGGGCGACAGGCCCGAACGCTTTGCCATATCGGCGATCGACGCGCCGGAGTTATAACGCTCGGCGAGCAGCGTTCGGTCGGCTTCGGGCAATTCCGCCATGCAGGTGCGCAAGGCCGCCAGTTCGTCGTCGAACGATTCGGATTCCGCATCCCCGGCCTGGACAGACATGGCCGGCAGAGCGTTCAAATCCTCGGGTTCGAGCGGCTTGGGGCGTTTTCGGCGCAGTTCATTCATCGCCAGCCGCCGGGCGGTTTCGCGCAGCCAAAGCCGCATTCCGTTGCCGGGCGCCGCGCCCTTCTTCATGGCAACGATAAAAACCTCCTGCGCCAATTCGTCAGCCGTGGCCTGATTGCGTGTCAGCGCCCACAGCAGACCGTGCACCTCTCGGTAGTGCGCACTGACCAGCGCCTCAATGTGTTCGGACGGTTCCGCCATATTTTCTTCATCGCTATTGAATGTGTGACAATTGTAGAAGGTTATCAGAAAAATAAGAAAAAGAGGTAGTTTTTTCCAGTGGCTGTTTCCCCTTGTCTTCCCTGTCTCCTTCCCAGGGCCTTTCAAAAGTCCTCATTTTTCGTAGAGAAATAGCCGATCTTCTATTCAAAGGAGATCAGAAAAATGAGTGTTGCCGCTGAAATTTCGCTTTTCGATGCCTTCAAGCAGGTTCCCGATCCGCGCAAACCGCGC
>JBBRQD010000266.1:0-2713 GCA_038227045.1 Planctomycetota bacterium
AATCCCGGCGAGATGGAACATTGCGTGTTCGAGGCGTCCAATCCGGCGTGTAACCCGATGCCGGATGCGGCGGCCATGGAACTCCAGAAATTTCCGCTGACGTTCAAGCGCGATTCGGGATTCGACTTCGCTCAGGATATCTTCGCAGCGCTCCAGCGGAAGTTTTCCTTTGACACTCAGATGGTTCATTCGCCAAAGCGCCCTGGAACAGGCCTTCCAATCGTCATAGGTCTGATGTTCCATCGCCAGATCGACCGCTCCCTTTGGTACGACTGTCGCTCGAACTACCCGATGGCCTTCTTGAGAGTCGACAACATCCGCTCGAGTTCAAAAACAAGGGCCCGGAGATTGGTCTTGAGCGCGCGATTTTTGGTCTCTTCGCTGGTCTTGCGTGGCGGTTTCGAACGGGTCTGGCTGTGGTCAAATTCCTCGATCATAGTTGCCGTCGGCACCCGCAGAGATGCGACGAGTTGCTGGACTTTTTCGGCTGACCTGACGTTTTGTTTGCGAACTCCATAGTTCTTTTCGAGCAATCGGCAACAGCGCCATGCGGTGTTCCCGCTTTGCCCGTGGAGCTTGAAGCGCTTTTCCAGGCCTGAATAGGACTCTCCCGCTGCCCAAGCGAGGTAAATTTTGCGGAGCAAATCCGGCTTTTGCCGAACTTCCTCGGTCGTAAATCCAGCCTTCCAATCGTCACCTTGGCGCTTGCTCATCATCGATCTCCTTTATTCTTTGGCGAACACCGCATGGCGCCGCCGTAATTCGCGCGACTCAACAAGGTCGCCGCTACCTCGATCTCAAAGGCAGCGTGTCAATCCGGCTGCGCACTGTCCACAGTGTTTTAGAAATTTGCCGAGAATCGCTTGGGCCGTCATAGGTGGCTGAAAATCCGGACGGTAAAGCCCGGTCGACCGGATTTTGCAAACGCCATTCACTCAAGGCAGGAAAAATCCAAAAAGTTGTAAATCAACCAATTCATTGAAGTCGATATGGCCATGACCGCCATGTTATGAACACAACTGGGAAAAACTTTCAGGGCAGCGGACAGCGCTCGACGCGCTATTCTGGTTGCCGTACATCGTCTGGGATTATTTTTGCATAATATTTTGTGATAGTTTTCGTCTGATCCCGAAGGACCGCTGCTGCTAAATTTACGTCGAACTTGCTGGCCAGCAGGATGCGCTTGCCGCAACTGCGACGCAACGTTCTTGAATCTATCCTGCCAACATCGAGCTTCGCCTTTTCCGCCGCCGCCCGCAGTTGCTTTATGTATTGCTCGCAGAAATATTTAGGAGTCCAAAGCTTGTTTCTCTTTTGGAAATCTCGCCCAGTTTTGTAGCGAGGCTCTCGTCCCTTATGCAACGCTAAATCGTTTGGGAACAATAGAAATGACTTGCGCCGGAGTAGTTTCTGGACGGTCTTGCGCGCAAATTCTGGAATATGAACTTTTCCGTAACTCTGTTTTGTTTTCGCCGTCCATACCACATTATTGCCATCCATAATTCTCGTAACTTCAATACGAACGTCACCATTGGTTGTTACATTTTTGGATTGTAACGCCGTCAATTCTTCCGGCCTGAACCCTCCGGCCCACTGCACTCGCGCTGCTTCCGCCCAATACGCAGGAAGATTTCGGCAGAGATTGTCCACGTCGCGCTGATCCAGCCAGTAGGGATTGGCAGGTTCCGCGTCCTTATCAACTGAGTTATGTTTCCTTAACCATTCTTTTACAGGAAATGCCTTAAACGTTCCATTTGTCTGATGAGTCAGACAAGCACATACATAAACGCCGATTAGCCGCAGATGATCTCGGCCTGGCCGGTTTGACGCGCGATGCGCCGTTCTTTCAACATCGGTTTTCAAATCTTCCGGAATCTTGACGTAATTCCCGTCAGCCATTGCCGCGATATACGCGATGACGTGAGCGGCGGTGACCTCGCCAACCATGATGTCCGGTGATAGGGAGTCGGCGAACCGGGCCAGTTTAGATCGTACCGATTGCAGCGTCCGCTCGCAGGCGTTCGTACCCCGCTTATTAATGTCGGTCGAACAGTAGTCGGAGATGGCATCTCGGATCGGCTTTGGCCTGTAGTCCTCCGCAATGTCGTGACCTAATCTGCGAATCATCGCGTCGCGCCCTTTGACTTTCGCCTCAAGGCTCGCGACCTTATCCCGCAGCGCTTTATTTTCCTTGGCTTGGGAAGCGGCCGTATCAACGGCCACCTGCGCCGTTTCACGGATTTTTTTCCTTATCCTCTTGCCCACTAAAGATTGCGGGTCCGCTACGTAAAGCTGACGCGGGCCGTTGGGTCCCGACTGGACAAACACCGGAATACCAACTCCATGGGTGCTATTTACAGCGTGCCGGGCCGTCTTCGCCACCGCCGCCGCCGCCGCGTCCTCAACAATTTCGCCCTGCCAGCAAGTCCACAATGGATCTGAAATATAGTCTGGTTGTTTGTGCCAGTCGTTCGGGCTGCTTAATAAGGCCGAGAGCTTTCGAGCGTACTCGACCGCGAGGGCGGTATCGGTCGTATGGATCGTCCGCCCCACCTGCTTGGCGCCCAAGAGCGGATGTTTCCAAACCAGATGAATCGGGTATCCTACTTTTCGGGGCCGCTGAATACTGACGCCTGGATGTTTCGTCAACTTAGGCATATCATCTGGGCCCTCCGAGGCCCCGCTCCGCGGTGCCGGGGCCAGTATACAGGAT
>JBBRQD010000267.1:0-2691 GCA_038227045.1 Planctomycetota bacterium
AACATCCATCATTCTCTTCACCTGTCGATCTGTGACCATTCCGCCCCCCTGATTTGCAGGGAAACAGATTGGCCGATCCCGCCTTAAAAAGCCGGGAATTCTACTTGCCGTCAGGGGGAATTATAATTGTCGTTCATCAGTCCACACCTGCGGCGGATAGCCCAAAGGCGTCCCAGAATCCCCGCTATAGGGTTCTGAATCGGGTTATTGTGCGACTGCCGCATCCAGTTTTGCCTTCGACAGTGTTTTGACGGACTTAATGGACTTTTGAAATTCCAGCTCGCTTTGCTCCAGTAGCAAGGCAACGGCAGCGCCGGAAACTCGCCGCAGTTCGTCGGTCGCGGCTGTACCGCACTCGGGCGGCACTAATGCCGCCACCTTTTCAACCATCTGCGTGAGTTGCTCAGCAGTGTTCAGTCCTTCGAATCGTTTTTTTGCCATTCTTATGCCCTTTCTCTATTGAGGTTGATTAAACAAACGTCGGCGTCGTTTCGCCGCCGCCGTCTCTTTGGCCTGGCGGTCTTTTGATTTACGAGGCGGTCGCGCCGTACTGGCACTGGCACGTTGAAAAGAGCGGCGATGAATGGCGGAAGGACCAGAGGCAATGATATTGACAAGATGGCTAAAAATAATTTAGACTCCCAGAACGACGGCTGCGAAACCGGCGTCGATATCATCGCATCGCCGGAAATACCCTTCTTGCCTTGAAGCTCGAGTTTCCGGAGTTCAAACGCTGCCTGCTGCCGCTTCGTTTCCAATTCCATCGTGGCACGGAATTCTGAATCTCGAAAAGCCATGGCGTGGGAATGCTGCTGAGCTTGCAGATCCCGCGCATAACTCTGATCGAGATGCTTGAGCCACAGCATCCGCTGAAAATCAGTGGAATTCTGGAGCGCAAAGGACTGCTCCTTACTCCCAGCTTCTTGCTGCGCCTGCTGTGTGTACGCTGCGGCACGATTCCGCGCGTCGGCTTCAGTGGCCTGCTGGTTGGTTTGTAATGGGTTCATATTTCGCTCTTTCTGCGTCATGCAAGATCACTTTCGCCGCCTCACAATCGTTGTTCGACAACGCATTTGTCAAAGAACCCCAAAGCATTGTGGGACCGATCAAACTTTGCTTGCCTCGAAAAAAGGTTCGAGCGCCGCACCCGCCGGTGCATATCATAAAAGGTCGCCCTTTTTTATCTGCCCGTAACTCGTAGCTATCTGGTGCTAAACAATAGAGGCACGTTACCCTGTCACCGTATCGCATTGCAAAATATCTCCTTTTAGACCAGCAGGCTGGTATCTTGATTTCGTCAGCGTCCATCGCATGTTTTCGACTGACAGTATCACGTCCGCCGCATGCGCCCATTCGTTCGAACCACGAAACGTTCCGCACTTCGTTTCTTGTAGCGTTCCCCACACTATAAGTTTGTTCGCACGTGCCAGCGATCGCGCGTCGTTCGGCTGGACGGTTGAGACGCTCAAAGAATCGATAAACAGCGCTCGTAAATTCGGATTCTCCGCTAACGCAAAGATCTCGGGCAAATTGCGCGGCTCTTGAAAAGTGATACGCTCCGAACAAATCTCCAATCGCTGAAGCATCGATCCGAGTAAGGGGCCGATGCCCATTTCCAGCGGCAAGAAAACAGAAGGCTCCAGCTCGTCAGCGACCTTCAAAAGCTGCGTCGATTTTCCGTGCCCTGGACTCCCGTGACTGATCACAAATGCGCCCGGTCCCAACAACAGTCCGGTACAAGACGATAACTTGAATACGCGAGCCACAGACTTGGCGAGATCTCGCGCGGAGACGCCGGGAATCGTCGGCAGGTAGTCGTCAGCAACGCGCCGATATCTAGAGAAGATCAGACCGCTGCGGAAGCATGAGGGACACATCCCGCCATTCTCCCGCAAAAGTGCACGGCAGTTCGCGCATATGAAGCGATACGCGGCGTTGTCCGTGGACTCACTTTCGGCCTGCCATTCCTTACTCACTCGACTCTACCCTCCCACACACTCGTTAAATGCCGAAGCCTCGGTAACGTTCGAGGCTTCGGCATAGGATTGAATTTAATTGATCGAAGGTTCTTTCCCGTAAGGTCCAATAGGCTGCTCGGGAATGATGCGAATCATTTTGATCGGATGATCATAAAGCCTTTTCGCTTCTTCACGCGCGTCGCTGATGTCGAACGCGTTTTCGATCATTTCCTCGGATCCATCGCGATATTCAACGAGATATTTTCGAGGCATCAGTCATCATCCCCTTTCTCATCCTCATCTTCCTCTGGGGTGTCATCTTCCTCTGCATCCAGCTCGTCGTCATCCTCCAGAACTTCGTCTTCGTCGCAGTCATGCGACTCTTGGGCGATAATCGACTTGACCGGGCAATTGTAAAGACAATTAGCCTCTCGACGCGCATCTGCGATGCTGTCCTCATCCACAAATTCGACCGAGCTATCTACGTACAGAACTTTATATCTCATCGTTCCAATCTCCTGATTCAAAAGTGGGCGTTTAACATGCGCCCGATATACAGTAGACGCGTTACTAGATGAATTAATTTGACATCAGTGACCTTCCCCACGTTTAGTGGACGCGGCGGTAAGATAGTTTAGCAACCGCAAGGGGAGATCACAGAAGATGAAACGGCGCGCTTTTACGGACGAGTTTAAACGCCAGGCTGTGGCACTGGCGCTCGACAAGAACTACA
>JBBRQD010000268.1:0-2668 GCA_038227045.1 Planctomycetota bacterium
CCAGCGTAAAAAGGTCGTCGAGTGTCTGATTCCACTTCGCCAAATCGGGCTTGAGCATAGCGACAACTCCTGCCCCCCGATATAGAATCGACACCCTTGGCATCGAAAAATAGTGTTTTCAGTTTAGATTGGGTTTAGTTTCAAGTTTCAGGTTCCTGGATTCAAGTTATTAACCTGAAACCTGAAACTTGGAACCCGAAACCCGACTTGCGCGCAATTTGCTCTCCATTTAATGTTCAACTCAGAAAATGGAGATCGACAATCGACATGCCCAAACGAATTCTGTCCGGCGTACAGCCCTCTGGAAAACTTCATCTCGGAAACTATTTCGGTGCGATCCAGCAGCACATCGCGCTGCAGGAGGGCGATTACGAGCGCTTTTATTTCATCGCCGACTACCACGCTTTGACCACCGTCCAAAATGCGCCGCTCCTGCGCGAGTATGTCAAAGGCGTGGCGATCGATTATCTTGCGCTGGGGCTGGATCCGGCGAAGTCGATTTTCTTTCGGCAGAGCGATGTGCCGGAAGTGCAGGAGATTGCGTGGTTGTTATCCTGCGTCACTGGCATGGGACTGCTCGAACGAGCACACAGCTTTAAAGACAAGATCGCGAAGAACATCAAGCCGACCGTGGGGCTTTTTTATTATCCACTGTTGATGGCCGCCGACATTCTGATCTACAAGCCGCATCTCGTGCCGGTTGGGCAGGACCAGGTTCAGCATGTTGAGATGACGCAGGACATGGCCGGGTATTTCAATCAAACGTTCAAATGCGACGTCTTCATCCGCCCCGAAGCGCGCATGGGGCAGGCGCCGAAAGTGCCCGGAATCGACGGCGAAAAGATGAGTAAATCCTACGGCAACACGATCGACATGCAGATGGAGCCGAAGGAGCTGAAGAAGGTTGTCATGAGCGTCAAGACCGACAGCACGCCGGTCGAGCAGCCCAAGAATCCGGACACCGACAACGTTTTCGCGCTGTATGCGCTCTTCGCCACCGACGATGAAAAAGCCGCGCTGGCCGCGCGCTATCGAGCGGGCGGAATGGGTTATGGCGATGCGAAAAAGCTGCTGCTTGAAAAAGTGTCGGCCTACTTCGAGCCGTATCGAGCGAAACGCGCCGAACTCATCGCGCGCCCGGATTACGTCGAAGACGTGCTGAGGGACGGCGCAAAAAGAGCACGCGAAGTGGCGCGTGCGACGTTGAATGAAGCGAAGAAAGCTTGTGGACTCGCCTAAAAAAAGTGGGGGACCTTGCGGTCCCCTTTATTGATTCCACCCACACCATAAATCATGTACTAAGATCTGCCGGACAGGCGGAATCCATTCAACCGTTCGCCAAGGTATACATTCTGACCTTGGCGAACGACCGTACGTATTTACTTTGTAGACACCGGGGTGGAGGTGCCCGGAGTCGTGGGGCGATCGGCTGGGCGTTGAATACCACTCAGATTTCCAACCGAATCCGCCAGAATAATCGGCTTACCGTTTAACTTCCCAATGAAGCCAGTAGCGGCAAGCGATTTGCCCACGGTGAGGTCGACTGAATTCGGCATGGCGGCGCATGTACCCAAATCGATCACGGCGATTCCGTTCTCGGTCTGGATCTTGGCAATAACATGCTCGTCCGCTTCGCCTTCGATTTTCACATGGCGGCTGTGAATGACAGTGCCTTCGACGGTCCGAACCTGCTGGCCGGCGTCAACGGTCTCTGATTTTGCAACTTTGACGTCTTGTCCGTCCTTTTGTCCATCCTTGATTTCTATTACATCTTTCGTTTCCGCCACGGTAGTGTCGACTTTGCCATCGTTGCGCGCTTCGGCGTGTTTGACCGTTTCTTCGCGCAAAGGAGTCGAGCGGGCAATCGTCACCAACTTGGTTTCACTGAGCCGTTCGGCGACAATCAAAAACTTGTCGTTGATCTTGCCGACGCGCCCTTCAACAAAGAATTTCTGGCCTTCTTTCGGTTCAATTCCATTGGTCTTGAGTTCATCAGTCGAACCCAAATCCACAATATCGGTATCGCCCTGTTCGGTTTGTAGCTTGACGATCATGTGCGGGGCCGCCGCGCCGACCATGGCGCAACTGTGCAAGCTGGTCACTTTTCCGAAGGTTTGAACCGGTGATCCGATCGGCGCTCCTTCTTGTTCCGCCTTGCTGCTGGCCGGAACCGTTTTGGCAGTTGTTTCTTCGGCGGCGCCAGCGAGACCGAGACCCGTGAAGACAAACGCCATCGTCGCAATACTTAACATTCTCATTGGTAGAATCCTTTAATTTAAGAGTTTCAAATTGATGTATCAACAGCGGCCAAGGTTACATTCCTCATGCCACCTTTGAGGGTATTTTACCGACGGTGTCCGCCGTCAGATCCGCTGCTGCGCACTCCGGCACTGCTGTGTCCGCCACTGTATCCACCGCCGTAATATCCGTTAGACCCACCGTACGTGCCACTGCGGTTTTGATAGCCGTTTCCGTACCATGTACCGAACGAAACCGACGGAGTTGCGTATACATAAGGAGTCGAATATGGTATCCCTCCGGTGAAGTACATCTACCCAACACAGCCGGTCATCTGCTACAACGCGCGTGAGGAGGAAGACTCATGGCGCGAGGCAAGTGCGGACAGCAGGCACGGTGGGCGGTTCGGCGTGCGGAGTGGCGGCGTCGG
>JBBRQD010000269.1:0-2634 GCA_038227045.1 Planctomycetota bacterium
ATTCTCGCTTGCGGCGGGCGGCGTTGAACTTCGTTGGTCTCGCACGGCGTATCTTCCCAATACGCCTTTGCTCGACCGCCTCGTTCAACTTGCCCGGCGCGGCGCGATAATGACGCTTTAGAAACGCGCGGGCCAATAGGTCGAGTGAGGTTCCGGAGGGGCGCGGTTTGCGCCGCGCCCCTCGGGCTGCTGATCAGGCACGTAGCCTGTTTCCAGCGGCGCAGGCATTTCTCCAAACGTGGGTGTCTAATCGCGTTTTTGAAAAATGGTAAATGGGCATTGGAAAATGGCGATTAAACGCTCGTCCGCCTATTGACCTGCGCATTTCTAAAGCATCATTCTCGCTTGCGGCGGGCGGCGTTGAACTTCGTTGGTCTCGCACGGCGTATCTTCCCAATACGCCTTTGCTCGACCGCCTCGTTCAACTTGCCCGGCGCGGCGCGATAATGACGCTTTAGAAACGCGCGGGTCAAATAGGGCGGCAAAGCCTTTGGTGTTGAACGGCCCGCGTGTCTTGAATTCTCTTCACGAGACCTTAAAGTATTGAAGTGAGTATTCCTCATCAAACTAAATCGGGCGGAATTCGTGCGCAGTGGCAGCTTATCAAGCGCATGTTCGCCTTTATGAAACCGGTCAAATTTGAGGTCGCCGTCACCGGACTCGTCTTCATCGCCTGCAACGCGGCCGAAGTGGTTGCCGACTATCTGCTCAAGCCCGCCGTGGATATCGTTCAACATCTGGCCTTTAACCACGAAAGCACCGTGCCCCCCGAAAATGTCTGGGCCTGGCTGACGACGCCCGCGACGCCGGGCCATGCGCTTTTTCTCGCGCTGCTCTGGCTGGCTGTGGCGCGCGTCATCTTCGGCGTGCTCGTCTGGGCGAAGACCTATTGCAGCACCTGGCAGAGCATGTCGATGGTCTACTATATGCGCGAAGCCGTATACGACCGGCTGCAGCGCGTGGGCTTTTCGTTCTACGATCAATACTCGACGGGGCAGCTCATTAATAGGGCGCTCACCGATCTTCAGAACGTGCGCCAGTTCGTGATCGTCGGCATGCAATCGTCGATCGACATTGTGCTCACGCTGACCGGCTATTTCGGCCTGCTGCTGTACCGTTCCCCCACCCTTGCGGGATACGCGGCGTGTTCGCTGCCGGTCTGGTATTGGGCGATTCGCTATTTCGCGATCAAATCGCGGCCTATTTACGAATCGCAAATGGCCGCATCCGACCGCATGTTGCAACTGCTCACCGAAAACATCGCCGGGGTTCACGTCGTCCGCGCCTTTGCAACAGAAGAGCTGGAAAAGAAGAAATTCAAAGAGAGCTGCGACGCGCTGCTCGCGCGGCTGCTCGACGGCGCGCGCTTGCAGCAGCAGATGACGCCCGCCATCCGCGGCATCGCAACCGCGACCAACATTCTGCTCTTTGGGGCGGGCGCGATCTTCGTGCAGCGCGGCGAGTTGAACCTCGGCGATCTCGTCTTCTTCGGCGTGGCGATGAACAAAATTCTCGCACGCCTGCAGCAGATCAATACGATCAGCGACGCTTATCAAAAGGCTGTCGTCAGCAGCGACCGTTTTTTCGAAATCCTGGATTGCCCCGACGCCACGCCGCAGGTGAAAGACGCTCTTCCGCTGCGCCCCGGCGGCGGCGCGGTGAAGTTCTCGCACGTCTATTTCGGCTACGAACCCGGCAAACAGGTGCTCGAAGACATCGGGTTCAACATCCCGGCCGGCAGCGTCGTGGCGCTGGTCGGGCCGACGGGTTCGGGCAAAACCACGCTGACCGCGCTGCTGGCGCGCTTTTACGATCCGGAACTCGGTTCCATCGAAATTGACGGCGAGGACATCCGCGACGCGACGGTGCAGAGCGTTCATGACGCGATCGGCTACGTGTTTCAAGAGACGTACCTCTTCAGCGATACGGTCGCCCGCAACATCGCGTACAGCGACAAGGACGCGCCGCTGGTTAAAATTAAAGAGGCTGCGCGCATCGCCCAGGCCGACGAATTCATCGCCCGCCTGCCCGGCAAATACGACCAGATGATCGGCGAATACGGCGCGACGCTTTCGGGCGGACAGCGCCAGAGGCTGGCGATCGCGCGCGCCGTCCTGCACAACCCGCGCATCCTGGTGCTCGACGATTCGCTCTCCGCGGTCGATCCTGAAACGGAAGCGCAGATTCGCGCGGGCCTGGAGAAAATCATGAAAGGCCGCACCGTTTTCCTGATCACCAGCCGTATTTCGTCGGCCAAGTGCGCCGACCACATTCTGGTCATCGAACACGGCAAGATCACGCAGCGCGGCACGCACGAAATGCTCCTGCGCGAAGACGGTTATTACCGTTCAGTCGCGCGCTCGCAGTTCTCCGAGGAAGGCGCGCAACATCCGGAATCGCACATGGACAGAATCCATGGCAGGCGCACGCGCAGCGGGCGGTTGATCGAGAGTTAGCGGCATCGCCGCTTAGGGATTAGGGGTTAGGGGTTAGCACTACAACGCTAACTGAGCACCGAAACATTTGGTAAGCTGCCATAAGTATATGCCATTCGTATGTAACAGGCGAAGGGCTTTACGTCGATGCGAGACGGCTGCTTTTTTCCGCTGGCGCTGCCAATAATTGATTTTGCTG
>JBBRQD010000270.1:0-2609 GCA_038227045.1 Planctomycetota bacterium
GATATCCAAAGAAAAGAAGTCCAAACGGTCATTCAAGCCGTCAAGGCCGGGCAGCGGCTTCCGTCAACTGTGCCTGGCCAAAACTTAATCTCTTTTACTGAAACTACTTGAGGAGGTGTAGCATTATGAATGAGGTTCAGGCGGACCGACGAACAGGCAGTCGCGCTTCTCACGGATGAACTTGCCGGTCGCCAGTTCGTACATTTCATTGCGTTTGACCGACGTGTTGAAGTGCCAGTCGAAATCCTCCATCGTTTTCTTGTCGCGGAAGCCCGCCGCTTTTACTCGGCGTTCGATCTGGCGGCTGTTTCGCACCAGTAATTCGTCCTTCAGGATCAGCTCCAAAAATTCCTGCGCGCTCAGCCGGTTTCCGGATGCTTCTTGCAACCGGACCTCCAGGGTTTCCGCCATGCCCGACAGTCTCAACTGCCGCAGTGACGTTCGTAATGCATCGTTCATTTTCACTCCTTCACGTGATGGCGGTCGCGCGTTTGAGCCACACGTGTGGCGCAAAACGCATTCGACCTGTAAACTCAAATTCATTCGGCGAAACGGGCGCGGGCTCTGCTGGAGAGCAACCCGCCAGGGATCGTTGATGCAGAGTGAGAACGGGGCGGAGGAGGTGCCGGTCGCATCGGTCCTCCGCCTTCTTTTTTTTACGATTCTCGCTCTGCCCGTGCCTCCAAAAACTCACTAAAAAAGGCGCACAGCGCTCCGCTTTTCCGTTCATGCGCCGCTCCCGTCTGCCGTAACTTCCGGCAAAATTAGTGCGGGTTCATTCCACGGATTTCCCTCTCGAAACGACACGCCGACCACCGCGCCGTAATCGCTCATGCCGCGAATGATCGGGTGTTCCTCCATGAACTCCAGTTGCGCTTGTTCGATGGGCTTTTGAAGCAATGCCCGCAACTCGCGCAGACGATATGTGCCGTGCCCCGATGCCTGCTCGCACGCTTTCTCGATGGTCGAGCTCAGATGTTTTCGCGACAGCGCCAGCAACCCGACCAGCACGCGCACACCGGCGATGCCGCGGCCTTTCAACATGCTCTCCGCCCAGCGGCCGGTCTGTGGGCCGATCAGTCTGGCCCGATACAGCAGCGCCGTCGCGCCGCGTTCCACCCCGGATATCTTTCGCGACGACAGATGCGCAGAGTCGGTGCTGAAACACCCCGCTTCGCTGCGGGCGTGAATGGCGATTGGCTTGAACACGTCGGTGAAGACACGCACGATCCGGCTGTCCCAGCGCGCCCACACCGTCCGGCCCACGTACTCGGGCGGCACCGAGTAATACGCCTTCGATACTTCAACGTGTCCGTCGCGGTGAACGACGCGCTGCGCTTCCTGGAAATTGGTAAAACGCTCTGCGGGCAGCGGCAGAAGCGCGGCGCGTTCGACGCTCTCGAACAGTTGCCGCACCTGCTTCTTTGTCGTGCCATGGATGCGCTGGTCGGCGACACTGCTTTCCCATTTTTCGAGATGCGCATTTTGCGCGGCCAGCAATGCGAACGTGCGGCCTTTGATCGCGTTGTTCTTGACGTACTTCACGCCGCTTTCGATCTTGCCTTTGTGCCGCGGCGTGTAGGGTTTGGTCGGCAGCAGCACCGTGCCGTAGTGCTGACAGAACGACACGAGTTTCGGATTGAGTTCCGGATCGTACCAATCCGCCTGCGTGACTGCCGCTTTCAGATTGTCGATGACCAGCGTCCGAGGCACGCCGCCCCAGGCCCAAAACGCGTTCTCGATGCAGGCGATAAAATCGTCGGTCGTTTGGCGGAACACCGACTCGCTGTACCCCTTGCGTGAATGGCTCAAGATCAGGCGCAACACATGGCTGCGCCGCCGCCGTTTGCCATCGGGATCGACGATGCTCGCGCCGCTGCCGAAGTCGATCTGCGCTTCCGCGCCCGGCGCGCATTCCATGCGCCGGAACGGTGGGTCCTGCCCGGCACTCATGCGCCGGACCATGCGCTTCACAGACTCGTAGCCGCCCGCAAAACCGTGCTCGCCCTGTAAGTCCTGGTAGATGCGCTGCGCCGACAAGCCCGCGTACACTTTCGCGCCGACGATCTCACGGAACGGCTCGCACAGACTCCGGCCCCCCGGCGCGACCGGTGTTGCAGACGCGACCTGCGGCTCATCCGAGCCGGTGGTCGCTTTGTCCGGGGTGGCCTGTTTTGAATCGAAAGCCGCAGAAAAGCCGGTGGTCACTTCCGGCCTAATTTGAGCCGCCGCGGAATTCACGCAACGTCGCACTGTGTCGCGATGCAGCCCGAGTTCGCGAGCGATCCTACGCTTCGACCAGCCCTGCCTATGCAGGGAAAGAATCGTTTCTTGGATTGCCATGCTCAGTTGGTTCGCCATCCGGACATCCCACTCCAAAAACGGAACAGAATACCCGACGCGAACGTTACCTTAACATGGCCTAATTTGAAGTGACCAGGGGTGGCCTAATTTGAGTGACCGCTGACACTGCCGAAGGCGTTTCCGAAGTGCCGGGTGCAGCGATGCTGGGTGCATAAAACGGCGAACGTGCTGAATCAGTTGCCGAAGAAATCGCACACGGCGGCGAAGAAAATGCTGCACGAAATCTGGAACGCATCGACACGCAA
>JBBRQD010000271.1:0-2592 GCA_038227045.1 Planctomycetota bacterium
AGCGCTTCATGCAGCGTGCCGGGAGTTTCTGGCCCGCGTCAATCAAGCCCCGCTGGCCATGGTCGAGCGCCTTTGGCCGCGCTGGGAACTCGATCCCGAAGAGGAAAAACTACGGGTTTCTGCTTAGATTGAGTTTAGTTGTTGTAATCGTTGGGTTTCTTTCCGAATGGCTATTCGCCCGTCCGAAAAAACGCTCCTGAACTTTTGCTTTCTCGCCCGTCTCGCCGTATATTCTTGCATCATTCATCGCTGATGTCATCCTTCGTTTTGAGGATTTCCCGTGACCACCGACCCCCTCCCCTCCTCTCCCGCCCCTCGCAAAACCGCGCGCTCGTCGAAGGCTTTTCAGCGCGCATCGAACCTCTTTCCCGGCGGCGTGAATTCGCCCGTGCGTTCGTGGCGCAGCGTTGGCGGCGATCCTTTTTTTGTTGGCAATGCGAAGGGGGCGTGGCTGCGGGACATTGACGGCAACCGCTATGTCGATTTCATCGGCTCGTGGGGGCCGATGATTCTTGGGCATGGGCACAAGGATGTCGTCTCCGCCGTGCGCAAACAGGTGCGGCGGGGTTTCAGTTTCGGCGCGCCGACGGAACTCGAATCGCAGCTTGCGGAACTTGTGCAAAAAGCCTTTCCCGCGATGGCGAAGATGCGCTTTTGTTCGTCGGGCACCGAGGCGTGCATGCACGCGATTCGCGTCGCGCGCGGGTACACAGGCAAGAACAAGATCGTCAAATTCGAAGGCTGCTACCATGGCGCGTCGGATGCCGTGCTGGTCAAGGCCGGGTCGGGCGTGGCGACGTTTGGATTGCCGGATTCGGCGGGCGTGCCGCCGCAGAGCGCCGGCAATACGCTGACGACGCCGTTCAACGATCTCGCCGCCGTACGCGCGCTCTTCGAATTGAACAAGGGCGAAATTGCGGCGTTGATCGTCGAGCCGGTCGTCGGCAACGCGGGCGTGCTGATTCCGCAGAACCATTTTTTGCAAGAACTGCGCGCGCTGGCGTGCGCCGAAAACGCGCTGCTGATCTTCGACGAGGTAATGACCGGATTCCGCGTGTCGCGCGGCGGCGCGCAGCAGTTTTTCGCGGTCGAACCGGACCTGACCACGCTCGGCAAAATCCTCGGCGGCGGGCTGCCGTGCGCGGCGTACGGCGGACGCGACGAAATCATGAAATGCGTCGCGCCGCTCGGCCCCGTGTATCAGGCCGGAACGCTCTCCGGAAATCCGCTGGCGATGGCCGCGGGCATCGCGACGCTGAAGGCGCTCGCCGAACCCGGCGTGTATTCGGCGCTCGAGGAGACCGCGGCTGAAATCGAAGCCGCTATCTGGACCGCCGCGAAAGACGCGGGCTGGAGCGAGCGCATCTGCGTCAATCGCGTGGGAAGCATGTTCACGCTCTTTTTCTGCAAAGGCCCGGTGCTCGATTTCACGGCAGCGAAAAGCGCGGACGCGCAACTGTACGCGGCGTTCTTCCGCACGCTGCTCGATGAAGGCGTGTACTTCCCGCCGAGCCAGTTCGAAGCGGCGTTCGTCAGCCTCGCGATGAATCGAAAAGCGATCAAGCGCACCGCGAAAGCGCTGAAGGCGGCGTTCGCGAAATTGAGCGGCGCGTGAAGCGCGTTATTGAGGTAACAGGTGCCCGAGCAACCGGGCCAGCGGCGCGTCAAAGTAGGAGATGATCTGGCCGCCCACGATCAGCACCAGAATAAAACTAAACGGGCTGCGCGCGAAACCGTCGGTCTGCATGCGCAGTTCCAAGGGCAGTACCGAGCGCAAAATCCAGTAGCCGTCCAGCGGCGGCAGCGGCAGAAGATTGAAAGCAGCCAGTAACAGGTTCATAAATGCCGACCACTCCAGCGCGTACATCGTGACCGTCACCGGCCCGTAGGTCTGCCACACGCCCGGGATCCACAGAATTCCAATCAGAACGGCGGCGCAAAAAAGATTGGTGACTGGCCCGGCGAGGGCCACCAACGCATGATCGCGCAGCGGCCGGCGGAATCGCGACGGGTCGATCGGCGTCGTCGCCAGACCCAATAAGATGCCGCTGGTCAGGAACATGATCACGGGCAAAATCACGGCCGTGAACACGGGCTGCAAATGCGGAATGGGATTCAACGTCAGACGGCCGTTGCGTCCCGGGGTGGGATCGCCGAAATAAGTCGCGGTGAATGCGTGCGCCATTTCATGAAACGCGGTGCTCAGCAGCACCAGGGCGATGATAAATACTTTCGACGCAAAAATATTGGAGTTGGGGTCCAAAACGGCCCTCCGCGCAAACTGTGTGAAATCACTCTAATCGTCTCGTTGCGCGAGGGCAAGCGCCGAGCGGCGTTGCGCTATTTTTTTGGAAGACCGATTGAGTTTCCAACGGCTAAGCCGGCGTCGGAATTACCGGCGCTGAATCAACCCGGCCCGCTGTTTCCACGCGGTGAAGGCCGGCGGCGAGGGCCGCCATCCATCGAACGGCTGACCATGGACGGCACTGCGTACAGGCCGGTGAAGCCCGCGACGTTGGACGCGATCGAGGCCGGTTGCATTTCGCTTTTCAGCAGTCCGGCTTGTTCCAGAGTCCTGCAGAATGCCAGCAG
>JBBRQD010000272.1:0-2564 GCA_038227045.1 Planctomycetota bacterium
ATCAACTGCTCCATCTCACGTTCGCGTTCCGAAGATAATGCCGAGTCACTCATACATAGATTATCGTCCGTTCCATTTTGAAAAATAAGAGAATCTTGCCGCGTGAACGGCTACGCCACGATTTCCACCTGTTGCACCACGCTGGGCTGAAAACTTTCTGCGATGGATAGCCCCATGAGCGACTGTGATTCCAATTCGGCAACGCGCCGAGAAGTGCCAGAATCAAAATGACAATCAGAATTGTTCCTAACATGACCGCACTCCTTTTAACAAGATTAACGATTGGAACAGTAATAATGAAATTTACGCAAAGGCTATGCCCAATTCCTCAAATGGCTAAATGATCTCGCCCCCAATAAGGACTCTCTGCTTTTACCCAGCGGGGACACGAGCACTCGCCACTACCTGTGGCCTGGAAAATATCTGTCCGCACTTCACCGCGCTTACCCTGCGCCACCTTGCCTTCGGTATACGAAACAATCTTTCGTTTTTAAAATTGCTGATTAACCTACTGCTTGCCTTGGTTTTAAGCCAAAACATAGTTTTTGAACAGGATGATCTTGGAATTATTATCTACTCGCCTTTCTTTTTGTACTTTTGAGCATACCTCCTTAGAAACGCAGCAATCCGCTCACGCGAATGCTCTGGCCGTGTCGAAATATCGCGCAACCCGGCCAGTGTGTTCAGTGTTTTCTGCTCAAGTTCACCAATTTTGTCCAGAGCATTTAGACAATCGTCAGGTCTCATCGCTTCATTTCGAATTATTCTATTTAACAAGGGCGTTTCAGTAGTCTTAGCATTGGGCCCAAGTTGATAAATGGCACAGATTACCTCATTTGGCAGTTGATCCAAATACCCGATGATTTTTGGTGCGACACTCGTTAAGTCGCTTGCAATATAAGGTAATGTTAAAATTGCAAAGGGACGAAATTGCTCTCTGTCGAGCAGTTTAATAACTCCCGGTTCACCGGCGAGCTGAAGATCAAGAAGTCGAAAAACGGCGAGCGCGAGTATGCCTACTACCGATGTGCAAAGTACAATTCTGAAGGTCATCCGCGCGTGCGCTTGACGGAAGCAGACTTCGACGCGCAAATCTTGGCGCTTTTCGGCAAGATCAAGATCGCCGACGAAAAGGTGCGGAATTGGTTCGGCCGGGCGCTTCACTCGCGTGCCAGAGGTACTCAGACGGCGGCCCAAGCGCGACTGACGGAGCTAACTCGCCAACTCTCGATCATTACGCAGCAGCAGGACCGATTGCTCAACATGCGCATCTTGGACGAGATTAACGAAGCGACGTTTGCGGCGAAGAACATCGAGCTGCGAGATCGTGCGAGAAGTTTTGAATCGGAGATCTTGGCGTTGAACCAGGGACGCGCCGAGTATGCGGACCTCGCGATAAAAGCGTTTGAACTTTCACAACGTCTTGAAGAGAAATGGACTTGTGCGAATTTCGAAGCAAAACGACGAATTCTCGAAATCGTCTGTTTGAACTTTTCGTTGGTCGATGTAACTCTGGTTCCAGTAATGAGAAAGCCCTTCGACGTGCTCGCCGAAGGGCTTTCTGTCCTGTCAAGTCGGGGCGACTGGCGCAAGTTTGAACCGATGGTCCCGCAAATAATTGCCGCGATTGTGGCAAATTTGACATGGGAGACGATGAGAGGGGCGACCCGACTTCTAGACTTACTGGTGTAAACGGCGGTCGAAAACTGGAGCGGTGGGCGGTCGAAAATCGTAGCACTTTGCACAAAGTTTTGCTTTCTGCTCGGAATGTCTATTCCGATCTGTGAGGCGACTATTTGGCTTCAGATTTTAAGGATCGTCGCCACCTGTCAGCGCCGTTCCGAAAGTGCGGTAAATCAGCCGGTTTGAAAATGCGGTTTTCTTCCCCTCGATTTTCTTCAATCCATTCGATTTAAGTTGTCTTCTTCCGCCGTTTTTCTTCTTCTTCAGTTTGAGTTTTCTTCCGGCATGCTCGCGAGCCGGGACGCATGATGGGCGCTTCATTCCGGAGCGACTCATGGAGCGACGACGACGGCGCAAATGCCGCCACTGTGGGCAATTGTATCAACCCGATCCCCGCAACCGCTGGCATCAGATCTACTGTTCGGTCGCGGCCTGTCAGGCGGCCAGCAAGCGGGCCAGTCAGTGCCGTTGGGCGCGCTCGGGCAAAGGCCGCCGCTATGCCCGCAGAGCCAAACATGGCCAGCGCGTCAAAGCGTGGCGGGCGGCGCATCCGGGATACTCGATGCTCAGGCGCAAGAAGTCTGTGGCGTTACAAGATGTCTTGATTTCACAACCCTCGCCACCACAGCAAGATACACTCGGCTTAAAGTGCGCTCCGCTGATTATTCCTGCACCGCCATCGAATGATCTCTCCTCGACAGCCGCGGATTCCACGCCTCTTAACGCCCCGGCGCTACAAGATGTCTTGTTCCTGCAAAGCCCTTTGTGGATTGGCTTTGTTGCCCTGTTAACCGGGGGTGCGTTACGAGAGGACATCGACACTTTCACGCGGCAGGCGATAATTTTAGGCAGACAGATTCAAGGCCAAAACGTTCCGCCAA
>JBBRQD010000273.1:0-2527 GCA_038227045.1 Planctomycetota bacterium
CATCCATCATTCTCTTCACCTGTCGATCTGTGACCATTCCGCCCCCCTGATTTGCAGGGAAACAGATTGGCCGATCCCGCCTTAAAAAGCCGGGAATTCTACTTGCCGTCAGGGGGAATTATAATTGTCGTTCATCAGATGCGCCCCGCTCGCCGCATCACAGCCACTTCGGCAGGGCTCTTGTAGATCCGCAGGCCATCAAGCACTGGTGTCAGGTCGCGGATGTCTACGTTGGAGCTGTTCGCCCGCAACCGGTCGATAAAGCGCTGTTCGCGGCTCGGCCGGGCCTCCCACGGATCGGCGGCGATAGCTTTCTCCGCGGACAAAAGTTCATCGCGGTACATTGCCGGGCCTTCAGACGGGCTATGCGGCGTATAGAGGATCGGCGCGAACCGTAGCGCCTTAGATAACTCGACGGCAGGCAGCACTGCATCCACGCCGCTGAGTTCTACGATCAATGCTGCGTCGTCGATGGAAATTTCGCCGCCCTCGCTGCTCTCCTGCTTTTCATTGCGCGGCTGCAAGTACATCGAGGTCTTGCGCGAGCGTCCGTCGAGCAGCAGGTAGGCCTGCGGAATTTCGACACCGCAAACATAATAAAATTCGTTGGTCTGGCGAAAGTTCTCCGAGCGGCGGACGCGGCCGGCACCCTGCATTATCGCGCAGGCCTCGTTGCCGATGGCGTCGAATATCCGGGCGTGCCGCGCGGTGAATTCAGCAGCCTGGAAATCGGATTGGAACAGTTCGCGTTTTAGTGCCATAGTGGTCATGAGTCGGGATTCCTTTTGTCAGACTTTCTCCCAGCAACACTCGCCACATGCCGGATTGACCTGCATCCAGCTTGCGTCCGAAGCGCTCAATTGCAGCTACGAATGGACCTTCAGTGCTCCATACCAAGCACATTCCAGTAAGCGCGAATACCATCAAATACAGTTTGGCCACTACGAGAACCTTCTGAAAAGGAATCCATTTTTCGCGGCAGCTCACGGTAAACGCTTCTGTCATGAAGCTCACGGCAATATACCGCTCACAAATGGAAAATAGTTGACAATCAGCTGTCTTTTTGGGACAAATCTTCAGAAGATAAGGCGGAATCTATGGCCCAAATGCGACGCGTCACGGTAATGATAGATTTGAACGAACCCGTCGTTCATCATCACAAAATCTATGCCGGCATTCAACAGTACGCAGAGGCTTGCGGACATTGGGAATGCTCGGTCACACCTTTTGCTGAACTGTTGTTGCTGCACAGCGGGCAGAAAACGCGCACGGACGGTATCATTGCCCGCGCGACGCCACTCCTGGCCAAACGCGCGCTCAAAGCGCGCGTCCCAGTCGTCAACGTGTGGCTCAATTCTCCCGTTCGCGGTTTGCCTGCGGTGGTTCATGATGCGGAAGAAGCCGGGCGCATGGCGGCCCGTCATCTCATGGCTCGCGGATTCCGCACTTTTGGATTCATCGGCTTTTCCAACGACCGCAGTTCCCAGTTGGAATTGAAAGGTTTTTGCGCGACACTTGCTCAGACCGGCTGGCCGTGCTCTGAGTGCTGGGCCGATATCGACTATTCCTTCTCCGCCAGGAATTGGAAGCATTTTCAAAAAATCCTGGGTCGCTGGATCGCGAGTTGGACTCCACCCATTGGCATCTTCGTTTCCCACGATTTACTGTGCCGCTATGTCGCCGAAGCGTGTCGGTTGCACAAACTGAATGTGCCCGCCGACGCTGCTCTGGTGGGTTGCTGCAACGAGACGGTCGTTTCCGCCCATCCCGCCCCATCGCTATCGAGCATCGAATTCGGCTTCGAACGCGTCGGCTATCGCGCGGCCGAACTTCTGAATTCATTGATGGACGGAACTGCGGCACCGAAGGATATCATTCGCCTGCCTCCAATCGAGTTGCTGGCCCGGCAATCCAGTGACGCTTTTGCAGTCGAAAATCCCGTGGTGTCTCAGGCGATGCGTTACATCGCCGAGAATGCTCACAATTCGGTTGGCGTCGATCAGGTCGCGTCGCACGTTAACACCACGCGGCGCACGCTTGCACGCCTGTTCGCGAAATTCTTAGGCAAGTCCGTCTACGAAACAATGACACATCTGCGTTTGGAGCGCGTTAAACGCCAGTTGAGTGAGTCTGGTAGGACGCTCAAGACCATTGCTGTTGAATGCGGTTTCAGCGACGCGATTCATCTTTCCAAAGTCTTTCACCGCATCGAAGGCATCACCCCCGGTGAATATCGCTTAGCCCGTTCTCTGCACAATCACGATGCCACAAAAACAAATACTGTCCCAAATCAACAATAGATTGTCCATAATTTTGACGCACTCTTTTGTAGATTGAGTGGATTGAATGATGATCACAGTCCGGTCATTTTGTGCAAATTTCCGCATTATTGACCCGCGCATTTCTAAAGCATCATTCTCGCTTGCGGCGGGCGGCGTTGAACTTCGTTGGTCTCGCACGGCGTATCTTCCCAATACGCCTTTGCTCGACCGCCTCGTTCAACTTGCCCGGCGCGGCGCGATAATGA
>JBBRQD010000274.1:0-2512 GCA_038227045.1 Planctomycetota bacterium
ATCAACTGCTCCATCTCACGTTCGCGTTCCGAAGATAATGCCGAGTCACTCATACATAGATTATCGTCCGTTCCATTTTGAAAAATAAGAGAATCTTGCCGCGTGAACGGCTACGTCGGAGCATCGAAGGCCCGGATCAAGCTGCCCTTGAGCGAACGGCTTCAGGCAAAAAAGGAAAGCTGGTTCGAGTCGTTGTGCTGGATGGTGGAAAACTCAAAGAGTCACATGGCCCGCGTCTCCGCCGTGCAGGTGCTCAAGAAATGGGCGGACGAAGTGGGCGAGCCGCTGGAACCGTATGTCATCTCGGATGCGCATCCTGAAAACGAGCCGGTCCCAACAATGCCGGAAGGGATTAGATGCCCTTGAATGGATGGCCGATCTGGTCGTTGCAAGACTGGCCGCGATTTCTGGCATATGGTAAAGTACCTGTTGATGCGACTTCTCTGTCCAGCCGTGCTCCTCCTCTTCCTCCCACTCCCCGCCGCAAAATCGCCGCGGTCATACCCTTTGTGGGATGGGCGCGAGTCTGTCGCGTCGTATCTGCCCTCGTCCAAGAAAGACCGCTCGTCATTCTCGAAGTCGGCTGAGGTATCGGCAAGCTATGCATGATCGCCGCCAATCCGGCTCATCGAACGGGTCGATCTTAATGTCACATTAAATGGGCATCGAGTCCCAGATCCGTTGTGCCACAATTAGAATCAATTCGATCAGAGGTTGCAATTTGCCTCATGCAACGTCTATCCGCTCTATTGTTGGTCTTCAGTCTTCTCTATGAACGTTATTAAATCCTTCACAGTTATCATTCGAGCTGCCTCGTCGTCAGGAATAAAGATATTTGCTTGCGCTTCAAGTTCGAGCATCAATTCAAGCCCTTTCGGCGAATCAATGCCCAAATCAATGCTCAATTCCTGCTCTGGTTTAATCGAACCAAAATCCCGATGGGAGATTGCTGAAAGTACTAATAGCGCTTGCTCAACTTTTTTACTCATGAGCATCTCCAATTTGAATCCGTTCAAGTCCATTCGCCAAATAGCGTTGTTTCAAAAGGTTGCGCTGAACCTTTCCACTGGTAGTTTTAGGTATTTGACCGCGCCTTGCAAAAACAAGATCAGCGACACTAATTCCGATTTCCCTTACAATTCTTGCTCGAATTCCGCGATCTAATATATGTAAGGAATTAAGTAGACTTTGTGGAATCTCAACCACGAGCACCGCCTGTTCGCCTTCATGACCATTCTGAACGCTAAATGCGCAGGTTCGTTCGGTTCCACCGCCACCGAGTTCACGTTCAGCGATCCATTCCAGATCACTGGGCATTAGATTCTTTCCGCGAATAATCAGCAAATCTTTACAGCGGCCCGTTAGATAAAGTTCACTATTGCTGATAAATCCAAGATCACCGGTATAAAGCCAATCTTGGTGAGGCACTTCCCCGTAATAGCCTAAAAAAACTCCCGGGCCTCTCACGCAGACTTCGCCCACCATCCCATCCGTCAAAATTTCGGTCGGTCGACCGGGAACAACGATTTGAATTTCGGTATCAGCAATCGCTTTGCCGTTGGAAACTATCGACTGAAGATCTCCAGGGGGTTCGCTATTGTTCGGCACTGGCAATGTATGGATGCCACTACGAGAAGAATCGAATGTGACCGCCAATGTTGCCTCCGCCAAACCATAACACGGAACAAATGCGTTCGGCTGCAAACCAGATGGCGCAAAAAGCTCCTGAAATGAATTGCAAGTGTCTGCACGGATGATCTCCGCGCCAGTCATGAGGGCACGCACGGACGATAAATCCAATCCAGAAAGTTCCTGCGATCCAATGCGCTCAATACACGACTGATATGCGAAGTTGGGGGCGGTCGTCATTGTTGCTTTGCAGTCGCTGATAATCTGCAGCCATGTACGGGGACGGGCTAAAAACGTTTCAGGCCTAAGAAGCTGCAAATCAAAACCATAAACAATTGAGAACAGAAGGCAGCCGACAAGACCCATATCATGATTCAACGGTAACCACGATACACCGCTATCGTTTTCTGAGTATTGAGTGCAGTTCAGTGCATTGCCGATAGCCCAAGCATTGTGACACGCCGACCGGTGACTAATATTTATCGCCCTTTGCTGGCCTGTGGAACCGCTCGTCAATTGAATGAACGCCAGTTCGTCAGGTCCAGGAATATGGCACACATGGCCGGAGAGCGGCGGTATTTTCGATAGCTCATCCGGCGACACCGTTATTTTGAATGCCTCGGTGTGCCCATTTTCTGCTATCTCGTTTCGCGTTGACGAATCGCAAACGATAAACTTCGCTCCGAGCAAACCAACAATTGATGAAAGTTTCTGGGTGTAACTTTTACCGCCACCTAACATTCCAGTGTGTGGAACTTGACCTTCCCCACGTTTAGTGGACGCGGCGGTAAGATAGTTTAGCAACCGCAAGGGGAGATCACAGAAGATGAAACGGCGCGCTTTTACGGACGAGTTTAAACGCCAGGCTGTGGCACTGGCGCTC
>JBBRQD010000275.1:0-2464 GCA_038227045.1 Planctomycetota bacterium
AAGAACTATGCTGACCGGCCATATACGTGACCAGATGTCCGTGGGTCGGCGCACGTGAAAAACAATCCGAGAAAAAACCCGCAAACAGCTTCAACAGCCGGTGCAAATCGCTGATATCTCCCACGGCCACACTCGCATCGTCCATAGGCAAATCTCCAATGTCCCGGTTATGACATCGGCATTTACAATTTGAAAAATGAGCTTAACTTAGCGTTGTAGTGCTAAGAACCTATACCAAAACCCCTGCGGTGCGAAAGATAATGCCGCAGACGAAGTGCAAAAGTGCGACGTAGTTTTTTGCTTTCTTCTCCCAGCGAATCAACAAGCGGCGAAACCGGTTCATCCAACCATGTGTCCGTTCCACAACCTAACGCCGCGCTTTGAATCCGGGCTCGGATTTTTTCTCCGCCGCTTCTTCGCCACGTGCCTTGATGTGCGCGATCACGACCGTTTTCGCGGATGCCGCGCGCCAGTTTTTCAGCATCGTGTCGCGATGCGTTGCAATGTAAAATCATCCGGCAACCACGATTCGACAGCGCTTCAGCGATCGCGCGCGCCCAACCGCATGCCCGCGCCGGTCACAAGCGCAATTTTTCCGGCTATAGAACGTGCGGAACCGGCAGCCGACATGCGGAATATCTTGGAGCGCATACTTCGCGTACACTCATAATAAAAAAAAGCGGGCGCGAGCCCCCGCGGATGAAAGCGGATTGTTCCATTCCCTTGTCGGCATTTTTGCCATTTTCTTTAAAAACGCTGGGTTCACGTGCGTGTTACGGCCGACTGCTGCGGCCGGATATTGTGCCGAAACTGCCGTTTGACGTCACGTTCAGAGCAACCGTGGCAATGCCAGAGTACGAAACACCAGCGAAATACGTCGCAACCTGGATGCTCCGGGTAAATGGCCCTTTCGAGCCGGTGGCAATAGCCGCCCGCGGCGTAATCCCTTCTGTGTCGAACCCCTGACTGGGAAGATCATGTGACGACATCTTCACCGTAACGATTGACGAGGTCGCGTCTAACGACTGAGTCTGTCCGTTCTTCAATCTTGGAAACTTGAATTTTACGGATTTGAACGGAGAATTCGATGCGATCACTCCCGTCCCATTGCTTGTTAACATAACTTTGTCCACCACATTGCCGACGGCAATATCGACAACTTGTGTATTCACATTGAAGCCCGCCGGAAGGGTCATTGCCCACGAGACGGACACGATATCGGTTGATGGCTGACCTACCGAGCGCACTTGCGACATGGGCGCTGAATTGCTCGCGAAATTGAACTTTCCTTTGAGCGACTTAAACGCCAGCTTTCGGCTCAACAACGGCAGATCCACCACGTTGGGATCCATGTTTGAATCCGGCAGCTCAAAATTTGAAAAAACCAGCGTCTTGCGCAATTTACCAATCATGCTTCCGCCGGAATTGTTCGTTGAAGACAAAATAAAAATGTGTTTAAAGGGATCGGTATATTGGTGCAATAAACTTGCACCCTCGCGTCCAATCAAGCCGTCGCCAAAATCGGTCTCAAAAGAGTCGCCCGCGCGCGATAAGAGAGGGGCGGTGACCGAAAGTGTTCCGCTGATAAATCCATCTTGCGCCTGAGTCAGGCTGAACGAAAAATTATCGTCGGGATTCTCATCCACGGGATCGCCACTGTCGATTCCAATCGGTGCGGTTGGATCGTCTGGGGTCGGCGGAACCACCGCTTCGAATAACACGAGATCCCCGCCGGGCACATCCACGCCATTGTCGACCGTCACCGAGACCGTGTAAATATCCTCAATCGTAAAAATGTGATCGATCATCGGGACGGACGTGACCACGGGTGCAGTGCCATCACCGAAGTCCCAGGTGTACGTTGTCACTCCGTTCGTATTCGTTGCCGCGGCAAAAAAAGTGACCGTCGTATTTGTTGGAAAGGCTTCTCCAAAACTGGATGTAAGGGTGACATCAATGGCGTTCGCTCCGCAATTCAGCACCCATGCGGCTGCGACGGCCGTAAAAAGTAAAAGTGTATGTTTCATTCGAGTTTCCATAAATTTTCTCCTGACGTGCTACGCTTTAGTGACTCAAGCCTTGCGTTTCGATTACATTTATATACGGAAAATTTCATTGCATTTGGATTTACCCCGCGTCCTGTTCAAAAAACTATGATTTGGCTTAAAACCAAGGCAAGCACCGGGTTGACCAGCAATTTTGATAACGAAAGATCGTTTTGGATGCGGAAGTTAAATTGGTGCAGGCCAAGCGCGGCCAAGTGCGGGCAGATTTTCAGCTTTCAACCGCCGTTTAGAGCCAGGAACTAGCTAGAACGTAGGTTCTACTGACTTACAATAAGTTCATCTGTGAAGTGGACATTTAAAAAGTAAATCCATGTCGAAGCGCTATTGGTATCTCATAATCCTCTCGCTGTCCGGTTTCGTGACCTCTTTCGGTGCTCATATCGTGGCTGCGAATCTGC
>JBBRQD010000276.1:0-2461 GCA_038227045.1 Planctomycetota bacterium
CGCGGCAAAAGGCTGGAGGAAATTAAATAAATCGGAGTTGTTGGCAGACGTGATCAAGCTTGTTCGTTTCGTGGATGGCATCAAGGAAAACGCCGCATGATTTCAACATCGCCATCCACATCATTTGACAATTGCTCCACCGGATTCCTCACGCTCGTTACCGGTTCGCCATTTGCCGCGGGTTCTCGTCCCAACGCTGCGACTGTGCATCCGTCGGGTAAATTCCTGTATGCTGCGAACGAGAGTAGCAGCGATATCTCGATATACACGATTGATCAGACCAGCGGCGCGCTGACACCGCTCGCTGGTTCGCCGTTTGCCGTAAGCGGTGCTTGCGACTTTATTACTTTCGATCCGAAGGGGCGCTTTGCCTATGTGACGGACAACAACAGTCCCGGCAACGTGTTGGGTTTCACCGTCAATGCAATCACTGGTGCACTGACGCCGGTCGCCGGCTCTCCATTTCTCGCCGGAAATTCGGCGAACTCGGTCGTCGTCGACGCGACGGGTCAATTCGTTTATGTCGCAAACTACTCCGACGCGAGCATCTCGGCATACAGTATCGATCAAACCACCGGTGTCTTGACGTCGCTGGGGGCAGCGGTCGCAATCGGCGACGTTCCGGATCATATTACGATTGACCGCACGGGAAAATTTATTATCACTTCGAATGACGGGATGAGTGGACCTGGGACAGTTTCCGTCTTGAGCGTCAATACCACAACAGGGGCGATTACGCCGGTGACGGGATCGCCCTTCGCTTCTGGTGCTGGGCCGAGCGGGAGCGCCGTCGACAACAGCAATCGCTTTGTCATCACCGCGAACGAGAATTCTGGCAGTATTTCAGTTTTTGCATTCGACGCCAACACGGGCGCGTTGACCGCAGTTCCAGGTTCGCCGTTTGCGGGGGGAAGTGAGCCGGTCAAGGTAGCGGTCACGCCCACCCAAGCTGACGTCTCGATCACCAAGACGGGTCCGGTTTCGGTTTTTGCGGGTCAGAATGCTGTCTTCACGATCACTGTAAAAAACAACGATGCGATTTTCGACGCCACCAACGTCATTGTCGCCGACCCGACACCCGCAGGTTTGACGTTCATTTCCAACAGCGGAGCCAGCACGACGGCTTTTCCGTGCAACATCGGCACACTGGCGCCCGGACAATCCGCCACGATCACGGCGACGTTTAACGTACCAGCCAATTTCTCCAGCGCATCGACGACGAACAGCGCCAGCGTCTCGTCGGACCAGTTCGATCCGACGCTCAGCAACAATTCCGCGACGGCGACGGTTAGCGTGAGTCCGCTCATGTTGAGCGCGAGCTTTTCGCCCCTTCCATTTGCGGCAACACCGATCACGAATTCGCCCATCACCTTTACTGCAGCCGTGACGCCCGCCAGCGCAATTGTGACGTGGAACTTCGGCGACGGCAGCCCAACGGCGACGGGTGCGGTGGTACAGCACATTTTCAGCACGGTCGGCACTTACACGGTGACAACCACCGCTCAAATTCCCAACGGGGCCGCAACGACGGCAACTCTGACTATCATCGTGATGGACGGTGCCATTAATTTCGATCTGCTGCACTGTACCCTTCAGTTCGGCGGTTTGAAAGGTGACAGCGCAACGCTGATTGCCATTATGACGTTCGATCCCGCAACTGTCCTCATTCCCGGCACCCCGATTACTGTTTCAATCGGCGGCTACTCGCGGCAATTTGTCTTCAACAATACGAAACCCATGAAATCCAGCGACGGCAAAATGGTCACGCAGGTGACTGGATTCTCAGACGGCGGTGTTCCTGTCGTGCGCGTTTTCCTCAAACAATTCGGTACATTGAAAAGCGACTTGGTGTCGGGACAGCCGGTGGACGCCAATGGAAATCCAACCTCCGAAACCGTGCGCATACAACTCGGAGGAAAAACCGTCGCCGCGCAATTCAAGACCACGATGAAACACTCCGCGCGCACTAATATTGTTCTCTTTGGATACTCTTTAGGCCATTAAGTTCCAGAAATTAATCGAAGACACGTAAGGTAATCCGCAAATAATCCGCAACATGGCGCGTAACCCATTCAAAATTTTATGAATAACGGGGACGTAGTGCGCCACGCTAGCGCGCATTTCCAGCGGGTGCAAGTTCCGCCTCGGTCCGGGTTGCATTGGTCGGGTAGCTAATTAGACTATGAACGACGGTGCCGAGCCAGCCAAGCCGTGTTTTGCGGCCCATGACATGCGCGGGATGAAGTTCTTCAAACCCATTCGCGGGCTGCTGCTGCGTCTGCGTCCAGAAGCGGCGCATCCGGAGTTTAGGGGACAGTGTGGAATGGCACATAGTTAAGGAAAAACCAAAAGCGTTAAAGCAAAAATCCCCCCTGACCGAGGAAGTGTTTGCAGACAACTTTCCACGGGGGGAGGACCATTGTGAACATGAGCTTTATCGTCCGGTATGCGGCCGAACTGA
>JBBRQD010000277.1:0-2452 GCA_038227045.1 Planctomycetota bacterium
CCAGCAAGGCGTTTCAGCCTTCCATTTTATTCGAGATGCCGTCCAAGCCTACTTCACCGGTGAAAGTGCACCGCATTTGCTTCCTGCATCAATCTAATCCGTAGCGTTTCTTGCCGCGTTAGCATCGTGAACGGCTACATTTTTTGCATACCGATTTTCATGTGGCTGATTGGCATCCGGTACATTCCGCATAACCAAATCGGCGTGATCGAAAAGCTCTGGTCGCCTTCCGGCTCGCTTAAGGGCGGTGGAATTGTTTCGGTCGATGGCAAAGCGGGTTATCAGGCGCTCGTGCTGCGCGGTGGGTTGCATTTTGGCTACTTCCCGTGGCAGTTTCGGATTCACAAACAGCCGCTCGTCCAGATTTCGGAAGGGCGCATCGGCTATGTGTACGCTCGCGACGGCAGCGCGTTGACGCCGATTCAGACGCTCGGCCGCAACGTTCAATGCAACGCGTACCAGGACGCGCTGGCGTTTTTGAATGGCGGCGGACAGCGCGGACGGCAGCGCGCGATATTGCGCGAAGGCGTGTATGCGGTCAACCTCGCGCTGTTCGTGGTCATCGCCGAGGATCGCGTGTATACGGGACCGGTCAGTGACAAGGAAGTTGCCAAGTGCCAGGAATGGCAGGTGCTTCTGCGCAACCTGGACGGCTTCAAGCCGATTGTCGTCGGCACCAAACGCATGGACCAAACTCCGGGCGCGAATCAGAAGGATGCGCAGGAGAGCAGCACCGCGGTGCAGATTGTCGATCAGATCGGCATCGTGACCGTGCACGACGGCCCGACGCTGGAAGCCGGCGAGATCATTGCGCCGGACGTTCACGCGCCGGATTCGAAGCGCGGACATTCGTACTTTCAGGATCCCGAAGCGTTCCTGGAATTGGGCGGGCGGCGCGGCAAGCAGTTGCAGGTGCTTACCGACGGCACGTTCTTCATCAACCGCTGGTTCGCCACGGTTGAGATGAAAAGCAAGACGTTGATTCCCATCGGCTATGTGGGCGTGGTGGTGTCGTACTGCGGCCAGACCGGCGAAGACACCACGGGGGTCACCTTCCGGTATGGCGAACAGGTTGAAGCGGGACAGCGCGGCGTCTGGAAACGCGCGCTGACGCCCGGAAAGTACGCGCTCAATCCGTACGCGATGAAGATCGAACTGGTGCCCACGGTTAATTTCGTATTGCGCTGGATTACAGGCGAGGAGGAGGAACATGGCTACGACGAGGATCTCACCAGCATCGAGTTGATTACAGCCGACGGCTACGAACCCGTGCTGCCGCTCTCGCTGGTGGTCCATATCGATTATGAAAAAGCGCCCAGCGTGATCCAGCGTTTCGGCGACGTGAAGCGGCTCATCAGCCAGACTCTCGACCCGATACTCGCGTCCTACTTCCGCGACGTCGCGCAGAGTTCGCACATGCTCGATTTGATGATGAAGCGCGACGAAATTCAAAAGCGCGCCACGTCGGAACTCGGCAAGCGGTTTCAGGAATACGATATCAACTGCATTGCGGTGCTGATCGGCCGGCCGCAATCGAAGCTCAAGGCGGGACAGGACGATGCCATCGAACGACTCCTGGACCAGTTGCGCACACGGCGTCTGGCGGAGGAGCAGGTCGCGACGTTCTCGAAGCAGCAGGAAGCGGCGAACCGGCAGCGTGAGTTGAACGATGCCAGAGCCGGCGCCGAGAAGCAGGTGGAGTTGACGCAGACGAAGATCAACGTCGAGATCGCGCACAACCGCGGCGAAGCGCAATTAGCCGAAGCGCGGGAGATGGCCAAGCGTGAAGTGGCCATGGCGGAAGCCGAAAAGTCGAAGAAGATTTTGATGGCGGAAGCCGACAGCCGCTCGAAAATGTTGAACGCCGAAGGCGAATCGCGTGCGAAGGAGTTGATGGGCCAGGGCGAAGCACGCGCGAAAGAACTGGTCGGCAAAGCGGAAGCGCTGCGTGTGGCGAGCCTGGGTATCGCCGAAGCGACCGGGTTGTACCAGAAGCTGAAAGCGTACGGCGATCCGCGCATTTACGCGATGCAGCAGATCGGCGAGAATTTCTCGAAGAGCGCTCAGCCGCTGGTGCCGGACCGCGTGATTATTATGGGCGGTGGTGGCGGCGGAGCAGGGGCGAACGGAGAATCTGCGGGCGCAAATGGCAATTCGCAGGTTCCCAGTGCGCTGAATCTGCTGTTTACGCTAATGATGGCGGAGAAATTCGCGAACAATTCAGCGGATCGGAAAGGAATGGAGGAACTGGAACGGTACGCGGCGGAAGTGACGACGTCCGTTGCAGAACAAAATAAGGAATAGAGGAATACTGACCTGCCCCCATTCTTAGGGCCAGTCGGAATGTTGGGTACTCCGGCCTGAGTTGAGTTTTACCACCTTCACGTATATACTACCACTGCCTGCGCGGAGGACAGGGCAACGCTGGAGAGCGACCCGAGCGCCGACGCAG
>JBBRQD010000278.1:0-2401 GCA_038227045.1 Planctomycetota bacterium
CATGCGCAACGCCATCCTTTCGGTTCTGCGGCAAAACAAAATAAAGAACGTCGCGCGAGCCTTGCGGCGCTTCGCCGCACACCCCGGCGAAGCCATCGCTTTGCTGGCGCGCAAGGCGACGGACTTTTGAAAGGCCCTGACGGCAATGCGCCACATGCGGTCAAGCCGCGACACAAATCTGCCGAAACTCTATACAGCAGAAACACATCCCGGGGGGGTAATGTTCAGACGAATTATAGGAATCTACGCCGCGTGCTGGTGCTTGTCGATGTTCGCCGCGGAACCCGCGCCGCTCAGCGGGACCACACCCGCGCCCGCCCAGCCCGAAGGGGTTCCGAAGCGCATCAGGATTTTGGTGCTGACACAGTCCATGGGCTATACGCACAGTGTCGTCACCCGCCCGTCTGGTTCGCCCGGCACTCTGTCGATCGCCGAATCCGCGCTTTCCGAAATCGGAACGAAGAGCGGCCTCTACGAGACTGAATGCATCCAGGACGCCGCTCTGATTACACCTGAAAAATTGAAAGATCTCGATGCGCTGATTTTCTACACCAGCGGCGATTTGCCGATCAAACCTGCCGCGTTCACCGAGATTCAAAAATGGCTGCGCGGCGGCAAAGCCTTCATCGGCATTCACAGCGCGACCGACACGTTCAAAGAATTCAGGCCGTATTATGAAATGCTCGGCGCGACGTATCTGCGCCATCCCTGGACTCACGGCGCGGCCGTCACCAACCTCGATCTTACTCACGCCGCGACGAAAATGTTTCCTGCGGAGTTTCAATGGAACGACGAATTGTGCGAACAGCATTATTTCGATCCGCGAAAAGTGCGCGTGCTGCTGGCGTTGAACATGGCCCAATCGTCGCCAAAACTGGCGAAGATGGTGCCCCTGTGCTGGGTGCGCGATTATGGAAAGGGCCGCGTCTTCTACACGAATTTCGGAAACAGCGAATCGGCCTGGAGCGACGCACAATTCCGCGCGCATCTGCTCGGCGGCGTGCGCTGGGCTTTGAAGATCGACGAAGGGGGCATCGATCCCAATCCGGAAGTTTCTGCGAAAGAGGACACGAAAGCGCGTCTTGCGGTCTTGGAAACGCAGCGAAACTGGCTGGCAAAAGCCGCTAAAAGCGCAGCCGCGAATCCTGCCGTGGTGCTCACCGCTGCTGAAAAAGCAGCGAATGACGACAAAGCCGGATTCGTGAAACTCCATGATGCCATTCTTGCCGCACGCGCGGACGAAGCGAAACGCGAAGCCGCGCTCAAGCCGAAACAAAGGCCGAGCGACGCGGATGTACAGGCCGTGTTTGCGCGTCGAAAAGAGATCGTGGAAATGTTATTTCCGAAAACAGAACATGAATAAGATTAGGGCGGATTAGAAATCCGCCCTGCTTTTTTTCGCCGCACACCTCCTTCCGGCGTGTAGTCAACATCGGCTCATCAATATGGGGCGGGAGGCTGTTTCATGAGATTGTGGACGCTGCTGGTGTGCGTGCAAATCGTTGGTTGCTCTTTCTGCGCAAAGACCGGAGAGCCGGACGGTGGCCGTTACGACCTGTATCTGCTGATCGGCCAATCCAATATGGCCGGGCGCGGGAAGGTCGACGACGAAAGCAAGAAAATTCATCCACGCGTCTTTGCGCTCAATAAGGATGGACAATGGGTTCCGGCCGTCGATCCGCTTCATTTTGACAAACCCGGAGCGGGAGTCGGCCCCGGCCTGGCCTTCGGGAAAGCGCAGGCTGAAGTGAATCCGCAAGCCAAAATCGGGCTGATCCCCTGCGCCGTCGGCGGCTCTTCGATTTCGTCCTGGATACCTGGAGCCCTCGACGCCGCCACCAAGACGCATCCCTATGACGACATGCTACGCCGAATGAAACTGGCGCAGAAGGACGGCGTGCTCAAGGGCATCATCTGGCATCAGGGCGAAGCCGATCGCGGGCCGGGACCGTCGGAGAAATACGCCGCGAATTTAACGGAGTTGGTCGCGCGGCTGCGGAAAGATCTCGACGCGCCCAACGTACCGTTCGTCGCCGGCGAATTGGGGCAGCTCAACGAAAAGAACAAGGACGCCACCGAGCACTTCAATACGATTCTGCACGGGTTGACAAAGGAGATTTCGAACTATGGAATCGCCGCCGCGTCGGGCCTCAAGGACAAAGGCGACAATTTGCATTTCGATGCCGCATCCGCGCGCGAAATGGGCAGGCGATTCGCAGAAACAATGGGCGAACTCGTGACGAAAAACACGAAACCGAAATATTGACCCGCGCATTTCTAAAGCATCGTTCTCGCTTGCGGCGGGCGGCGTTGAACTTCGTTGGCCTCGCACGGCGTATCCTCTTGATACGCCTTTGCTCGACCGCCTCGTTCAACTTGCCCGGCGCGGCGCGATAACGAC
>JBBRQD010000279.1:0-2380 GCA_038227045.1 Planctomycetota bacterium
TGGCTGGTTATATTGCCGCGAATCGGCAACGTGCGAATCAGCCGCGCACTATCCAGCGGCCCGGCTCCGAACGAGCGATATGAAGCGGTGAGTTTCCCCGGCGACCCCGAATGCCCGTAATTAAGCTGATGATTCTCGATGCCCTTTATAAATTCTATCCGAACGCTCGCACTTCAATGTGAACAGTAATTCATGTATGGCAGTACTTTATAATAAATTAGACAAATATGCGCCGGGAGTCGATTCTGCGTTTGTCGTTATCCATCATTCCGGCAAAGAAACTGGTGCGGCAAGGTAGAACACCGACATGGTGCAGGCGCTGTTGTTATCTCTGGTGTCTGCGATTCGCATTTGGTCTTCCGGCAGCACGAAACCGACGAAGTATTCGTGGTCGATGCGGCGAATCGAAGTTTTCCGGCAGTACGGACATTTTGCGCCAAATTCAAATTTCCGATCTGGGAGCTGGACACTGATTCAGACCCGAAAACTGGAGCGGTGAGCGGTCGAAAAACGTATTTGGCATGTACCCCGAACTGGCTACGGATTATGTAGTCACTCATATGGCGCAATTCAGCAATGACCGAACAAGGAGCCGGTTCGCCTCGTCGGGGAATAAATCCGCCTGCCCGCTTTTTGACAACCCAGTCTCAATGTGGTAATCTACTGCCGAGTTCATCAAGACGAGCCGAGGGATCAGACCCGACGACGCTCGACCAACCGGCCCAACGGGCAGCGGTGGTAATGTCTGACGATGAGGATTCCATGCTGGACTGTAAATATTGGCTGTTTCTCGCTGGTCATGTTATTGACATGACAACGAGCGGACACGCGATTCTTGCACGCAAATCCATGCTCTGGTCGCTGCTGCCTATTCGCGAAATCACCACACGAAATATGTGCTTGTCCTGGATGCCAGCGAGAACGGCAGCAGCAGGCAGTCACACTTTGAAGCCGACAGAATAGGAGACTGAAATGAGTGGCGTGCAGAAAGTATCCCGGCGGTGTCAGTATCGTTCCCAAAAGAGATTTTCGAGGAAAGCTCCCATGGAAGATTTAGACGTTGAGATGATCAATTGCGGTAGCGCTGTCCAGTTCTACCTTTTTACCGATAGAGCACGCGAATGGGTGGCGGAAAATGTAAACACAAACCCCTGGCAATGGCGCGGAAATTGTACGTTCGTAGTCGAGTACGGATACGGGAGTAACTTGGCGACCAAGATGGTTAAAGAAGGTCTCAATCTCGGCTTGGGCGTCTAGCAAATAGTTCGAACAGTGTAACGGTGCTCAACCTTTATCATCATTTGAAAGAAAGGACATTTCCATGAATGACAGAATCAGAGAGATACTTTCCATCGAGCGCCACCTTGCCGGGCTAGATGAGACAAAGGAGAAGTTCAAAACGCACCCGGCGAATTGCGCATTTTTCAATGCGGAATACAAAGTGCTTCAGACGAAACGCGCAGCGTTAATGAAGGACTTGTCCACCCAAGAGAAAGTTGAAGTGGGAAAGGCGATCAAAAACATCCGCGAACGCCCGAACACATTAACCGTTGCGGGTTGCGAAGCGAATATCGGCCCGACGGCTGGAGTGACGCGCAGTGGGAAAAGGTTTGCATTCATTCCGTCCGGCCCGATTTTCGAAACCAGGGTAGGTAAGGACGGCAAAATGGTCAGAAGAAAACTGCGCGATTGAGTTTAAAAGAAAATTTTCATCACACGAGAGGACCGATGCAATGAAACGGAAGAACCGAAAGCCCACGCAGAATTTGGCGAACAAGCCGATGAATTCAATGCCGCGACCGGCACGCGAAAAGAAGCACGCACAGAGCCTTCACCCAAATGGCAACCCGACACTGCCTTTGCGCGCAAACATCACGGTCTATGACGAAAATGGGGAAAATCCCAAGCGCTGGGTACCGTGTGGCCCGATGATCAAGGCCACGTCAAAATCTAGCCGTAGCGTAGAGGTGCGCATTATGCATCTTGTCCTGGATGGACGCTTCCCGGCACTCAAGAAAGCGATTGCGCTCATCAAAAAGGGCGTTGACTATGACTGGTTGATTGAATTGAGCCGCGAATGCAAGAAAACCGGAAGACTCTTGAAAACGCTCCTCCGGGCGGATGAAATCATCTCTGGAAAAATACCGAAAGAAGAGTGTGACGCCGAAATTCGCGGACTGTCGATCAGCGCCGGACATAGCTAGTAAATCGTGCAATATCGGTGGACAAGAAGCCATGAGACTTTTCTGTTTTTCAGACACACATCAGCGCACACTGCCTGACTGCGTACCTGCGCCGGACGCCTGGCTGTTTGGTGGCGATCTCTACGATAAACCGGATCGTGGTGGCTTGACGGCGGAGGATGTCGAATTTAGAGAAA
>JBBRQD010000280.1:0-2168 GCA_038227045.1 Planctomycetota bacterium
GGTGTAGTTCTTGTCGAGCGCCAGTGCCACAGCCTGGCGTTTAAACTCGTCCGTAAAAGCGCGCCGTTTCATCTTCTGTGATCTCCCCTTGCGGTTGCTAAACTATCTTACCGACGCGTCCACTAAACGTGGGGAAGGTCATCTTCAAGTTTTTTACGTTCCGTGATGTTAGAAAATGTAATCACAGCACCAGTGATGACGCCGCCGTCACACACAGGATGAGACGAATAGTCGACGGCAAATGAAGTCTCGTCCTTTCGGAAGAAGATCTCTGTATTTACATGACAAACATCTCCGCTTTGAAGCGCGCGAACAATCGGGCATTCCAACTGAGGATACGGCGAGCCATCGGATTTATGGTGATGAATTAACTCGTGCATGTTTCGCCCCAGCCAGTCCTCCTCCTTACAACCGAGTAGATCAGCGGCGGCTCGATTCATAAAAGTGCAGCGGCCTTGTAAATCGGTGCCGTAAATCCCTTCTGCGGTGGATGACAGCACTAACTCCAATTGCCGGCTCTGAAGTGTCTGGTCTTCGAGAATTCCAAGCATGGCCGCGTGCGCGTCCTCTGTCTCGGAGTGAAGGCGGCGCGACTCGGTAACACTTCGCTCGCGCTCGGCTGCCAATCGACGCATTTCAATTTGGCACATGACTTGGTGGCTCAGCACACGCAGCGCCTGCCGTTGCTCGTTGCTCAACTGGCGCGGCACATGATCGTTTACACAGAGCATACCCAGCACATGTCCGTCCGGCGTTCGCAGTGGCCAGCCGGCATAAAACCGGACGGGCGAACCTCCCGTAATAAGCGGATTGTTCGCGAAGCGCGGGTCTTCCAATGCATCCTCTACAACGAACAAATTTTGTTGAAGAATTCCGTGCGCGCAAAATGCTATGTCACGCGAAGTCTCGGTCAGCGCCGTGCCGACCTTCGATTTAAACCACTGACGGTGTTCGTCCACAAGTGAAATCATGGCAATGGGAGCCTCGCAGATTAACGCCGCTAGCTGCGTGAGGTCGTCAAAACGCGCAGTTGACCGTGCGATTTTATCAGATCCCATTGCGCATTTTTGTGTTCGGTGATATCCATGCAGGAACCGATGTAACCGGCGAAATTCCCCTCCGGATCGAGAAATGGCCGACCCTGATCGAGGATCCAGCGGTATTCGCCGTCGTGACGCCTGAGGCGGTATTCCATTGCGAATGGTTCGCGAATATTGAACGCGTCGACATAGCGCTTCAAGCTCCCGGCCCGGTCATCCGAATGAACGCCCTCGACCCAACCATCTCCTAATTCCTGTTCGAGAGTACGCCCCGTGTATTGCAGCCAGGTCTTGTTGAAATAATCGCATTTTGCATCCGGACCGGATCGCCAGATAAGCGCTGGAAACAGTTCCATAAGGGCGGTGTAAAATTCGCGAGAACGTGCCAGTGCCGCCTCCGCCCGTTTGCGTTCTGTGATATCCTGCAGCAACGCTAGAATGCAATCGATCGTTCCATCTGGCAGACGCAGACATTTCACTGAAATTGTGGCGTCAATGATCTGGCCATCTTTGCGAATGAAGCGCTTTTCCATGGAATAGCCCGGGCTAGTCCCCGCTACTATTTGATTGAAATTGGCCTCGTCCGCTGGCAGATCATCGGGATGGGTCAGCTCAGCCCAGGTCATTTTCAACAATTCGCGACGCTCATAACCCAGAATCGTGCAGATTTGATCATTTACTTCGATCATTCCTTTTTCCAGTGTTGTGATCGCCATACCGACCACGCCAAGTTCAAAGTATTTCCGGAAGCGCTCTTCGTACTTGTACAATACCTCCTCCGTGCGTCGGCGCTCCGTAATGTCGAGCGCCACTCCCCCAACGAAAGCGATTTTCCCGTCTGAAGCGTGGATGGGAAATTTGGTTGCCAGCCATTCGTGAGACTTGCCCTGAATTGAGGCTGTTTCAACGATTTGAATCGTTTGGCCCGTCGCGATTACGTGCTGGTCGTTGAGGCGCAACGCCGCAGCGGTTTCCGCGGGAAAAATCTGGTTCATCCGACTAACGCGTACTTCACGGTGTGCAATGCGAAGATCTTCAATCGGAAAAACTCCTGGTCCCGGTAGCCGTAGGCTTGACGCTGCATCGTCTTGATTTTATTGTTGAAGCCTTCCAGTTTGCCCGACGAGA
>JBBRQD010000281.1:0-2151 GCA_038227045.1 Planctomycetota bacterium
ATTACTGGATTGACGAATCGCCCGTTTTCGCCAGTATCTCCCAGGACGGTCGCACCGTGGTCACGCATCTCGCGGAGGACCCCACGATCCAGATCTGGGACGTTAAATCGGGCGCAAAACTTGACGATTTCGAATATGGCGACAGACAATCAACGGGTGACATTTTCGTGTGCGGCGCAGTTTCTCCCGAACGCAGACATCTTTTGATTGTGCACGCGTCTAAGCATTCCGACTGCCTGTATGACTGCTACAACATTGGAGAAAAAGCGCCGTTCAGGTCCATTAACAGAAGTCAATGGGTGCCGTTCACGTTTATCGATGAACGATTCTTACAAAATGCAATTGAAGTCACCTTTCTTGATACGGTTACCGGCACGCAATACGAACAAGCACTCGCCATTTCCCGCGACGGATCAAACTGCGTTTTCACATTCTCCGCTTCGACCCCTCCGCTCCTGTCGTACAACGGAACTCGCGTTCGCGAACTCGATCCCCAATGCGAACAGGCCGCGTTCTCGCCCGACGGATCGCTGCTGGCAACCCTGAGTGATTCGCTCACCTTATACCGCCGAATCCGCCCCGAATCCTGGTGGGGAATCGCTTGGCAGCCCGAGTTCTGGCTGACAGCCGCAATCGCCGCCATGGTCGTTTTGAGCCTACCAGACCGTTGATAAACGCCAGTTTTGCCTTCACCTTCATGCCACGGTTTGGAGCGATATGAAAGTGAGACGTTGGTGCTGGATATCCCGTTTTTCCCCATACGACATTGCACAGGCGGCAATAGCGCCAAAAAGTCCGAAAATGAGGTGTTTCATGTTGTCCGCCATCTCTCTGGGCGTTCCGCACCCAAAGTATTTACGGAGTATCAGACTCAAATTGAACGCGGCGACATGAAGCAGCAGCCTTTTTAAGATATTTGGATGCTCCGTTAAATGCGTGCGACGCATTGCGCCGCTTTCATAACAATGAGCAAAGGACCGTTCCACCAATTCGCCCCGCCGCCGCATTAACGCTTTGCCGCGATTTCCTTTGATTCTGCGCCGGTTTCCGTGGACTGCTTTCTGTTCTCGCGCCTTGTTCTCCCAATTTCGTTCGCCCCGATCCGGTTCGCTGATGTACGTTCGGATCTCAGCGTCCTCGTGCGTCGTCAAGACTTTGTTGCTGTGATAACCTTTGTCCGTCACCACCTCTTCCACGTACGGCTTGATTTTTTCCGCAAGCTGCGGATCCTGCGCGAGCTTCTCCAGATTTTCAGTGGCCGCTGTGACCGTCTGGTAGATCGTCGTCGTGTCGCCCAGATTGGCGTGCTGCAAGGTCACCGCCAGCACCGCGCCGGAATCCATGTCCACCGCATGTTCGGCCTTGTGCGCCAGATGCGTGCTGCCGTCCTTCATCGGCGCGATGCGGGCGTCGGGATCGTTCGGGCTTTTCCAGTCGTCGTTGCTGCCTTTGTTCTTGCGCTTCTTGTCGAGCTTGATCAGGTCCTCGCGTGTCGGTGTTTCGATCCCGGATTCCTTGGCCAACCGCGTCAGAAACTCTTCGTATTTCTCGCCCGTGTCCCGCCGCACAACGCTGCGCATCGCCGCGTTCGCCTCCAGTGTCGTCGCATCCACGCCGACTGTTTTGCCGCTGATCAAGTCTTCCTCTGCCAGCGCCTTCAACGCCCAGTCGAACACTTTCGCATGCGTTTCCAAATCGATACGCGACCGGATGCGCGAAAGCGTCGAGTGGTCAGGAGTCTCTTCCGTCAGCGAGTAACCCAGAAATTCATGCAGCGAGTGCGAGTCGGAACAGAGCCAGGCAATCCTGCGTTCCGAATCCAATCCCTCGAAATAGCCAATCATCAGCATCCGAAAGTAAATCGGCGGCGGTACGCTCGGTCGACCGCCTGCCTTGTAGAATTTCTCACAGGCTCCACTGGCGAACGCGTTGAAGCCGCGCTCTTTCAATATCTTACTCAGACGCTGATAAAACGGGTGTCCCGGCGCCTTCGCCAAACTCTGTGTCTCGATCCAGAACTCGCCCTGTCCCGATTCACTGCGGTCTTCGCCCATCGCCATGCATGCACCCTCGCTGATCTCATTTAGTGTCGGCAATGCCAAAGCGCGGCACGAAATTCGGATGCGTTTTTTGACCTTTTTCAACGGGCTG
>JBBRQD010000282.1:0-2053 GCA_038227045.1 Planctomycetota bacterium
ACCTATTCCCGGAGAATCGGCGTCTGGCCATCGAGAGTTTTTCGTTTGCTGCACGGTAATTTCTCGGATAAATGCCTCCTCAGCAGAATTTGTGGGTGGATTTGGGCTGGGGGAGGTGGCCGAGTTGGTGATAGAGTGCCAATTCGATGGTTTCGTACTCGCGAAAGCCATATGACTTTCTCATGGTCAATTTCGCTTTGTTGTTGAAACCCTCGACGATGCCGCTGGAAATCTTGCCGCCTGCGCGGAACCAGTTCAGTAAGAGCTGGCGATGGCGGCGCAAGCTGCGGGCGACCTTCTTCAGCGGTTCGAGTTGGCTGCGCATCACCCGCACGCACCATTCGTCCAAGAACTTCCCAGCCCAGGCGGGTGATTGATACTCCCAAAATCGTTGGAAGTCCTCGCGATGCAGGTAAGCCTTCACGCCAGCCCTTTGTACTAGCACGCAGGGGCGTGGCAGGGACGGTTGTTCGCAGGGCATTGATTTATCGGTAAAATGGCTTGGCGATGAAACTTACGTCTCAAGTCCATGGAGCTGCTGAAATGTCGTTGCAAGCATTGGTCGATCGGTTTGAGAAGCAGGCGCCCATCTCGGTCATGATGCGGGCAACGTTGGATAACGCGGTTTCGGCCGATTGGCTCAATGCGATGTTCGTCGAGCACGCCGAACAACAATCCAACAAGGAACTGCTCTTTTCCAGTGTGGCCGGCATCATGGGCATGGTGGCGTGTCGCATCCATCCTTCGGTCCATGCGGCCTATCAGTCTTGCAGGGAAGAACTCGGCGTAACGTGCAAGGCCCTGTACGACAAACTTCAGCGGATGGAGGTCAAGCTCTCGCGGCAGTTGGTGCGCCAGTCGGCATTGCGGCTGGGCGAGATCGTGCGGCACACCAAGGGGGCGCGGGCCAAGCTGTTGCCGGGCTATCGCGTGCTGGCGCTCGACGGCAATCACTTGCGCCGCACGGAGCGACGGATCGAAGAGCTGCGCGCGGTGAACGGAGCCCCGTTGCCGGGCCACGCGCTGGTCGTACTCGATCCGGAACTGGGCTTGTTCGTCGACGTGTTTCCTTGCGAAGACGGCCACGCCCAAGAGCGCAGCCTGCTGCCGCAAGTGCTGGAAACCGTGGAGCCGCACGACGTCTGGATCGACGACCGCAACTTCTGCACGGCTCCATTCCTGTTTGGAATCAGTGAGCGAAAGGCCTTTTTTGTGACCCGCGAGCACGGCGTCTCGCCGCGTCGCGAACTGGAGGGCCAACGTCGCACAATCGGACGTTGCGAGACCGGCATGGTCTACGAGCAGTCGGTTCGCATCTTTCACGGCGATGGTCGCGAACAACTGGTTCGTCGGATCTCGGTCAAGCTCGATGATCCAACCCGCGACGGCGACGGATACATTCACATCTTGACCAATCTCCCCAAGAAAATCTCGGCGTTGAAGGTCGCCGCGCTGTACCGCAAACGTTGGAGCATTGAAACCGCCTTTGCGGAAGTGGCTCAAAACCTGGACGGCGAGATCGAAACCCTGGGCTACCCCAAGGCCGCGTTGTTTTCGTTTTGTGCGGCGCTGCTCGCCTATAATTTGCTGAGCGTCGTGATGGCCGCGCTGCGCGGGGCGCACGGCGAGGAAAAGATCGACGAAGAAGTCTCGATTTACTATTTGGCCGACGAAGTCGCGCACACGCACCGCGGTTTGACGATCGCTTTGCCCGACGACTATTGGACCAAGCATTACGCCGACCTGACGCCGCTGCAAATGGCGCGCGAACTGGTGAGCATCGCCAAGACGGTCAATCTGTCGCGCTATCGCAAACATAAGCGCGGGCCGAAAAAGAAAATCAAGCCGTTGTCTAAAAAAGGACGCAAACACGTTTCCACCGCCCGAATTCTTGCCGCCGCAACAAGTTGACGATGCTAGTACAAAGGGCTGGGCCTACGATATCGGCTTCGGTGGCCTCGATCATGTCATGGCCAGCGGACGCAACGTCAACATTTTGGTGCTGGATACCGAGGTCTACTCCAATACGGGCGGTCAGGCGTCCAAGTCTACG
>JBBRQD010000283.1:0-1852 GCA_038227045.1 Planctomycetota bacterium
GGGAAGCGGCCCAGTTTTCCCGCCAAGTCGTCGTAGCACGACCCCTGCTCGAAATGCAAAGTGGGGTGGGCTTGGCGGGCGATCCGTATGCCTTGTTCGGAGGGGTCCACACCAGTCGCCTTATAACCGTGCCCGGCTAGAGTGGCGGCCATTGCCCCGTTCCCGCACCCAAAATCGAGTACCCGCCGTTCCCCCAACCAATGGTGCTTTTCTAAAAGGCTTAGTACTACAGCGCTACATTAATATCGGCGTTCGCCGCTGGCGCGAGTTTCGGGCAGCGCGATTACGCTGCTGGTGATAAACGATGACCTCTGCCGTGAACACTATTTCCGTTGTCCCACGGCGATTCTCCTGCCATATCCGGCAGCGCTGGTTCAACGCTCGGCACACCTGTTCCAGAGTGATCTCCGGGTTTTTCCCCCCGGAGCCGATCCGTGTGTTCGGCGACAAATCCCATGACCAGCAGGCACAGAATCATGTGCCTGTGCAAGCCTACATAACTGCGGCCCTCGAAGTGGTCAAAACCAATCTCGGTCTTGACCACACGAAACGTGTGTTCGACATTCCAGCGACAAAACGCCACGCGCAACAACTTCTCCACCGGCGCGTCGGCGGCTGCGTTCGAGATGAAGTACTTCACCTCCCCCGTCGTCACGTTGCGGGCCACGATCAGCCAATAGGTGCGATCCGACAGTTCGCCGCGCCGGACCAAATAAACTTGGCCGGAACGCACTTCCCACTCTTGATTGTCCAACGTCAAACGAGCCAGCGACACGCCATGCCAGTCGTGTCGATTCCACGCCGAACTGAAGCGCGCCAAGTTATCGGCACGTTTCCCCTTCCAACCTTTCTTGGGTTTCTTGCCACGCGGCCGTGTCGCCAAACAACGAAAATTACGGGGAATTTCGCCGATGTAGGGCATTCCGGGCCGAGCGTCGAGATTCTCCAAGAAGCCGGGCTTGCTGCCGTAGTATTCATCGAAGGTCAACCAGTTCAAAGCCAGGCCGTTGGTGGCGGCGCGATCCAATTGCTCCAACGCGATGCGCCATTTCGGGCGATAGACCACGTCGTCGGGAATCGCGGCTTCACGACAACGCTCCCGATCATCGCTCCAAGCTTGGGGCAAAAACAGATCCTCATCGACCAACGTTTTGAATCGCCCGCGGACGATAGCCAAATGAACGGTGACGATGCAGTTGTCGATCTTGCCGAGCGCGCCGCACCATTGCCGCTGCACACCCGGCGTCTTAATTCCTTTCTTGGCGACCGAGGTTTCGTCGATCACGCCAATCGTCCCGAGTTCGTCGGCAACGTCGAGGGCTGGCTGCTGAGCCAGGCGTTGTTGCAATTGATCGCGCATGCGGAAATGGTCCCACACGTGATCGCGCAAAAATTCCTGAAGGGTTCGAACCGCCGTGCCGCAAGCCTTGGCAATCGGTTCAATACTCTTGCGTGGCAAGTTCGAGAGCAAGCCTCGACAATAGGCATGCAAGTGCTCGACGGTCGGTTCATAAGCGATACAATTCTCGAACAAGCGCAAGTAGACAGCGAAGGCTGTACCCAGGGCCATCATTTGTTCAGGCGTCATGCCGCACCTCCTTGTTACCAAGGAGGTTATACGAAATCTCCGTCAGCTGGCGTCATCTAATGTAGCGCTGTAGTACTAGGATGGCTTTGGGCTGGTGTTCTTCTTTCCCGCTTTGATTGGAAAGCTCTTCGACATGCTTTGGTGGGTAGAACGGCCGCAGCGATTCCACCGTTACCTGAAGCACTGCCGCAATTGCGCCACATGCGCCGAGGGTCCAGGCGTCAACCGATTGGAATGCGACCCCACACGCCACGGCATGAGGGA
>JBBRQD010000284.1:0-1807 GCA_038227045.1 Planctomycetota bacterium
CAATTTCACGTGCGAGACTGCGGATCATATGCTCCAATTCATGCTCGCGTTCCGAAGATAATGTCGAGTCGGTCATACATGGATTATCGTCCGTTCAATTTTAGAAAAATAGTATAATCTTGCCGCGTGAATGGCTACCTATTGACGTCGTTTCCGTTGGCATCCTTTACGTAGGTCAACGCGTTGATCGCCGTGCCCGTGAACATCGAGAATTCGGCATCCGTCACGATATCGCTGGTGGTATTGTCGAGCAATATGGAGCCTGTGAAGGGCGCGGTCCATTTGTACCAAATGGTCAGGCCGTCGCCCAAGTTCGGTTCGCCCGCTGCCGATTGATTGGTTGCGCCGGTGTTGTCGCCGATCGCGGTGAACGTCGCCGCATTTCCCAAATCCGTGGCGTTGGCGAAGTCGTCGTTCGCCGGACGCGCGGCAAGATTAAGTAAAAGAGGTCCGCCGAAGGTGTCGGCGTCCACTTGAATCAAGTAAACCGTGCCCGCCGTCGCATCCAGTTGGAGGGCATCGAAGCCGGCTGTCACAATAGTCAAAGGAAATGTTGTGCCAGTGAAGACCTGCAGTTCGACATGTATCGCGCTGTCATTGGTATTAAACTGGAACGGTCCCGTGGACGGTGCGGTCCATTTGTACCAAATCGTGCGTCCAATTCCATTGAAAGTTTCGCCCGTTTCGGCGGTCGCATAAGTCGTATCGCCTGGAACGCTGAATGTCGCTGCGTTGCCCAAATTGGTCGCGTTTGAGAGGCTGTCGTTTGCCGGAGCGGTGACCCGCGCAATACCCAGGGTATACAGGCCGGCTTCGGTGGAGCCCCCGCTGATGCCAATCTGATACACCGTCCCTGCCGTCGCCACAAAAACAACCTGGCTCTGCGCACTACCATTGTAATTGTCGTTCTCGCCATTGAGAACCGGCGTCAAGGCATTGACCGCCGTTCCCGTGTACACGCCCAACTTCGTGTTGAAACTGCTGCCCGCTGTGGAAACGAGCACTGTTCCAGACGACGGCGCGGTCCATGTGTACCAGACTGTAGCCGAACCCAAAAACGCCGGTTGCCCAACATCCGCCGTCGCGCCAGTGCTGTCGCCCGTGGCGGTGGCCGGTGAACCCGTCAACGCAGTGGAACTGGTGAAATTGTCATTTGCCGGGGCCGCCGCGAACGCCGGACTTGTCAACATCGCAATCGATGCGAGCACGGTGCACAGCAGCGCCTTTTTTCCGTACGAGCCACGCTTATTAAAAGTGCGCATACATATGTGTGTATTGGAATTCGACATGCTTTCCTCCTCCTCAAAACAATACCCTGGAATCGGCTTCGCGTTTTCTCCGCCACGCAGACGTGACGAAAGCGAATTGATAATAAAAACGTTATGACGAAGTTATGGCAACTCGCACGAACTCGAGGCATTATCGAAATACACGAGCAGCATCCATTTTTTTCGCAAGGAATTTTTACTTTCGATAAAACTCTTACGACCGCTGATTCTGTTTGATTCATGCAGGTGTTTTAGGATTATGTGCACCACTTGCATCAAATCAAGACTGCATTAAGTCATCAATAACTTTTGTTGAATTGTTTATGACAATATCGAAATCATAGTTTACCACACAATCGATTCAAGATCAAATCGGAATGAAAATAAGCCTGTGACGCATCAGGGCCTTTCAAAAGTCCGTCGCCTTGCGCGCCAGCAAAGCGATGGCTTCGCCGGGGTGTGCGGCGAAGCGCCGCAAGGCTCGCGCGACGTTCTTTATTTTGTTTTGCCGCAGAACCGAAAGGATGGCGTTGCGCATG
>JBBRQD010000285.1:0-1753 GCA_038227045.1 Planctomycetota bacterium
ATGCGCAACGCCATCCTTTCGGTTCTGCGGCAAAACAAAATAAAGAACGTCGCGCGAGCCTTGCGGCGCTTCGCCGCACACCCCGGCGAAGCCATCGCTTTGCTGGCGCGCAAGGCGACGGACTTTTGAAAGGCCCTGGGGTTCTCTAAACGAATTTCCCCAGTCGCTTGACTCCGCGTCGCCACCCCCTACAATTTTACCTCTTCCAGCCCGGCCTCATCCTGGGCATTTGAATGAAAAACGGTGCGGCAACAAGGGAATTCGATCCATGAAGGTAATGAAGTTTGGCGGCACGTCCGTGGGCAGTCCAGAAGCAATGAACCGGTGCGCGGAACTGGTCGAGCGCGAAATCAAGTTAAGCGGAAAGAATCCGGTCGTCGTCGTCTCCGCACATTCCAAGGTCACCGACAAGCTGCTCGATGCCGCAAAGAAGGCCGTCAAAGGCGAAATCGACGGACCCTATAATGCCATCGCCGACCGCCATTTTGAAATCCTCGACGGCCTCAAACTGCCGCGTTCGGTCGCGGAGAAGAACCTCGCCGAATTGCGCGACTTGCTGCGCGGCATTCACATGGTCAAGGAAGTCACGCCGCGGCTCTACGATTACGTCACCAGCTTCGGCGAACGGCTCTCCTCCAAATGTTTCGCCGCGCTGCTGCGCGCGCGCGGCCACGAAAGCGCTGAGGCGATCAACGCCTACGATCTCGGCTTCATCACCGATTCGAAATTCATGAACGCCCGCCCCATGCCGGATACCTACGACAAGATCGCCGCGGCATACAAGCCGCACGCCAACAAGCTGCTCGTAGTCACCGGTTTCATCGGCAAGGACAAAAACGGCGACATCACCACCATCGGCCGGTCGGGTTCGGACTTCAGCGCGGCAATCTTCGGCGCGGCGCTGATGGCGGACGAAATTCAGGTCTGGAAGGACGTGCCCGGCGTGATGACCTGCGACCCGTCGCTGATCAAAACCGCGCGTCCGCTGGCGCGTCTGAGCTTCGAAGAAGCGTCCGAACTCGCGTACTATGGCGCCGAAGTGCTGCACCCGTCCACGATGGTTCCCGCCGTGATGCGCGACATTCCCGTCCGCGTGCTGCACACATTCAACCCCGAAGCACCCGGCACGACCATCACGACCCACGCCGAGATCGACCCAAAATATCCGATCAAATGCATCGTCTACAAAGAGGACCAGGTGCTGATCAACGTCCGCAGCGAACGCATGTTGGGGATGGAAGGATTCATGGCGCGGCTTTTTGCAATCTTCGAACGCCACCACATCGTCATCGACATGATCACTACCAGCGAAGTGAGCGTCTCGCTGACCACGAATACGACCGATGAACACAAGCTTACCAGCCTGACACACGACTTGAACGAACTGGCCAGCAAAGTCGACATCCAGAAGGACAAATGCATCGTGGCGGTGGTCGGCGAAGGCATGAAGCATTCGGTCGGCCTGGCCGCGCGCACATTCAAGGCGGTGGCGTCGGCCGGAGTAAGCCTGCAGATGATTTCACAGGGCGCCAGCGAAATCAACATCACAGTCCTGGTCAACAACTCCGAAATCCCAGCCGCATGCCACGCGCTGCATAAGGAATTTTTCGGGAGCTAAACCCAATCTAAACTGAAAACACTATTTTTCGATGCCAAGGGTGTCGATTCTATATCGGGGGGCAGGAGTTGTCGCTATGCTCAAGCCCGATTTGGCGAAGTGGAATCAGACACTCGACGACCTTTTTACGCTGGC